>JAEYRX010000076.1 GCA_023435225.1 Bacillota bacterium
CCGTTCTTGTAATACCGAAAGGAGTATTCTCATGGAAGACAGAGATTCAGCAAGATTGGAATACATTAAAATGTCGTTGCAAAACAACGGGAAACCGAGTTTGATGAGCCGCATATTAAAAAGTGAAACGATGGCTTTTTATGGATTTATCTCAATCTGGTTATTAGGCATCATTCTTTTATTGGTATTTCCCTTAATTATAGCAGTCGTAATCAGTTTTACCAATTTTAATGGTATGGATATCAAAGGAAGCGTATTCATAGGGCTTTCTAACTATATCGAAGCGTTTCGCAACCCGGAAGCATGGTATACCATGCGGCAAACTTTAATTTATTCGTTATTGTCGATCCCTTTATCTTTGGTTACCGCTTTAGGCCTGGCTTTGGTATTAAACAAAAGAATACCGGGCCGCGGTTTTTACCGAACCGCTTTTTACCTGCCGACCATGATCCCAATAGCCGCCGCCGCTTTGATATTTAAATCAATTTTTGACTCGAATTCGGGTTTTTTAAATTTATTCATCAGTATCTTCCGGCCCGGCACCGCCATTAATTGGCTTAATGATTACGGTCTGTATGTTCTGGTCGCGATGTCCGTCTGGAGCTGCGGCACGGCGCTGGTGATTTTTTTAGCCGGTTTGCAGGGAGTACCCCATGAGCTTGAGGAAGCGGCCGCCATCGACGGCGCCGGGAAGTGGCAAGTTTTCCGCCATGTAACCTGGCCGATATTAACTCCAATTACCTATTTTCAGATCGTCTTGGGAATTATCAACTCCTTACAAATGTTTATTCCGGGGAACATTATGAGCAGATTAACAGACATGGCAACTTTTTGGACCCCGCAACACAGCATGTATGTGTTCCCGGGTTACGCTATGAATCAAATAATGGTGGCCAACCGGGCGGGATATGGAGTGGCCTTGATCTGGATTATGTTTATTATAACAATGTTAATTACTTTAGTTGTCTGGAAATCAAGCCAATATTGGGTTCATTATTCAATCGAACAGGATGGGGGAAGTGAAAAATGAGCGGGCGAAAAAACGGTTTCTTAATTGTATTATTGGTGTTTGCCAGCATTTTAGCGCTGTTTCCCCTTTGCTGGATGTTGATCATGGCCTTAAAAACTCCGGAAGAATTGACTATGTATCCGGTGACCATCCTCCCCAAGGTTGCGCTTTGGAAGCATTTCCGGGAAGTGCTTTTCGACCCGCGGACAATTGACTTCTTTAATTCTTTACGAAACTCATTAACACTCAGTATAACGGTAACGGCGTTGGTCACAATATCGAGCGCTTTGGCGGGCTTCGGTTTCGCCCGATACAGAGCCCCCGGCCGGAACTTCCTTTTTGGAATCGTCCTGGCGACCATGATGTTGCCCCAATTAGCAACCTTGATTCCTCAATACATTATGTTTTCCCAACTAAATATATTAAATAAGCCTTGGCCCTTATGCTATCTGCCGTTTTGGCTCAATGCCGCCCCCGGCTGGGGAATCTTTATTTTCTTGTTTCGCCAATTTTTTGCCAGCCTGCCCAAGGAGCTTGAAGATGCGGCCTTAATTGACGGTTGCGGACGGTTCAGAACCTTTTGGAACATCTTTTTCCCATTATCGAGTCCGGCTATTATTACCACTTGTATTTTTACTTTTCAATGGACTTATGCGGATTTTTTGGCACCGTTAATATATTTAACAGACCAAAACCAGACTTTGGCGGTCCAAATGCAAAATGTGCGCTTACCAAATGTTAGTTACACCCTTCCGATCCCTAACACCCCCTATCAAATGACGGTAGGAGTGTTATATACCTTGCCGTTGATAATATTGTTCTTTGCCGCGCAACGGTACTTTATGAGAGGTATCGCCACTACCGGAGTCAAAGGGTAATCAAACGGGCAAAACTTTTGATAATAAACCAAATTGCCGCTTCAACGGCAATTTGGTTTATTATGGTTCCTTAATTTCACCGGCTGAATAATGATGGGGAACCGGCGGATTTCCTCATATAAGCGGGACCTAACGGAGGATAATTCTATTTTTTGTTGAAATTAAATTTATGGAATAGAATACTAAGCAAGGAAGATGAAAAATGAACCTTGGTCGGTTCAAGTATGGCAGCCTTCAAATCAAGATACTACTTGTGATCTTGTTCGTTTCCTTATTAAACGCAGGGCTTACCGCCTTTTTTTTCTCCACGCGCGTTAAAAATCAGATTACGGCCACAACTTATCAAAGCCTGCAAATTTCACTGCAGCATGCGGAGTCTAGGGTTTTAAACGAAATTACGCGGCGCTCTGAAATGATTTATAGTTTGGCTAATCAAATTGATTTATTGGCCACTAAAGACCCGGATAAGATCCAAAGTTTTTTAAACAGATATTTAGTCGGTATCCACGTTAACCTCAATAATTCAGTCAATGATTCAACCAATGTGTTGGCCGCTTATATCGTGTATCCGGATGGAAAACTGATTTACGCGGGACTCGACAACGCCTTGAATGACCTGAAAAAACGGCCGTGGTGGCATCAGATCCTTAATGGAAAGACCCCGGATGAAGAATTGGGCTTTCAAATGAATTCCACTTCCACGGAACTATATAGCAGATTAAGCTTTATCGGAAATATTCGCGACAACATTCAACCCAGCGCCATAATGCCGCTATATTGGGTAGCCACTAAAAATTTTGGCAGTTTAAAATATGTTGTCGGGATTGACTTTAACGCCGACTTGTCGGATACCCCGATTGGACCGTTGTTTCCAATCAACGAACCGGTGGGAGAACTTTTTGACGCCAAAGGACTTCTGTTGGCCATTCCTTCCCAGGGAAGCATTGTCAATGAAAAATACCGTCTTTTTAAAAATTATGCCGGAAATAATCCGCTGCTGGCCAAAGCACTGGCGGATGACCCTGGTGTTTCCGAAGGTCATCTAATTTATCAAAACGGCAAAAAAAAAGAGTTGGGAATGTATCGGCGTGGCTTCATGGGTTATATTTATACTCAATCGCTTCCTTTGAATGAAGTATATGGTCCGATTAGCCGGGAAATAACCTCCGTGATTTGGATCAGTGTGTTGATTGCTTTCAGCGCAGCTTTGATTTTGACCTGGTTTCTACTCCTGGATGTTGTCCGTCCGTTCCATCGGCTTTCTCTGGCAATAAACCGGCTTGGCCAAGGGGATTTTACTACCCGCATTGCTGAGCGGCGCAAAGACGAGTTTGGGCATCTTTACCAAAGTTTCAACTCCACCGCAGCCCAACTGGAGTTATTAATCCAAGAAGCTTATGTGCAACGATTAGCCCGGCGTCAATCCGAGTTGGAATTTCTCCAAGCCCAGATTAATCCCCATTTTTTATATAATACGCTGGATTGCATCTACCGCTTGATCATGGGCGGCGACCATGAAGAAGGTGGTAAAGCCATTATCAACCTATCCCGGTTATTCCGGCTCAGCCTGGGCCGCGGGCCCGCCATTGTCAATATTAAATCGGCTATAGAACAATTGAGCCACTATATCAATTTACAGCAACTGCGCCATGGTGACCGGATTCAAGTGGAGATCCGGATTGAGCCTGATATATTAAGATACCAAATTCCCAAGCTGCTTCTGCAACCTATTGTGGAAAACGCCTTCATCCACGGTCTTGAGCCTAAACAAGGAAACGGCTTGTTATCCATTATAGGGTTGCGCGAAAATAACACCATTCATTTTATCATTTCCGATAACGGGATCGGCTTAAATCAGGAACAATTATTGAAATCACAAGCCGATTTATCGGATACTGCGACCAAAAAAGCCCATGGAATGGTTAACGTGCACCGCAGGCTGAAACTGGCTTATGGTGAAGAATGGGGGATTACACTATCCGCCAATCCTGACGGTGGATTACGAGTGGATATCCGTTGGCCGGCCCAGGAGATTGACGGATGATAGACAAAGGAGGCGCTCCTATGTTTAAGTTATTAATTGCCGATGATGAACCCGGGTCAAGAGAATGGCTGGCCCGGGAAATAGCCTGGGAAGATCACGATATCTGCATTGTCGGTCCCGCCGTGGACGGGGTGGAAGCTTGGCAGTTGATTCAGGAAGAAAAACCGGAAATTATTCTGACTGACATCCGAATGCCGGGGATGGCCGGTATTGATCTGGCGAAGTTGGTGATGATGCATTATCCCCATTCCCGGATTTTGGTCATCAGCGGCTATGATGAATTTTCCTATGTGAAGTCTTGCTTGGAAATCGGCGTTTCCGGCTATATTTTAAAACCTTCTCCCCGTGAAGAGATTCTGACAGCGGTCCTCAAGGAATGTGAAATTTTGGTCCAAAGACGGGCTAACGATGAAGCTCAAGCCCAAATGCGGCTCCAGTTGGAGGCCAGTCAGCCTATGTTACGGGAACAGTTTTTACGGGAGTTGTTTCAGGGCGAATTAGAGGAGAACGACTTACGAGAGCGCCTCGGCTTTCTCCAATTACCATTGGAACCCGAGCAACCTGTGGTTGCATTGGTTTGTAAAGTGGAAGATCATGCCGGATTGTATTTGAATTACAATGAAAAGGAACGGCAGCTAATTTGGCTGTCAATCCATCACCTGGTCGAAACCGCCTTTGCCCAAGCCGGTTTAGCAACCCGGTTGGAACGCGGACTTATCGGAGGACTTATTTTCGTTAATCAGTCGGGAGGCAGCCTGTCTAAGCTTGCCGATGGTCTGGCCCGCGACATTCTGGATCAGGCTCGGTTGCAGTTGCCTTGCGCGCTACAGATCGGTATCGGAGGAGTAGCGCCGAGCCTTATCGAGGCGGCCCGCTCATTCGAACAAGCCAAACAAGCTTTGCGGTTCCAATCCAGTTTGGGCGTGGAAGCAATTGCCACGCATTCCGCCAAGGAGACGCAAGTTCCCACGTTTTTACCAAGGGACGAAGAAAGGTTAAGCGTTTGCTTGGAAACCGGCCAAGCGCCGGAAACCATCCATTTAATATTAGAACAAGTGTTTTCCACAGGTTGGGAACAGTCCGAACCGAACCCATGGCAGCGTGAAACTGGATGGATCCTCACCGGCGCGCTGGTCCGGATCGCGCAACGGGCTGGATTGAATCTCCAAGAAGCGCTGAAGGATGATGAATATGCTTTGTTGATGCATGGCGGTCCAACGGGACCAACCCAATATCTGATTGAGTGGTGGGAGTCCCGGTTCAATCAATTAGGAGATGCGATTCGCAAAATGACCAGCACCTCGCTGCGGGGTTGTATCCGTCAGGTAAAAGATTATATTGATAATCATTTAGCTGAGACCATCTCCCTCTCCCAGGTAGCCCGCTCGGTATTTCTAAGTCCGCAGTATCTAAGCCGCCTTTTCCGGGAACAAACCAATGAGAGTTTTTCGGATTACGTAACCCGTCGCAAGATGGAAGTAGCTCGTTCCTTGCTGGAATCAGGCGAGAAAAAAATCTATGAGGTGGCCACCGCCGTTGGTTATACCGACCCCTCCTATTTCGGCCGGGTTTTCCGCCAATACTATAATGTTACCCCGATGGATTATAAAAAGGTGTGACCTCTTATTTGGTATACCTTACCCAGTCATACACGGCATGAAGCGGACCGGTATATTGGAAAGGCGCCAGCCAATTGTCCACGCCGGTTCCAGCCCAAAGGTTCATCATAATCCGTTGCGGATGGGTCGGGATATCTTTAGTGGCGGTACACTTCAACACACCATCGACATACCAATCAATTTTTTCCTTACTCCAGACGATCTTATAGTCGTGAAAATCTTCCGAAGCATCAAACCCCAGGTTATCAATATACTCATGATTACCCTGACCGTTGGTGAAATAATTGAACTGGACAATAGTAGTGTCCCTTCCTAAAAACTCGATATCAATCTCATCCCAGGGCTGACCATCATAAGGTCCGGTATAGGTAAAAAAAGAAGAGACGATACCTTTTTGTTTTACGGCTTTCATCCGGACTTCAAAAGTTCCGTATTGATAAAACTGCGCGGTACGGTACTCACCTGAGGTGAACGGTTGACCACAACTCGCTTGGTTATCAAGAGTTAACGTCAAAACGCCATTGCCGGCCACAGCATGGTCGGCCATCCAACCAACCCGGAACATATTGCCGTTGCTCCATCCGCTGGAAGCAGTCCATAAGGGGTCTTTTCCCTCTTTAAAATCGGAAAGGAAGGAATCTCCAACCGTCAGTTGGGGATTTTCCCGCCCGTTGTCGTTGCAAAAGCCTGCCGGTAGAACGGCCACCATTAACAACGCCAATACAATTAACCCGCTTTTTAGTTGTTTCATCCGTTCATTCATCCCCCAAAACCTCCTATAAAATTATTATCAATTTTGAATTGGCGATCCAGGTTTATATTATTATTTTTGATATACCCGGACATAGTCGACCAGCATTTTTTGAGGGAAAACGGTGGTGGCATCCGGATAGCCAGGCCAAGAACCCCCGACTGCTACATTTAGCAGAATAAAAAACGGGTGCTCAAAAACCCATTTATCCATAATATCCCCGGGCTCCATAGTGAAATAACACTTATCATCAAAATACCAACGGATTCGGTTTGGTTCCCATTCGATAGCGTAAATGTGAAAGTCATCGGAGATTTTCTTATTCTTGGTTTGGAACAAATTGGTCGGTCCCTTGGCCCCGGAATATCCTGGCCCGTGGATTGTTCCATGGATAATGTCGGGTTCCCGTCCTAGATTTTCCATAATATCAATCTCACCACAGTTAGGCCAATTATTGGTCTCAATATCATTGCCCAACATCCAGAAAGCCGGCCATATTCCTTGTCCGGAAGGCAGTTTGATCCGGGCTTCAATTCTCCCGTATAGCGGCTCAAACCTACCCTTGGTCTTGATTCGGCCGGAAGTGTATTCCCGGTTTTCATAATCTTCCCGGAGGGCTTGAATGACCAGAAAACCGTTTTCTTGATAAACGTTCGCAGTCCGGTCGGTGTAACATTCGGCCTCTTCATTGCCCCAACCCCAGCCACCGAGATCATACTCCCATTTGGTGGGGTCAACCGGGGAACCGTCCGGCCCGTTAAACTCGTCGCTCCAAACCAGCTTCCATTGTGGCGAATTCGGAGACGCCGCGTTTACTTGGGCATGAATCGTCAAAGGAATGACAGTAAGGATCACTAAACAAAAGGCGGCAATGATTAGAATGATTTCTCCGTTTATAACCAACATTATCTCCTCCATGTTATAAAAAATGGATTGCTTTATTTTTCATAAATATCATACGCATGTTTCAAGGCCCAAATAGCAGTGGCCCGCATGTAATAAGGAGCCCGGATTGTTCCATCGGCGCACCAGGCTTCGGGGGTCCGAAACCAAAGGGCGTTAGTGTTCCAAATCGTATTATAAACACTATACCCTAATTCTTCAGCCTCTTTTTCCATGCCTTGCTGCAGCATTCCGGCCGAGACCGACCAGGCCACTCCGGTCCAGACTTCATAGGTTTGGAGACGCAAAGCATCCAATTTGCCGTCGGGATAAATTACATTTACCGGGCCCATTTGTCCGGATTTGAATTTCTTAAAGTTATTTTCATATATACTCCGGTACGCTTTCACGGCGTGATCGTCGGAGACAATCCCCGGCAAACCACATGCTTTGGCGTACCATTGCCCGCACAATTGATCCACCATTATCCGGAGGTTATTCTCCTTGCTACTGCCGGTATCGATCTTATAATAACTGCCGGTCCAAAGTTTGCTTTCATAATTTTGTTGGCCTAATGCCAACCAAGCTTGATAGGTTTCGGCCAACTCCTGGTCGCCCAATGTCCCGGCTAATTTCGCCGCGGCTTGACAAGCAGCCAGAAACAACCCACCGCAATAGGCGGTATTACCATACAGTTCCATATCATCATAAGTTTGATCCGCGCCATTGCTGTTGGGCAAACCGTCCCCATCCGTATCCTGGCTATGGACCTTGGCCATAGCTAATTTTACCGATGGCCAGCAATACTTCAGAAAAGCCTGGTCCTTCTCCCCGGTTAAAGCCCAATCACGGTAAACCATGAGAACAAACTTGGAGTTGAGGTCCTTCCAGTCGAGGGTATCCCGGTAGGTATAGGCGTTCCATTTGATGAAAACGCTTTTCGGGTCGCCGAAATCATGGGCGCAAGTCCCCAATGGAACGGGGCGGTCCTTGCGGTTGGTCGTGATGCTGTCACTGAACTGGCGGACACATTGCTTGTCAATCTCCGGCCAGTTTTGCAGTAAAGCCCAGGAGCCGTAAAAACGCACATCAGAGGTGCCATAGAATGGATATTGGAAACTCTCCAGGTGGCTGAACATATCTTCGTTAGGGTTATCAGCCTGGCCTGAAGCCGCTCCAACCTCCCAAACCGTCCCGCCGACGACCAGGTCATACAATTCGTTGAATAACGACTGTTTCAACCAATCCGGATAGCGGAGGTCTGAAAACACTCCGGTTTGCCAACGATCTATCGCCTCTTCCCATTGACAATATTCCGATAAGGCTTCTACCGCGATCTTCCAGGAATTCAAACCCGTTCGCCCAAAAAAGCGGGTATACCGTTTATACCATTGACAAGGACTATCATATGAGCTAAAGGAAATCGGCATATCCCAAGCTACTACGATTGGGACGACGACCGATTGACCCGGCGCGATCATGGCCGTCACAGCCAGGCCACCGATTTTATCAGCGCCGACACGATTATTCAACGCCCCGTCTTCGTCAAAATCGGCCCTCAGCTCATCCGGGCCGGAGGCTGATGCGTAGGATACCCTTATATTATCGCTGTTTTCACTGGCCAAAGTCATTTCCAGTTCATATTCTTTGGTAGCCGAAGCGGAGCCTTCCCGGCGCAAAATCAAGCCGGTCTTATTGCCGAAATTTACGGCTTCCGTAAAACTGCCGCTGGAATTATGCCAAATGAGCATCAGGCTAACCTGGCAGGTTTTTGAAGTGGGGTTGGAAAGTGTCCATTTATAAACTCCCACCGGGTAGCTGGTCCGTTGATAGTCATTGGGAATGACCGGGCTAAACTGAGTAACAACGGCTTTGCATTGAAAAGCTTCGCCGTAATAATCGACCCAAGCCTTCGGGTATAGGGCATAATAATTAGCCTGGTTGGGTCCGAGTTCCCCGGCGGTCAATTTGGTAGCGACAGGCTTGCCGTTTTCCGGTTTTTGAAACATATAAAAACCGCAATTATCATTCGTCAACATCCCGTTGACTCCCGGGTATAAGCGGGAATAAAATTGCCCGTCGTACCGCCAGGTAAAACTACCGGAACCAAATCCGCCAATCGGAGCCCCATCCTTATATCCGCTCCCGGCGATATCGCGTTTCCAAGCAACTGCTGGAATGGCGACACTGGCCGTAACCTCATGCTTGGTCTCCGCTATCACGGTCGCCGTCGCGACAGGGAAGTTGTTTGCAAAAATGAAAAAGCTTAAAAGTAATAAAATAAGTGGAAAACAACGGATGTTATCTTTTTGGTTCATCGGAATACCTCCTAATCAAGCTTTTTGCGTTGTAACCGTGATCTTCATGAACAACACTATATGCAGTGATATGCGTGCTTTAGCCTATCTAACATATAGTATTACGAATCTTAAATCTATTAACAACGCAAAAAGTCCTAATCAAAATAAAACAGACTTTTCCGTTTTATATTCATGTAAATTTACTTTGGATATTCACGATAAAACTAGGATGACCTTATGTTCCCGACCATCTTCCAATAACGGTAAGAAATAGGGCCCGCTTTGGACTTCAATTTTCCTGCCGTCAATTTCAAGTGAAACATTACTGTCGATTAACCGGCAAAAACCAAGCGGTTTTTGGATAGAAACCTGATAAATGGTTTTCCCGGTATTCAAGGTATATTCCAATAATGCTTCGTCAGGTCTTAAGATGGGGTTGATTTCAATTCCCCGGCTGGTATATTCGATACCAAAGGCGGCCAGTAAAGAAAGAATCAGCCAGGTGGAGGTGCCGCTAAGCATCGGCCCAATATTCTCTCCGGTCTCGCTATTATTGTACTGAGTGCAAAAACGGGGGTTGCCGCAGATCGCAAAAGGATTATCCATGGTTTTATACGGCAAAACCAGGTCGATCATCCAGTAAGCCAAACGGGTCAATTTTTCAGCCAACGCGTGGTTTGTTACCTGTTTGGCCGCTTTAAACATCGCTGCAGTCGCCATCATGCAAGCATGTTTGAATACTCCACCGTTTTCACGGTCGCCGGGGAAATACTCTCCGGTTGCCCTCCCTTGAGCTACCTTGCTAAGAGCAGCTGGAGAAACCAACTTGAGTCCGAATGGAGTTTTTAACACCTTTTCAATAATGTCCAACATGGTCTCTATCTTTTCATCGCCGGCCGAGTTTGAAAGAATGGCCCAATTGAATGAGTTTAGGAAATACACGCCGTCAATCGCCGGATCGGCTGATAAACCGTCTCCCTTGGCTCCCAAGTAGGTAAATTCATTGTTTTTGTACCGATTAAATATAACCCGGACAAAAAAGTTTTCCTGCCAGGCATGGGTTTGAAGATTAGCATACAATTGCCCGGATAACTGCTTTAACTTTCCGACATAGGCGTTATCGCTTTTTAGCCCAGCTAAAATAATTGTTTCGTCTATAGCCAGTTTGAGCAGAAAAGCATTCATGACACTTTCTGAATAATCGCTATCCAGGGGCCGACCCATCTGTTCCTGATACCATTGCTCTTTGGCGGGACCATTTAGATAATCTTCATCCAGTTTTAAACAATCATTCCAATCAGCACAGTCCAATAAAGGCATCCCATGTTTTCCAATGGAAATCTCTCCCGAGTACCTAAGGACAGCCTTGACCGTGTCATAGACGGACCGGGTCCGGACGGGGTCAGTCCCTGCTATTTCGCATTCTTCATTTAGAAACTCTAAATCGCCGGTGAGATTGATATAGCGGGCAAGCGCCTGAATAAACCAGAGGGCGTCATCAGACCATTTCCCGGGCTCCTTCCCCACCCAGAAAAAGTTATGATAGGCATAACCAAACTCAAAAATTTTACTACACCATTCTTTGAGCAATTCTTTTACAAACTCCGCTTTTCCCATACCGGCAAAGTAATACATGGAGGCATAAATGTCTTGAATCTCCCGGAAGCCGATCTCCCGGTAACCTTTTTGGGTCTGGCAGAAAGACCGGGAGACAAAGGTTTGGTATAGCACTTGAAATGGCACGTTCAAATTGAAATATTGATTAAAAGATTCATCGGAGGTCTTAATCTGCAGAAAGTTACGGTATTGTTGGTAAAAACGGTCATTTACGGCGATAGTTTCAGCGATTTTACCCGGCATGGCAAACTGACGGATTAGGTTGTCGATTTCAGCGTGAAAGGTATCGTCATTAAATTGCGGATTGACTTTTTGGGAAACTACTCCGGTAAAGTTTAAGCAACGGCATTTCTCGCCGGGCGGCAGGAAAAGCGGAGCAGCCAGGGCAAAAAAACCGGGACCTTTCCGGTAAAGTTGATTGCTTAATTGATAGAGTCCGGCGGGATTTTCCAAGGTACCGTTCCCAACAAATTCATTGTAGTTAAAACAATACTCCCGCGGGAAAGTTAGACAATCTCCATGTTGTACCAACATAGTGTGAAAGCGCAAATCGGACTTTGCTTCATCCGGACGATACGCTACACTGGCGGCTTTGATTGAGCCGTCATCATTCCGGAGCAATTTCGATTGCATAATTATATTGGTATATAATATATCTTCTTGCATGGCATTGGGGTAAGCAGGCCCAAACATGCCGGTATAAATCAGCTTCAGTTCCCTGGGCTGACGGCTCGAATTGTGGATTGTAATCTCTTGCGCTTCAACCGCCAAAGGAAACCCCGCTTCCTGGGGAAGCAAAAAAATTGTCCGTTCAATCTCCAGCCCGCACCGGGTCTGATAACTGATAACGGTTTTGTTTTGGGAATGAGCGCAGACCGCTGTTTTTATATTTTTATCGGTAGGATCGGCCGAATAAAAAATTTTACGCCCTTTTTCAACTAAATAAAACTGGCGGTTAGCCGGAAATCCGTTTTCCTCCTGACGTAGATCCCATCGGGTCGCTAATACCTGTGTGGCGGCATGGGTCCGGAAACTACCCCTACCCAATCTGTCGACCACACTTTTGGGGGTGGTTTGCAAGGCATGAGGAAAACCAATTCGGTTCCCCAGCAGCAGATTGACTCCAAAATGTGGCCCAGGTAAAGGAGAAATCAAGTCAATTACATGTTCTCCCTGTTGATTCAGGTATCCGCCCCAAGCAGCAGTTTCGGATAAAAGCAACAGGATTGTTTCAGTAACTGGGGCAGGTACATCGGTAATTTCCTTCACGTCATCCTTGGAAGTAAAAATCGATAATATGGTCCCGGAGTCGTTGGGAAGAATCAATATGGAGGTTTCACTTGTCAATAATGAATTAAAATAAGAATTTACAGTGTGATTATTAATTATTTCAAGCATAATCGGCATTTTGCGCTTTATATCGGCGATACCGATTACCCGGTCCATTCCGCTGTCGGCGAAGATGGCGTCAACGACCCATTCCTCCCGGATGATAGAGGAGAATATGTCCCGCAAAAGCTGATCAGGTGAAGATTTAAGCTCCCGTGTTACAAGTTCTATTGACATTTGCAATGCTCCTTAGCATTTTGATACATCAATCTATCTTTATTATAAAACACGGGTTGTTTCGGGTATACCGTAAAGATGTAATATAATCCTGAAAATCTTAAGATGTCAGCCCATTGTTAGTATTCCTTCGAATTAAATCCATCCTAATAAAACTTTTTATAGCGGAAAAGCCCTCTCAATTTCTTCAATCTTGGGGGGGTCAATAGTTATAATATTTCCTATACTCTTTGCAGCGATAATTGTTTTAGCAGTATATTCAGCAACTTCTAGCCGGTCAAATGCTTTCAACAGACTATTCCCCGTAATAATTAGGGAATAATTATCCATCAAGACGATAGGATTTTCTTGCGTCAATAACTTCAAGTCCATCTTACAAATATCGGATTGAAACGGCGCCTTTTGAACATTCCTTAATACAATATAGCTTTCAGGAATAGTTCGCGAATCGAATTCCTCTTTGGTTACGGCAAAGGCCATGATACCCGGAGGTATAGCATCAATAATGGAGTGAACATCCGGATGGCTATCATAAATCAACTTATGAAGTAAAACTGAAAAACCAGGTGTTTTCCCTGCTTCTCTTGAATCATCATCAATCCGGACTATTTCATCGATATTCAAATATCTTCTATCTACCCCCTGTGGTGTTATAATGAATGAATGCGCATCAAGGCGGATTGAAAAATTTCCATGGGAACCGGCAATAAGTTTCTGATTATAGGCCCGGTGGATAAAGGCGCATATATCTTTACGGGCCTGTCGTTCTTCACTGCTGTAACTGTTTGGAACAAATTTTGGCATTACTGCAACTGCTTCACTTTGTATTTGTTTTGCATCTTCAATTTCCATTTCCTTTAACGAAAGCGGATAGCCGATTTTATAAGCATTTATTTCCATTTGAGCATTAAACTCCAGGGTCTCAAAAACCATAAAGGCCTTAAAAATATTCTCTTCACCTACTACAACTCCATGATTCTCAAGCATTACAATGTTAACACCACTTTTGAAAGTAGTAGAAATCTTATTGCCCAAATCAGCGCTGCCTGGTAGGGCATATTCAACCATTTTAATTGAGCCGCAGATCAAGTCCACTTCAGGCAGAAGCTTTATCTGGGGTATTTTACGAACCATGCTGAACGATACTAATGCCGGTGGATGAGCATGCACAATCGCTTTAATATCCGGCCTGTTCCGATAGATTGAGCGATGAAAGGGAAGCTCACACGAAGGTTGGTATTTGCCGATAATTGTTCCATCCGGTTTCACCCTAACAATATCAGAGCTGGTTAATGAGCCTTTATCGATTCCCCCTGGCGTTATCCAAATATCACCATTACTATCCAGTAATGATAAATTCCCCCCTGAAGTGGTAGTCATTCCATAATGGTAAATCCGGTTAAGTATCATCACTAATTGTTCCGCCGGTGGTAATAATATAATATTTTTGGAACAAACTCCAAATTCATTGTCCATTTCTTTACCTCTGTTTTTTTATTTAATTTATTTACCATATAAGGGCCCAAAATTAGCGCAAGCCCGGAAATCTGCCCCTTGCGGATCCATAGCTCCGAACATTCCCCAGGCGCTGGGACGAAAAATTCGTTCTCCCGGTACATTATGCATACTTACGGGGATTCTTAGCATGGACGCCAGAGTAATCAAATCGCCTCCGATATGTCCATAGCTAATAGCGCCATGATTAGCTCCCCAATTGTTCATGACCGAATACACATCCTTGAATGGCCCTACTCCAGTCGTAATAGGAACGAACCAAGTCGTTGGCCAGGTGGGATTGGTCCGCTGGACCAGTATGTCATTTATCTCCACCGGTAATTCTACGGTATAACCTTCAGCGATCTGCAAAACCGGTCCGAGACCTTTAATGAGGTTAATCCGGGACATAGTAACCGGCATATCGCCACGGGTGGTAAATTCGGTCGAAAATCCGCCGCCCCGGAAATATCCAAGATCAGCATAGCGAAAACTGGTTGCTTTCAAACATTGTTCAACCTCGGAAGGGCTAATCTCCCAAAAGGGTTTCATCGCCGGTTTTCCATTTAGAGATTGTTGACCGGTCCCATCCAAACAAGTCGAACCGGAGTTGATTAAATGGATGATTCCATTGGCTGCCCTGCCGGATAATGATTTTCCGGTAACCCGTTTTACCGCTTCCGGACTCCAGTAGGTTCGGACATCTGAAAAAATCTGAGCGGTATTAGTTAATAGATGGCCAAATAACATCGGCGCTCCGTTAAGACTGTCGTTTTCAGTAGCAACTACATATGCTTCCCGGATTCCGTTCCAGTCAAACGAAGAATTGAGGATGGTCTCCAAAAAGTCGCCATTGGGAAAATGGTCAGTCCATTGCCGTTGTCCTTGAAAACCGGAAAGTATTGCATGGTGACCCATGGCTTCTTCTTCAAATCCCATTACTTTTAAGCAGGGATTACCCACCATTAAATCTCGGGCAATCAAAGTCATTTTTATAACAGTCTCCCAGTCTTGATCCTTTTTGGTGCGGGATACTTGAACCTCCGCCGGATTTAGATCCGGACCTTCCTCACATTTTTCTTTGACCCAAGCCAAAGCCCGCTTAAACTCTTCCAGGTCATAAATTCCTTCTTCTATTCTCCTGATAAACTCGGACATATCAATTGCTTCACAACGCATTCCTAAATAACTTTCGAAAAATCCGGGGTCGACGATTGAACCGGCTATACCCATAGAGGTCCCACCCATCGATAAATATGACTTACCGCGTATTGTTGCTACTGCTAAACCGGCTTTTACAAATTGCAATATTTTTTCTCTTACATCTTGAGGGATACTAAAATCAGTAGCATCTTGAACGTCCCGTCCATAAATTCCAAACGCCGGTAACCCTTTTTGGTTATGTCCGGCAAGAACCGCTGCCAGATATACCGCTCCGGGGCGTTCAGTTCCATTAAAGCCCCAAATAGCTTTAGGCGTTAGGGGGTCCATATCCATGGTTTCTGCGCCATAGCACCAACATGGGGTAACCGTTAATGATACACCGACACCTTCACGAGTAAATTTTTCGGCAGTTCGGGCGGCTTCCGCCACTCCACCGATACATGTATCGGCGATAACACATTCCACCGATAAACCGTTACTATGTTTGAGATTTTCGTTTATTAGCCTGGCGACGGATTTCGCCATTCCCATAGTCTGATCTTCCAAGGATTCCCTAACTCCCCGCCTTCTTCCATCAATTGTAGGTCGGATTCCAACTTTCGGCATACTACCCTGCAACCTGTTAAATTCTACCCCTTCACCATTACCCATTTAACTTCGCCTCCCTTATTGCTCTTGGATAAGACTTAAATACCTTTGATATTTTTGCTCCAAATCCAAATTTTGCGCTTCGTATTCCCTGACTGAAAAAGACCGTTTAATGACTGCCCTAGCTTCATCCCGCCCTTTTAAAACACCGATCCCGATAGCCTGAATCAGTAAATTACCTAGCGCAGTAGCCTCGATGGGGCCGACCGTAACCGGTATTTGTAAGGCATCAGCAGTTAGCTGCGCTAAAAACTCGTCCTGTGAACCCCCACCCACAATATGCATTGTTGTTAAGGAATTACCGGTTAAGATTTGTAACTTCTCAACAACATTACGATACTCCATAGCTAAACTTTCATAGATCGAACGGGCTATTTCGCCAATGGTTTCGGGTACGGTCTGTCCGGTTTCCCGGCAATACTGTTGAATCTCTGTAACCATATTCTGCGGCGAAAAGAACCGTTGCTCATTTACATTAACAAGTGGGGTTAGTGATTTTACCTCCCGGGCAGCCTCTGAAATCTTTCTAAATGTAACGTTTACATCATGATGTTGCCAAATTCGTCGGCATTCCTGGAGCAGCCATAAAGCATTAATGTTTTTGAACAATAAAGCCGTATAATCCAAGCCTCCTTCATTGGTAAAATTCAATTTACGGGCCTCTTCCGTCACCACCGGTTTCCGGCTTTCAATTCCCAATAAAGACCATGTCCCGCTGCTCAAAAAACCGCAACTTGCCGAACCAAGTGGAGCTGCAGCTATTGCGGCGGCAGTATCATGCCCGGCTACAACCACTACTGGTATTGGCCCACATCCCAACTCATTCTGCAAGGATTTTTTTAATAACCCCAAACATGTTCCCGCCGGTATAATCGGCAATAACTTTTCCTGGTCAAGTCCGATAGTATCCAACAATTCCTTATCCCAAGATCGGGTGCGGATATTAATCAGTCCGGTAGTTGAGGCTATTGAAAACTCCGTTGCCGGTTCCCCGGTCAATAAATAATTGAATAAATCCGGCATTAATAAAACTTTATCGGTAAGCTTAATCAATTCCGGTTGGTTGCGAATATCATCACCAAGTTGAAACATGGTATTAAAACTCAAAAACTGCACTCCGGAACGCTCATAAAAATATTCTTCTCCATACTGTTCTTTCAACGTATTCATAACCGGTACAGTTCGTTGGTCCCGGTAATGATGGGGGTTGGACAGTAATCTGCCTTGTTTATCAAACAAGCCATAATCAACACCCCAGGTATCAACCCCAATACTGGATATTTCAACTCCTCCGGCAAGAGCTTTTCTTAGCCCGTTCTTTACTTCATGCCAAAGCCTTAAAATATCCCAATAAAAATGGTCGCCTACCCAAACAGGTTCATTGGCGAAACGATGAATCTCCTCAAAACGGATCCGATCGCCGTCAAAACTCCCAACTATCGCCCGTCCGCTGGATGCTCCAAAATCAAAGGCCAGCATATGGATTTCTTTTTCCACACCCTCCCCCTCCTCTTCTTCAATGCCAAGGTAAATTATTAAGTTTGGTCATTTATTACCGGTTGATTCTCGAATAAAAAATTGTGGTTCCAAAATTACCTTTGTAGTAGTACTTGATATATGTTTGAGGCGGCGTAATAAAAGCTCCACCGCCATTTGCCCCATTGTATAGGCTGGTTGAACCATACTGGTAAAAAAAGGGTTTAAAATGGCATCAGTATCGGCAGCATCAAAACAGACTACACTAATATCCTTAGGCACTTCTAAATGGGCCTCATGCAATGCTCTCATTACTCCGTTTGCCAAAAAGTTGTTTGCTGCAAAAATAGCCGTTGGCCTAAGAATATTTTGCAGGAGCTTCTTAGTTAACAAGTATCCCGTTTCCAGATTAGGTTTCTCACCCCAGAGAAGCATATTTTGATTTATGGAAATTCCGGCTTTTTGTTGGGCTGTTTTATAGCCTTCCATCCGCTGCCGGTAAACAGAAATCTCTGGTGTTCCTGAAATCAACGCAATTTGCCGGTGTCCCAATTCTATAAGATAATGCACCAGGTCTTCTGCTCCCTTCGAATTATTGGAGCCGACATAATCAATTTGTAAATTGTCAATTTCCCGATCAATAAGCGCTAAGGGGATATCTCGCTTGATAATTGATTTTATGTTCTTACTCTGTGCCAAGACTGCATCAATGATTATACCGTCGACTCTGCGTTTCATAAAAGTTTGTAAGTAAGAATATTCTTTGGCGCTGTTTTCATCGGTATTACCATATATAACTACAAATCCACTTTCATTGGCTTTGTCTTCTATACCCCGTAATAAAGTAGTAAAAAAATTATTGGTAATATCCGGAACTATAACTGCAAAAGTATTGGTGGTTTTCCTTACTAAACTGCCGGCATTAAGATTAGGGATAAAATTAGTTTCTTCTAAAACTTGCTTGACTCTCTGGCGGGTTTCATACCGAACATACGGATGATTATTGATTACTCGAGAAACCGTTGTTATTGAAACTCCCGCTTTTTTCGCAATATCATAAATAGTTGCCATTTTTCTCTTTTATGAAACCCCTTTCAGATTTTATAATAATTAAATCATGAAATTTTCTCATATAAAGGCAATTTATTTTTGAAACCCCTTTCATAGATGCCTATCTTATTAAGGGAGTTCTATAATTACCTTTATTCAATTTTTAATCAATATATAGTGATAATCCCGAATGTAGCTATCAATATTGTGTTCAAAGTCAATTTTATTAATTATGAAAATCCCTCAATTATCAAACTTCCTTCAGAAAAAAGATTTGTCTACTCTATAATCAAGTGCTTAAAATATTATTTTTATTGTTTTTTAAGAGGAAACAGTAATTTCTGAACGGATGGCTTATAATAGTTATTCATCGTTACTACTTCCACACCTGTATCTATTCGTTTAGCTATCTTTTTCCCATGCAAAGCATCGATACACACTTTCACCGCAGTATATCCCATATTATAAGGATTTTGGACCACCAATCCTTGTATTGTCCCATTTTTAAGCATTTCAATCTCGGCCGAGGAAGCATCAAAAGCGACTATTTTAACCTTTCCAGCTAAACCACGGGCCTTAACGGCACGTGAAACACCAATAGCGCTTGGTTCATTAGCGGCAAAAATACCGTCCAAACCCGGATTGGCAGTCAAAATATTTTCCGTTACCGCCATTGCTTTAGCCACATCACTCTCAGAATATTGAATTGCTACTAATTTAACATCAGGGAATTTACTAATAGCTATTTTAAAGCCTTTTTCACGTAATATGGAGGTAGAAGCGCCCGGAATATAAGGAATACAAGCCACCTTTCCTTTTCCACCCATCAATTTAACTAAAACATTTCCGGCATCGATTGCGCCTTTCAAGTTATCAGTCGCCACTAAACTTAAGGTAGGATCGGGGTCCAATCCGGAATCAAGTGAAACAACCGGAATACCCTTATCAAGCGCTTTCTTAACCGGGGCATATAGCGCTTTGACATCACAAGCCGCCAGGGCAATCGCATCAACCTTTTTATTGGTATAATCTTCAACAATTGATATCTGACCGGCTATATCAGTTTCCACCGCCGGTCCTTTCCAGATAATTTCGGCTCCATATTCCTTTCCGGCCGCATAAGCTCCTTCGCGTACTGTCAACCAAAAAGAACTGGCTAATGTTTTGGCGCAAACCAAAACAGTTGGTCTTTTGGGTGATTCGGCGGAAATTTGTGAGAAAAATATGATAATTCCTACTAATGAAACTACTTTAGTTTTTATATATTTCTTCATCATAAATTCTCCCAGTTACCTAAAACTTCACTATACGGCGCTGCCGATGTTGGTCCCAATAAACAGCCCCTACAATAACAACTCCGGCTAAAACTTGTTGCCAGAAAGCGGAAATATTTAATAAATTGGAACTATTTCGTAACAAACCCATCACTAATCCGCCGATAATCGCACTGATTACCGTACCGGTACCGCCGCGTAGCGAAGCTCCCCCCATAACACATACGGCAATTACTTCCAATTCGTAACCGATTCCGGCGGTTGGTTGACCAATATTTAAACGTGAGGCTAAAAGAATACCGGCAAATCCCGCCAGGAGTCCGGACATTGTATAATAACCAATCAAATAATTATCGACATTTACTCCGGATAATAGGGTAGCCTGCGAATTACTTCCGATAGCATAGCTCAAACGTCCAAAACGCGTGTACCTTAAAATAAAGTATCCGATGACGGAAACCACAATCATCAAAAAAATGGGGACTGGAAATCCACCAAACAAGGTTCCCATTCCCCACCATGAAAAGGAATCTGTTAATCCTGATATAACAGCGCCATCACTAATAATTAGAGCCATACCGCGAGCTACCCCCATCATTCCTAAGGTAACAATAAACGGCGGTAATTTCCCTTTACTGATCAGAAAACCATTGATAAAACCACAACCGGCTCCCGCTAACATCCCTAAAATAATGCTCAATATTTCGGGAGTCCCCCGAACCATTAAAGTAGTCGTTATAATTCCGCTTAACGCCAAAACAGAACCTACCGAGAGATCAATTCCCGAAGAAATAATAACAATCATCTCACCAATGGCCAAAATGACCGTCACTGCTATTTGAACACCTATAGCGCATAAATTATCCCAGGTTAAAAAATATGGTGAAAAAAAGGTCAATAGAGTAAAGATAATAAGTAGGGTGATCAAGGGAGTAAAACGATATGAATTTCTTTTTAAAAGAATTTTAGTTGAATCTTCAAAACCAGTCATTGGTATTCTTTCACTTCCCCAAAGTTCATCTATGTTTATTATATAGCATTAACGAAATATATCAAATATCAATCCCATCCAAGTAAACGAAGTACTCAAAAAATCGATATTGATTAATATGACTTAACTGCAAAAGATTATTGAAGTGGAAAAATGAAATATTAACTAAAACAATTTAAACCTTGAATATTTTGGCGGCAAGTTTCATCTCATTGGAAATCTGAAGTAAATTTTCTGCAAGAGTTGTTACTTCTTGCGCCGCAGCACTCTGTTCTTCAGCCGAAGCGGAAATCTCTTCAGTGCTGGCCATGCTTTCTTCACTTATAGCTGCAATATTAGCGACAGCGCTGATTACTTTTTCATTATCCAGACCCATTTCCGTAGCTGCCTTTGCTACATTACCAATTTGCGCTAAAACCATTTTTAGTTCATTAAAAATACCTTCAAAAGTTACAGCTGCTTTACCCGCTAAATTCTTGCTCCCCTCGACCCTGGCAACTCCATTTTCCATTAATTGAACTGCTTGTTCAGCCCGTTCTCTCATTTGCACGGTAAGTCCATCTATTTTATAGGCGGCTTCCCGGCTTCGCTCGGACAGTTTTCCAACCGCAGTAGCTACCACACTAAATCCTTTACCTTGTTCGCCGGCTCGAGCGGCTTCAATTGATGCATTAAGCGACAGCAGGGAAGTTTCATCCGTAATTCCCCTTATTTCCGAAGAAATATCAGCAATTAATTTTGTGGCTTCATCAAGCTCTTTGATAACATCTCCAATCTCTTTGGTTGCCAAATAAATTTGATTGATTTCATTGGCAACATCATAAGTGAGTTTTTGTCCGTTTTGCGCTGAAAGTGCCACGTGTTCCGAAGAACTTGCAATGTTTAGAGTTTTTCCTGATACTTCACGAACTATGGTTCCAAGCTTTTCCACGGTGTTAGCCGTTTGAGTTACTTGGTCCGTTTGGTTTGAAGCGGCACATGCCAATTCTTGCATTGCTTTGGCCACTTCTTCTGTCGTATCACCGGAATTTTTAGCGGCAATCTTCAAATTCTCACTAGCCGCAGCAATTTGGTCAGACTCATAATTCAAATTGCCAATAAGCCGGCGCAAACTTTCTAATGATGCATTTAATTCATTAACTACCTCAAAAGATTCCCGGCAACCAAAGGAGTTAATTTTTTGGGTAAAATCACCAATAGCCATTGCGCGCCCCGCCTTAATAATCGCTTGCAATGGCCAAGATACAGAAAAATTAATAAATATTCCTATTATAACAGCAATAACGGTACCGCATACCAGTAAAAGTATTACTCTGTATCTTTGGTTTTGAGCGGCATTTTTACTATCAGTTGAAGTATTATATGAATTTTCTTGAACTTGTGATTGTATGTTACCAATATCTTTAATTGCTTGAAATAAAGCGGACTCACATTCAAGAAAGTTTTCTTTAGTATCTGCAGCATAAGCTAATGTTTTCAATTTTTCTACAGTTTCAATAAGGTCTTTCGCCGGATCCGAAACTAACTCGGCTATTCTACTATTAGACGAGGTAGTTTTGGTAATTTGCTTTATATTTTCTAAATTTTTCTCAATTGAGCTGAAAGTATAATCTAAAGAACTGCTATCCGCCAGTTGGGATAAACGTTTCAAATAGTTTTCCCGAATAAAAAGTAAATCGGATTTTAAGGCATCAATGTCGTTTCTAAATTGCACTGCCGAAAAAAACATTTTTTGATTTACTATTTGTTGCAAATTAATGTATGATAATATCATATAGCCCTGTATTGCCGTAAAAGCGACCATAACCGCAATAATACTTAATACTAAATGAAAAACCCGTACTTTTTTAATAAATGGATGAGATAAAAGCAGTATTATCACTTTCTTGACGTAATTTTTCATGTTAACTCACTCCATAATAATCTCTAAATTGTTATGCAAAGAATCAGGGTTTTTTAAGATAAGGGAGTTTCATAATTACCTTTATTTAGTTTTGGATACAATATATAGTGAGAAACCTAGATGTGACTATCAATATATTGTATCCAAATGTCAAATTTTTTAATTATGAAAATCCCTCAGATAATTAAAACAGTAAAATAATTCCAAAAAATTAAAGGTCTGCCGATAATTGGCAGACCTTTGTAGATAAATTTTTTATTTGTTTCCTAATGCTTTTTGGGCTTCATCAGTCTTAATATTTTTGGTGGTTACAGCAAATACTCCGGTATCGATGAATTCTTCAATCTTTTTACCATTGATTTTATCCCAAGCGGCTTTAACGCCAAGATATCCCATGTTATAAGGGCTTTGAACCATAATCGCCTGGTAAACTCCTTTAGCTGTATAGTCTTGGAGAATAGGAGCGCCATCAAAACCTACTGCTACAATTTTACCGGCTTTACCTGCTTGTTCAATAGCTTTGCCTACGCCGATTGCAGTTGGTTCATTAGCGGCAAAAACAGCTTTTAAATCCGGATTGGCGGCTAATACATCGGTCATTTGATTTAAGGCTTTGGCGGAATCAGCATCAGAATAGTACGGTCCAACGATTTTCATCTTGGTTTTGGCTTTGATTTCATCGGTAAAACCTTTGGCCCGGTCTACACAACTTCCAGCGCCGGCGACATAGAGCATCAAAGCAACTTTTCCTTTTTTACCAGCTCGTTTAATTAACTCTTGAGCTGCTTTTTTACCGGCAGCTACGTTATTAGTAGTTAAAAAGGAGTCACATTTAGTATTAAGAGCGGAATCTATACCGATCAAGGCGATGCCGGACGATTTGGCTTTTTCAGCCACTTTAACTAAAGCATTGGGATCGCAAGGGGCAAGCACGATACCTTTTACCTGGCGATTAATAGCGTTTTCAACCATGGATACTTGATTGTTGATGTCGGTTTCTTGAGCCGGTCCATCATAGGTAATTTTAATGCCGAGTTCTTTAGCAGCTGCTTGGGCGCCTTTATTAACTACTTGCCAATAGGATGAATTGTTGGTTTTAACGATAACTGCGACATCTTCAGCGGCGGCAAAAATGTTCCCAAGCGTTAAACTTAAAACAAATACAACAGCCATCAGAAAGAAGAGATTTCTTTTAAACATTACATTTCCCCCTCAATTCAAATTCATATTTGTAAAACTTTAGTGCCAAAACTAAACTATTTTTTAAGCTTTTCTGTTTCGGAGCTGATCAATATAGACCGCACCGATGATAACACCTCCTATTGTCATTTGTTGGATGAAAGATGAAACTCCCATCATATTCAAACCGTTACGCAGCACCCCGATAATAAAGGCGCCGATCATGGTTCCCATGATTGTTCCTACACCACCCATCAAACTTGTGCCACCGATGACGGCTGCGGCTATTGCGTCCAGTTCATAACTCTGTCCGGCAGTGGCCTGGGCAGTGGACAGCCGTGAGGCAAGAACAATACCCGTAACAGCTGATAAAAGTCCGGAGATTGCATATACCATATATTTGGTTAAGTTGATATTTAAACCGGAAAGACGGGCCGCTTCTTCATTAGACCCGATCGCATAAGCATAACGCCCCAACTTAGTCTTACGCAATACAAAACTAAAAATCAGGGCAACCAAAATCATGATGACCACCGGCATTGGAATCATTGTCCCCGGAATCAAGCTGCCCAATCCATCAAAGAGTGGGTCCGTAACAGTGATTGGAGCAGCATTGGTAATATATAAACCTGCTCCGCGAGCAAGCATCATCATCCCAAGAGTGGCGATAAACGGCGCTAATTTTAAACGGGTAATCACGAAACCATTAAATAAACCGCATACTATACCCGTAATTAAACCAAACATTATGGCCAGCCACGATGAATATCCGGCATTCATCGCCAATCCCGTTACCACGCTGGCAAATGCCAGTACCGAGCCGATTCCCAAATCGATCCCTGCGGTAATAATTACAAAAGTAACACCGATACCCATAAAAGCGATGATACTAGTCTGTAGGGCCACCGTCAGTAAGTTATTAATGGTATGAAACGGCGGAGAAATAATTGAAAATATAATTACCATTATAAGTAATGCGGCAAATGCGCCAAATTTATCAAAAAAACTCTTATTTAGTGTAATAAATTTATTTTTTGTAATTTCCATTGAACTCATGATTACATTACCTCTTTATATTGATTTTCCAACCCGGTGGCCAGATTTAAAATCCGTTCTTGGGTGGCTTCTGATATATCTAATTGGCCGGTAATCTCTCCCTCATGTAAAACAATGATCCGATCGCTCATTCCCAAAATCTCCGGGAGTTCGGAAGAGATCATAATAATACCGGCGCCCTCGGCGGCTAACGAATTGATTAATTCGTATACTTCAAACTTGGCTCCGACGTCGATACCTCTGGTCGGCTCATCAAAAATAATTACCTTGGAGTTACGACAAAGCCATTTGGCGATAACAATTTTTTGTTGGTTTCCACCGCTTAGGTAAATAACCTGCTGTTCCAAACTGGGCGTTTTGATCCGTAAATCATTGACAAATTTATCGGCAATTACTCTTTCCTTATGTTTCGATATAACACCCCAGCCATTGGAGACTGAATTCACATTTGCCAATGTAACGTTCTGATCAACCTGTAAGTTTAAGGCTAATCCATCGCGTTTACGGTCTTCGGATAGATAAGCGATACCTTCTTTGATGGCCGCAACCGGATTATTAGTGGATATTTCCCTTCCTTCCAGGATAATGGTTCCTTCATCTTTAGGATCCGCTCCAAAAATCGCCCTGGCTACCTCCGTTCGCCCTGCCCCCATCAACCCGGCGATCCCTAAAACCTCTCCTTTATGTAACTGAAATGAAATATTATTTAAGATTCCTTTGCGGTGAAGTTTTTTTACTTCAAAGAGCTTTTCGCCGATCTGGTGGTCTCGTTTTGGAAATTTATCCTTCAGCGACCGTCCGACCATTTTGGCGATGATTTCATCCAGGGTTAATTGACCATAATCCCAGGTTCCGATATAATGCCCGTCCCGTAAAACGCTAATCCGGTCTACGATATGTTTTAATTCCTCTAAGCGATGGGAGATATAGAATATACCGACTCCTTCTTTTTTTAAACTATGTATAATCCGGAATAATTCATCAATCTCAGCTTCACTTAATGCGGAAGTCGGTTCATCCATAATCAGGACCTCGGACTTAACTGAAAGCGCCTTAGCGATCTCCACCATCTGTTGTTTTGAAACTCCTAATTCATTAACAATCGTTGTCGGCTTAATATCCAGATGCAGGAGGTCCAAAATTTCAGCCGCCATGTTGTTTAATTTACGTTCATCCAGAATCCCATATTTCATAGGTTCGCGACCCAAATAAATGTTTTGGGCGACTGTTAAATGCGACGCTAAATTTAATTCCTGATGGATAATACATATACCCTTGTTTTGAGCGTCATGAGGTCCATGAATTACCGTATGGCGTCCTTTATATATTAGCTTTCCATTATCAGGCTGATAGATTCCGCTTAAAATTTTCATCAAAGTCGATTTACCGGCGCCGTTCTCTCCAACAATCGCATGAACCTCCCCCCGGTTTAAATCCATATTTACCTTGTCAAGCGCAATAACTCCGGGGAATGTTTTACTTATTCCTTCCATTTTTAAAAGCAATTCACTCATTCGGATATCTCCTTTGTCTTTGAAAGGTTTTTAAGACCTGCTAATGTTCAAATATTAAACACCTCTTTTCAAATTATTTTAAAACTGGGGGATTTTCATAATCAAAAATTTTGACATTATGAAACTCCCTTAAAATAAAAAAACGCCAGCTGTTGGTTTAAAAAACCAACAATCTGGCGTTCATCGCCTAACTTAAATACCCGCCGTGAGCATTCAAATTAATTTATTTGTAACTAAATTGCAATATAATTATAATATTAAGTCATTAATAAGTCAATAATATAAGTTGAGTTAAATTTCTTATATATTATGTCCCTAGAGCCGGCCATAATAGAATTTTAATGAATTTAACTCAACTTATTACAGCTGTAATAGGATGAAGTAAATACTGAATTAACGCATTTGCATTCGGCCTTAGGAGTGCAAATCTTGGTTAAAAATTTACTTCATCCTATATCAGAAAAAATATTTATCGGCATTAATGATTTCCTTGGCGATTTGTATCATCTTAACATTACGATCATTACTTAGTTTTTTAAGTTTCTTCATGGCCTGCGCTTCTGTAATGTTGGATTTTTCCATCAAAATACCTTTAGCTTGTTCCAATACTTTTCTCTCCTCCAACATTTGCCGAAGATGTTTGGTTTCTTCCCTAGCCGCTGAGAAATCAGTATGGTTTTTTAGGGCAACTTCAATAGCAGGCGCCAGATTATGTTTGGTTACCGGTTTAATTAAGTAACTCATAACCCCGGCTTCCGTTGCTTCTTTTATTAATTTTTCATCGGAATATCCGCTAACAATAACAACAGGTATCTGCCATTTTTCTTTAATTAATTTGGCAGCTTCAATACCATTTAAACGGGGCATATTTATATCCATAATTACCAAATCAGGTTGTAACTTTCCGCATAATTCGACCGCTTCCACTCCATCCGTAGCATCACCAATAACTTGATAATCCAGCTCCTGTAACTGGTTAATTATGCTTAAGGCTACTAATGTCTCATCCTCGGCAATAATAATTTTCGAGCCTTTCATATTCTCACCCGCTTATTATATAATTAGGGGTAGATCAATAGTTAATTTGTTTTTTAGGAAATATAACGGTAATACGTGTACCCATTTGACTCATAATATCCAGCGTCCCCCGCAAATCTCTACTTACTAATGTTTTTACTAATGATAGACCCAGGGTTCCCATTGAAGATAGATTAGTATTTTCAAATCCTACTCCATTATCTATAACCTGCAAAATAACTTGCTTTTCATCATGGTGGAGATTTAAAATAATCTTTCCGGTCCCATCAGGGAAAGCGTGTTCAAAACAATTTGTAAGCAACTCATTGACTACCAAACCAAGTGAAGTAGCCAAACGATAAGAAACGTAAAGATCTTCAACATCAGTAATAATTTTAATTTGATGTAAATTATCCTTTTCGTAAAAATTAGCGACAATTAATTCGGTTAAATGGCGAAAATTTATTAATCCAATGCCCTGTTCATCTTTGGATAATATCTCATGTACATTGGCGATGGTTTTAATTCTATCAATTACTTGCCATATGATTGTATCCAAATCTCTTTGATTGTCTGATCGCAACTGCAATATCAGCATACTGATTATCGATTGTAAGTTGTTTTTGATACGGTGATGAGCTTCTTTTAACAAAGTTGACCGGCCCAATAAACGGCTATTTTCAACTGCGATAGCCACTTGAGTCGCAAAAGTCATCAATAATTCAATATCTTCCTCTAAAAAATATTTTCGTTGGGAATAAAATACTTCGATAACGCCGCTTATTTTAGTACGTACTTTAATCGGCACACATACCATGGCTTTTACATTACAAGGCTGATTAAACAGGCGTTTCATTTCAAGTGGATTAATTGAATGGACAATCAGTGGTTTCCCTACTAATATCAGATCGTGAATAATTTCATTTCGCAACTCAACTTGTTGCATCTCTGGCGGCAAATGCTGAAAACTTTCCACTATATTCATACTGGTTTCTTCTAATAAAATGATATTACTGCCGTCGGCTTTTGATGCCGCAGTAATTTTTTCAGCCAATAGATTTAATAGATCTTGAAGTTCATATTCCGAAGTGAGTAATTCGGTAGAATGCAAAATAGTATCAAGAACGTCTTTAAATTCATCATCACTTGAATTTATGGTCTCCTCGCGCCCAAAATAACGCCCTAAGACTTTTTGAGGGTATCTTTTCGCGTAATCAATTGTAAAACAGTCGATAGTTCCACCATCTTTAAGAACGGTCACCCTATCACTAATCTGCAAAATTTCATCCAATTTGTTGGAAAGATAGACCACTCCACCCCCTTTTTCTGAAAATTTCCGGATAATCCGGAAAAAATGCTGTTTTTTGGCTTCACTCAAATCAGCAGTCGGTTCATCCAACACAATAATTTTAGGATCCCGGGCTAATATTTTCATCAAGAAAAGAATTCGATATTCTTCCTGTTTTAAGTCGGAAATTAAACGATTCGGATTGAGGTTTATTTCATATTCATTAAAAAGTTCAATAGTCTTTTTGGTTAGTCGCTTATTTGAAATAAAAAATGAATCAAACCAAATGTAAAGAAACTCTTTAACCGTCAAATGAGGTATAAAACTATAACTGGTATTTTGAAATAAAACACCAATTCCTAGTGCTAATCGTTCTGAAGGTCCATTAATATCCGCTAAATGATTGTTTATATAAATTGTACCTTGACTAGGGCTATTTATTCCGGCCAAAATCTGTGCAAGGCCTGTTTTTCCGGCGCCGGATTCTCCCATAATCGCATGAATCTCATTCTTTTTTAAATCCAGATTAATTTCATTCCAGCCTTTACTAATATCGCTAATTCGTAAATTTTTAATTTTTAGGATATAATCTGTGTTTTCCAGAAGTTTATTAACTACCACAAAAACACTTCCTGACTTAAACTATTTGCGTTGTAACCGCAATTGTATGAAAAAATTAACTATCCGCATATAGTATTAGGGATCTTAACTTAATTAATAACGCAAAAAGCCTGACTTGTTAGAATATCAATTTAACAAATCACCGGATTTTCCTGCTGTAAAAAATTGGTGTAATAATTTAATTCTTCAAGTTAATTTATGACTAATTTACTCTACTACAACACCTTTTTTCAGAATAATATTGGCATAAAGCGCCGATTCACCGGTAGCCAACACTGCATACGCCTGTTTTGCTCTTTCATAAAAAGCGAACCGTTCCATATGTTCAAATTCTGCTGCTTTTGAGTCATATTTTTTGACGATCGCCTTATATTCATCCCAGATCGGTGTTTTTACCGTATCTCCCGGAACGACTTCCATCAAAGACACCGGACTTATTACATATGGATCAAGCGGAAAAAACTTTAGGATGGCATCTAGTAATTCCGGTACATTATGCCCATCCGCCCTAACGATCCGTTGGGCTATGGATTCGGCCGGAAAATTGCCGTCGGCAATAACCAATTCATCCCCATGTCCCATTTCCATTAAAATTTTAATAAGTTCCGGCGAGATTATTTTGGGAATTCCTTTTAACATAACAATCATCCTTTTTTTCAGTTTTTTGCGATGTAACCGTAAACACAAAAAGCTTTTTTTTAAAAAGTTGCCCCCATACTCAGCTGTTTCCTAATATTATTTAATTAATGTATTTAGTATGGGGGTGTAAAACATAACACCTATATGATTAAAACGAAGGGAGGAGTATTGCCATTTTAAAATTTAAATCGCTGTAATTTCTCCATTCAAATCCCACAAGTCTTCCCAGCCTTTGGCGCTTTCCCAGAGGAATACCTGGCCTTTAATTAACCGACAATTTTTATCAATCGCCGCAATTTCTTTCATTTCTTCATCAGTCAACGGATCGATTACCGAGCACATTAAATTACTCAAATACTCATTACGGTAAATAGAAAACGGGATCGGTATCTGCCCGCGTTGAACTGCCCACTTGATACAGATAATCGCCGGATGAACATTATGACGTTGGGCGATTTTAACGATAACCGGATCTTGGATGTCTACCGTATCTGTTTCCGTTTTATCACGATCCGGACGGGTTGGGGAACCGATCGGGCAAAATCCAATCGGAACAATACCATTATCAACTACAAACTTGAAGAACTCCGGTTGCTGAAAATGAGGGTGTAATTCCATCTCGTTGCAGGCCGGTTTAATCTTAGCATCCCTTAATAATAATTTCATTTTCGGAATAGTCATATTAGAAGTACCGATATGTTTCACCAGGCCGGCATCAACCAAACGCTCCATTTGACGCCAAACTCTAATGTACTCTTCATGAATATAAGGGCGGGCATGAGGGTCCCGTGAGTCTCCGCTCACTCCCGGAGCATGATAATTAGGAAACGGCCAATGGACTAAATAAAGGTCGAGATAATCCAGTTTTAAATTTTTTAAAGTCTTGGCGCAGGATATTAAAACATCACCATCGCCATGCATGTCGTTCCACACTTTCGAAGTAATCCAAAGTTCTTCCCGCTTGATACCGGCTTTCATCACTTCCTGAAGAGCTTGACCGATTAAATGCTCATTCCCGTATACGGAGGCGCAGTCAATATGACGATAACCTACGGAAATTGCCTCTTTTACGGCTTCTGCAATTTGCTCCGGACTGAAACGATCAGATCCAAAGGTCCCCAATCCAACCGCAGGAATTTGTGCTCCGGTATGAAGAGTTCGTTTGGGGACTTTATTCGGATCAACTCCATCGTTTGCAATAAATGCATTTAAGTTACTCATTAAAAATTCCTCCAGTATTCATTATTGTATCAATTTAAGGGAGTTTCATAATTACCTTTATTGAGTTTTCGATACAATATATAGTGAACAACCCAGATGAAGCTATCAATATATTGTATCGAAATGTTAAACTATTTAATTATGAAAATCTCTCAATCTTTAAAACATATTAAATTTCGGTTTCAATCACCTCTTATAAAAAGCTTAATGATTCAGCCCAAACCGCAAGCCTCGGCATAAACTTTTGTTACTTGTTCATTAATAAAATGGTAAATTAAATCCAAAGGATTATTTTGAATTTCACCAGTCCGGACTGCGCTGTATTGAATCGGCAAATATTGGTTTAGTAAAGAAAGCGGAGCTGGAAATCTGTTTAAATTACTTATTAAGCGTTCTAATGAAGCCTGAATATCCGGTTGCCCCCAATAATAGCGAGACCGGTCACTAAAACTATATTTGCGGGCATAAGCCAAATAACGGCGGTCGCCGTGATAATATTTTTTCCAGTAAACAGGATTTTCCAGCATTACTTCATCAATGGTCTTCCGCAAATTTGATAAAGTCACCCCTTCTTGACCGGTAAGCCACTCAATCTCCATCTGTTCCAAGGCGAAAACCGCTTCCCTAAAGGCAAAAGTATACCAGGGACCTACTTTCAATATGGCGAAATGATCTTTCACCAGTTCTTGAAGACCTTTGGCGGTTTGATAATCAGTGGAATGAGCTTCAAAAACCAGTTGCCGGTCTTTTTCAATAAACGCCGACAAGTCTTTGGCCTTATCATGATTGTAATCAAAAACCGTATCGTCACCAAACTCCACTCCAGGCTGAACCACCAGAGCTATGACTCTATTCCAGGCTGATTGCAGATTTTTAGCATAAAAAGCTTCCCTGGTAATTTGGATCGTACACTCGGCATCAGCAGTTTTGGTGACTTGCAGTGAATCTTCAGCTTCCTGAGCGCCGCCGGGAATTGGAACCTCGGTACCGATAACATACAACGGTTCATGAGAATTACTCTGATTCTCAGCATAAGTCTTTTCAGCTACACTGCATAATTCAGCAGCTCTGTCTGCAATAATCTTATCCGGCAATGGTGTATTTTTTTCACCGGGATCGTCGGCACAACGCATACTGGCATCCAGATGAATTTTTGTAAAGCCGGCCACTACATAATCTTTGACCATGTCCCGGGCTTTTGCCATCGCGACTTCCGCCGGTTCATTCTGCCAGGCATTTGGGCCCAAATGATCGCCGCCCAATATGACCCGTTCCAAAGGCAAGCCCACTCTGGAAGCGATCTCATAAACATATGACACAAAACCGGCAGGCGTCATCCCGGTGTATCCGCCGAATTGATTCACCTGATTGGAGGTAGCTTCAATTAAAATCGGTGAATTATGGTTTTTAGCATAAACCATACAGGCTTCAATAACGAAACGATTGGCGGAACAAATCGAGTAAATGCCCACCGGTTTCCCCTCTTTATGGGAAGTTACCACTTTGTAAAGTGCGCTATCTATGTAATTTAATTGATTAGTCATCATGACTCCTCCATTAATAGTCTAAAACCAATCCGCTAGACCCGTACTTCCGCAGAGCCGTATCTTCTCACGGACAACAATTTTAACGGCTTCCTTGGCAGCTCCCATATAATTCCGAGGATCATTTTCCCGGGGATTTTTAGCGAAACTCTCCTGGATGGCTTTAGCCATCGGAATTTTCAATTCAGTAGCAATATTTATCTTGCAGATACCCCTTCGGATAGCTTCCTGAACGCTTTCATCCGGAACTCCGGAAGCGCCATGGAGCACCAGAGGTAAAGATACCAAATTTTGTATTTCAGTTAGACGTTGGAAGTCGAGTTTCGGTTCCCCTTTATATTCCCCGTGAGCAGTACCGATAGCAACCGCTAAGGTGTCAATCCCTGTTTTTTCAACAAAATCCTTAGCTTCTTCCGGTACTGTAAAAGTAGCCTCTCGCTCATCAACAGTTAGTTGATCTTCTGTCCCGCCAATCCTGCCGAGTTCGGCTTCGACTGCCACTCCGGCCGACTTAGCCACTTCAACAACTTTTTTTACCATGGCTATGTTTTCGGAATACGCCAATTTGGAAGAATCAATCATCACCGAAGTATAACCGTATTGAATACATTGAACAATGGTCTGAAAAGAACTGCAATGATCAACATGAAGCGCAATCGGAATACGATAAAAATCGGCAGCGGTTTTAACAATTGCTCCAATATAAGGGATACCCGCATGTTTCAGAGTTCCCGGAGTAGTTTGGATCATCACCGGCGCTCTTTCTTCCGCAGCGGCTTCAACAACCGCCTGAACGGTTTCTAAGTTATGTACATTAAAGGCTGCTACGGCTATGCCTTTTTTTTGGGCCATTGTAATAAATTCTAGAGGATTCATCAACGCCATCTGATTATTATCCTTTCAAAAGTATTTTGCCTTTGACTTTACCGGGAACAGCCAAATCATCAAAAGCATTATTAATTTTGGAAAGCGGTATTATCCGATCGACTAGTTCATTAAACCGAAGTTTACCTTTTTGAAAATAGTAACCAGTCATCTCCCATTCTCTACCGGGAAAAGGAGCCGAATAGGACATCCAGGAACCGCGGACAGTCAACTCTTTTCGATTTAGATGTTCAAATTCTCCAGGCGCTAAAGTAATCGGCCGTGAAGGTGTACCGATAAACATTACATTTCCTTTGTTACCGGCTACTTCCAGACTTAATTTCTCAGTGAATTCTATCCCGGCGCTTTCGATTACCATTTCAAATCCTCGTCCAACCGTTAAATCTTGTATATGCTCTTTAAAACCGGCTTCACCGGTATTGATACAAAAATCAGCGCCATATTCCTTGGCTAGTTTAAGCTTCTCGGGATCGATATCCAAGGCGAATATACGCTTTGCCCCTAAAATCTTGGCAAATTGTAACGCCAACATTCCGATTGTTCCGCAACCTACGATGGCCACGTCGCTACCGCCACGGAAATCCATAACTAATAATCCATGTAAGGATACAGTCGCCGGTTCAAAGAGCGCCCCCTGCTCAAAAGTTACCTTATCCGGTAATTTAACCGCATTAATTGCCGGCATTTTAACAAATTCAGCCCAACTGCCGGGAACCCGTGAACCGATAAAGCTATAATTTTTACATTGCGAGTACCAGCCTTGCCGGCAATCCGCACACTTCATACAGGGAATCAAAGGAGCTCCGGCAATACGTTCACCTATTTTGACATTGGTTACCTCCCGGCCAACCTCGACAACTTCACCGGAAAATTCATGTCCCAATACAATCGGGTAAAAATGAGCGCCGTTTCCCAGAACGCGAGGAAGGTCGGAACCGCATATACCGGTTGCCATAACCTTTACTAAAATCTCTTGTTCGTTAATCCTGGGCGTTTCAAAATCAGTGTAACGCAAATCTCGAGACGCATATAATACCGCTGCTTTCATTGCCTTCCTCCTATAACTGATTGGTTATCTTGTCAAGTGTATCAAAGCTGTCACACAACTTTTGATATAACTCAATATAAAGTTGATAATACTTTTGATAGTTATGATAATTTTGAGAATCAGGAGTATGTATTCTTTGAATATGGACCGTTCGTTGGACTGCTTCTTCAAAACTTTTATAAATACCGGTTCCAACTCCAGCCAGTAAAGCTGCCCCTAAAGTGGTAGCGTGGTCGGAAAATGGAACCTGAATCGTTTTGTTAGTGATATCCGCCTTAATCTGAGTCCATACTATACTGTTTGCGGCTCCGCCAACACTTACCAACTCTCTGGCTTCCGCTTTGACTTCCTCAGCCGTTATCAAATTATGTAATAACGAAAAGCCTACTCCTTCCATCATGGACCGGATTAAGTGAGCCCTGTTCTTGTCATAAGAAAGCCCAAAAAATACTCCCCGGGCTTTACTGTTCCATAAAGGTGAACGCTCTCCGGCCATATAGGGCAGAAATATCAATCCGTCACTTCCCGGATTTATCTGAACCGCTTCCTCATCCATTACTGCAAATGAGCTTTTTCCTTTAGCTTCACCTTCCAAACTTTCGTAACATCCAAGTTGCTCGTTAAACCACTTCAACGTGCCGCCGCCACCAACAGTACCACCTTGTAATAACCATTGATCGGGAACCACATGATACCCTAAGATTAACTTGGGATGAATCAAAGGCCGTTCCAGCAGGATACTCATTCCTCCTGCCTGGCCGCCTTGTTCTTGCGTCTGACCCGGATGTATTACGCCCGCCCCTAGCGTACAACAAGCGGCATCCAAACCACCGGCTACTACGGGTGTTCCCGGTAATAGACCTGTTTCGGCAGCGGCCTGTTTAGTAACGGTTCCTACAACATCATGACAATGAAAGAGTGGGGCCATCAGGTCAAGAGAAATTCCCAGCTGTTCAGCTACTTTTCCATTCCAGTGTCCATTTGCTATATCAAAGAAATGAAATCCATATCCCTGCGAATAGTCTTGGGAAAAAGCCCCGGTTAATTTAAAAGCAATGTAGGCGTTACTCTGTAAAAACTTATAAGCTTGACGGTAAATTTCAGGTTCTTCATCCTTCACCCAAAGCATTTTGGGAGTTATATAGGCCGAATCAACCGGATTGCCACTCAAGCTAATTAGTACATCTTCACCTATACTTTCCCTCATCCGTTGGGCTTGTTTCTCAGCCCGGCGATCCAGCCAGAGCATTGCTTTTCGAAGCGGATGCCCCTTTTGGTCTACCGGTAAACTCGCCCAACTAGTGCCATCTAAACCAATTCCGCCAATTTCTTGCGGATTTAATGTATTATTTTTTATTAAGCCTTGAATTCCCTGACAAACTACCCGCCACCAATCATCGGCATCTTGTTCAACAAATCCCAATCTCGAACGAAATGTCTGATATGACTCCGTATTGCTCCCAATAACTTTCCCTTCTAAATCGAAAGCTGTAATTTTACAACCGGAGGTGCCGATATCAATGCCCAATAAGATATTTTTTTCCAAGTATTCACCAACTTTAAACGTTTTTTTATTATACTTATTATTATAGCGAAACGTTTCGTTTTTGTTGAATAAAAAATTGATTCAAATCCGCGAAACGGATTCTTTGATTAAAACTTCAGCTTTCAACCTAAATAGCGCTGGAAATCCACTTTGATCTCCTTTCAAACGTTTCAGAAGAATCTGCGCTGCCGTTTCCCCTATAAGTTGCATCGGCTGAACAACCACCGAAAGCGCCGGCTTAACGACCCTCGCTAATTCCAGATTATCAAAACCTATAAAAGAAAGCTGTTCGGGAATCTTAATGTTTTTTTCATTTATAGCCATAATTGCCCCAAGGGTCATCTCATAATTAGTAACATAAACTGCAGTTGGGCAAGGTTTAATGTGCATTAATTCATCAAACAAATTGTAACCACTTTGTATGTGATAATCGCCATACTTAATGAGCTGTTTGTCTATCTCCATATTGTAATCTTCATGGACTCGGATATATCCTTTAAGCCGCTCTTGGGCGGTATAAATATCTTCAGGTCCGACAATGATGGCTATCCTTTTATGACCCCGCATAATAAGTTGTTCTACCGCATCATAAGAAGCATTCAGATTGTCTACCAATACTGCATCACAATTTATCTCTTTGATCAAACGGTCAATGAGTACAACTGGAATTTCTTTTTCAAGAGCTTCTTTTACTTGAATTTCAATGCCGGAAAACGGCATCACGACGATCCCGTCCACCATCTTATTCAATAGAAAATTGAATTTTTCCGATTCCAACTTGGGATTTTCTTTGTAATCGCAAATAATAGTACTATAACCATCTTGTAATAAGATATTTTCAATATTGGAAATAATGCTTGTACAAAAGATATTTTCTAAATTTGGAATAAGGACACCGACGGTTTTAGTCCGGTTGGTCTTTAAACCCCTAGCCATCTCATTTACTTTAAAGCCCAATTTGATAATGGCATTTTCAATTGCTGTTTTATTGTTTTCTAATACATTTCCACCGTTTAAATATTTTGAAATAGTAGCAATGGAAAGGCCAGTCTCTTTTGCAACATCTTTGATGGTAGCCACTAAATAACTCACCCTTTATAACGAAACGTTTCACTCATTTATAGAATAACTCTTTCCAAGACCAAAGTCAACTATTTCTATCATATTCTATATTTTTAAACTAACTTAACAAATTACAATACTAATGTATATCGTAAAAGTTTAATAATTTATTTTCCTCCAGTCTCTATTCTTTATACTTGTAAAATAAAAAAACCGCCCTTAGCGGTTAAAGATAAGCGCTTATTCGGGCGATTATTCTGTTTTTAGACTGAAACCCGGTGAATTTAAAGACTGGTTTTCCGTTTTTATACAAAAAGACTGTTGGAATAGTCAAAATTCCATATTTATTTGCCAATTCTATATTTTCATCGATATTAACTTTTCCAACCTTTATTTTACCATCCAATTCTTCGGCAATCTCATCTATTACAGGTCCCATTCTTCGGCAAGGTCCACACCACGGAGCCCAAAAATCGATTAACACCGGTAACTTAGATTCTAAAACTTCCTTCTGGAAATTATCTTGATTATAAATAATCAAATTAATCACCTCTTGTCAAATCATTTACCTCTACATGTATACATTTAATCTTTTTATATTAATATGTTATGGCAAACTATAATGAGAATGTGCTTTAGAAACCAAATTTCATTCAAATATAACTATGACAAAAGAATCTTAAACAAAAAAGAAATCCGGAATTATCCCGGATTCAAAGATATATTAACGTTGGTTCTTCGGTTATGTTTAATCTGAAAATAACTCAGAGATGCTTATCATTCATTCGGTTTACTCTTCATTATTTCTTATGACAGAAAAAGCCGGTATGAACCACTTTTTTATTCTTTCTCGGTTAAATTAATGACAATTCCCCCGACTAAAGCGGCAAAAACATTATATATCATAGCTCCGACAATTCCCATAATGCCTGTTAATAACCCATATACTAAACTTCCGATAATTATCCCCAGTATAATTGCAGCTACTTGCAGAGCGCCGCCACTCATTAAATCCGCAGTCCCCAACTGCATCCCAATACTATTTAAAGTTGCCCCTGCCAACAATAATATAAGACTAACAATAAAACCGATTACTGTTCCTATAGTAAAATATAATTTAAAGATCGATCCCGGTCCTATTTTCCTGATTTCATAGTTCTTCATCCCTCATTCCCTCCGTTCAACAAATTATATGTAGGACAAAGTTAAATTATGACGAAAAAAAAGGGCAGTTGCATAAAATTCCATCAATTGCAACAACCCTTAATATTTCCTAAGAAACCTCTTTAAGTCTTCGTAAATAATACTTATGGTATAACCAGTAACTCATTAGATGCTGTAGTTAATAAATTACAATCCTGATCTCCAATTACCAAAGTATCCTCAATTCCAACTACTCCGATACCCGGCAGAGAGACTTTAGGTTCAATCGCTACTACCATCCCTGCCGCCAGTGGGTATTCCATCTTTGGAGCTAAAAATGGAGGTTCATCAAGTTCAAGCCCAACTCCATGGCCGACAAATCTCACCTTTTCATCTCCCAAACCCATAAATTCTTTTTCATAGCCTAATTTGACAGCCAGATTCAGGGCATTCTCATAAACTTCACTCCAGATTTTATTGGGTTTCAGATCCTTGATAATGGCTTGTTCTACTTGCAACATAGCCAAATAAGCTTTTTTTACTTCTTCGGCAGGTTCCCCCCAACAAAACATCCTGGTTTGGTCAAGGTGATATCCCTGATAATTAAAGGCATAATCCAGGATTACCGGAACATTTTTAGGAATAGGCTGCTTACTGGCTCCATAAGGAACCGCAGCCGCACCGCCAACTCCGGCGCAAATCCCGTCAAACTTAGTCCCAGCCAATGAGTTAATTCCGGCCGAACATACTCCAAAACCCATTTCAATACCTTCCCGGCGGCAACGAACCAAAACGGCATGCCCGTTTAGCCGGAAATGGTTTTCAAGCGCCGCGCTTAATTCCAATTCAGTCATTCCCGGTTGAAAACTTTTTTTCACTAGTACCGGAACAGCGTCCATTACTTCTCCGGCTTTAGTTTGAATTGCGATCTCCGCCGATGATTTGATAATACGTAGTATCCGGATATCCAAGGACAGATCAACCACTTCCGCTCCCCCGCATAATTGCTGCCAGCGGATAACAGTAGCATAAGAAGTAGTATCAAGTGTCAAGCCGATTTTTTTAATTGGCTCCTGCAAAGTTTTTCCGATAATCCGGACTAGATCCTTAGTATTATAGAAAGGCTCGAATTGAAGATGCCGGACTTCTTCCCGAATCCGATTAATGGCCTTTCTAGCCATCACCACCGGTTCACCGGAAGCAGGGACCAATAAATATAAAGGTTGCACCGAGCCGGTATAATAATATAAATCAGAATTTTGATTAAGGATTGCCGCCGAAATATCCCGGGTCGCTAAAAAATCTTGCAGTTTTCTAATTCGCTCTATAAATTCATCCCTGCCAAAATCAGCCAATGTAAATCAGTCCTATCCTAATTATTCAACTAAAACCTTTTCGATAGGATTAACACGGATTATTAAGGATTAAATTTCTCTAATCTTTTTGAGCGAAATTCGCCTAAATTGATAATCCCTAATCCTAACCTATCTCTTTAATCCGTCGGCTTTAAGCTATTACCCAAATATGCCCGAAAAATGCCATCGTCCCTTGTTGACCACATAAATTAGCAATTTGATGTGGTCAAACTAATAGTTAATACTACCTATCTATTACTACTTTCGCCTCTCGCCTATGACCTATCGCCTAATAGATTACTTTATTCAGCGGATACTCCACAATCCCCTGGGCTCCAGCCCTTTTGAGCTGTGGAATCATATCTCGGACTAATTTTTCATCAATAATAGTTTCCAAGGCAATCCAGTCCGGATCGGATAATTGAGAAACAGTCGGTTTTTTAAGCGAATCAAGTATTGCTAAAACTGCTTTCTCGTCTTTTTTGGGGAGATTCATTTTCAGACCAACCTTACCTTCGGCCAGTAATGCTCCTTTTAAAAGCATGGCAATATTCTCAATTTTTTGGCGTTTCCAAGGGTCTTCCCAAGCCTTTTTATTAGCGATAAATTGATTTTTTACTTCTAAAACCGTATCAATAATCCGTAGTTTATTGGCTCTTAAGGAACTACCGGTCTCGGTTATTTCAACAATCGCATCAGCCAATATCGGTGGTTTTACTTCAGTTGCTCCCCATGAAAACTCAACGTCGGCGGTAACTCCATGTTTTTTGAAATAATCTTCAGTAACATGAATCAGTTCGGTAGCAATTCTTTTACCTTGTAAATCAGCTGCTTTTTGAAAAGGAGAATCATTGGGAACGGCTAAAACCCAACGGCACGGAGTTAATGTCTGTTTGGAATAAACCAAATCCACCACATCAACTACATCTGAGTGGTTATCCATTACCCAATCGTTACCGGTAATTCCAACATCCAAAACCCCTTCTTCAACATACCGGGACATTTCTTGAGCTCTGATTAACATTCCTTCAATTTCCGGGTCATCTATTCCGGGATAATAAGAACGTTCACTGACGGAGATATTAAAGCCGGCCTTTTTAAAGAGCCGAACCGTTGATTCTTGCAGACTTCCTTTTGGCAATCCCAATTTAAGTTGCATAATTCATCCTCCTTTTGGTTTGGAGTTTCATAATTACCTTATTTAATTATTGGATATCACAAAAAAGCTAACACTGCATGTCTATTGACTATACCAATATTTAATGTTTAAATTATGAAACTCCCTTAATTAATAACAGAATAACTATTCAGATTTTATAATTTGCCTGTATCTGAATAGTTACAAAAGTTAATTCGCTAAATTTTATTCATTTCCTTTTATTTATATAGGATAAAGTAAATTTCTTATATAAAATTTGCATTCTTAAGGCCGAATGCAAATGCTATTAAATTGGTATTTACTTCATCCTATTACAGTATGGGAATTTCATAAAGATCCTCTGAAATTCCCAAAACATCCTGAAAACAAATCCCACTGCTGTAATTAATTTAAAACCAAAATTCTTGTAGGCTAAAGGCAATAAACTATAGGGAAGCGCTGATTAATTGAATAAGTGACGATTTTGCGCTTCGTAAAATGCCTAATACCGCATATTTGCTCGCACAAAATCGGATTAATCAGCGCTTCCTTAGCTTAAATCCCAAAAAACTGTCGCCTATTGCCTTTTGCCTGTTTTATCATCCAAAATATTTCTGCAATAATTCCAAATCCAGTTCCGGATATACCGGGAACTTGTCAAGTAAAGCCTTTACTCTTGATTTGGCTTGTTCTTTTACTTTTTCATCCAATACATATTTGGCTTTACTTGCTTTTCCGGCATTTTCACCTTTAGCAATGATTTCCGGTTTGGTATTGGAAAGAACCAGTTTGAAAATAGAAGCTATTTCCTTCATTTCTGCTTCTCCCATGCCCAAGGTGGTAACCGCCGGAGTTCCAACCCGCAGGCCGCTGGTATACCAGGCGCCGTTGGAATCAAACGGTAATGAGTTCCGGTTTAAAGTAATACCGCACTCACGGACCGCGCTCTCCGCTTGACGGCCGGTTAGGCCAAACGGCCGGACATCAATCAGGAACAGATGATTATCAGTTCCATCGGTAGCAACTACCATTCCTTCTTCCAGGCAACTCTTGGCAAACAACCGGGCATTTTCAACAATCTTAGCCGCATAGGTCTTAAATTCCGGTTTATTGGCTTCGGTAAAGGCCACCGCTTTGGCAGCCATCATATGAGGTAATGGTCCACCGATAACTAACGGGCAACCTTTATCGACATGTTCGGCAAATTCTTTAGTACATAATACCAAACCACCCCGTGGCCCCCGCAATGTTTTATGAGTTGTAGAGGTAACAACCTGAGCATGCATAACCGGGTTGTAATCTCCCTGAAATACCCCGCCGGCAACCAACCCGGCAAAATGGGCCATATCAACCATTAAAACAGCCCCGATTTTATCAGCTATCTGACGTAAACGTTTAAAATCTATCAACCGGGGGTAAGCGCTAAACCCGGCCAATAAGATTAACGGTTTTATCTCCAAAGCCATCTTTTCAATTTCATCGTAATCCAACAAACCGGTTTCTTTACTTACCCCATAAGAATAAGCATCAAACATCTGAGCGGAAACATTCTGCCGGTAGCCATGGGTTAAATGTCCACCGGAATAATAATCCAAACCGAGTAACTTTTGATTGCCGATTTTTTGGCGTAACTCATTCCAATCTTCTCGGGATAAATGGGAAGGATCGGTTTCATTTAAAGCTTCCAACCCCGGGGTTTTGACTCTGGCATTAAGGATAGCCCAATAAGCGACCAAGTTTGCATCTGCGCCGCTATGAGGCTGGACATAAGCATGTTCACTACCGAATAACTTACATGCCTCTTCGGCGGCATAAGTTTCAATCTCATCAACATTATCACAACCGGCATAAAAACGATGGTAAGGGAAGCCTTCGGCATATTTATCGGTGAGTAAATTACCCATTGCCAGTTGAGTAGCTAAAGAACAGTAGTTCTCACTGGCGATTAATTTCAAGTTGCTTCTTTGGTCCCGGATCTCGGCGACGATACTTTTGGATATTGCCGGAACAACTTTAGAAACCTCGGTTAAATTGGCCAGGTAACCTAGAAATCCCGGGTGGATCTTCTCCGGAGTTGTTTTAGCCAAATACTCCTGAATAGCAGAATTAGACAATTATAATTCCTCCTCAAAAATATATTAATAAAAAAGATTAAACACGGAGACACGAAGAAAACATATTCTTACAAACAAAAAGAGATCTTGCGACCTCTTAAGAACATGGGAAATAAGCTTATATTATCCCTCCTCTGTCCTTTTGCCTGAGAGATTCAGTCCTCGCGGATTTTGCCCCTTCGGCGCCTGTTAAGGTCTCTCCAGAGAATTGTCGGGTCATACTCCTTTTACCTGAGAGTTGGAGCACCTTCGGTGGATGATAATGCATAAAACATATGCATTTCACCTCTCTCGCATGACCGTCAACCATCTATGAATTTAACAATTGTCTAAATTATAAACTTCTAAAAGAGCATTGTCAACCAATGGCAATAAAAGTGTATTAAAAATTGAGTTAACATTTAGTCCGCCTTAATATTTCCCTCTATGAGTATTTTATAGCATTGCTGCAAACCTACCTAATAAATTGGAAAATAATTTTTAACATATAATATGAATTCCAAATTTAACCGATAATTAACATATCTGAGGGATTTACATAATTAAGAATTTTGATAATGATCTCACTATATATTGTAGCTGAAATTAAATTAAGGTAATTATAAAATTCCCTATATCAAAAAAATTAGAACATAATTGGAAGTATCAATTTTTAATTGAACTATAAATTAATCAACAAGGAGAGCGAAAAATGCTTAAAAAACGAAATTTAAGTACAAAATTAATTCTAATTATGCTTTTATTAGGGTTAGTTCCTTTGACCTTGCTTTGTTGCTATACTTTAATAACTAATCAATACGGTATATATCGACTATCAGTAAGCGATTTAAGCAAGAATGGAACCCTAAAGCGGCAGAATCTTGAAAACTGGATTCAAAAAGGAATTTCGGAACTAAAAGTAATGGCAGCTTCTCAGGATATTTATCAATCATTAAACTTACTAAAAGCAAATGGCTGGAATCGTAATTCTCCGAAATGGAAGGCAAGAGTACCAAATATGGACCGCTTTTTAACAACCTCAACTAACCAATTTAATTTACCGGCTGTAACCATAATTGGTGGAAACGGTAGAATCGCATATTCTACCAGAAAGAATGACATCGGCATCGATATGAGTAATAGGCCCTATTTTAAAGAAACCATGCAGGGGAGAGTCACCATAACCGATTGGTTTTATTCACCGGTTACAAAAGATTATGTAACGACTATAAGTGTCCCGGTGTACTCCTTGGGGGAGAATGGTGATGTAATTGCCGTCCTATTAATTTTAGTACCGGTAGAGAGTTTTCAAAAAATGATGGTAGACGGAATTGGGAAAAACGGAGTAAAAACCAATGCCTATCTGATTGATAAGAGCGGGACATTAATCACTAAACCTAATTTGGGCAGTTTAGAGCCTTTTAAAGATAAAATTAATACCACTGCAGCCCAAATATTAATGACAAATATCTCTTCCGGCCATAACAATTTCGAAATGACCTCAGCTTATAAAGATTATCGCGGTGTTCCGGTCATTGGTTATTACGGGATACTTCAGATAGGCGCCAATACCTTCGGATTTATTATGGAAGCTGAGTCAAAAGATTTACTGTCGGTAGTCTTCAAATTGCGTTTTTTAATCTTAACTTTCTGGTTAATTGCCGCAATAATTATCATTTTAACCAGCTGGTTATTTACTCGCAGCATTTCCAAACCAGTCATCCAAATTATTAGCGGCTTAAGCATCAGTTCAAATCAAGTAGCTGCGGCAGCGCAACAACTTTCTGCCGCAAGCCAGCAACTGTCTCAAGGCAGCTCAGAACAAGCAAGAAATATCGAAGAAACTTCCGCCACTTTAGAAAAATCGGCTTCAACGTTACAGGAAAATTTAAGTAATACTGAACAAGCAGCTAATCTCTCCGATAACACTAAAAAAGCTGCTGAAAAAGGTAATCTTGAGATGGCGGAAATGATGAACTCTATCACTGAAATTACCCGATCCAGTGGTCAAATCTCAAAAATAATCAAAATAATCGATGATATCGCTTTTCAAACCAACATTCTAGCCTTAAATGCCGCCATCGAAGCTGCCAGGGCAGGAGAAGCCGGGATGGGGTTTGCAGTAGTGGCAGAGGAAGTTCGAAACTTGGCCCAAAGAAGCGCTCAAGCAGCAAATGACACAACAGTAATTATTGAAGCAAATATCGGAATTTCCGAACAAGGAGTTTCGGTAGCTGAAAAAGTGCGGGAAGCCCTAAAAGACATCACTAGCCAAGCTAAAAAGGTCAGCGCTCTAATGGAGGAACTTACTTTAGCCAGTCAAAATCATTCACAAGAAATAAAAACAATAATCAGCAACATTACCACTATGCAACAAATAACAAATCAAACCGCTTCCAGTTCAGAAGAAAACGCCGCTACTTCCGAAGAATTAACCGCTCAAGCGGAAAATCTACGTGAAATAGTCCGGCAATTACAAGTACTGGTAAACGGAGAAACCAAAAAAACAAAACAAGCATTTAAGAATAATAAAACAGCTGCTCTCATTGGAACATCTCAAGTAAAACCGCCATATTTGACTGATACTAATAAAAAATAAATAATTACTAAGGAAGCGCTGATTAATCCGATTTTGTGCAAGCAAATATGCGGTATTAGGCATTTTGCGAAGCACAAAATCGTCACTTATTCAATTAATCAGCGCTTCCCTAAACAAAAAGGAACCGAAGTTAACGTGATAGACGAATTATACCTTCGATTCCCATATAAAAATGAAACAAATGTTGAATCATTATATTTATTTTGCTGTTTTATCCCCGGAAGCTCCTCGGCTATATTTCAACGCCGCCCCAATAAACTCTTTAAATAACGGTTGCGGACGGTGTGGTCTGGATTTAAACTCCGGATGGAATTGAGTAGCCACAAACCAAGGATGACTCGGCAGTTCAATTATTTCAACCAGATGCCGGTCCGGTAGTATACCGGTGATTTTCAGGCCGGCTTGTTGGATCTTTGCTATATATTGATTATTCACCTCATAGCGGTGGCGGTGCCTTTCATAAATGACTTCTTTTTGATATGCTTGATAAGCGATTGATTCTTCTTCCGGCGCTAGTTTCACCGGATCCAAGCCTAACCTCATTGTGCCGCCCATATCTTCAATCTCTTTTTGCTCGGGAAGTAAGTCAATAACCGGGTAAGACGTCTCCGGATCAAACTCGGAAGAGTTGGCATTGTTCATACCGCAAATATTTCTGGAATACTCTATAACCGCGCATTGCATTCCCAGGCAAATACCTAAAAATGGTATGTTTTGTTCCCGGGCTAATTGAATAGCGGCGATTTTGCCTTCAATTCCCCGGTTTCCGAAACCACCAGGCACCAAAATACCGTCAACCTTACCGATTACCTTTTCGGCGCCGTCCCGTTCAATTACTTCAGAGTTCACCCACTTAATATTTACCTGGGTTTCATGAGCAACCCCGCCGTGCCGTAAAGCCTCGGCCACACTTAAATAAGCATCGGGAAGTGAAACGTACTTACCAACAATCGCAATAGTAACTTTTTCCTTAGGTGATTTAATCTTGGCGACGATCTCCCGCCAAACCTTGAGATCCCTATCTTGGCAGTCCAGGTGTAAACGCTTGATTACTATATCATCAAGTCCGGTTTGTTCAAATAAAAGCGGAACTTCATAAATGGTTTTGGCATCCAAATTAGGAATAACCGCTTCTTTATCAATATCACAGAAGAGAGCGATTTTAGCTTTTAATTCATCGGAAAGAGGTTTCTCCGACCGACAAACTATTACATCCGGTTGAATACCGATACTCCTCAGTTCCTTCACGCTATGCTGGGTAGGTTTGGTTTTTAACTCCGCCGCTGCTCCAATAAAAGGCATCAGGGTAACATGGATATACATTACTTCGTCGCGCCCAACTTCACCTTTGAACTGACGAATAGCTTCCAAAAAGGGTAAACTTTCGATATCGCCGACCGTTCCGCCTACTTCAACAATAACTACGTCGGCCTGGCTTTCCTTGGCCACCCGGTGGATTCGTTCTTTAATTTCATTGGTAATGTGGGGAATAACCTGAACGGTACCGCCAAGAAAATCTCCCTTCCGCTCCTTGGTGATTACCGACCAGTAGATTTTACCAGTAGTTACATTATTGCTTTTGCTAAGATTAACATCGATAAATCGTTCATAATGACCAAGATCAAGATCGGTTTCAGCTCCATCATCAGTAACGAAAACCTCCCCGTGTTGGTAAGGACTCATCGTTCCCGGATCAACATTGATATAAGGATCCAATTTTAAAATAGAAACACTGACACCCCGGCTCTTTAAGAGACAACCCAAAGAAGCGGCGGTAATCCCTTTACCAAGTGATGATACAACTCCTCCGGTAACAAAAATAAACTTCGCCATCGAAATACCCTCCTGCAAACCTATTAGAGTCTGTTTTAAAATGTCAAAATATAAAATCAAGCAATTTTGAAACAGCTTTTATTAGTCATATTTTTGATAGATTAGTTCAAATCCTTTATCGGTAACATAAACCACCAAAGCCGCATAAATCAATACTAAAGGAAATACCGTTCCGATACTTATCAGCATCACCAATCCCAATAAAGCGCCCAACCAAATAGTCAAGCCGATATTATCCATAGTTAGTAAGAATGATTTTTTAATTGTCTTTTTCAGAGTATTATCAATGCATATCAAAGGATGATAATAAAAAGATGTTAATACGGTAATAAATAAAATATAAATTGACAATATCCCCGGTATTATCAATAAAAGATTTGAACTGCCGAAAGCAATTTTAATATTAAACAATAGAAAAGAAACTACCAAAGAATAAAGCCAGTGAATCCCGGCAGAGCGCCAATAGACTTTTTTTAAGACTTGCCAGAACAGTTTTAAAGAAGGATAATCATTTTTTCTTTCCTGATACAATCCATAAAAAGTTGTCATTAAAGGCCCCGTACACAAACCATTCCAAAATCCGATACCAACCATACTAAAGATAAAAAAACCGAACTGGTCCTGCTGCGGCATATTCAACCCTGAAGAAAATACTGTACCCAGAAATAAAATTGGTAAATAACCAAGAAACCATACCGCGCTTACTAAGACCGTAAAACCCATTGAACGGTATAATTCAATCACTGATGTTTTTAACACCGTTCCAAAAGTAGGCAAGAGTGGAAGTTTTCTCATTTCCGCTCCTTTCTTATATGTTGTATGTTAGAACAACATATATTTCCAAAATTTTATTTTTAAGGTTTTAAAATTGTCAATTAATACTACATTTTCTCCGGCGCCGATACTCCTAATAACGTAAGGCCTCTTTGAAATACATAACTAAGTCCTTTGGCCAATCCCAACCGGGCTTTAGTCTGTTCCAAATCTTCGTTGATGAAACGCCGGCGGTTATAATAAGAATGAAACATGGTGGCTAATTCCATTAAATAGCCGGTTAACCTATGTGGCTCCCGTTTCGCAGCGGCTTCACTAATCAAATCCGGAAAATGGGCGGCTTTTTCCAATAATTCTTTCTCCTCGTCATCCCAATACTGCAATAGTCCCGGTCCATAATCGATCATCAATTGTTCCGGAGTTGCCTGCCGGAATATACTGCAAATCCTGGCAAAAGCGTATTGAACATAAAAAACCGGATTTTCATTAGTTTGTGATTTAGCCAAATCCAGATCAAAATCCAGATGACTATCGGGGCTCCGCATCAAGAAAAACCAACGGGCAACATCATTACCGACTTCTTCCAACAGATCGGTCATAGTAATAAACTCACCCCGCCGTTTAGACATTTTAAAGGGTTGCCCATCCTTCAGTAAGTTAATCTGTTGGGCGATTAGCACCTCCAAACGGGCAGGTTCTATCCCTAATGCCGCCATAGCCGCTTTCATCCGCGCAATATAACCATGATGATCCGGTCCCCAGATATCAATAACCAAATCAAATCCCCGGTTAAATTTATCCAAATGATATGCTATATCCGAAGTGAAGTAGGTAGTCCGTCCATCAGCCGTATTTAGAACCCGATCCTTGTCATCGCCGAAATCGGTGGTTCGTAGCCATAAAGCTCCATCTTTCGAGAAAATTAATCCTTTATGCTCTAAAATTTCTAATACTGCCGGAACAGCCCCTTTTTCATGAAGGCTTTTTTCACTGAACCAACAATCATAATTGACCCCATAGTTTTTTAGATCCTCTTTTTGCATCGCTAAAATCTTGGTATACCCCAAATCCCTGAAGAGATTAACCCGTTCGGCTTCCGGATACTGTAAATACTCATTACCCTTTTCGGTAATAATCTCCCGGGCTATATCATAAAGATATTCTCCTCTATATCCGTCTTCCGGAAACTGCGCTTCTTCTCCTAATAACTCCCGGTACCTGGCATCCAATGAACGCCCAAGAGTCTGAACTTGTACTCCAAAATCATTAACATAATACTCCCGCCAAGCTTTAGCTCCACAAGCAGTAAATAAATTGCCCAAGGTATCTCCCAAGGCTGCCGCCCTAGCATTCACCACATTCATCGGACCAACCGGATTAGCGCTGACAAATTCTAGTTGAATATTCATTCCGTCCATATCCGGACTGTTGCCAAATTGATCCTTCTGGGCAACGATCGACTCCAAGACCTCATCTACCCATAAGTCATTTAAATAAAAGTTTATAAACCCCGGACCGGCTACTTCTATTTTTTCAATATAGGAATTCGCTGCCATATTATTGATTATTATTTGAGCCACCTCGCGAGGGGCCTTTTTTACGGTTTTGGCTAGAACCATAGCCAGGTTTGAAGCAAAATTACCGTGGCTTTTATCCTTAGGGATTTCCAGATTGACCTCCGGTAATTCATCAAAAGCCAATTGCCCGTTATCGTGGGCTGTAATAGCGGATTGTTTTAAAGAATCCTTTAAACTTTCCTTAACTCGACGTGTGACAATCTTGTTCATTTCAAACTCCTTACTTTAGAGCAATTGACAATTGAGAATTGACAATTGACAATGAAATTTAAGAACTCCTCAATAACTCAAATATCATAGCAGAAAGGTCACCGAGGTGACCTTTCATTTAGGACGCTTTGCTTTCATTTTTTGGAGATACTGACTCTTTAGATTCGGTACTTTTCCCTTCAGTTTTAGCAGGGGTCGTTGAAGAACCACTGGAACTATCACCGGTAGCTTTCTTCTGATAATCTCCCGATCTATAGTCGGTGGTATGGAAGCCAGACCCTTTAAAAATAATGTTATTGTTCCGGCTGATTAAGCGTTGTACTTCCGAATCGCAATTTGGGCACTTAGTAAGTATGGTGGTGATGCTATGAAAGTGCTCAAATATTCCACATTTCTGGCAGTTATACTCATACGTCGGCATGGCTTCACCTCCTTCTTGAACTGTATAAGTTGAATTAAATTTTGATTGAAAGCCATTTACATTCGGCTTTTGGAATGCAAATCTTATATAAAGAATTTACTTCATCCTATATATATAAAAATTGAAAACTATTTTTAAAATAGCCAAAACTTTAAGACCTTAAACAAGAATATATTAAGGTAAAAAAGGGCGCTTGTCAAGAAAGTTGGTCTAAAAGTTCACAGAAAAACATAAAAACATTTCTAAACACTGAGACATTAAGGTACAGAGTTTTTTATTAATATAATTTTCTTTCATCCCATCATCTTCTTCAACATTTTTAAACGATTTTTATAAGGCGGATAGCGAAGCGGTATATCGATCAGGTTGGATTTTTTTAAAATACTCTTTTGATGGGAAAAGGTATCAAAACTTGCTTTTCCGTGATATCCCCCCAAACCGCTCTCGCCAACACCGCCAAATGGTAAATAGGGAGTCGCCAGGTGGACAATGGTATCGTTAATACAGCCACCGCCAAAGGATGTATTATTGATGATAAATCTTTCATTATTCTTATCTTTAGTAAATAAATACAATGCCAATGGTTTCGGCTGTTGATTTACCATGTTAACTGCTTCCGCTATGTTATTGAATTCCATTAGGGGTAATAAGGGCCCAAATATCTCTTCCTGCATAATCGGGGTCTCCCAGGTTACATTATCTATGATCGTTGGCTCAATTTGATTGGTTTGACCGTTATATTGCCCGCCAAAAACAACTGACCCGCTTTTCATTAGGTTAAGTAAACGGTCAAAATGCCTTTTGTTAATAATTTTGGGGTATTCCGGATTGTTGCCAGGATTTTCACTATAGAATTGAATAATATACTCCTTCATTTTAGCGAGAAGCTTATCTTTAACAACGCTATGCACTAATAAATAATCCGGGGCTACACAAGTTTGGCCGGCATTTAAAAACTTCCCCCAGACAATTCTTTTAGCTGCCAGATTAATATCAACTGTTTCATCTACAATGCAGGGGCTTTTACCTCCCAGTTCCAGGGTTACCGGTGTAAGATACTTGGAGGCCGCTTCCATTATCAACTTTCCCACTGATACGCTGCCGGTAAAAAAGATATAATCAAACTTTTCAGCCAGTAGTTGTTTACTTACATCAGTTCCACCCTGAATTACTGCGATAAAGGATGGGTCAAAACTCTCTTTGATAATTTTTTCAATGACTGCGGAAATTTCCGGTGAATGCTCCGAAGGTTTGATTATGGAGCAGTTTCCGGCTGCAATAGCGCCGATTAACGGTCCTATCGCCAATTGGAAAGGATAATTCCAAGGTGAAATAATTAATACTACTCCGTATGGTTCGGAGTATATACGGCTGGAACTTAGAAAATGGACCATTGGGGTTTTTACTTTTTTCGGTTTTGTCCAGGCTGCTAAATGTTTTATGGCAAATTTTATTTCTTCTAAGACCATGCCAATCTCCGAGGCATAGGTTTCAAAGGGGGATTTATTTAAGTCTTTCTGTAATGCAGCCATTATTTCCGACTCGTTTTTAATAATCGCTTCTCTTAGGAGTTTCAATTTTTCCATTCGAAAAGCAATATCTCGGGTTATTCCGGTATTAAAGTAAGATTTTTGGGTTTCGATTATTGTTTTAAGGTCAGGCATTAGGAATTCCTCCAGCGATTTTAAAGATATAAACCATTTAGTAAACATTATATTATGATAATTTAGTTATAATTTATCTGTTTTAAATTCTCATCCCGAGTTTAATTTCCTTTATTTAATACCAGTTCTTTGGAAAAAATTAAACCCGGGATTGTCGGTAAATAGGCTGTGAGGATTATTTTTGTAGTCAGAAAAGGTCTAAGAACGATCCTATCCTTTAAAAGGAATCTGTTTGGCGTTGTAAGTCTTTGGCAACTAACTGTAGGCCAACTTCAGCGTAAATATTCCGATTGACATAAATCAATTATGTGTTAGAAGTTATGTAATATTACATAGTATTAGATCTTTAAAAAAACATGGTATAATTATACAAGTAAATTATAAAGAGGTATCGTTATGTCTTGGTCAAAAGAGGAAAATATAAAAAATGCCGCCTTATGGTTATCATCCAAAATTAAATTAATTGAAGATAAACACCTTCTTCTTGAAAAACAAAAACAAACTCAAATAAATACTGGAGTTAAACCACCATTAAGAATAATCTATAGGGGTGGAGTTTATTGGGTTGATTTTGGTTCCGGTAATCTTGGCGCTGAAAAGAATAAAACACGTCCTGCCTTAATAATTTCCGCAAATCACTTAAATAAAGCTGAAACAGTATTAGTAATCCCTATTTCGTCAAAATTTAAATACAAACTTGATTCTCATGGTAATAAAATTCCTCTGTATAAAAACCATTTTGTTCTCGATAATAAAAAATATCCGCAATTGTCAGAACAATCAGCTGTCAAATGCGAAGATACAAAATTATTGATGTCGTACGAATAAAGGATTTAATGTTTAATGTTCAGCCAGACGATATGAATAAAATCAAGTTGAGAATTTTATATATGTTCGGGTATTAAAATTTAAAAAATGAATAAAATATCACTGAAGCATAACCTTTTATAAATAGGATTTATTATTACAAACTCATGTCACTTTAGGTCTTGATTTATTGACAAAATTGATACGAGGCAAGATAATAAAGATGTAATGTTAGATTGCCTAGTCGCAATCGTATGACACCTATTTATGAATAGGATTTATTGTTTCCAGAATAGTCCCGCTTAATCAGCGGGGCTTTTCTGTTTTTTTACCTTACTTTATCGTTAAACTGTACTTTATTGAGATAAGGTCTTTTAGGTTCATTTTTTTCCAAGTTCCAGCTTTTTAACTTCTTTGTCGACCTCAAGGATTAGGATGTTAAACCGCCTTACGACAATATTGTATAAGCTTCATCAAACCCCTTAACCCTAATTTCTCCTCTGCGACCAGTTCCGAGAGCTGGTCGGCTGCATTATCCAGCCGTCCGTCGGAATAATCGGCTTCACCCATCTCCAGAAAAGCGATAATCTCTTCGCGGGTCATATTATTTTCTTTAAATATCTCCTGCGCTTTTTGAAGTAAAATCTTTCTTTTTCTCCACCCAAGCATATTAATACCTCATTTCTATAATTAATATTGTTGACGCCTAAGGTCAAAAAAATTTTATTAGACGGGATTAACAGGATTAATTGGATTAAAATATAAAAAAAATCTGTGTTAAACTGTGTAAATCCGTGTCTAATTGGGTTTTGATTTTGATTTTTGTTCATCATATTACTATTTTTGATATTGTTTCTTTAAGCGTTCGTATTCGTTGCACAGCTCGTCCAGTCTTGCGCCGAGCGCCAGTACCAGTGAATCGGTTATTTCATTTGCCGCCCAGGCTTGGTTTAAGTTTTGGCGGGCTTTGGTGATTTGGGATTTGAGGGAGGCGAGTTTGAAGTCGTATGGTTCCATGTTGAGAAGTGATTTTTCCTTTCTTAATTATTTGGGCCGATGGGTGACTGTTCCTGCCCCTCACACCTCGGCGTTAATCACCATCCTGGTTACGCCTATCTTGTTACTTCCTGTATCTGGCCCCCAGGAATTACTTTTTTACCGCAAAAAACCGAAGGATTATTACTGCAAGACAACATATCTGTTTCCATTATCTTACTAAGATTTAGTATATGAACAAAATGTTCATTGTCAAGAGCGTATATTGAATATATTGTTCATAATTGTTGTATGATTTACCGTGCTATACTTAAACTATGAACAACATGTTCCAAAATCGTTTAAAAGAATTACGTAAAGAAAAAAAGCTTTCCCAGTCAAAGTTGGGGAAGGCTTTAAATATTCATATCCGGACGATTGCATATTATGAATCCGGAGAACGTACCCCTTCACCGGAGACTTTTAGCCTATTGGCGGATTTTTTTGAGGTAAGTATCGATTATTTGATGGGTCGTACCACTATTCGTAATTATAATATGTTTAATGATATAATTTCTTTTGAAAAACTACCACCGGATGCCCAAAAAGAGATTTTAAATTTCTTTGAATACATTAAGCATAAATATTTGAGTTGATAAGTCTATAACAAGTCATTATAAAACCTCCTTACATTCCAAAGGAGGTTTTTATGTTTTATATTACTTATTTACCGCTTATCCTCAATCCCAAACTCCCGCCAAAGGTTTTGCGGCATTTCGATCTTGACCAATTTCCTGAACTCGGAGACCACTTTTTTAAGTTCGCCGATGGTCTCATCCAATGAACCGGTTTTATCCTTAAGTTGGGCTTTGAGGGTTTCCTGTTCTTCATCTTCAGTATGAGCTTTGTTATACAGATTGGAAAGCAAGGTGACCTTTTCATCGGTGATTCCCCGGGTGGCCATCCGCTCAGTATTTAGTTTTACTCCGTTCAACATGAGTCTGGCCTCGTCTAAATAGTCCTTATAAGATTGTCCTTTCCCCATTTTAAAAACCTCCCTGATTTATTTTGCCGGATAGATTATAATTCCAAATGAAAGACATTATGATATTAATTTCCAGCAATGGAAGT
>JAEYRX010000007.1 GCA_023435225.1 Bacillota bacterium
TTCTTTCTTAGAAAAAAACAGGTGTCTTCTTTTCAAGACGCCTGTTTTTTGATTCCGCCAATTTTTTTGGAAATTCGGTTCCGCCATGTTTCGTAATATTATCCGCCATTTTAGAGTGGAGCCAACATAAACCGTAAAAAAACGTAAGCAACCAATAGAAAAGCCATAAAGTTGATGATACGTTCTACAGAACATCTCTCCGGAAATTTTAGCCGCCGCATACGGCGAAAGTGGCCTTTCCAACCTGTCGCTCTCCTTAAATGGGACTGGATTATCGCCATAAACCGATGAAGATGAGGCAAATAGAAACCTTTTAATTTGGTATTTTGTAGCATACTCCAATAAGTTAGCTGTTCCATCAATATCTACCGAGACGTAATCGCGAGGTTTGTCCAAAGACGGTCGCACACCAGCCAAAGCTGCCAGATGAATAATGGTCCCAATAGTATGGGTAGTGAATATTTGGTCTAAAACCTGATTATCCCGAATATCGCCACGGTAAACATGGTAAAGAGGATTATCTATCAAACCACTTATATTTCGTTCTTTAAATGTTGAGTCATAATTATTACAAAAGTTATCAAGATTGACTGTATTTTGACCCATATCTACCAATTTTTCGCATAGGTGGGAACCAATAAATCCCGAACCGCCAGTTACCAGTATGGTATCATTGTTCATTCTTAACCACCTCTCAAACAAATTAATTACGGTTGCCAAGGAGCGATTCTTGGATCCGATAGAACATAAAATTTCATGCATCTTCCGAAATCAATTGCAACTTTACCGAAACGGCGGGCAATTTTAGGAGCCATAATCACAGCATTAACACCTGCCGATATCAGCACTAAATCATAATGAAATTTTTTTACTTTCTCCAAGGTTTTAGGAATCTCTTCATAGTCATTAAAATCAATATATCCGACAATATTTGGTTTTAATATTGCATACTTATTTTCAATTAATTCAGCAAAATCTTTGGCATAACTTGATATAAGAAGCGTCCGGTAACGATGAACAAGTTCCCAAAATTTCCGATAAGCAACCATTTTCCGGCTAACAAAAACGTAGGTTAGATTGGCCGGCCGTATTTTATAATAATCAAAGACTTTATTTGTTAGCTCCCGCTTATATTTATTAGGCGCGTTAATCTCATCGTTGTTATACCTGCAGATTCCAACTATATCCGCTTTTTTAATGGCTTCAATCACTTGATCCCTTAATTGCTTATTGGGAAGAGTAATACCCTTACGAACATATTTTACGTATGCTTTCCCATTTGAAATGAATTTTATTTTTTTGCATTTTCGATGTATTGGAATGTCAACTAGTTTTTCTCTACTAATAAATCTATATTGACCAAGTACAATATTCTCTAGATCACCCAATCTTACTAAAGAAAAAGGTTTTTTCTTGACTAAAGCATTCTCAATACGATTTATCATTTCAGTCTCGGTAATTAATTGTTCATCTGTTACATCTTGTATTGACAATGTTTAAACCTCCCTTAAATTTGTTATTTGAATAATATATAGCACAAAATCATTAATTCAACTTTCGCACCTCAAAAATACCTCGCGATAAAGTCATATCAATTAAAATCAAATTTTGAAAATATCGAACGATTTAACGTTTTTTCTAAATTTGATATCCATAAACTATTGATTTTACTGCATTAAAATATGAGTGTGAAAATTGTATTATTAACTTGCTTTTTAATTAAACCCAGCCGTTATCAGTCAAGAATTCCTAAAATTTATTCTTTTCGTTCTAAAATCCGTGTTGATTCTTAGAGACCTTATACACTTTCTTCAAGTATAAATAACAACAGGGTTTTTTTCATTTAATTATTTACATTATATTCTTATGGTTAAACATTGTAATTGGGAAAAAATACTTTATAATTAATTCTTCATATTATTAAGTATTTTGGATATTAGTCATAAATAAAAATGCTATAAAAAGCTTTATTATTAAAATATAACTAACGTTTATTACAACTTTTAATTAATGGTTTAACCGGATGATATAATTTATGGTCATTTTTACCGACTCGTTTAATTAAAGGTCTCCATCTTAAAGTAGAATTATATAGATAGAAACGATTTTCATCTCTGGGCTTGACAAATTTACCTTCTCCGCCAAAATCCCTTAGTCGAAAGCCATAATGATACAGCAATGTTGGTATGACAACTTCTTGATGACCTCTCCAACCATCCCTTAGTAAAAGATCGAGCAATTTTAAACTCCTATTCGAGAGTCGATAAATTGGCTCAAAAGAAGCATAGCGTTCTTGAAGCGGAATTTCTTTCGTTGGGTGTTTCAACCCCCACCAGGGCCAATTTGGTGTATCTGCATAATTCCGGATATAACAGGATAAAAGATCCGCCTTGGAACGATCAAAATAATTAAAAAACTGGCGCCAATCACCGGAAAACCTTACATCATACTCAATCAGCCAATAAAAATCATATTCGGGATTATCCAGGAAAAACTGAAGTAATGCAAAATGGCAATTACCATCGGTTATTGATTTTCTGAACATTGAGTACTTTAAATGAGAAAGACTTTCATCGGTAAACGAGTATCTTTTGCTCTTTTCCAATTTGGAAGGCAGCTTATTTCCACGGAAGTGAAACAGTACGCAAGTTTCACCAATACCTTTTGTTGCTCTAAGAATTTTTTGATATTCCTGTGCAGTTTCTTTTTCAAAAGTGTGACACATGAATAAAAAGATATTTTTAACTTTTTGCGCCATCTGATTAGGTCTCACTCCTTTAATAAAGCCAAAATCGTCTTATATTATATTCATAAGTAAATTTGAAAAAAATGAGAGAAAAACACTTTTTAAAAAAAGTGATATTGTATTGATGAAGCCTAAGTAATATCACCAGTTTTAAAAACTCTTAAGAATAATTGTTAAAACTAAAAAACGGACTACCCAATTTCGTAAGGAAGTCCGTATATCTTTATGATGAGAAGTTATTTTTCAATTCCTTTACCAATTCCAGTATAATAAAAACCTGCTTTATATAATTCTACAGGGTTAAAAATATTTCTCAAATCAATTAAGATTGGTGTTTTCATTAATTTGTTTAACTTTAAAAAATCTAAATTTTTGAAAACATTCCATTCAGTAACAACAATTAATGCATCAGCTCCGGTTGCTGTCTCATAAACATCTTCATAATATTGTATCAAATCACCGAAAACTTTTTGGGTTTCATTGATTGCTTTTGGATCATACACTTTCAATTGCACCCCGGTTGCTAATAAATTTTCTATAATCGAAATAGCAGGTGATTCTCTTATATCATCCGTATCAGCCTTGAAGGCCAACCCAAGAATAGCTAAAGTTTTTCCTTTTAACTCGCCTACACGTCGTTCAATTTTTCGAAACATTAGCTGTTTTTGAGTTTCATTGGAAGCTACTACCGTTTCTACTATTGATAACCTCTCTCCTGCCGTGCAGGCGATTTCAACTAAGGCTTTGGTATCTTTCGGAAAACAAGAGCCGCCATATCCCGGACCAACATTTAAAAACTTAGGCCCGATTCGGCTATCCAAACCCATCCCCTTAGCTACAATTGTTACATCAGCATTGACTTTTTCGCAAAGGCGAGCAATTTCATTAATATAGGCAATCTTGGTAGCTAAAAATGCATTTGATGCATATTTTATTAATTCGGCAGTTTCTATATTGGTGAAAATGAAAGGTATCCGGCCATGATCGAGTTTTTGGTATACCTCTTTCATTATCATTTCTGCTTTTAAAGATTCCGTTCCAATTACAACCCGTTCCGGTTGGATAAAATCTTCAACTGCGCTCCCCTCACGTAAGAATTCCGGGTTGCTAACCACATCAAAATCACATGATGCATTTGAATTACTTATTATTTTTTGTACCCATTTTCCTGTCCCAACCGGAACGGTGGACTTATTGACAATAACTTTATAATCTTGAATATATTTGGCGATTTCTTTCGCCACAGCTTCTACTTGACTTAAATCTGCAGATCCGTCTTCTTTTGAAGGCGTGCCAACCGCAATAAAAATTACTTTGGCCTTTGCAATTCCTTCTTTTAAATTGTTCGTAAATACAAGCCGTTCCTTTTTTGTATTTAATTGAACAATTTCCCCAAGGCCTTTTTCAAAAATAGGAATTTGCCCATTTTTTAATAAGTCAATTTTAGTACGATCTATATCAACAGTAGTTACCTTATGCCCAAAATTAGCCAAACCAGCTGCGGTTACCAGACCAACATAGCCACAACCAATAACCATAATATCCATTCCATATCCTCCGCTAATCTCTGAAGAATGATACTATATATGTTGAAATTAGTTTTTTGTATTTCAACATATTTTCCTAGATTTATAAGTTGAAGAAATACCCTTGCTTTTCCCTTTACATTCAGCATTAGGAATGTAAAGAAAGATACATTATTTTCTTCAACTTATATATATATTATGGTTTTGTTAATTATTATTCCCTGTGCCAATAGTGAAATCAGCTAATGCTTAAGCAATAAAATTAATCCGTAAAATTATAGTTTTTAACATTGGCAAATAGTGTTAATAAATAAAATACCTGGCCAATAGCACATTAAATATAATCAGACCGTACACTATATAAGATGAGCTAAATCTTACGAATAAGTATTCCCCTTCCAAAACCCGAATGGGAAAGGGTAAATAGCAGAATTCAGTTCATCTTTGAGGGCATTTACGTTTTAAGTACGATTTAAGATTCGCGCTATTATATGTTGATAGACTAAAGTATTTACATCACTACATATAATTACGCTCATATAGATTAAGGGTTAAAACGTAAAAGCCTAATTACAGCTGTAATAAGTTGAATTAAATTCATTAATTCTCTATTACGG
>JAEYRX010000016.1 GCA_023435225.1 Bacillota bacterium
TTCTTTCTTAGAAAAAAACAGGTGTCTTCTTTTCAAGACGCCTGTTTTTTGATTCCGCCAATTTTTTTGGAAATTCGGTTCCGCCATGTTTCGTAATATTATCCGCCATTTTAGAGTGGAGCCAACACATTTGTCCCATCCAAAAATTTTGCATTCATTAACCTATCAAACGTAGCATCACATGAACGTCTGGGGAATTTTGCAATAACCGAATCAAAAAAACTTTCAAACACTTCGTAATGATGAGTATGGATAAACTGATTCCATGAATCATATAACTCATCTTTTGGTCTTATATCAATAATTTCAACCTCTTCAAAACTTCTATTATTTACGTCACCCCATGCTTCCTTAAGTAAACTAATTGCCGCTTCATCTGTTTTTGGGGCGCTATAACCGAACACTGTTAAAATATATGCTTTCTTCATATAGAAAGAGATTGCTTTCCAATTATCTCTAATAAAAATATCTGATTCATAATCTTTTTTCTTAATCGGGTACAATAGTTTTACTGGCTTAAATTCTTGACAACAAACCGGACACAAATTACCAATTACACCCCCTCTTTTATGTTCTTTACATAATCCAACTAATACATTTCCATGTAAAAATAATAGTTTAGGTAATCTTGAAGTAAATCTATTCGCTCTCTGATAAGCTTGTAACAATAATGGATCCCAATTAAATGTAGCCACGACATCTTTTTCACGTAAAGACAATAAAAGCATATCGTATATAGTTGCTTCATTAGGTAATTCCAATCCACTAAAATAATTATATATTCGTTCCTCCAATATTCTTAATACATCCTTGCATTCATCCCTTTCACTCAATTCAGAATAAATGTCTTCTAAGTTTTCACTATTTGTATTAAGTTGAATACTATTGAGTAAATCTCTCATGCCTAAATTATCAATAAATCCATTCATCACTGATGTTCTTCTACCATTAGCATCACCATTAGGTATAGCAGCAATACTTGCTCCTGCACCCAAAATTATAACATGAGGTCGTTTCTTCATTAATATTTCATATTCATTGGCATCCATTTATTTTCCCCCCCACAAAATAATTGACTTCAAAACATTTCTTCAAACATGTGCCATATTTCACATAACTAGAAATAGTCGATCATTTTACCTATTTAAAAATAGCCCTAAAGTTTCCCAGCTATAAAAAACCATAATTCTAAGCATCACAAAGTTACCCTGCTACCACTTCATCACTTCCCTTTTTCAGTTTAACCGCCTTCCCCCCAAACAAAAACCTCTTCGCATTCACCGCACAAAACTGCTCTTTCTCCTCCCCGCTCAAATCCAAACTTTCGGAGAATATCTCCAAATACTTATTATACGACTCCACCCCGGTCAGATTAATCATAAAGTCCGACCCAAACAAGATCCGGCTCATCAATTTCTCCCGCAGTTTGGCCGGAGCCCCATCGATAATCTTCCTAAGTTTCTTATAATAGCTGGCCTCGTTTCCGCTAAAAGAGAAGTCGGTATATAATACCAAGTTGCGTTCAAAGTAGTAATACTTTCGGAATGAGTCGTTTAAATTGCTACCATATCTCTAATTAAGCAATTTAAATGACAAGCATCATTGAATCTCCTATATTTACTGAATATAGAGGTGTATGGAGACGAATAGTATTACTTTAATGGAACTTGGTATAAGTAGTCATATTTGTCGATCATCCTAACTATCTTCCCAGTCCACTCATCCACCGGGAAAATGCCAAAACTTTTTTAGATATGTTGCGTTAGTTTTTGGCATCTAGGCTTTCCAAGCAACATATAACCTTAATCCATAAGATGAAAAATGGTCAACAATTTTGTTATTCACAGCCGGCTTTAGGGATGTGAATATTTTACTCATAACATTTTTCATCTTATATGTTCTCCCAAAATGGGCCAAGTTTAAGATCAACTCCGGATACCTCTTCAACACCTGCTCCCACCTATCCGGCGAACAATAGGCTTCGGAGAGCTTCCGGTCAATCAATACAAACCCGTTTGGAGTGCAATGAGTAGTAATGGGAATCCGTTTTGGGCTGTTGCAAAATAAAAAACAAATGCATGCCCTCATCTCCACCCAGCCCTAAACGGCTGGGCTAGGTATATTAAAAAGCATTCTAAACCCCCTTCGGGGCTTGGTAAAAACTTCGAAGCATAACCCAGCCCGGCTTTGCCGGGGTTGAGAAGGTTTTAAAAGCCTAGCCCAGGGGTTTGAGCCCTGGGTGGACAGAATGGTCAAAAAGCATTTTGCAACAGCCCCAGTAGTTTTGGGTATTTAACCCCAAAAACGGATAAATCTCAAACAGCCGGTATTTGCTCTCTTTGACATATTTCTTGATCCCGTTGAATAAATTGCAAACTTGATCGGTAATGGGTTTTTGCGAAGGCAGGTTATAAAAGATCTCCGGATCGCTCCGGCCTTTATAACCAAAGTCCATTAACAACGGAGTCAGCACTATCTTGGAGTAAACCTTCCCTCCGATTTTTAAGCCGCCATTCTCCCATAATGACTTATCCTCCACCAAAAAATGCTCGATCATCAACAACATAGTTCCCAGATCATTTTCCATCACTGACAACAAATTCTTAACCCGCCGCAGCTTTTCCTTAAACAAAAACGGAAACAACGGAGCAAATAGCAGGATAAACGGTAAGTTAAGCTTTTGAATAAACGCCAAAAGATTAGGATGGCTAAGGTTCATTATATATAATTATCCTCAAAAAGTTTGCAAACTTTTTATTCACAAAGCCGCATAGCGCAAGCTTTTTGCGGCAACTTTTTGAGGTATAATTTTCCTTGATTTATCGCAGCGACATTATTCTTCTTTGATTGTAGCTTCGCTGTGATATGGCAATGGCTATCGTAAAACTTGGACTCGCTCATGATTCCGGTTCCTTTATTTATAGCTTTACTCTGAAAAACATAAAAGCTAACCATTAATTAATTTTGGCAACAAAGGTTAGATCTTTCTGTCCCCGTTACGGGGAAAGCGAGAAAGGGGTCTTCACCCAAATTGAAATGCATAATAAGGTCTTTTATTCCCTTTCCCTTATCTTCCAAAGGAAACATAATAATCCACCTTTTTCTTTTATCGGTATTGATGGGAAATTGTTTAGAGGTTGGGGGGAATTAAGCGGAAAATACCACTCTCATCCTTTTATTCGTGGCCATTAGCGGCTATTTGTGGTTTATTGATTGTTTAAAAAAGAAAGCACAAAGCAAACTGGAATTAGCGATCTATTTATTATTAAACAGCCAGACGCTGCACTTGGCTTTTTGATAGATGGTGGTAGCTTTATTGGCAAAAATACTTAACCGGTGGTCGTCCTGGGCAATGGCGATCACATCGCATTTAAGATCCTGAGCGGTAGAGATGATGGCCTCTTCCGCCGATCTGGCATAGATAATCGAAGTATTCACTTGGGACTGGTAGTTAGCGGCTATTTGCATAACCCGTTTCAAAACCTCATCAGCTTGCGCTGTTTTATCAGGCAGGTTAGCGTCAAGCGGCATATTCCGGGGAACTTCAATTACAAATACCACTGAAATATTGGAATTGACTACTTTTTGAATAGAACAAATAAAGCCAATTATTTCTTCACTTGATTGTGAACCATCGGTGGGTACTAAGATATGTTGATGTTTCATTAATTACTCCCCATTGAAGAATTATTCGCCCAATAATGCTTTCCTAAGGTTTACCTGTTCTTGATGTGTGGAAACTGCAATAACCAGATCCCTTGGTTTTAAAGCAACGTCGCCCTTGGCGAATATGACTTCTTTACCCCTTAAAACTACCATTATTAAACAGTGATACGGCAACTTGACTTCCGATATCTTTTTTCCGGCGGCGGGGGAGTCATCCTTCAACTCCGCTTCCAGTAGGACCATTTCATTATGATTGAAACTCATTAAAGCGGTTATCTGTTGCTTGGCGACATAACGTTCCAGCGCCTCGGTGATAGCAGTCGTGCCGCTGATGGTGGTTCCTACGCCCAGCTCCTTAAAGACTCTTTCATTCCTGGGATTATTAATGCGGGCAATGGCTTTGGGGATCTGAAAGTAGCCCTTACCCAACTGGCTGATGATCAAGTTATCCTCATCATCGCCGGTCACCGCCACAATAACATCGGCCCGGGAGCAACCGGCCCTTTCCATGCCGTCAATGGAAGAACCGTTGGCGAAAATAACCGCATCGCCCAGTTCTTGTTGGAGTTTTTTAACCCTGTCAAAGTTCCAGTCCACTAAGGTAACTTCATTTCCTTCATTTTGCAGCGTTTTAGTCAGATAGTAGCCGACTTTCCCGCCGCCCACAATTACTACATACATTACTGTTCCTCCTTAATAAACCGGATATAATGGCCGGGATTTTCTTCGGTGGGACAATAACAAGGCAAGCCGACTTTTTCTTCATAAAATTTTTTAACTTTAGGATCAACAATTCGCACCATTACTTTTGGTACTTTATAAACAAATTTGGCAATTTGACCGATCATTATATTGGTATTGTCACCCTTGGTAACGGCAACCAAAGCTTCGGCCTGTTCAATTCCGGCCTGGTGGAGAATATCTTCATCAATGCCGGTGCCGTTAACCAACCGGCCCGGATAATCCGGCGGGAGCCGGTTGAAGGCTAGCGGATTTAGGTCGACGATCACGGTATTGTGGCCTTCGGAAGACATTTGCAGCGCGATTGAGCTTCCGGTCCGGCCGCAGCCAATGATAATAATGTTCATAATATTATTCCTCCAAAAGATTTACCGGTGATAAATTTATTCGTATGATGACAATTTGTATGGCCAAATTTTTAATTAAGGTAATTATGCAATTTTCTGATATACTTATTTTAACAATAATTGACCTTAATAACAACCATTATTAAAATCGGCTTTTAGCGTTTTTCGTGATTTAAGATTCACTCAACCATATGTTGATAGTTCAAAAACCCTGCGCCTTTGCGCCTCTGCGGGAGATATTGTTTTGGTATAATATTATCAGAGAAATATCTGAATCAACTATCCGTAGTGAACGCTATTTGATTGAATAATCCAAAAGACACCATATAAAAAATACCGATTAAAAAGCCGGTATAATATTTTTTCCCTAAAATTATTGTCGATTTATAACAGTCCACTCCCCATCATAGTACCATACAATAGAAGCCCGAGAGTGCCTATCATCAAAACAAACACCCCAACAGCTCCCAACCGGAATTTCTGACGCCATAACCAGGCAGCATATACTATTAACCTAACACTTAGTATTATCCAAAGTAAATATCCCCACCAGCCAAACATTTATTTATTGCTCCTTTACCGCATTTTTTTCAATGATCAGTCCGGTCCGGTTGACATGGGCAGTTACTTTAAGATCCAAGCCCATATCTTTAAAGGTCTGCTCCCAATCCCATTGCTGCCAAGCCTTCCAATCCGGAACCAACCAATGGGCATAATCCCCAAAGCCGAAAATATCAGTGCCATTTTGTTGAGCTTTCTTAAAAACCGCCCGGCAATAACGAACCACCCAAACTTTAATAGCTTTTTCCAGTACGGGAATTCGCGATGGCAATTCATATTTATGATTCGAAGGGATTGAGACTATATCGCCCATTACATAAAGTTCAACTTTAGCCCGAATTTTGTCACGATTCTTTTTAATGGCGATCTGCGGTTTTTTGATCCGGCTTAACTCAACTTGGATTAACCTATCAGGGCTCTCCGGATCAGGGACCGCAATAAAAGTCCGATTGAATTCGCCGCGCAGCAACGAGAAACCGATGGTTTCATTTCCGGTAAGCTTATCAACCATTTTATCTTTTTTAAAAATAGCGGTCCCCAAAAATTGCAGCGGCCCTTCTCCGGTCACCCGCGGTCCCACTGCGGTATAATTTCCGGGATCGGGGGAATAGTTGGTTTCACCGGCAATCGTATTCTCGGGTTGAATCTCGGTTTGGGTAAATTTGCTGATCCGGGGGGCGATGAACATGGCAATCGGATCTTCGCCCTTGGTTTTCAAGGCATTATAAAACTTCAGCAGTTGGCCGCGGGGGGTGTATCCCACAAATCCTTGAGTTAGTACCATCATTTCCAGGAACTTACCGGGGTTGTCCTCACTGGGAGGAATTACCGCATTTATTATATCACGGGCATCTCCTTTGGAAACCGCGATATAGATAGTCCGCCGGAACTGCCGCCAGCGGGTCAAAGTATCCATATATTCAGCCACGCCCTTCCGGGCGATAGCCTCCGAGAAAACAACCATTTTTAAATGCCCCAAACTGATCGGCCGTTCCAGGATAGTATTGATAGCGGTCAATCCGGTAAAAACCGTCGGCGCTTCCGTGGTGAATACCCGGGTCTTGATTCCCGACAACGGTTGATTGCCGTTGGAAGCAGCCGAGCCGGTGGTAACATTGGCAACCGCTACAGAAATAATTAGATTTTTTCCGGGTCCTTGGTCCACTCCCATTACCAATGGATAAGCGGCTTCATCGATCTCCCGCCCGCCCCAACAACCGGTAAGCAAAGATATGCTTAATAATATCAAGCTTAGTTTTACGTTCCCCATTTTTATTTCCCCGCTATCTATTAGGAATATCAACTATGACTTAAGGGATTTGAGCCCAATGTAAATCAGGTTAGGACATATATTGACTGGTCTATCATCACCCAGGGCAGAAGCAAGAAATTTCCGACTTCTCAAATCCCCTGGGCTGTTGCCTACAAACAGTCTCAACCCCACAAGGGGCTTGGTTAGGCTCACGTTTTCCAATTATTACAAAGCATTTCCCAGCCCATTTATGGGGTTGAGATTGGTTTTGCCGATAGCCCAGAGGTTTTGAAACAGCCTACAGTTCAACTTCAGCTCTGGGTGGTGAATGACCAATAGAGGAAATACCGCTAAAAGAGCTGGAGAGGTCAGCCTGGCTTTTCAGTACCCCTTTTCCCCCGGAGTAATGTAATCAAATAAATCAACAAAGGTATTCCAAAAGCCGGGGCCCAGGCCCAGCGGCCCCGGATCAGATTGTCCCACCATACTGTGGAGTTATAGCTGGGAAATAGTAACGCCAGTCCCAGGGTTCCCAACACCGCCATTCCGATTAACGGTTGGTAATAAGGCATTTTGAAAATCTTGGCCATCCCGGTGACGGCAAAGTAAAAGCGGACGATCATTGAAAAGAGAGTGATTGTAATCCAGATAATGATAAATATATATTCCACCCGTTGAAAAAAACGGCCGAAATAAATCGAACGGGCGATCTCATAAAACGGGAAGGTATTTTCGGCGGCCACCGGCGGGGGGAAAATGGATTGGCCGATTATCATTACTCCGGTTAGGAAAATTACCGATAACCCGATCAGATAAAAACCAACTGCTCCGGTTTTTTGGCGCGGTAACGCCGGCGCTAGGAAGACCAATAAAACCAGTTCACTCAGGATTGAACTGCGCATAAAACCGTTTAAAGCTAGTTTTCCGATACCGGGTCCGCCAAGCGGAGCCAGATAATTAATATTCATGTTGCCCAATTGCATCAATAAAAGCCCTACTAAAAGAATAATCAAAAAAGGGGTAGTAATAGCGGCGATCCGGGCGGTGGCTTCCAACCCCCAATAAGCGCCCAAACCCATGATGACGGCAAAGGCGAGGATGAGCGCCAACAACGGCATTTGCGGCAAGGCTGTCCCGATAATCGTTTCGGCAATTTGCCGTAGAGTCACGGCGGCTCCGAAAAAAATGAAAATTACGATAACGGCCGTCAACAGGTTTCCCAAGAACGGCCCGGCGCTTTTAACGCCGATTGATACCATATCCTCACCGGGGAACCGTTTCATTAAAGCATATAAAGGGAGAAACAATATTAAGGCCGCCAGACACCCCAAAAAAACCGCAATCCAAGCCGCCGAAGTATTTTCCTTAATTATTCCCGAGGCATAGGAGAGAAAGATTTTGCCCATAATCGGCCAAAATAGCAAAGTAACCGCCTCGAATACTCCCAATCGGCCCTCCCGGATCATGGTTGTTTACCTCCTTTTTTGGAACCGTCCGGAGTCTCCGGCGCATTTCCGGGCTTTTGTTGTTCGGTTTTCCAAGCCTGATTTTTCTGCGGTTGCCGCCTGACTTGAAGCGGATCAAATTGATCGGGCCGTTTTTGCCGCAATGGAGTCGGCCGCATTAGGATAATATCGCCGCTCCGTTTAGTAAACGGCGCAATCGGGGCCAGCATCGGAACACCGAAACTTTTTTGGGCAACCAGCAAATAAAGATTTAAGAAGATCCCGAAAACAATGCCGACAAGTCCGAACATAAAAGCCAAGATGATATAGATATAACGGGTTAATCTAAAACTTAAGGAAGTGGAGAACTCCGGAATAGTAAAAGCGGCGATCCCCGTGACCACAATGACAATTAACAAAATCGGGTTGATAATCTGGGTATAAACGGAGACCAACCCTATGAATAACCCGGCGGTGATAATAATCGGCGTGGCTAAATATTGCGGACTGCGGATACTGGCCTCCCGAAGAATTTCATAAATAAATTCCAAAATAAAAATCTCGACGATGGTCGGAAGTGGTGAACGAAGCTTGATGGAGACCAGTGAGATAAGCAGATCGGTGGGAATCAGTTCCGGCTGGTAGGTATTCAAAGCAACATAGAGGGCGGGTAGAAACAGAATCATAAACAAAGCGGTGATCCGGACAAATCGCATATAAATTCCGTAAGGCCAGCGGACGCTATAATCTTCGGCCGAATGGATAAAGTTAGCGGCGCTGGTGGGGACCACTATAGCCAGCGGGCTACCGTCGACCAAAATCGCCGCCTTGCCTTCGGTCAGAGCGGCCGCTACCCGGTCGGGACGCTCAATAGTCCCTACTTGCGGGTAGGGAAAAAAAGTATTATCCTCGATTAATTGTTCCAGAATCCCGTTGTCCATTAAGAAATCGATTTTAATTCCCCGCATCCGCCGCCGGACTTCTTTAAGCAACCGGGGATTAATGATGCCATCCAGGGAAATGATGGCGCATTCGGTCCGGCTAAGGGCGCCCACTTCCATCTTTTCGATGGTTAAGCGATGAGTACGGAGTCTTTTTTGGATTAAACTCAGATTGGTACTTAAATCCTCGATGAAAGCTTCCTGAGCGCCCTTGAGCACCCGTTCCGAAATAGGTTTTTCAACAGCCCGGTGAGGGGTGTTTTTAGTGTCGGCTACTAAAAATTGTTTTTGACCGGAGATTAAAACCAGGGTTTGGCCCTGCATCAATTGTTCCAGGCCGAAATTCAAATCCTTACATAATTGAACCGAATCCGCCGCGATCATCGCCTGAATCGTTTCCGGTTTTGCATTTGGGCTTTGACTGATCTTGGCGACAATATCCCGGCCGACAATTTGACGATCAACCAGATAGGTCAGGAAGAAAACAGCGACTCCGGTCGCGGCGATTGTAAACCGGCGTTCTCCTAAGATTTCTTCGGTATTTGAAAAAACATCTCGAATTGTCTCAATGTCTTTAGTAAAATCACCACTAAGTGTGGAACCGGGTTTTAAGTAAAATTCCTCATCTAGGAACTCTTCCGCCTTTTGCTTGGTCCCTTTAAGTTCCTCCGGCTCATCCCAGGCTAACACAAAACTTGATTCAACCGGGGGTTCTTTGAAAGTAAAGAGTTTTTGCCAAATTGATTGCTTACCCATATAGATGCCTGCCTATAAATAATGTAACTGTAGGTATTTTTAGCAATGAAATGATGATTTATACAAAAGCCGGCCAAACCATGATCTAACTCTTGCTCTTCCCCTCGGATGCGCTTCGCCGTCAACCGGACCGTTAACGATCCGGTACAAGATGGAAGGGCCTCCGGCCCTGTTCTGGAATATGTAACATTCGCCTTTCGATAACTTCATAAATAATTACAGCTCCAATTAATCAATTGCAATATCGTTTTTATTATATACTGTGCCGGTACTAAAGATTCAGTTTAAAACCGCCATCCCTCTTCTGCATATTTCTTTGGCATAATCGGTCCAGATACCGTGTCCCCAATAGCGGAAACAGCTTGTCTGCGATAATAAAAGATAAAGCAAAGCTTCTTGATATTTATGGCTTGGTTGATCACTGGCGTCAAATCTTTGATGGAACATCACACTTAAACAAGCGATGGGATCCAAGACATCCTCATACCCTTGGACCCAACTGCGATCATTAGTCCAGGAACCCCGGTCCAGATTGAATCCGGGATCGGTTTCCCGGATTTTTTCAATTGCTTTATTGCTTGCATCCGGCGAAAATCCATTTACCAGCCGCCAGATCTTATGTTGAGAAACGGGCTGGACCGGGATAAATGAACTATCTTGGATACCTGATTGTTTGATAAACTCCAGATACTCTGACCCGTTCATCGCTACTACACTCCCGTGTTCCATTTCCCGAAACACCCGACAATAGGCGGGCGGAAACTCATTCATCATTACGCCGCCATTTTCACCATCCCCAATTTGAAATACAAAAGGCGGGATACTACTTTCGCCATAATCTTGCCGTTCCAACGATTTGGCTTCGGAATACGGTTGCATCTGTCCCACTAGTTTTGTATCCGATCCTTTGGTTTTTATCAGAACAGGTATCTCGGCAACCTGCCCTAATGAATTTTTTGCTACCAACCGGTGGGGTAAAAAGGGCTGTTGAATTTGACCGCCATTAAGATTCTCTACTGTATGCTCCTGAACGATCAGCCATTCATAACCACATTCTTTGATGGCTTTAATGAATTCATAACAAACATCCGGATGAATCGGTAAATGCATTTCCGGGGGTGAAAAACCTTTAACCCGCTTGGCCGCTTCCACTCCGAAGATGGAAGCAAAATGAAGCCGCCAGGCGATCAAGTGCAGTTTGATATCCGGGATCGGTGTTGAAGGTACTGACGCATGCGACCACATCGCGCCAAGCCATTCGACATTTTGATCATAGGTTTGATCCGAGGTTATACGCTTTAGGTTATCCAAAATACCGGTTTCACCCATTTGCTGTAAACCCCAGAGCAGATTTCCCGAATAATCAAGCATGATCCGGGGATTATGTCCTTCGGCAGTCAAGTCTCTGATGATATCGGACATTCGCGAGTAGCATTGTAAAAATATCGGAGCATTATGATTATCGCCGACATGTTGATGCTCCAACATATATTGAAGATTGGAAATCAATCCGGCCGTATGTAAATCATCGGTTGCAGCCGGTATGGTAGGCTGGTGCATATGAAGCGCTAATCCAAAACAAGATTGGACTTTATCAAATGGCAGGTTTGGGTTGGAAGTAAATCCGCTTTTTTTATCCGGAAGTAGTTTGACGATCTCTGTCTCGCTGCCGCAAATAACCGGCAAATCATTAAGCAAATCCGGCATTTTTCCCTCATTTAAAATTTATTTGTAACAAACAAGCCCTCAAAACGCCGGCGAAAAGTTTCTGTAATTAAACCGTACTTTAACCTCAACTGGAAACCCCGGATAAGTTTCCTCCCAATTCTTAATTCCGGCAACCTCCAAATATTTTCGAAAACCCACCGGATCGGTATTTAAGGATTGCAGTTTCTTGATAAAAGATAAGACCTGCTCCCTCAATTGTTTTTCCATTTCCTTTTGAAACAATTTATAAGTTTCGACCCGATCCGGGAAACCTCTAGGGATTTGGAGCAATGTTCCCGAAGTTTTGACCTCAACCTGAAGCTTTTGATGGTTGACAATCCGGATTTTGGATCGATATTGTACTTTACTAAAACCAATCTCTTGATTCTTGACGGTTATTTCTTTATATCCCTCTTCCACTTTACTGGTAAGGATACCGAATAGATAAGTTTCATCAGGACTAAGAGTAGCCACGATTTTATCGTGGTGAAATACCTTTAATCCTTTCAATACATAACACTTATTATCCTGATCCAGGCTGACAACCGGCAGATAGGGATCGGTAATCCCATTATCAATCCGGGCGATTAGGTCCCAAAGCCGCATCGGAAAAGAACGGATCAATTTCAAAGCTGATTCCTGTTGTTTTCCGATTATCAGTCCCGGCTGGATATCAAAAGGAGCTTCAAACTGGACAATTTCCGATGCGCTATTTTCAGCACACATGACCAGAGTTTGAAAAGAAACGGTAGGCTGCCGTAAAAATATGGTCAGGTAGTTAACGAGATCCTTGTCGGCGACTTGAGGTGAGAGGATGATTATTTTAACGTTTCCAATGACCATGGATTGAAAGACGCGTTCTTCCATCTGTTGAATATCTTCTAGCAATGATTTGCCTTCGACGACAATCGGTTTAAAGGTAGGCTTTTGCCGATCGGTATGAGTGGAAGCGGTTTGAATCAAGTTTTTAATAGTGGGAACTTGACCGCTTAAGCGGACTCCGTTTTCATTACCACCCACGGTCGCATAGTCCACTCCAAGAACAAGTACTTGAGCCCGGTCTTCAATAGGGATGATATCCCAACAACCGGATAGACATAAAAGTACGAAAGAAATAATCAAGCCCAATCGGGTGAATTTTAAGAAACTTATGATTTTTCGCATATTCGGTCCTTCCTTCTGCAAGGGGCCTAAGAACGACCCTATCCCTTAAAGGGTATCAGCTGGGCTTTGTTTGTCTTAAAAAATTGGCCCCGGAGCATGGTGGTTACCCTTTTAAAGGGCAAGGGATCTGACTTTAGGCTAATTAACCCTCATTCTCCTTCCTTCGAAAAAGAGAAATTAGCCAAACGAGTACAATATAACCCAAAGTATAGAAACAACCCACTCTTAATCCGAAATTCACTACTGCTTTATAATTAGTCTGGGTCATGATAAATGATAAAATCAATAAAACCACTACAATAGAAAAGAGAACCCATTTTGACTGCGGATTATTTAAACCTAAAAACTCGGTAAATCCTTTCGAGATCACAATTAAAAAACCGGCGACGGTCACTAATGAAAAGGTTAAAAATATAAAGAAATAAACGCCGGTGATGAAATTTTGGAAAAAATAACTGGGAGCCAGTTCAGTAATATTCATCAAACTCATCACTGGCCATTGGTACCGTTCAATTCCCTTGGCTCCGAAAGCTCCGGCTACCGCCAATGAAGTTGCCCCTAAAATTAAAGCGCCACCGATTAAAGTCAAGATAATGGCTTTGAAATGATTACGCAGGCTTTCATGACCATTAAAAGCAGCTAAAATCCATACCGGAGAAAATACTAATAACCATAAATCCCATTTTTTCAAATATCCTAAATCCCGGTAGATATTCACCGGATGAATATTTAAAAAATTGACCTGGCGGAAGCTCAAAAGCAGCATAATTAATAGAAATGGCAATATAAACATCATTAACGACGATAACCTTCCCAAAGCTTCCTCATCAATTAAAGCCATATAACCCGCGATAATTATAAAGGCCAGTGTAGATACATACCCCGGCGTCCGGAAAAGAATAATCGTCGAAACTTCATCCGTGACTCTTCTGGTAAGCAAGACCACCAGAATTAAAATAACAATTAGCCAAATTAGAGCGCCAAGTTTTCCAATTGGTCCTAGAAGCTTGGCGCCTAAACGGATTATTGATTGGTCAGGGTATTTACCGGCTAAGGATTTAATGATCCATAAACTGATAATCGTAATCAAACAGCCGATGAAGATGACTAGATATGTATTAACACCAACAGCTCGAGTCACCACATACCGATCGAAAGAAAAACCAAAGGTCAATAATGACAGAAACAAGATTGGAATAAAAAGTTTACTGGTTAAATGAGTTCTTTGCATGTCCGCTCCTCTTGGCTCCTACTTTTTGGGATATTTATTACCCCGATTGGGTTGATTGGGCTTTGCCACCTGGGGACGTTTTAAACGCATCCAATGAGGCGCCCGGATTATCGAATCAATTACACCGGTTGTTTGCCATGGCCCCCAGGGTACCGTAAACGGGGCGCCAAAAGAAGTCAGACCGGCAATATGGGCCGCGATGAAGGCTGCGCCTAAGATGAATCCATAGAGACCAAGGATAGAGGAGCTAAGGATCAAGATATACTTTAAAATCCTCCAAGTTAAACCGATAGGATACTGAGGGCTGGAAAAAGAGGCGATAGCTGAAATGCCTACCACAACTAAGGTTGGTACCGAAACATACCCGGTTTGGATAAAAGCAAACCCGATGATGATGCCAATAGTAGCCCCCAGGGTTTGATTAGTGCCGCGCGGGAGTCTGAGACCGGCTTCCCGGAGCAGTTCCACCATCATTTCCGCAATCAGGACTTCCCAGTATAAAGGGAAAGGCATGCCGATCCGAAATCCGGCCACAGTTAATCCAAAACTAATGGGTAAAAGCTGGGGGCTACTGCCGATCAGAGCAATATACAGACCAGGTAATCCAATGGCTAAAAGATTGCCAAAAAATCGGACCATCCTGATTAAACTCCCGGCCCAATAATCGAAATAATAATCATCCGGCGCTTGATAAAGGTCATTTAAGGTAATCGGGACGATAATTACCTCCGGAGCATTGTCCATCATGATGGCCAACCGGCCTTCCAGGATTGACCCCACGATTTTATCCGGCCGTTCCGTGGTCAAAGAAAGAGGAAGCGTGGTCCTCTTATTGTCTTTAATAAATTCTTCCAGATAGCCTGGTTCCAAAATGCCGTCAATATCAATTTTGGATAGTCGTTTTTTAACTTCCAGCACCAGATCGGGATTGGCTACATCCGATAAATACACTACCGCTACTTTGGTTTGGGTACGGCGGCCAATGGTTAATTCATCGGCTTTGAGATGGGGATCGGGCAGCCGACGGCGGATCATGCTTAAATTATCATAGATATCTTCAACAAAACCATCCCGGGGGCCGCGAATCGATGATTCATTCACTGGTTCGGAAGGGAGTCTCTTGGCCATAGAACTGGTTAATATCGCAAATGGTTCCCGGTTGGGTGGATAAATAAGAGTAGCGCCGCGATATAAATAGAAATTGAGCGGAATATCCGGAGTAGCATGTAACAATTTACCGGCAGCAGCGAAGACAATTTCGGTAAATGAATCCGGAGCATTTTGGGTTAAAATATGAATCAACGGAGTGGGATCAGCCAAGCCGCGTAAAAAAGCAATTTGAACCGGAATACCACCTGTTGATTCAATCGTACGGATTTCCAGGTCAATTGGATTATGAAGCGATTCTTTTAATTCGGAGATGGGAATATTTAGATTTTCAGTCATAGCTTTAGTATTTTTCAATGAATGTCTTTTCATTCATTGATTAACAAAACTCTCCATCGGTGAAGGTCGGAAAAGTCCATATCGTATGGTTTTACCCCCCCCTGTGGAAAATTTACCCAAATAATGAAAGACCCCGCTTCAAACCAATTTACGTTACGATGAAGGATTTGGGTGCCGGGTTACAATAAGACCCATAATCTTGACAAATACGTACAAATATACTATATTTAATACGTATTATATTATTACGAAGTGGGAGATAATCTCATGATGAATAAACTAACTTTAAAGCTGGATAAAAATATTATTGAACAGGCAAAGCTTTATGCGAAGCTTAAAGAAACCAGCTTATCCGAGCTGGTGGAGAAATATTTCTCGATTTTAACCCGGGAAATACCTTCCGAAAGCGCCGTTGCTTCTCCTTTGACCGATGAACTTCTCGGGGTAGTTCAGGCTGAGGGAAACGTTGATTTAAATGAAGGTTATACGGATTACTTGATTGGGAAATATCAATGACAGAAAGAATCTACATCGATACCGATATTATTTTGGATTTATTATTAAAACGTGAACCTTTTTATCCGGCGGCCCGAAGCATATTTTCATTATTGGAAAAGGGTGAATTAGAAGGGTGTGTGTCTCCGCTGATTTTCGCCAATTTGTTTTATATTCTGCGAAAATTAAAATCCGGACCCGAAGCCCTCAAAGTATTACAGAAGCTAAAAGTATTGGTAACAGTCTTACCAATTGATGCAAAAATAATAGAAATGGCCCTCGCTTCAAACTTTAAAGATTTTAAAGATGCGATCCAATCCTATAGCGCCCTGGAAAATGGAATTCAAGTATTGATTACCAGGAATGTTAAAGATTATATCCCGTCTGCTTTGACGGTCTTTACGGCCGAGGAGTATCTCAAGATAAAGCAGGCCCAAATGAACGCTCCATAATGTACCAGCCCGGCCATTTCGCGCGTATGTGCGCCGCACAAATGCACGGTTGCGGCTGCGGCGAGGACTTTGGCGGTGAATTACCTTTCTTCAGCCACCCGGTTTAAAACCTCAGTCAATTCATCGAACTTATATGGTTTCATCACTACCCCGCAAAATCCAACCGTTCATAATCCGCCATGATTGTATCATTGACATATCCACTTTAACATCATTAATCTTTTCCGCATAAGAATTTGATCAAATATGTTGAATTTTGGTTCTTAAGTTTATCATTTCTAATTTCAACACATTTCCTTGATTTATAAAATGAAGAAAATACTATGAAGTTAATTTACAGCTGACATTAAGGATGTAAATCTATAACTAAAATTTTTCTTCATTTTATATGCCACCACTGGCGCTTCTCTATGTCAATAGATTGAACCGCAGTTAGCGGTCATGATTCAAAAAACGGGAACGGGTTTTGCTATAAAGCTTGGATACAATATGGTATAATGAGTCATATTAGCTTGAATCTTCCTCGCTGCTTGAGATAATGGCATAGAACGCGGCAATAATAATTATTTACGTTTAGAGAAGCGTTGATTAATCCGATTTTGTGCGAGCAAATATGCGGCATTAGGCATTTTGCGAAGCACAAAATCGTCACTTATTCAATTAATCAGCGCTTCCTTAGTTAAAGGAGATTTGAATGGAGAAAAATCAAATGAAGTTAAAGGTTATTCCCCTGGGCGGACTGGGGGAAATCGGCAAAAATATTACTGTTTTTGAGTATGAAAACGATATTGTCGTCGTCGATTGCGGGATGGCTTTCCCTGATGACGACATGCTGGGTATCGATTTGGTGCTGCCGGATACAACGTATCTGGCCAAAAATATTAATAAAGTAAAAGGAATTATTGTTACCCATGGGCATGAGGATCATATCGGGGCAATTCCGTATATTTTGAAGGATATGAATGTCCCGGTTTACGGAACTAAACTTTCCATGGGCCTATTGGAAAATAAGCTAATTGAACACGGCATTTTTTCGAATTGCAAACTTGAAACAATCAGCCCTGGCCAGACCATCGATTTAGGTTACTTTAAAGTGGAATTTATCCGGTCAACCCATAGTATTGCCGATGCGGTGGCCCTGGCCATCCATACTCCGGTGGGAGTGGTAATCCATACTTCGGACTTTAAAATCGATTATACCCCGATTGTGGGTGATCCTATTGATCTGGCGCGGCTGGCGCAACTTGGAGAGAAAGGCGTTTTGCTGTTAATGTGCGACAGTACCAATGCAGAACGTCCGGGATACACCATGTCCGAAAGAACCGTTGGAGAAGCCTTTGAAGAAATCTTCGTGGATTCAAACAGCCGAATCTTGATTGCCACCTTTGCCTCAAACATTCACCGAATTCAGCAAGCGGTAAACGCGGCGATCAAATTTGAACGCAAAGTGGCTATCTTTGGCCGAAGCATGGTGAATGTATGTGACAAAGCGATGGAATTGGGTTATCTGAACATACCGGAAGGTATCCTTATTGATATTGATCATATTAATGATTACCAGCCAAAAGAACTGGTGCTCATCACCACCGGTAGCCAGGGAGAACCGATGTCGGCGCTGGCGAGAATGGCTGCCGGAGAGCACCGGCAGATTGAGATTACCGAAGGGGATTTGGTGGTGATTTCAGCAACTCCGATCCCCGGAAATGAAAAGACGGTTTCCAAGGTAATCAACGGCCTCTTTAAAAAAGGCGCCGATGTCGTTTATCATACTTTGATGGATATTCACGTTTCCGGCCATGCTTGCCAGGAAGAATTGAAGCTGATTCATAATCTGGTCAAGCCACAATTTTTTGTGCCGGTTCATGGTGAATACCGGCATCTCAAACAGCACGCCAAACTTGCGGAAAGCCTGGGAATGCCGAAAAAGAATATTTTCATAATGGACATTGGCGAAGTCCTGGAACTTGGTCCCGGCGGGGCCGGGAACAAAGGAAGAGTACCTGCGGGCAGAGTTCTAGTGGATGGTTTGGGCGTCGGCGATGTGGGGAATATTGTGCTAAGAGACAGAAAACAATTATCGGAAGACGGCATGATAATTGTGATCGTCACCATTCAAAAGGAAACCGGCCAGTTGATTACCGGTCCCGATGTTATCTCCAGGGGATTTATCTATGTTAGAGAGTCGGAAGAACTGATGGATGAAGTAAAGGAGATCTGTAAAAAAGCGTTCCAAAAATGCGAAGGCAAGAACTGGGCTTTTATGAAAAATACGATCAGGGATACTTTACGGGAATTCCTTTACATGAAGATAAAAAGAAAGCCCATGATATTACCGATTATTATGGAAATTTAACTGAGACAATCAATATTTGAACATTGGCTTTGGTTTACTCTCCCACTCGGGTTTAAAGCATTAATGTATAAATGTTTTCTTATATATCGGGCATACTATCAATTCCTCCTAAAATATGCAAAAACAGAGAGCGCCGTTCAACTCTCTGTTTTTGTAAAATCTTTATTATATCCACTATCTGGCGCATGCATATTCGTCTAATAACGAATTGATCAAAGTCTTAACCGAAACTATCTCTTTAGTGCGATATCCATTGGCTCCCGAAAAGACAAATCCTTGTTTTAGCTTGCCCCGGCAGGCGTTGATTAAGGCCAACGCTATACAATAAGGACTTTTTTTATAATCGCAAGATGTAATGCAGTGATAAGGGCAGTGAAACGGTTTCTTTTTACCGGTGGCAACATCGGCGATAAATTGGTTTTTAATAGCTCTTCCCAATAAGCCGACCGGACTTTTAATAATTACCAGGTCTTCTTGTTTTATACCTAGAAAAGCTCTCTTGAACTCAATAGCCGCATCACACTCATCCGTGGTAACGAAACGGGTCGCCATCTGCACTCCAGCGGCGCCCAGTTGTAAAAACTTATTAATATCCGCGCCGGTATAGATACCACCGGCGGCAATCACCGGGATCGTCCTTTGATATTGCGCTTCGTACGCACCTACTTCGGTTACCACTTGGGGGATCAAATTTTCCAGTGAATACTCGGGACTGCCGATTTGGTCCGCTTTAAACCCCAAATGCCCGCCTGCCAATGGTCCTTCTACCACCACCGCATCCGGAACATAGTTATACTTTTCAACCCACTTTTTAATAATAATCCCGGCCGCCCGGGCCGAAGATACGATAGGAACCAGTTTGGTCTTTTTAGTCCCCGCCAGAAACTGCGGCAGGTTCAGCGGAAGACCGGCGCCGGAGAAAATGACATCGGCGCCTTCCTCGATGGCGGTTCGGGCCATATCGGCAAAGTTTGACAAAGCGGTCATGATATTGACCCCGATGATTCCTTTAGTCAGTTCACGGGCTTTTTTAATCTCTTTCTTCAGTACTCTAATGTTAGCCGCTAAAAAATCCCCGGCAAAGTCAGGATCCAGCATCCCGATACCGGCAGTGGCAATCACTCCAATGCCTCCTTCGTTGGCTACGGCTGAGGCCAATCCGGACAAAGAAACTCCGACTCCCATTCCGCCCTGGATAATCGGTAGTTGCGCGGTCAAATCTCCAATGCTAAAACTTTTAATAGTATTTAATTTCATAATATTCCTCCGCCTTTATGAACGTAACATTTGGTTTATATAACTGCTTCATTAATATTTGCTGTACCAAAACTTATCAACATTGATGCCGTTTTGCTTAACCAAATCTTTTACTTCATTTAAATTCTTTTTGGGTGTTATCATGTGAAAATCGAAACCGCTTCGGCTTATTGTCCGCCACCTTTCAAGTATCTTGGGATCGTTCATTATATCAGAGAGCACTACCTCACACAATACTGTTTCAGTATCAAAAACAGCCGATAAATCAGGGATATAACCGCCAACCTTAACCGGTTGTCCATGGATATAATTCTTATTATTTATTTTTATATTCGTATAACCCAACTTTTGATAATTGAGCGCCTGGGTAATGAGTAGCTTATTATAGAGGTGTTGTTCATTTTGAGTTTTAGCCATTATCATACCTCCTTATATATAAAAAAAATAAGCTGGCAGAAATACCAGCTTTATCATGGATATCCCTTAAATTCGTATTATAATTTTCCTTAAACCACAAATGACATCTTATTTATGAACATAATCCTTCTAAATTAATTATCCTCTTCATTTCCCAATAATATGGAGGCAATTTCTTTTAAGAATTTGCAAACATTATTACTTCCTAAGTTTAGGCATTATATATATAATAGCACAGATTTTAAAAATATACTAAATAATTTTAAAATTTATCATTTTCCGTAGATTAATCTTGTTCATTACATATCCATCTTGTATAATTCCTTTAGTTCAGGCTAAAAATACCAATTAATTATATATCTTACCAATCCATTGAAAAGACGTTAAGGATCAGATTTTTGGCTTGGTATACATATCTTTATATATTGCTGATCTTTAAAACTAAACCTATTCGATAGTGCAAGAAAGGCGTCAATATGAACGAGCCGAAACCTATTCCGGCACCAGTTAACGATTTTATTTCATTCATTAAGACAAACCTAGGCAATCCGGTTGATTTATATTATGAATCTTTCGGAAAACCAACCTTTACGGTTGTTTTCCTAAGCTCGTTCACGGATAAAACCGAGTTGCAAACTTATATTTTGAAACCTTTATCAAAAATATGCGCAGAAGAAACTAATCCCAATTGGGAAAAACTTTTAGGTTTAATTCCTAAAGGAATTCATTTTCGTCGGGATAATCTGCAGGAAGCTATCAGTGATCTGTTAAAGGGTTTTACCTTAATTCATCTTTCGGGAAGTAAATACATCTACTCCTTCGATACTCATAAGGAAGTTAAGCGCCAACCCAGCGAACCGCTGGTGGAACGCACTATCCGCGGTCCTAAAGTTTCATTACTGGAAGCCATCGATGAAAATATCCTTATGGTTCGCCGGGCTATTAAAAACAACCATTTACGAGTCGACGGGATGCAGATCGGCGAAAGGACCGAAACCAGAGTAGTCATGCTTTACCTTGATGATGTGGCCGATCCGGCCATCGTGGCTGAAGTAAAGCACCGATTATCTGCAATAAATATTGACGGCATCGTCGATAGTGGTTATGTTGAACAACTAATATCGGATAATCCCTTATCAATTTTTCCACTGACTCAAAGCACCGAACGCCCGGATAAATTAGTGGCGGCGATACTGGAAGGACGGGTAGCAATTCTGGTAGACGGCAGTTCCAATGGCATTATCGTGCCGATAACCGTGAACGAACTATACCAAAGCCCCGAGGATTATTATTTTACTTTTTGGTTCGGGGGATTTTTACGCTTCTTTCGAATTCTCGGCAATAATCTTGCCGTCGCCCTTCCCGGCCTATATATTGCTTTGGTCGGGGTAAATCCGGAATTGTTGCCGATCAAATTTGCGCTCACCATCTCCGGCAGCCGGATGGGGGTCGCTTTTCCTATTTTAATCGAACTGTTAATTATGGAAACAGTGATCGAAATCTTCCGGGAGGGAAGTCTGCGACTGCCTACCACCGTCAGCCAGACATTAGGAGTTACTGCGGGAATCGTATTGGGGGCCGCCTCGGTAGCCACCGGTTTAATCTCCAATGCCACGCTGGTGGTAGTTATTATCACTTCCATTGCCTCATACTCCGGTCCCAGTTATGAGATTGGGCTCTCCTGGCGGATTCTCCGGTATATCCTGATTTTGGCTGCGGCTTTTATGGGGATCTATGGTTTAGTAATCGCCGGAATTATGGTTTTAACACATGCCGCAATCCAGAATTCTTTTGGAATATCATACCTCGCCCCCTGGGCCCCGATAGAAATCCTTGAACTTGAAGATACCGTAATCCGAAGACCCTTATGGATACGCCGCCGCTTAAGGATTTATCATCCCATTGATCGTGTCCGTTTCGGGAGGAAAGGAACTAAATCATGAAAAAAATCTTTGAGAAGCCGCAACTATCTCCGGCAATGTTTTTCATTTTATTGCTGGTATCTTTATCGGGTTTGGATTTTTTGGTGACCCCCTATGATGTTGCCGAAGCGGCAGGACCCAGCGCTTATTGGGCGGTATTGGGCTCTTTGATTTTAGTCTTGCCGATAATTTGGCTAATAGTCCTTTTTAAAAACCGTTTTCCGGATGAAGACCTTTTTCAAGTTGCCGGGCGCAGTCTGGGTAAACCTTTAGCCGTCGTAGGAAATTTATTTTTTTTGAGTATTTATTTTATTTGGTTGATGATAGTTATCCCCAATGCCTGTTATTTAGTTTCAACATACTTATTTGACCGGACCCCGATAATTATAATTGAAGTAACTCTCCTGGCTGCCATTGGTTACATTGCCGTAAACGGTCTCAAAGCAGTGTGTCGAATGGCGGCTTTTGTGTTTGTTCCCACTATTATTATCAGATTATTAATGAAATTAATCTCTTTATATAATGTGGATATGGACTTTTTATTACCGCTATTCTCCAATCATCCCCTGGGTTATTTAACTGGGGCTGCAACCACCGTAAGTCAGTTTTTACCGATATGCACGGCATTTTTGATTTATCCGCTCCTCAAAAAACCATCTAAATTAGGTGTGGCGACAACAGGAGCGGCAGCTGCGGCCACATCCATCATATTAATGGGTGTTGTTGGTACGATTGGGGTTTTTAGCGCGCCGGTTGCTCAAAGATTTATCTGGCCTAACTTAGATGCAGTTCATACTATTAGCATTCCCTATCTGGTGATGGAACAATTCGGCTTACTGTTTATTATCGTTTGGTTAACCATGTTTCTAATCGGGACCTCATATTATTTCACTTTTCTGGCGGCCGGACTTAAACAACAATTTCCTATTTTGAACTATCAATATACCATACTGGGATTGTTAATATTAGTGGGAGTCGGCGGGTTAATCATTTTTCCAAACGTATACCGGTTAAATCCGGCGTTTACTTTTTTGCGCCGTTATGCAATATTACCGGTAGTTGTTTATCCTCTCATAATATATCTAATATCATGGTTAAGGGGCTTAAAAGGCTGGAAATGAACAGTTTAAATGAGAAAAAGGCATTAAAAAGTTTAAAATACAAAGAAAAAAGGGGAAATAAGGAATTTAATTTTACACTTTACCCTTTACTCTTTACCCTTTTATTTTTACCGGGCTGTTGGGACTTGGAGGAAGTAGACCGCCGCGCCTTCACCACCACCATTGGTATTGATGCGGCTAACAATCAAAATGTTATTTTGACGGTGCAAATACCGATCCCCCAAAAAATGCTGCCGCCAGGAGCGGGAACCGGCGCCACCCAGGGTAAAAATTTTACTACCGCCAGCATGATGGGGCGGAGTGTTGCCAATGCCTTTCAGGGATTACAGACCAAAACATCACGCCGTTTGGTGATCCAGCAGAACAAATCTATTATCATCGGTGAAAATGCAGCCAGATTAGGGCTCTACAAACTAACCGACTGGCTTTCCCGGAGCCCAAAATCGCCGCCCCAGGCGCTAATTTTTGTGGCCAACGAGAAATCGGCGCACGCTATTTTAAAATTCGTTCCACGCCAAATGTTGCTTCCGGGTTTGGAGTTTATTTCCGCCGGATTATCAGCCGTGAAATATAATCGGACCTATTTTATCCCGGTCTGGAAGTTTGAACAGAAATTGCTTTATGATGCCAAGGATGCTTACGCTCCTTTAATCGATATCGGTCCTACAGAAGGAAACTACCGGATCACGGGATTGGCGGTTTTTAATGGCTATAAAATGACGGGAAAATTGGATGGCAAAGAAACTCAAGCTTTCGGAATTTTGACCGGCCAAATGTCTTCCGGCGGAATGAGCTTTGAGATGCCTGACCACCAAATAGTCTCATTGCGCAATGTAAGGGGCAGGACCAAAATAAAAATCAGAATCAATCATGACCAAAATCCCTTTTTTGAGGCGAAAAGCATGGTTACCGCCATTTTGAACGAACGGACGGATCAAAAAACCAATCTCTCCCCTAAGGAGATCCGTAAATTGGAGAAAATAATCGCCCAATCACTAAAAGAAAGATTAACCGCTGTGATTGCCAAGTTGCAGGCATATAATGCCGATGTGATTGACTTTGGGGAACAATTGCGCATCCAACACCAGGATTTATGGGAAAAAATCAATTGGAAAGAGATCTTTCCGAAGGCGCCCTATGAAGTAACCGTAAAAGTATCTCTACAAAAAGATGGGGTCCTACGTTGATATTATTAATTGCCGAAGGTAGGTTTAGGCTTATGAATATGAATTTTATCAAAGACCGTTTAACACAAGGTTATATATCGGATTTGGCAGGATGGCCTTTTTTTATGGATTGAAGGAATGCGGGGGAAGTGGTAAAACTAAAAACACCAAAAGAACACACCGACCTTTTAAAAGAATATACCGGAGTTTTAAAAGAACATACCGAGATCCTCTACGCCGTCCGCGATGCCTAAGAGTTTCAAAAAGCGGAGATTGACCGTTGATTATATTAATCTTGGGAAGCGCTGATTAATTGAATAAGTGACGATTTTGCGCTTCGCAAAATGCCTAATAACGCATATTTGCTTGCACAAAATCGGATTAATCAGCGCTTCCTTAGTTATAAACCTGCCTCTTTTTATCCAAATAATGAACGATCGCTCCTAATATCAACCCGTAGAATATGGAGTTCAACGAATTAATAACCGCTGAAATAATATCGCCATCTATAAGCGGTTCCAGCCGGAAAGCCATTACCGCCGCCCGGATAAAAAACCAGACCAGTGCGCCGTAGATAGCGCCCCGCAGTAAATATCGTTTGGTTTTGAAATACGGGGCCAGATAAACAAAGATAATCCCGATAAAAATACTGAAAACCACCTCATAAAAAATGGCGGTAATCACTTCCAACCCTACCTTAGGCCGATGACCAAGGGCAATAGTTCCCGAATAATCCCAAAAGGTAATCCGGGAGATTTTTAAAAAGTAACCTAAGATCGCATCCGGGATATCTTTACATATCCCGGCAATCACCCCACCGGTAACCCCGGCCATAAACTTTTCCACCATTGTCAACCCTTCCGATATTAATTTTTTTCAATTATTTTTAACCTTTTTAGTGTAAATGCCAAAACCAATCCATAAATCAGATATCCTCCTAGTATCACCAATAAATCAAAAGTCTGTTCATGAATCTCCCTTTTATAGTGGAACGGTTCATCCAAAAAACCAAGATGAAAAAAGAAAATGCAAAAGCTCATGAATAATACTTTCAATAAATAATTATCTACTGAAAAGACTTTAGTAAAAAAGAAAGAAAAGATGATCCCCCAAAACACACTCACGCCGCTGCTAACCATAAATGCTATCAGATTCATCCCGAGATTATTCTTATAAGTAAAGACCGTATCCCCGGCTAGATAGCTTATACCAAATTTGGTCAAACCAAACCAGCGAAAGCCCTCTACCAAGATAAACATCACAGTCCCGGCGATCAGTCCGGCCAGAGCGCCTTTGATAAACTCTTGACTCTCTTCAAACCGTTTCAATTATTTTCCTCATTTCAAACACCGTTGCGAATGCGCCAATCATAATTATTAATAAAGATTTATCGGACTGCAAACTCTTCCCCCCTGAAGTTTTCCAAATTCGCCTTTATTCTATCCGGTTTCTAATAGTTAATGTCAAAAATCGCATAAGATTCTTCTTACTGCAAAAGATAAACTATAATTTAGACTTAAGGGGTTAATCCAATGGATCGGAGTGGTTTTATGGATTGTGCATGTCAGTATAATCCCTAAATTATGGGAACCCATGCTTTTGGAGTTAATGGACCGTCCAACCGTATATATAGCCTTTTTCACCCATGTTCTCTGGGGATTGGCCTTCGGTTTAATAATTAGCTACTTGCAAAGAAAAAATCTGGAATAAATATGTTTCGCATAATAAGGGGCTTTGAGGTGGTGAATTTAATGGATGACAAATTTCTCAAGGGGTTTATTGCCGGGACGATGGCTGGAATAGCCAAAATGCTCTTCAATTTCTTTTCTTTTTATATTCTACACTTTGCCAAAGATAAATATTTAGGCTTCTTCAGTGTTATTATTCACGGAAAGAAGCCCTCTTCCATATGGATGTCGATTTTTTACCAAATGTCGGAAATAATCTTTACCGGGATGCTTGGAATCCTCTTCATTTATATAATTCCGAAAATCACTAGTAAACACTTGTATTTCAAAGGTTGGCTCTATGGCGCTGCCACCTGGTTTGCCATTTATGCGCTGGGAACTCTCTTTAAGATCCCGACAATCTATTCTCCCCCTTGGGAAACAATAATTTCTCACTTTATCTCCAGCTCAATCTATGGGCTTATACTGGCCGGTTTGATAAAATTTTGGGAAAATAGAGATAACCTCATTTAGCCGTATGCCCCAGGTAGGCATCTTTTACCTCGTCATTGGCCAGCAACTCCTTACCTGTCGCATGTCTCAAAATTTGGCCGGATTAGGCTTTACGATATCCTCCGGCAAGTCTATATTTAAACTATTTTCTTTAAGTACTTGCCGGAGGCAGGTTAAAATGAATTTTTCTTTGAATATAAATTGAAAATAACCTTTCCAAGTTCCACAATTGGTATGATTGATAACGCTCCTGATAATACAATCAGCCATTGTGCCAAATTTAAAGGTGTAACTTTGAAAATTCCGTTTAACATTGGTATTAGTACAACTCCAACCTGTAAGAAAGCCGCCGCCAATACCGCAATATTTAAATGCTGATTACTAAAAAAGCCTATTTTAAATAAAGATTTAGTATTGGAGCGAACATTATACGAATGAGTCAATTGAATCAACCCAAGCGTTAAAAAAGTCATGGTAACTGCAGTAGCCTGGGAATAAAAGCTCTTTCCGATATAAAACACGGCTAAAGTAATTAATCCTTTTATAATTCCTTGATAAATAATACTAATACCAACTCCCTCACCAAAAAAGCCGGTTCCGGCAGACCTGGGTTTTTGACGCATTAAGTCTTTCTCAGCTTTTTCAACTCCTAACGCCAAGGCTGGAAAAGTATCGGTTACTAAGTTCACCCAAAGGATATGAATTGGAAAGAGCACTGTCCAATTCAACATAGTACCGACAAACAAGGTAACCACTTCACCGAGATTAGAGGAGAGTAAAAATTGGATAGTCTTCCGGATGTTATTATAAATTTTTCTCCCTTCCTCCACCGCATAAACAATGGTGGCAAAATTATCATCGGCCAGGACCATATTTGATACTCCCTTGCTGACATCGGTACCGGTTATTCCCATCCCTACACCAATATCCGATGTTTTCAACGCCGGCGCATCATTAACTCCATCCCCGGTCATAGCTACAATTTTACCTTGAGATTTCCAAGCTTTAACGATTCGTACTTTATGCTCCGGGGATACCCGGGCATATACCGAATATTTAGTAACCAGTTTTTCAAATTCCGGATCGCTGATTTTATCTAGTTCACTACCGGTAATAATTTCATCATCATTCTTAACTATGGTTAACTCTTTAGCTATGGCTGCAGCAGTATCACGGTGGTCCCCGGTAATCATGACCGGACGGATACCAGCCTCCCTGCATACCCTAACGGCATCCCGGACTTCAGGGCGGGGCGGATCAATCATTCCGACCAACCCCACAAAAACCAGTTTGTTTTCGATAGTATCAGGATCAAACCGATCAATTTCCGGTCCTAAATCCCGGTAAGCCACTGCCAGCACCCGGAGGGCTTTTTGGGCCATCTCCCGGTTGGCCTCCCGGATCTGCCGGGCCATATCCGGAGCTAAAGTTTGGGTTTTGCCGTTTACCAACACCAGTTCACAACGTTCCAACAACATATCCGGAGCGCCTTTAATCATTGCCCGCAGTTTTCCTTGGTACTGATGGATGGTGGTCATCAATTTACGGTCCGAGTCAAAGGGAATTTCATTTTTTCTTGGTATGGACTTTTCTAATTGATGTTTATTGAAACCATGATCTACCGCCAATCCGGCCAGAGCAGTCTCGGTTGGATCACCTTTAATCTCTACAATCTCATTATTTTCAGAAATCAGATTGGAGTCATTACAAAGGGCCAAAATCTCCATAAATACTTTTGAACTGGGAGAACTGTCTATTTCTTCTACCGGACCGGCTTTCCCGTCAAGATAGGCTTCTTTGGCCGTCATTTTATTCTGGGTTAAGGTTCCGGTCTTATCAGAACAGATAATTTCCGTACTTCCCAAAGTTTCAACCGCTGAAAGTTTACGAATAATAGCATTTCTCCTGGCCATTTTTTGGACTCCCAAAGCCATTACAATGGTTATCACCGCGGGCAGTCCTTCAGGAATCGCCGCTACCGCTAAACTAACCGATGTTAAAAACATTTCAAACCGGTCCCGCCCTTGCAAAACTCCGACAATAAAAATAAAGACCGATACAATAATAATACCGATGGAGAGAATTTTACTCATTTCCGCCAGTTTTCTCTGAAGCGGCGTCTCCTGGGATTCACTTTGAGTTAGATGTTTGGCTATTTTACCGACTTCAGTATTCATCCCGGTAGCGATTACCAGTCCGCTGCCGCGCCCATAAGTAACACTACTCCCGGAATAAGCCATATTAATGCGGTCACCAAGCACCAGATCTTCCTTTTCCAGCTTAGCGATGGTCTTTTCTACCGGAACAGATTCTCCGGTCAAAGCAGCTTCCTCAATCTTCAAACTGGCGCAGTCTATTAAACGCATATCGGCAGGAACAAAATCTCCCGCTTCCAACAAGACTACATCTCCCGGTACCAGCTCCGCGGTTTTAATTTGCCGGAGAACCCCATTTCGTTTGACCTTTACCAGCGGGGCAGCCATCTTTTTTAAAGCCTCCAAAGCTTTCTCCGCCTTACTTTCTTGAATTACTCCCAGAACGGCATTAATAATAATAACCGCCAAAATTATAAAGGCATCGGTAAGTTCACCCATAAAACCAGAGATGATTGCCGCAATAAATAAGATAATAATCATGATATCCTTGAACTGATCAAAAAACATTCCCAATAGGGTCTTTTGTTTTCCTTTATCCAATTCATTCCGACCGTATTTTTCTAAGCGGCGGGTTGCTTCCTCGTCGGATAAACCAGCCGTTGTGCTGTTCAATTTTTTAATAACTTCCGTAACATCTTGAACATGGGCATTAACTTCTAATTGTTCCGGCATATTAACCTCCGAATAGTTGATAATTAGTAGTTAAGGGAGTTTCATAATTACCTTAATTGAGTTTTCGATATAGTCTATAATAGATTTAACATAATTTATATATATTGCTCCACATTCCTCACCTCAATTAATCTAGTTTTTCCATTATATATAATTTTAGCCAAAATAAAAAGACTCCAATTCCAGCTTTAACTGAAATAGAGTCTCACTGAACCGTAGTTTAACAAAGCCGAGCGATAAACGCCGTGTTGACGACCCTGTTCCCCGTCTTAGCGGGTTGTTACTCCCCCTATTTTGAATATATTAAATTATATGTATAAATTAACAAATATTATTAGACAAAACCAACATAAATTCCTGCCATTAGTATAATTTAATTTACGTTCCGTTATTAATCATGAACTCTGTACCTCCTTGTCAAGCTAGAAAATGCTACCGAATTTTCATATTTTCATATTCATATACACAGCGGAAGCTGGCGTGGACGACTATCCAGGAACAACCATCTTGATTCCGGCGGGAATAATTTTAAAGTTTAGTTCCCGTAACCGTTCCACTTCGCCATCGATATTAACGGCGATCTCTTTTTCACAGCTAATGTTTATCTCTTTACCTTTTAAGAAACTGACTCTTTTAACAGTATGGTGAGTTCCTTTCATATACTTGGCTATGGTACCCATAATCTCAAAAATATTTTTTTTACCTATCATACAAATATCCAACAAGCCGTCATCAAGTAATGCACCAGGAGTAGGTAAAAATCCGCCCCCATAATACCGTCCATTGGCAACCGCTATTAATAAAAACCGGGTACTGATACTCTCTCCATCAACGGTTATATTCAGCGGATGATTTTTATATCTCAGTAAGGTTAGCAACACTCCGGCCAAATAGCTAACCCCGGCCAACAATCCTTTCTTAAATCGCAAAGTTTTTTCAACAACTTCCGCATCAAATCCGACTGATGAAATATTAATAAAATACCGGTTATTGATAACTGCCAAATCAAGCGGTTTCTCTTTTCCCTTAATGGTAAGATGCAACAATTCTTGTAACTCCATCTTCCGGCCCAGCGTTTTTACAAAATCATTTCCGGTACCGGCCGGAATTACCGCCAAACTACTGTCACTACCCACTATACCGTTTAAAACTTCATTCAGAGTCCCATCTCCACCGACAGCATATACGCGATACCGGTCCGACTGTACGTGTTGGCGAGTTAACGCAGCTGCATGTCCCGGATATTCGGTAAACTCAATTTGATATTGCTCATCTCTACCGGCGAAATATTCCTTAATCAACGGAACCAGCTTCAGCGGCTTTCCCTTACCGGCTTGAGGATTGATAATAAAAAGATGTTTCATCTATGCCACGCTTTCAAAATTGGTTCATTAGTTATTAGTTCATTAGTTATTGAGGAATTACCAGCGGCCTGTTGCCTGTTGCCTGTCGAGTAAGCGGGGTCTCTCTTGTGTCGTACTACCCAAAATTGGTCCCTCACTCCTCACAGAACCGTACTTGCCCTATTAAGGCATACGGCTCTTCATATTATCTTGGGCAATTGCCATATTCC
>JAEYRX010000069.1 GCA_023435225.1 Bacillota bacterium
CGTTCCAAGCGGCAGTAGTATTACAAGGGCCAGCCAATTACCAAACGTACCCTGCCAATTTCCGAATAGGGTAACCAATTTTGGCAAATCAATGGTTAAGTTACGAATGGCAACTATCTCCAGATACCCCGCCAATACCGTCAGCCCTCCAAAAATCAGGAAACCGGCTGCCAACCCTATTCCCAATGGATGTCCCGATGCTTTATGGGCCCAATTACCGATTCCTAAATAAAAGAGCAAAAACAACGCTAACGGAATGGCATGTTTAATAATATCCCCCATATTACTGGATTTCGAGAAAAGATAAATATAATTGGCGATGCTTAATATAAATAGGGATAACCACCCCCAAGGCGAGAATGAAAATACCCAAAAAACCGGAATTACGAAAGTAATCGCCAGGAATATCCCCAGTATTGTTATGGCAAATTTCATGTGACAGTTCCTTCCGTTCTTTTTATAGATTATACTGAATATTCTTTTAACTCAGGATTATCAATATCAACTCACTCTTGCTCTCTCTTAAAAGAGAGAGTAACCATAAACCTTCGTTGTCTAAAAGCTTACCTGACAAGAGGTTTTTGCCCTCTCTTTTAAGAGAGGGCAACAAAAAAGGGTGAGTTGAATCATTCTTCCTGAGTAAAGAGTATAGTCATTTAAATTATAGATTTGCAAATTGCAACAACACGTTTCTAAACTTTTTAGGTTTAAAAAAACATCCAACTGTACCGCGGGTTAGAACCTAATGTCATTCTTTCATCACCCAGGGCAGGAACCGAAAATTTTTGCTCTCTCATATCCCCTGGGCTGTTGTCTATAAACCGTCTTAACCCCACAAGGGGCTCCGTTGGTTTTTACCGCAGACTTTCCCAGCCCGTTTACGGGGTTGAGATTAGTTTTAGCAAACAGCCCAGAGGTTTTGAATTAGCCTGCATTTCAGCTTCTGCTCTGGGCGATGAACGACAATCATTTTCCGTTTTTAAAAGAATAACGTGATGACATTTGTTTAAAACCTACAGCTGAGAGTATTTTAAATCATTCAATCTAAAACCCAAATACAAACATACCGGATTTATTAATATACCCGGACTTTTTTTCGTCGGAAACAAAAGCCAGACCATCGCTGAACTGGTCCGCCCGCTCAAAACGAGGAGCAATAACCATTATCCCCCGCCGGTCAATATATCCGTACTTTCCTTTCCACCTTACCATAGCCAATCCTTCCAAAAAAGAACCCGCAGCTTCATAGCGAGGCTTAATCACCGTTTTTCCCTTCCGGTTGATAAAACCAAACAGTCCGGAGCGAGATACTCGTGCCAACCCTTCTGAAAAACCGGTTATCTGGTCAAATTGCGGCTGGACCAGAAATTGGCCCATTTTGTCAATCAAACCGTATTTGATATTACCCTCCTTCAAGATCGAAACAATTGCCAAGCCGTTTTCAAACAGTTCGGCGCTTTCAAAAACCGGCGCAATTACTATTTTTCCCTTACTGTTGATATAACCGAACTTTTGATTATTACCCTGAAAGACCGCCAAACCTTCCTTAAAACCTTTAACACTTTGAAATACCGGTTCAATTACCAGCTCGCCCCGGCGGTTGATGAATCCGAAATACCCTATCTCCGACTTTTTTAACTGGACTGTTTTTATCCCCACCGGCGCAAGATCTTCCGTAAAAGCATAAGCACGATCATAACTTGGCTTGACAACATAACGCCCTTTCCCATCGATGTAACCGTATTTCATGTTGCCGTTTATAGTCCGAACGCCCACCACCGCCCGGTTACCGGAAAAAGCTCCGGCGAAATCATAAATAGGCGATATCACCCAACGCCCCTTTAAATCCAAAAAACCGTACTTGGTCCCGGAAAAATCCGGTAAAATACTTGTCACCCCAGCCACGGCCAGCCCTTCCGAAAACTCATCCATAAATAGGAATTTTAATGGAATAACAGTTTTCCCGGTATGATTGATATACCCAAATCGTAGTTTCCCATCATTCCGGTATACTCCCACCTTAGCTATTCCGCCATGAAAATTCGCCGCAAAATCAAATTGAGGTTTAATCGCCATTCGGCCCGTTTTATCTATGTATCCATACTGCCGGTGACCGTCTTTTTTAACGCCGATTACCGCCAGGCCCTCAAAGAATTCACCATAAACATAATTATCCGGGGATTCCTTCGCGTTCCAGCTATTTATTATCTGTTGCCTTGATATTTGAATAGCCGCCAACAAATTGGAAAAAGGTTGTGAAAAACTTTTTTCCTGATTTTCTGAAAAAATCCCCCGTTCTTCACTAAAATTGCAAAATAATTTCCCCAGAGAATGCCGGGGTGAATATTCAAAGCCGGCAAAAAGCTCTCCAGCGCTCACCACAGCAATAAGCGCCAGTAAAATTAGGATACTAACCCCGAAAAATAATTGCCCGATAAAGGATTTCATCAGCTTACTCCTCACTTAGTTTAGTACATGCCAAGTTACATTATTGTTGAATGCAAATCTTGGATAAGAAATTTACTTCATCCTATATAGTTATTATACGCTGATTATCCTTTACACCCGGTATGAGTTACAATCAGACTCCGGTTTGAACCGGCTCATACTCCGGTATGAATTACGGGTTGGCCAACCGGACCCGCCATTTCCCATCTTCCTTAACAACTATAATCGGGCCGGGATTCCCCAAATCTTTGCCTTTTTCTTGTCTTTGAAAAAAATACTTCTTATAATTCGGTTCATTATCACCTATATAGACAAAATAGTAACTACGCCCTTTTTCCGCCAGCAGATGCCAGACCGAATCCTCTTTAGCTTTACTCCAATCATCTTTAGTCAGTAACTTTTGCCACAATTCCCGATTTTTCTGTACACTACCGATATGGTAAAACCACCGGGCTACCGTTAACGGGTCCAATCCATCAGGAATCGCTTGAATATTGCCGGGCAGACTGGCTTTGGAAAATGAGACCGGCTTTTCCCGTCCTACTACTTCGCGATGAATTTTAAGCTGCCCCGGACGGTTTATCAAAGATTGCGTCGTAAAAAAAGCCAAAAAAGTAAATAACCCTAATCCGGCAATTATTACATAAACCAGCTTCGGCTGCCGAAAAACCTTCGGCTCCAAGTCTTTTTTAGCATCGGATTGGAAAAGGCTGATCAACTCATACCGGTTCCGGACTCCCACTTTATTAAACAAATTATAAACATGGGTTTTTACCGTCGCTACCGTTATGAAAAGTTTCCGGGCGATTTTTCCATTGTCGAGCCCTTCTAAGATCAAGGCCGCAATTTCCGCCTCCCGGTCGGAGAGGTTGTATTTTTTGATTAAGTCTTCATTTACCGCCACTTTCAATCGACCTCCTAACCTACAATTATTGGTTTAACCACCTATTTTGTTAATCCATTCATTAAAATCTTCGCCTCGTTCTGTGAATCCTTCAACTTGTTTTGTTAGTCCTTCGCCTCGTTCTGTGGATCCTTCAACTCGTTTTGTTAATCCTTCGCCTCGTTCTGTGGATAACTCCCTAATTAACCCTTAGCTGAAATATCTCATTTTACTTCAGATGTAATATATTTCATCGGATCGACTAAGATTTCCTCAATTCCTTTTGAAACAAAATATTGAATAACCTCATTTCGGCCATCATCTATAAAGCTTCGCGGCGGTATTTCAAGGGAGCAATTATCAATATTAAGCCCTTTCTTTTCCCAAAGCAGAACCAGTTCGATGATTCCCTCCGGCAGTTCCTTAATGGTTGATCCCTCCAGACTGAGAGATTCCAGACGTTGCAGTTTCCTGATTCTTATAGGCAGAGATGTCAACCCAGTGAATCCCAGGTCGAGGCTTTTTAAATTAACCAGATCTCCGATGCGATCCGGCAGTTCGGTGATTTTAGTCCCGTTCAAATCCAAATATTCCAATTTTATCAGGTTGCCGATTTTTTGGGGAACCATCGCGATCCCGGATCCCCTAAGATTCAGAATTCTTAACGCACTTAGTTTAGTAAGCCCGAATGGAAATTGTTGCAGCCGCCCGCAGTGAATATTCAATATCTCAAGGCCGGTCATTTGTTCAATTCTCTGGTTGATGGTTTTAAGCCGGCTGCAGCGGATAGTTAGTTCTTTTAGATTTTTTAGCTCAAAAAACCATTCGGGCAGTTCTTCGATGGTAGAATATTCTATGACCAGTTTTGTGAGTGATTGAGCGTCCTTAAGGTCTTCCGGGATCCATTGGCTGTAATCATTAATCAAGTGAATCTCCTTAAGGTTTGTAAACCCTTTTAACGGGGGGATGTTTGACAAATGATCGGTCCGGAGTTTAAGATAAGCTAATTGGGTTAACTTTGTAATTTCCGGAGTAAGTTTAGTCAACCCGGTGTTGAAATTGATAAACTCAAGTGACTCCAGGCTGCCGATCTCCGGCGGGACCTCCTCCAGTCCGGTATTTTGAAGCGTTAGCTTCTTCAGTCTTTTTAGTTTTCCGATGCAAGCAGGGATGCTTTTTAAGGGTACATTACTAAAATCCAGTTCTTCCAAGTTAAATAGATTTCCCAATTCTTCCGGGATGGTCTGCGCCATATCATCGGAAGATGTTTCACCCTCAGAATTACCCGGAATTTCATCTTCTGAAACGCGATTAATAAACTTAAGGGTTTCCAGTTTTCGGATCTTTCCTATTTCCTGGAGAAGGTTTGTAAGGTTTGTAAGCTTTGTTAGTTTTTTGCCTTTTAGATGCAACCTTTTAAGCGCGGCAAGCTCGGCTATTTCCTGCGGCGGGATTGTTAAATCTCCGCAATCCAAGGCCAGATCTTCCAAGTTTATCGGATTACGGAAAAAGGCCCCGTAATTTTCGAGGTTAGGGCATAGTATAGCCAGTTTTTTAAGGCCGGTCAAATCCGCGAAAAAGGGCGGTAACACTTTTAGGCTGCGGCTTTCCAGCTGCAAGCCGATCAATTTCTCAAGCTTGGTAAGGTCATTGGAAATTGTTTTCAAGTTGTCACATTGAAGCGTGAGTTCTTCCAGGTTTTTAAGTTCAAAGAGCTCCCATGGAATTTCCTTAAGTTCACTGTTATGAATGCTCAATTGTTTGCTTTTGGTTATGGAAGCTTGAAAGATAGCATCAATAACCTCCTGAAATTCATCGGGTTTGCCGAGCAGAACCGCTTGGCCGATATAATCGATAATATCTAGTTCCAAAAAGGTTTCGGTATAATCCCCCGTATTGTCCGGCCCGTAAATAAGGAGACCTTGGTTTTGCTGTATGTCTAGCACATACCCTATTCGTTGTTCTTGTTCCCCTTTGCGTTTATAGAGTACCGGCCTGTTTTTGAATGGGCTTAATGATTCCAAGGTGATATTTTCATATAAAATTCCATCAGGTTCATATTCTTCAGGCCTCCGCGCCGGCATGGCGATTAGACCGCCTTTATAGCCGATATCGGCAAACCCGTCGGCTTGGTTACGGGCCCGCGCTTTAGAGGGTTTTACACTTTTACCGCCCAACTTTTGCAAATAGTGCTTCATCATCCAATTGCCGGTTAAGATGGCCGCATCAACCGCCGTGCCTATCACCGAGACCCTGTTGATGTCAATTTGCTCATTTACCAGCAGATCAACTAGGGCTTTATTAAAAACACCACCTTCGACCGCATAGATCAGCGGAGTTTTTCCATCTTTGGTCATAGCGTTAACATTCACGCCGCAACCTAAAATCTTTCCTGACATTCGGTCACTGCCGTAAAAAGCCGTAAAATGCAAAGCTGTTTCATGTTTCCGGGTAAGGGCCCGGTACCTAGTCCCGTGGTCAATGATAAAGTTAAAAGCCGCTTCTTTTTGAAGCTCATCCGTATAACACAATATTTTGTGCAAAATGGTGTACCCGTCTTCAGGGTCATAAGCAAAAGGATCAGCCCCCTTTTTAAGCAGCGTGGCCATTTTCCGGGGGATGTCTTTTTTGAAGTACACGGTTTCCCATAGTTTCTTCGTGAGATCGTCTTTGTTCAAAATAAAACCTTCTCCTAGTGGTTATTCTTCAAATTCCGATGAATCACATCTATCGGGAAATTTGGTTAGTTTATTCAATTATTCAATTCAATCAAAGTAACGACCATTCCTTTGTTATTTTTAATGATAATCTTATCGTTTTCCCTCATACGGCACTTTCTATCTCTCAGCATCATATAACTCATTAACCGCTCTACTGCATACAATTCTGCCGTACAATACAAAAAAGCCTCTCGTTCCTAAAATCAGCATTAATCCCAACGTCGCCAGCAAGAGCCATCCCACAACTTCATTCGCTTTATCCAACTTTTCCA
>JAEYRX010000045.1 GCA_023435225.1 Bacillota bacterium
TCCTCCTACCGTGCTTTGTAGTATACCTTCTCCTTAAATTAAGATAGCACTTTTGGTGAAAGTCGCACACCTTTTTTTCATAACTATTTGTGCCGCCTGCGACAGCGGCGGAATGGAGATTAAAATGAATTATATCCAAATCTCTTATCTCGATTTGGCATTTGCCACTTCTTTAGTAGTGGTGACATTATTGATTTCTTTCAAAGAAAAACTAGGTATGGAGAAAGATTTACTGATCGGGGCTTTCCGTAGTTTTGTCCAATTGATGTTTGTCGGGTATATTTTACAATATATTTTTGATACCAACCATTGGTATTTGGTTTTAGCAGTTCTACTGACAATGATCGGAGTGGCTGGTTTTAATGCTTTAAAGCGGCAAAAAATCCGTTGGAAAAAGCTGTTTTGGATACTGACCATAGGGATTGCGCTGGGAAGTATAATTATATTAACTATAGTTATCGGCTTTATTTTACGGGTCAAACCTTGGTATTTACCGCAATACATTATTCCATTGGCCGGAATGATTATTGGTAATTCAATGGTTGGAGCGGCCTTAGCCGCTAACCGCTTAACTTCCGATATTAGGGATCATCGTCGGGAGATCGAAGTTGCCTTGTCGCTTGGGGCCAGTTCCCGGCAAGCGGTTGCTCCTTATCTGCGAGAAGCGTTAAAAACAGCTATGATGCCTACCATCAGCACAATGATGACCGTAGGGATAGTTCAGTTACCGGGCATGATGACCGGACAAATTATCGCCGGAACCAACCCAAATGCAGCCGTTCGTTATCAGATAGTAGTTACCTATATGATCGCTGCGGCGACTGCGATTACGGTAATAACAGTGACTCTCTGGCTGTACCGCTGTTTTTTCACTCCCAATCATCAATTACTGACTGAACCGGGGAATTGTTCCATAATTAGTAATAAGTAGTCAGGAGACAGGAGTATTTTGATTTATGCTCCGAAGCTAAAACTCAAAAAACACAAAAATTCACTCGCTCTACTGAATCCTGCATTCACCGATGACTTTCTCTCCTCATATTTTGTAGCAAGGAGGGGGAGTCAATGGATGGGGTTGAAATCAACAATAATATAAAAGCTTTATTAGAAGACTTGGTAACCCGTTTTCCGGAGTTGCATGTTTGTCTGGAACCGATTACCAAAGTCTTTTTATTATTACGGAATATTTTTACCAGCGGTAAAAAACTACTGGTTTGCGGTAATGGAGGAAGCGCTGCCGATGCTGAACATTTTAGCGGAGAATTGTTGAAAGGATTTTTGAAAAAGAGGCCGTTACCCTTAATGTTGAAGACCAATTTTTCGGCGTTTGCCGGTAATTCGGACCAATGGATTGATAGACTCCAAAAAGGATTGCCGGTGCTACCCTTAAATACCAACACTGCTTTAATTAGCGCCGTGAGTAACGATATTGGAGCGGATCTGATTTTTGCCCAACAAGTATTGAGTTATGGAATTGCCGGAGACAGCATTTTAGCTATCAGTACCACTGGTAATTCGGATAATATTATTAAAGCGGTTATCGTGGCTAAAGGATTAGGCCTTCATACCATTGGATTGACCGGGCAGGAAAATGGCAAGCTTGGGGATTTATGCGAATTTTTGATTAAGGTTCCGGCTTTTCAAACCTTTAAAGTACAAGAATTTCACCTTCCCGTATACCATGTATTAGCAGCGATGTTGGAAGAAGAGTTCTTTTCGAATGAAAATTGAAGCTTATTTTTTCCCTAGAGCCGTTCACGTCAATCCAATTGGCCTGTGTGAAATTATAGTATAGTTCACTCTACTAAAGTTATCGGAGCATAAGGCAGAGCAGTTACAATTTTAAAATTAGCGGAATTAATAAACCCGGTTAAGTCCTCCAAAGATTTTAGTAATATAAAAGGCCGCAGTATTGCTGAAACGATTGGTATCTTCAAGAATTAATACTATTTTTCGGGCTTTCCGGATTTGAGCTGAAATTAATAAAAGGTTATCCTCAATCTGTTGTTGAATATCAATAATGGATAAGGCGGCAGGATAGTTTGGGACCAAGGTTTGAAGAAGAGAATTTTGTTTAAACTGAATTGATAAAGTTCCACTCTCCCATGGTATCTTTATTTTCATTTGTGGGCGCCTTTAGGGAAGCGCTGATTAATCCGATTTTGTGCGAGCAAATATGCGGTATTAGGCATTTTGCGAAGCGCAAAATCGTCACTTATTTCAATTAATCAGCGCTTCCTTAGGTATTTTTGTTAAGTATAAAATATTGTAAAGCATTAATTAACCTTTTGGACGGAATAATATTAACCAAGTGTCTATCCATATTGTTGCCAAAATTACTTTTAGAAATTATGCCGAATACTGACTTGACAAAAAATAATTCATATATTAAAATTTAACTATGTTAATTAATTTGTTCTACACCAATTCAATAAGTAAAATATTTTAAATAGGAGGTTTTATGATGAAAAAATGGCAATGTACTGTATGTGGTTATGTGTATGATCCGGCTGTAGGTGATGCTGATGCAGGAATAGCTGCCGGTACAGCTTTTGAAGATTTGCCGGATGATTGGGTATGTCCGGAATGCGGTGCGGGGAAAGATATGTTTGAAGAGGTAAAGTAGTCGTCCACGCCAGCTTTCCTTGCGCGCCTGAAAGTATAAAAATAAAGCTGGGTGAATGACAAGCTTCGATAGAATTTTCTCGGTAGCTTGAGGTACGAGGCATAAGGCAAAAGTAAAAACTGCGCGTTTCCCAAGCGTTAAATGCTGCCAAAATTATCTATTATTATGGGGTGAGAATCGTGCAAACTCATGAGTTAGCGCCGAATGTATGGTGGGTTGGGGCTGTAGATCCGGATTTACGGGTATTTGATATTATTATGCGGGCGGAATACGGTACCAGCTACAATTCTTACGTTGTTAAAGGAAATGATAAAATTGCCGTAATTGAGACTGTAAAAGGCAAGTTCTTCCAGGATTTTAAAGAGCATTTAACTACTCTAATAAACCCTTCGGAAATTGACTATATTATTTTGAACCACATGGAGCCGGACCATTCGGGAAGCATTGGTGAAATACTGAAACTGGCGCCAGGCGCTAAAATTGTAGTCTCTAAAACCGGTGAACATTTTATTAAAAATATTTTGAATTACGATATGGATATCTTAAAAGTCGGCGATGGAGATTCCCTTGACTTGGGAGGTAAGACTTTAAAGTTTATCTCGGCTCCGTTTTTACATTGGCCGGATAGTATGTTCACTTATTTGGCGGAAGATCGGATTTTATTTGACTGTGATGTACTAGGTTCGCATTATGCGGACCCGGCTCTTTTCGGCGATCTGACTTCTACGGATTTCTTTAATGATTTTAAATATTACTACGACCATATCATGAGACCGTTTAAACGGTATGTAATCCAGGCGATGGATAAATTAAAGGATTATCCTTTAAAAATCGTAGCTCCCGGACACGGACCGATTCTTAGAAAAGATATTCAGAAATACATAGATTATTACCGGGAGTGGAGTTTAGCCAACCCGGAACAGTCCAGAGTTATTGTTGCTTATGTCAGTGCTTATGGAAATACGGCTTTATTGGCGGAGAAGATTGCCGAAGGTATCCGGAACTCAGGAGCTGAAGCTGAAGTTTACGACCTTCAGGAAACAATACCGGCAGAGTTATTGGATAAAATTGAAGGGTCAAAGGGTTTAATAGTCGGCTCGCCGACGATTAACGGTGATGCTGTAAAGCCAGTCCATGACCTGTTGAGTAGTTTAGCTACGATTAATCTAAAAGGAAAATTGGGGGCCGCTTTTGGTTCCTATGGCTGGAGCGGAGAAGCGATTTCTAACTTGGAAAGCCGGTTAGCGGGGATGAAGTTTAAAGTAATAAACTCAACTGTAAAACCGGTATTAATCCCTACCGAAGCCGACCTGGAGAATGCGGTAGAGTTTGGTAAGGCGTTTGGAAGGGCAATACTTTAAGAGCAATTGAGAATTGAGAATTGACAATTAAAAAACTTTAATTGGAACCGGCTAAAAGGTTGACATCCTTACTAAGGAAGCATATACTTTTGTTGCCTGTTGCCTGTTGCCTGTTGCCTGTTGCCTGTTGCCTGTTGCCTGTTGCCTGTTATATAAACATTGATACTTTAGACTCTATAGCTGTTTTGAGAAAGGTATCGACGCCGGCGATTTCCAAATGATTGTAGGAGATGAGTTCGTCTTTGGTGATTCCAAGTAGTTTTAATGAAGCTTCACAAGCGATAAAGCGAACTTTTCTCTCCATCGCCAAATCTAATAAGTCTGAAGCTGTTTGGCCGTCTTTCTGACGGATTAATTTTTTCATCAGCCAGGGTCCGAAACCACAAAAATTCATTTTTGAAAGTCCTATTTTGTTAACGCCGACAGGCATCATCCATTTAAAGAGGTTTTCTAAAAAAAGCTTACGGTGTATAACCTTCTGCCTAAGCAGGTTCATTCCCCAGAAGGTGAAGAAGATAGAGACTTCCATACCATTACCGGCTGCTCCGTTAGCCAAGGTAAGGGCGGCCATCGCCTTATCAAAATCTCCGCTAAAAAGAATAAGGCTAAATTTTTCTGGTTTTTCGGATTTTTCAGATTTTGCCATGATAACCCTCCGGATATGGGATGAAGAAAACCCTCATCCTAAATTTGCATTCTAATCCGAATGCAAATAAGAATTAAATTGAATTTACTTCATCCTATTACAGCTGTAATAAGTTGAAATAAATGCAGTAGTATTTTGAGGAATTAATTTCAACTTATAGTTTGCCCTGTTTAAACGGGGTTAAACTGGAATAAACAGGGGAGAGTTTAAGAGTTTAATTGACAATTGACAATTAAGTAATTTCGGATTTCAAATTTCAGATTGTGGATTTTAAAAACAAATAAGCCTTTGAGTTCATATTGACTCAATAAACTGGCAACTGGGCATGTTTTGACATTTGAACTTTAAGCATTTAACAAATGAACCAATAACTAATAAACAAATGAACTATGAACTAATGAACTCATGAACCAATAACTAACAAATAGGGTGCATCTTATGGAGACATTTCGCAGATTAGTTTTAGATGATAAAACAAGCTTTGACCAACTCTTGAGAGAACTTCAACCGGAAACTTCCGATTTAACTTTTACCAATCTTTTTATGTGGCAGTATAGTTATGGATTGCAGGTAATGTATGATCATGCTTTGGATTATTGGATTTTATGGGCCGATCCACCTAATGCTAAATGGAAAAAATTTTTTCTGCCACCGGTTGGAGATTGGAATAATCTTGACAAATTAAGGGAAGTTTTTAAAATAATGGAGAAATGGGCGGTAAATCAAAATTTCGAGTTCTTAATTCGACGTGCTCCAAAACGATTATTTGAAACATTGTCTAAAATAGAACCCAACCTGATAGCTAAAGAAGAACGCCGTACTTTCGATTACCTCTATAACAGCAGCGATTTAATTAATTTAGCCGGCCGCAAATACCACGGAAAACGGAATCATTTAAATCAATTTCTCCGGAAATATCAATGGGAATATTCGAAGTTAAATCAAGAGTTGGTTCAGGAATGTCTGGACCTGAAGACGGATTGGTTTGATATCAAAAAGAGGCCGGGAAAGGAATTAACTGATGAAGAACGAGCCATGGCCAGAGTATTGGATAAATTTGCCGTCTTAAGAGTTGTTGGCGGTGTAATTAAGATTGAAGGAAAGATTCAAGCGTTGGCAGTCGGAGAAAGGTTGAATTCCAATACGGCAGTAATCCATATTGAAAAAGCCAATATCGAATATGACGGGATGTATACAGCCATAAACCAACAATTTGCCGCTAATTGTTGGTCGGAATATGAGTTTATCAACCGGGAAGAAGATATGGGTATTGAAGGCTTACGAAAAGCCAAACTCTCTTATAAGCCGGTTAAGTTGGTAGAGAAATTTTCTATTCAATATTAATTTACGGCGCCACCGTAGCATAAGCTCCTATATGTTGATAATTGGAGATAAAAATATATTTTTCATCCGATTCTAATTCTGTTAACCCTAGTTGATGTGCAACTTTTCTTGAAGCTGTATTGTCAAAATCCGTTCGCCAGCAAGGTAAACGTCCATATTGCTCATATTGGAATCTGCTTAAATATTGGCAACATTTTAAAGCCAGCCCTGCTCCCCTAAACTCGGGACGAGTAGCTACTCCCAACTCACAGTAGTTCTTCGTAAAAGCCAATGTGGTTGCCACACAAGCCAATTCACCATCAATTATTGCAGCTACAGCTTGACCTTCAACCAACAAGTGTTCCGGGTTTGGAAAGAATTCCCAAAGCCAGGAATGGTTATAAAAAGCTTTTTCCAACTTTGATGCCTCATTTAAATTTAATAACCTGATTCTAGGGTCGCATACCGTCTGGGGAGTCCATTCTCCTTGTTTCCCGGCCAGAAATAGAACCGGAACCGTAAAACGGATCGGCCAATAATTACTGATTAGAGGCAGCATGGATACAGGTATCACCAAATCAGTCGGACTATTGAGGGTCTTTAAAAAACGATGAACAAGCGGCGCCCGGTCTGCTTTTCCATAGAAAAAATGCATTACCGGGGTATAAGATGAATAAGTGACAATTAGAAGTCTCGGGTTGAGGGGGTTGTCCACCAAAACAGTGCTGGTATCTTTGGTTAATAAAAAATTGGTGGAACAATTTTCAGGTGAGTCTTCAACCGGAAATTTTAACGTTTCAATCTGGTCGGAAGTTAGCCTCCGCATGATCTCATCTCCCATAATCTCCGTTAGCAGAAAGCAATCAGCAGAGTTGCATTTATCCGGATGGTCCTAAAATAAAGACTCCCCCTTATTCAAAATTGAGAATTGAGAATTGAAAATAAACAATTTCGGATTACTCGGATTGTGGAATTAAATTAGTGCAGATTATGATTTTTAGATTTGGAATTATAAGGATCAGTAAAGTTACAAACTGGTTTTAGATTTTTAATCCGAAATCTGGAATCCGAAATCCGAAATTACTAAATGAACTAATCATATATTTGTTATCAGAATACTCCGAAACTGTTAGACAAGCAAACTGTAAATTATTACAAAAAATCATTTCTAGCAGTCAATTTAGCTCAAAAAAGCTGAAATATTAAAAAGAGTATCATATTATCATCGATTTATACTCTCAATCCCGTGATTTTACTTTGTTTACAAAAATGCAATAAATTACAGCTTATTTTATCATTGAAATATTTTTAAGTTGAATTAAATCCAAACTCAAATCATCACGGTCGGTTTTAGGGACGAAGGTGTTTAGATGAATAAAAGAAATTTAATTGAACTTATATAAGGCTTAATAAATTTCTTTCCAATTCGACAAAATAATCGTAAACTGGCAGGATTATTAAGCCAGGATGCCAAATTATAATAGAGAATTTTAAAGTAGTCGCTCGATAGCATTTTTCTAAGCAGAGGAACTCTTTGAATACCATTATTTTATCAGTTACAGAAAACGGAAAACCAGGATTAACGGAAGTTGCTTACATACTCAAAAAAGGTGGTTTAGTGGCTTTTCCCACGGAAACAGTCTATGGGTTAGGGGCGGTCTGTACTAATGAAAAATCCTTACTGAACATTTTTGCCGTTAAAGGCAGACCGGCTGACAATCCGTTAATACTTCATATTTGGAGTTTTGAACAACTTGATTCCATAGTAAGAAATATTAATCAACGAGCCAAACTTTTAATGAATAAATTCTGGCCAGGTCCTTTAACTATTATTTTTCCAAAACAATCAACTGTTTCGCCGATTGTAACTGCCGGCCTAGAAACAGTAGCTGTTCGGATGCCCTCTCATCCGGTAGCCAGAGAAATTTTAAAGTTAGTCAATATACCGGTAGCGGCTCCTAGCGCCAACCTTTCGGGGCGGCCTAGTCCGACCAAGGGTTCTCATGTAATTGAAGACTTAAATGGGAAAATTGAGATGATTGTTGATGCCGGTCCAGCCAAAGCCGGAGTGGAATCTACGGTTCTTTCTTTGAGTGAGGAGATCCCGTTAATTTTAAGACCGGGTTCCATTACTAAAGAAATGTTGGAAGAAGCTTTGAAAGAACAGGTCGAACAGGTAGAGCCGGATCAAGTGGAACGGCCTCAAGCGCCGGGAATGAAATACCGGCATTATGCTCCTCAAGCCCCGGTATTACTAGTTGAAGGGGAAGCTGACCGGATAGTTGCAGAAATAAATAGTAGATTAAGTAATAAACCTGCCGGTATTAAAGTGGCGGTATTGGGAACAACTGAAAATATTTTAAAATACCGTAATGAGTGGGTTTTAGATCTTGGGCCACGGAATGAACCGGCGATCATAGCTAATCGAATTTACGACTTATTACGTTTTTGTGATCAATTAGCGGTGGATCAAATATATATTGAAGGAATCCCGCTCCATGGAATTGGAACGGCAGTAATTAATCGGCTGCGAAAAGCTGCTGGAGGTAATGTAATCAATGTTTCGTAAAATTTTCCCTTATTGTCTCGTAATGTTTGTTCTGGTTGGCGGCTTAGGGTATACAGAGGGGTATACACCAAGGGTAGGAGAGGTTTTGGAATATAAAGTAATAGTTAAATCTGCTATTCACGGTGGAAATCAAAAGGTTCAAGTATTGTCAAAAGATATTTATAATGGGCGAGAAGTTTATAGAATCCATTCTGAAATGTTGACGGTCGGACTGGCAAAAACTTTGTTTAGATTTCAGCAAGAGGAAGATCTGATTTTAGATGCCGAAGGTTTATATCCGTTGTTTATCAAGAAAAAGACTCAAGAAAGAAAAGAGACTAAGATCGAGGAAGTTAGTTTTGATTATGTTAATAAAATTGCCATCCGTTTATATACCAAGAATGACGAGCCACAGAAATGCAAAGAGATAGCGCTTCCCGGTTTTATTCAAGATGAATTATCAATCCAGTTTTTCTTGCGAAAAAATCAGACTATGAATAGTGAAAATAAGATATTTTATTATGGAAATGGCAAAATTGATGAGAAATGTTTCAAAGTCTCCCAAGTCGACCAGGAAATCAACTTGGATTGTGGTGATTTTTCAAGATATATTCAGATTATCGATGATATCAGTAATTTTTCAGTCTATGTTTCCGATACTCCGGAGCGGTTGCCATTAGTAGTAAAAACTAAAGGCAATATCGGTTTAATTGAAATGAAGCTGGTAAAAGTCAATTATTAAGGATTGTTGGGGTTTTAGGTAATCTAGATGTAAATTATCATTATTACAGTAACTACAATTCCAGATAAACTTATCATCGATATGGGTTCCATAAAAATTTACCTTGTTGAAACAAACAGGGCATTCTAAAACTAAGACTTCTTTATATTGGCTATAAAATGGCCATTTCATTGAGGAATTCCTTTCGACTGTTTTGTAGGTTAATAGTTTTCCATATAATGTTAAAATTATTCACTAAAGTGTGTGCTTCAATTAATTTCTACCCGGAGGTAAAACTGATATATGATTAAGCAAGTATTATTTGTTTGTACCGGTAATACCTGTCGTAGTAGTATGGCTGAAGCCTTATTGAGAAAAATGTTAATAGAAGATTTGGCCGAAAAGGCTACCACTATAAAGGTTGTTTCCGCCGGTACCGGAGCAATCTCCGGTGAAACAGCCGCCCAAAATGCCATTGAAGTGATGGAAAAAGAAGGTATTGATCTCCGGGGTCACCGTTCAAAAAGGATTTCGTCTGATTTGATTACCAATGCCGATTTGGTTTTAACAATGACTTTGGACCAGAAAAACGCCGTTTTGAACATGGTCCCCAGCGCTAATAATAAAGTTTTTACTTTAAGTGAATTTGCCGAAGGAGTTAAGGAAATCGAAGACTTAATGGCTAAAGCAGAACGTATGCGTAATAAATTAGAGGAAAAACGCTTTAAATATTTAGAAAAAGAAGGGCCTAAACTTGAAGAATTACGCCGCCGTAATCTCGAGTTAAGCCGTCAAATGCGCGCTTTGGATGAAGAACTCCGTCAATTTGAACAAAAGTTGGAACAAGAAGTAGCAACCGAAAAAAGGGAGTTGGAAGCGATTCAAACCGAGTTAACCTCATTGGAGATCCCCGACCCATTCGGTCAAAATATCGAAGCTTATAAAGTTTGTGCTAATGAAATTAAAGAAAAACTGAAAGCAGTTGTCGAAAGGATCAAAGAATCGCTTGACTAATAATTGCGGATTTCAAATTGCGGATTGTAAAAACTGTGGAATTTATGTAATGTAGAATTTTTAAGACTGGCAATTAGCAACTTTTTTACTTTAAACTAATGAACCAATAACTAATCAACTAATAACCAACTAAGGAGATGATCTGGTGTCAGAAGTACATGTAATTGACCACCCATTAATCCAGCACAAACTATCAATTATCCGTGATTTAAATACCGGTCCCAAAGAATTTCGGGAATTGGTTGAGGAAGTATCAATGTTAATGGCTTATGAAGTAACTCGTAATTTTCCATTGGAAGAAGTGGAAGTTGAAACTCCGGTTTCGTCGGCCCGTTGTCATGTTATTACCGGGAAAAAAATTGCGGTTATTCCGATTTTAAGAGCTGGTCTGGGGATGGTTGAAGGGATTTTAAAATTGATTCCCACTGCCAAAGTAGGTCATATTGGTGTTTACCGTGATCCGGAAACATTACAACCGATTGAATATTATTGCAAGCTTCCACAGGATATCACAGAACGTGAATTGATTATAGTCGATCCAATGTTGGCCACTGGAGGTTCGGCGGCGGCGGGAATTCAGTTTTTAAAACAGCGTGGCGCTACCCAGATTCGGTTAATGTGTTTAATTGCAGCTCCTGAAGGAATTCAGAATGTTCAAGATAAACACCCGGATGTGGATATTTATGTAGCAGCTGTCGATGACCGGTTAAATTCTCATGGGTATATCGTCCCTGGTCTGGGGGATGCCGGAGACCGTTTGTTTGGAACCAAGTAATGAATACTCAAGCCCAGCTGATAGCTGGGTTTTTTATTTATTGAATTTTGAATGAAAATGTTTTCGGAGTTCAAAGTAAATTCAGTATTAACCACTAATTACGCGAATAACCACTGAACAAAATATTCGTATTCTTCATTCTGGCCATTAGGGGCTATTTCGGGTTTTTATTTAAAATGTTTGAAACTTTACTTATAACCCAGCATAAATTATTTTGGAGTATTCAATAAATAGTGTCCGGCATGAAATTTGCTAGAATTTTTTCAATCACTAGAAATAGTTTTCAATCATTATATTTATTGGATAATTGAAGTATTTTACCAGGAAATTGGCACAAATTTAATTTATGCCAATATTGATGGAGATTTCGTTAAAAACCAAGAAATATAAGACTTGATATATAATTACGAGAGCGCTATTCTAAAAAAGTGTAATAATGGGGGAGAATTTTTATTTTGATTATTTCCCGCCAGTTCAATCACCATCATTACGCATTGCGGTTAAACCGTAAAGTTCAAGCTATCAATGTAAAAGAAGACAATATTACCTTGCTAAGAGTTTATCGAAGAAAAAAACTCTTTGGGAAGAATAGTATAAAGATATTAACGATTTTTGGAACCAGACCGGAAGCAATTAAAATGGCTCCCGTTATCAAGGCTCTCCAAACAGATTCCGATTTTAAGCTGAAAACTGTCGTTACTGCTCAGCACCGGGAAATGTTAGATCAAGTACTAAAGATTTTTAAGATTAATCCCGATTATGATCTTAATATAATGATTCCCGGTCAAAGCTTAACTGAGATAACCTGCCGCGTTTTACAGGGATTGTCTCCAATATTAAAAACTGAAGAACCTGACATTATATTAGTACATGGAGATACTACAACTACTTTTGCCGGTAGTCTGGCTGCTTTTTATCATCATATCAAAATAGGTCATATTGAAGCCGGATTACGAACCGGAGATAAAAAACAGCCCTATCCTGAAGAAATGAATCGTTTACTGACGGGCCGGATAACTGATCTCCATTTTGCCCCTACTATTTCGGCTAAAAAAAATTTGTTACAGGAAAATATTACTCCGGATTCGATCTTTATCACTGGAAATACGGTAATTGATGCCTTATATTATTGTTTGAAGGCGCTTCCGGAAACTATATCAATCAATGAAGAAAAGCAATGGATCTTAGTTACCGCTCACCGTCGTGAGAGCTGGGGACCGCCATTGGAGAGAATTATTACGGCTTTAATAAGAATCATAAAAGATAACCCAAGGGTTAACCTATTAGTACCGGTGCATTTGAATCCGGTTATCCGAGAAATTTTTTTCAAGCAATTGGGCGCCGAACCTAGAATTAAAATAGTTGAACCATTGAGTTATGAAGAAATGATTAAAGCGATGGTCCAAGCCTATTTAGTGATAACTGACTCCGGCGGTATTCAGGAAGAAGCTCCGTCTTTGGGAAAACCGGTTTTAGTATTAAGAGAAAAGACTGAACGTCCGGAAGCAGTGGCTGCGGGGACAGTAAAACTGGTTGGTACTGACCCGGATAAGATTTATAATACAGCCAATACTTTACTTAACAACCGGGAAGAATATATGAAAATGTCAAAAGCAGTAAATCCCTATGGCGATGGAAAAGCAACTATTAGAATTATAAATATTTTACGTAATTATTTCGGGTTGAAATGTGAAAAACCGGTTGATTTTGTATGATAAGCGGTTAAAGTATATTTGTTGATTAAGGAGACGGTACTATCGCAAACAAGAACGATGATAGTCGGGAAATGTGGAGAAGTTTGGCCGTTTTTGGTTTTTCCAGTTTGAATTTAGGAATTACCATATTAGGCGGTTACTATATCGGAAACCTCTTGGAAAAGAACTATCACTGGGCGAATATGTCCACAATCGGTATTTTTACCGGACTTATTCTAGGTATTATTGAATTGTTTTCATTTGCTTTTAGGATGGGGCCAAAAAAATGATCTATTTACCGCTGTTGATTTTTGGAACTCTACTTATGATATTTTTTACTCAGCTTCATAATGAATTGAGCGCTATATTAATGGGGCTGGCAGCCGCCGGTTTTGATTTTTCTTTACAATGGTTCCGGTTTAAGCTTACAAACGCCGAAAAAACCATTCAATTGATTCTAATTATTTTTGGCGGTCTGATTGTTAGAGCCGCATTTCTTTATATATTTTTAAGAGTAAGCGGTTGGTGGTTCGGTTTTAACACCCCTAATTTTTATTTGTTCGCAATATCCGTCTTAATTACTGTACCTGTTTTAACAATTGTCGCCGCCTATAAATTCAAACCTAAGAGGGGCTAAATATGGAGATCTCTCACAATATTATTTCGGTTTTCGGTTTGGAAATGGATTTGTGGATGGTAATAATGTCTTTATTAACATCCGCCATAATTATTTTTTTTTCATGGCTATCCTCCCGCAAAATCAGTTGGATCCCGGATGGATGGCAAAATATTATGGAATACACCATTGAGTTTGTGCAGAATATAATCACCCCTGCTTTAGGGAATAGAGGAATCAAATATACGTTCTTCTTTTGTTCGTTGTTTTTATATATAATTATCGCCAATATGTTAGGATTAATCCCCGGACTTCATTCACCAACCAAGGATATTAGCGTCAATGCCAGTTTGGCCATATCCTGGCTGATTTTTGCACAGTATATCGCTATAAAGGAGAATGGGACAAGACTATATTTCAAGCATTTTTTCGAACCGTTTATTCCTTATGTATTAATTCATTTATTAGAGATGGGTATTAGACCTTTAACCTTGACCATGCGATTATTTGCCAATATTTTAGCCGGTGAAATAATGTTGGAAAAATTGACCCATTATTTCCCTGTTCTGGCTCCCAGCGTTTGGATTGCGATGAGTATTTTGATAGGAGCTATTCAAGCGTTTATTTTTACGATTTTAACAGTATCATATACTGGTCTTTCCGTGGCACATAGTGATGAATCGCACTCCGAGAAATCATCTCACGGTGCGAAGGCATAATCAAATTAAATACTTATGGAGGTGTTTGTTTTGGAATGGAGTTTAGGAATGATTGTAGCAATAGTCGTAGGTTTCATTTGTGTGGGCGCTAGCTTTGCAGCAGCTTTTGGTAATGCCAGATTGATTTCTACAGCACTTGAAGGAATGGCCCGTCAACCGGAGGTTCAAGGACGGCTGTTTACATCCATGCTGATTGGTGTTAGTTTGCTGGAAGTTATTCCGTTGGTTTCAATCGTTATTGCATTTATGCTCATCCCAATAATAACCCAAACTCATTGAGAGTAAAATTATTAGGCTGCTATGCATCATACAATAAATATTTTATCGTAACTTCTTGGTAAAGGAGGAACTCTAATGGAAGTAAAAATTTTACCCGGGACATTTCTTTTTATGTTAATAAACTTTACTGTTTTAGTTGCAGTCCTGGTTTACCTCCTGTACCGTCCTGTTCAAGGAATACTGGAACAACGAAAACAAAAAATATGTAACGATCTTAATGAAGCGGAAAAATCCCGACAGATATGGGAAGAAAGACAAAATGAGGCTAAACTAGTGCTGGAAAAAGCTAGTATGGAAGCGTTTGAAATGGTGGAACGCGCCCGGGCGGAAGCGGAGAAGTTGCGGGAAGAGATAGTTAATAAAGCCCGTCAAGAAGCGGAGGAACTTCGTCAACGCACTCAAACCGAAATTGAAAGGGCTAAAAAAGTCGCCCGGGATGAACTCCGCGAGGGAGCGGTTACTTTAGCTTTATCGGCTACTGCTAAAGTAATCAGTGATAAAATGTCGACCGAAATCAATGAATCATTAATTCGAGGAGTCCTGAACTCAATCGAGAAAGGGGCTTAGAATGCATTCACAGACGGCGCTGAATTACGGTCGGGCTTTAGTTGACTTGGCAAAAGAAAAAAATATTTTGGATCAGGTGTTGGATAACGCCAAACTATTGATTGAAGAGTTACTGATTCCTGAGCTTCAAGAGTTTTTACGGCATCCAAAAATTCCGGATTCCGGAAAGAAGGATATTCTCCACAAAATTACCGCAGGTAACCACCCGCCGGAAATATTTTTAAACTTTCTGAATTTAATTATCGATCGACACCGGGAAGCTTTATTATCGGCGATTTTAGAAGAAGTTGTTGAACAGGTATTAAAAGCCAAAGGTTTTGAAATTGTGGAATTAATATCTGCCAAATCATTATCTAAACCTGAGCAAAGCAAGATTCAGCAACAGCTGGAAAAAGTCTGGCAGATTAAGATTTCTTTGAAATACCGGGAGAATCCAAATTTGATTGGTGGAATAGTTATTCGCCGTGGCGATGAATTAATTGATGGTTCATTAGCGGGACAATTGTATTCATTGAGACGGATTCTAATTGAAGAGACTAATATTGCGGCGAATTTAATCTAATTTTCAATGTAAAGGACGATTACCATGCGTTTTGCGACTGATGAAATAATATCGGTTTTAAAAGAACAAATCGATAAGTATAAACTGGATTTTGAAACTCAGGAGACCGGAACCGTTCTGGAAGTCGGAGACGGGATCGCCCGAATTTACGGTTTGGAAAAAGCAATGATGGGCGAGCTTCTCTCTTTTCCCAACCAGGTTTACGGGATGGCTTTAAACTTGGAGGAAGACAATGTCGGTTGCGTTTTGTTCGGGGATGAGACCCTGATCAAAGAGGGTGACTTGGTTAAGCGAACCAACCGGGTCGTTGAAGTACCGGTTGGTGATGAGATGATTGGCCGGGTAGTTAACCCCTTAGGGCAACCAATTGACGGAAAAGGTCAGATAAATACTACCGAATTCCGGCCGGTTGAACGGATTGCACCCGGTATTTCCAAAAGAGAACCGGTAAAAGTTCCTTTGCAAACAGGTTTAAAAGCCATCGATTCATTGATACCAATTGGCCGCGGACAACGGGAATTGATTATCGGTGACCGGCAAACCGGAAAAACAGCAATTGCCATTGATACAATTTTGAATCAAAAAGATACCGGAGTTATCTGTATTTATGTTTGTATCGGCCAAAAAACCTCTACTCTGGCTCAAGTAGTTCAAGTATTAGAGAATAAAGGCGCAATGAAGTATTCAATCGTAGTGGCGGCTACTGCCAGTGATATGGCCCCTTTACAATACTTGGCTCCTTTTGCCGGATGCGCTATCGGCGAATACTTCATGCCCCAAGGCAAAGATGTCTTGATTATTTATGACGATTTATCAAAACATGCTATAGCTTACCGGTCAATGTCTTTATTGCTACGGCGTCCACCGGGACGTGAAGCTTACCCTGGAGATGTTTTTTACCTACATTCCCGACTTTTGGAACGGGCTGCTAAACTAAATGAAGCCGAAGGCGGCGGTTCGTTAACAGCTTTACCGATCGTTGAAACTTTGGCCGGAGATGTTTCCGCTTATATTCCTACTAATGTTATTTCCATTACCGACGGTCAGATTATCTTAAGTACCGAGTTGTTCTTTAGCGGAGTTCGTCCGGCGGTGAATGTAGGATTATCGGTTTCCCGGGTCGGCGGTGATGCGCAGATCAAAGCGATGAAACAAATTGCCGGCCGGTTACGGTTGGATTTGGCCCAATTTAGAGAGTTAGAGGCTTTTGCTCAGTTTGGCGCCGAATTGGATAAATCCACTCAAGCCCGTTTAAACCGGGGCTCTCATATTGTTGAGATTTTAAAACAAGAACAATATAAGCCGATGCCTGTCAATGAACAGATTGTTCTGATTTATGCCGCTACCAACGGCTACCTTGATGATCTGGCATTAGATGAAGTTCGGCGTTTTGAAAAAGAGTTTTTACGTTTTATGCAACAAGAAGGCGAAAACTTTTATAATAAGCTAAGTGAAACTAAAAAGTTGGATCAAGATTTAACCAATGAATTAGTAAATTCGATTACCAAGTTTAAGGATAGATTTAAAGCAACAACATAAGAACAGTTAATAGTTGACAGTTAACAATTAATAGTAAAAAGATTAAAATCTTTGGAAATTAAAAACTGTACACTGTAAACTGTAAACTAGGAACTATGCTGTAAAACTGTAAACTAAAAAAATCGTAGGTAGAGTCTATGGCTACAATACGTGATTTACGAATCAAGATTAAAACCATTAAGAATATTCAACAGATTACCAAGGCAATGAAGATGGTGGCGGTGGCCCGATTAAAGAGGGCTCAAGCCCGTTTGGAGTCGGCCCGGCCTTATGCCCGGAAAATTGCCGAAGTAACCTTGGATTTGGCTTCATTAACGGCTTGGTCTTATAACCCGTTGCTCCGTCCGCACCAACATCTACGCCGGGTTTTAGTATTGGTTTTTACCGGTGATCGCGGACTGGCAGGAGGATTTCATCAGAAAATAGCCGATGGGGCTGTTCAATTTGGGTTGAAATTCAAGGATGAGGCGGAAGTCTCTTACTATATGCTGGGGTATAAAGGGTTCAAACGGTTTCAGTCACGAAATATTCCTTTATTTAAAAGATATGAAGGTTTGATGGCCGGAGTTCCTTATACTGAAGTTCAAGAACTGGCCAAAGAATTGAGCGTTCTTTATATAGCTGAAAAGTTCGACCAGATATATTTATATTATCCGAAGTTTTACTCGACCATGTCCCAAAGACCAAAAGCTTTTCAACTGTTGCCAATTGATCCGTCCAAAGCCCGGCACAAGGAAGAACATGGATTATTTATTTTTGAGCCGGATCAAGAAGATATTTTAGACAGCATATTGCCACGTTACATCGAAAGTGAGATATACCGGGCTTTTCTAGAAACTGAAGCCGGAGAGCTGGGAGCTAGAATGACGGCTATGTCGTCAGCTACCGATAATGCCGGTGATATAATAGAACATTACCAGCTAATAATGCACCGTCTACGGCAAAGTCAAATTACCAAGGAAATATCGGAGATTGTCGGCGGAGCGGAAGCACTCAAAACTTAATATTTAAGCTGAATATATAAGTCCAGGAGACCGGAGTTTAGGAGTCAGTAGTGAAAGTAAGTTCTGCGAGAAATCAAAAGATTTTTGACTTCTAAGCATTAACGAACACATCTCCTGACTCCTGTCTTCTGACTGCTGATTACTTTTACACATAATACTTATTTAAATTGGAGGTCTACCATGGCTACTGGTCATATTGTTCAAATTATCGGGCCTGTTTTAGATATCGAGTTTTTGCCGGAAGAATTACCGGGGATTGATACCGCTGTTACAATTAATTTTGAATTAGAGGGCGAAAAAAGAACTGTCGTAGCAGAGGTAATGCATCAACTGGGCAATAACCAGGTTCGTTGTGTCGCCTTAAGTTCTACCGACGGGTTAATTAGAGGGCTTGATGCACATAGCGATAACGAACCGATTAAGGTTCCGGTAGGTAAAGAGGTATTAGGCCGGATTTTTAATGTTATCGGCGAAGTAGTTGATGATGGACCGCCGGTTAAAGCTAAACAGTATCAGCCGATTCATCGTAAAGCTCCTAGTTATGAGGAACAATCAACCGCTCAAGAGATTTTAGAAACCGGAATCAAGGTGGTTGATTTATTGGCTCCTTATCCCAAGGGGGGCAAAGTAGGTTTATTTGGTGGCGCCGGAGTCGGTAAAACCGTTATCATTATGGAATTAATCCGGAATATCGCTACCCAGCATGGTGGTTATTCCGTCTTTACCGGTGTCGGCGAACGGACTCGTGAAGGAAACGGTCTGTGGATAGAAATGAAAGATTCAGGAGTTATTGATAAAACCGCTTTAGTTTTCGGCCAGATGAATGAACCCCCTGGAGCCCGTCTACGGGTAGCTTTAACCGGATTAACTATGGCTGAATATTTCCGGGATAGTGAAAATCAGGACGTTCTATTGTTTATTGATAATATATTCCGCTTTACCCAAGCCGGCTCGGAAGTTTCGGCGCTGCTTGGCCGGATACCGTCAGCTGTCGGATATCAACCGACTTTGGCTACGGAGATGGGGGCTCTTCAAGAAAGGATTACCTCCACTAAAAATGGTTCAATTACTTCAATTCAAGCTATTTATGTTCCGGCAGACGACTATACTGATCCGGCGCCGGCAACCGCCTTCACTCATTTAGATGCTACTACCAACTTAGACCGGAAATTTGTCGATATCGGTATTTATCCGGCTGTTGATCCGTTGGCTTCTACCTCAAGGTTGTTATCTCCATCAGTAGTCGGCGAAGAGCATTATCATGTGGCCCGGAAGGTTCAAGAAACCTTGCAACGGTATAATGAACTCCAGGATGTAATCGCTATTTTGGGTATGGATGAGTTAAGTGACAGTGATAAACTGGTGGTGGCCAGAGCCAGACGTTTACAACGTTTTTTATCGCAACCGTTCTTTGTGGCCGAGCAATTTACCGGTATCCCTGGGAAATATGTACCGATTTCCGAGAATGTTAAAGGATTTAAAGAGATCTTGGATGGCAAATATGATCATTTACCGGAAGAAGCTTTTTATATGGTTGGTAATATTGAAGAAGCGGTAGAGAAGGGAAAGAAACTCCAGGAAGAATCCGGTGAGAGCGGAGCGAAGAAATCATGAGTAAACATATTTTGCTGGAGATTGTTACTCCTAACAAAATAGAGTTGCGTCAGGAAGTTGATTATCTGGTGGCTCCAACTGTAAATGGGATGATCGGAGTTTTGCCGGGACATATCCGGTTAATTACACAATTAGCAACCGGGGTGCTCCGTTATAAAATTGATGGCGTCGACAAGTATATGGCGGTCAGCGAAGGATTTATGGAAGTTACTCCTTATAAAGTTATTATTTTAGCGGAAGCTGCGGAACTAGCGGAGCATATTGATGTGGAAGAGGCTCTGGAGGAGAAGAGAAAAGCTGAAGAGGCAATCCATCGGCCGACAGACGTCAAATTGAATATTGCTTCCGCAGAGGTTGAATTACAAAGGGCAGTTACTAAATTAGAGGTTGCTAAAAAATATGGAATGTATAAATAGGGAATGTAATCATAGTGGATTTTAATAATCGGCTTATAATGAAGGTTTTCCCTTATGATAGTAACTTGAAAATAGTGATTGGTAGGCTATTTGCTTGCGCGGTAAAAATTTGTTTGGGGTCTTCGGTAACTTGTAATTTGGTCTTATCTAAGGTTTCTTTTGCTAATTCGAAATCCTGAATTTTTATAACATTATCTTTAAGTTGTTGTTTTTCTTGTTTGGCTCGCAAATGAAAATAATCGGATATTTGGATAATAGTATTATCGCCGCTAGTCTCCGATTTTAAAGGAGTTTTATTCTTTTGAGTTTGATCATTAAGCTCGCTCTTTTTTGATTGTTTGTCCCGCAAGGAATCGAGGAGACTAATAGTTTTATTGATTTCCATCTATTTTCCCCTTACTTTAATGAGTTAATTTTACCATTTTTTTCACAATTTTTCAAGTTTTTTATCATCTAGGGTGAACTCTTAGTTTTTTTAAAAAAAAGTTCAATTGAAATAAATTCTTTATTTGACAAAGCTTTATTATATAGTTTATAATTTCATTGAAATTGATTATATTAAGTTGCTCTTAGCAACTCATCAAGAGAGGTGGAGGGAGATGGCCCGATGAAACCCGGCAACCCAAACTGGTAAACAGTGATTGGGTGCCAATTCCCCCAGAGGTCTTCTGGAAGATGAGTTTTTTAAACCCTTCCGCCTTGTGGGAGGGTAATTTATTTTGGAGGTGTATATGTTTTATGAGCGAAAGACTTTTATTTACTTCAGAGTCGGTAACTGAAGGGCATCCTGATAAGATTTGCGATCAAATCTCCGATGCGGTACTGGATGCTATTTATGCTGAGGATCCGCAATCCCGTGTAGCTTGTGAAAGTGCAGTAACCACCGGTTTAGTTTTGGTAATGGGTGAAATTACTACTAATTGCTATGTAGATATCCCCAAGGTAGTCCGGGAAACGATTCGGGAGATTGGTTATACCAGAGCCAAATATGGTTTTGACTGTGATACTTGTGCCGTAATTACTTCTATCGATGAACAGTCGCCTGATATTGCGCTTGGAGTCAATAAAGCTTTAGAAGCAAAAACCGGAGAGATGAACGAACAGGAAATTGAAGCCACCGGCGCCGGTGACCAGGGTATGGTTTTTGGATATGCTTGTGATGAAACCCCGGAATATATGCCGATGCCGATAGCTTTAGCCCATCAATTGACCAGGAAACTCTCGGAAGTCCGTAAAAATGATGTACTTCCTTATTTGCGGCCCGATGGGAAAAGTCAAGTTACGGTGGAATATGAGGATGGAGTACCGGTAAGAGTAGATACCGTTATCATTTCCAGTCAACATGATCCGGCGGTGGACCATGATCAGATTGAAAAAGATGTTATCGAAAAAGTCATTAAAAAGGTTATTCCCGCTAATATGATCGATGCTAAAACTCGGTTTTTGGTTAACCCTACCGGACGCTTTGTAGTTGGCGGACCGCAGGGTGACTCCGGTCTAACCGGTCGAAAAATTATTGTCGACACCTATGGTGGTATGGCCCGTCATGGCGGAGGGGCGTTCTCCGGCAAAGATCCGACGAAAGTTGACCGTTCGGCAGCTTATGCCGCTCGTCATGCCGCTAAGAACATTGTTGCCGCCGGATTGGCTAAAAAATGTGAGATTCAAATTGCCTATGCCATTGGAGTTGCCAAACCGGTATCTATTTTAGTTGATACTTTTGGCACCGGGAAAATTTCCAATGATGAGATTGTAGAATTAGTAAAGAAAACTTTTGACTTTAGACCGGCTGCCATTATTCGCAATTTAAACTTGAGAAGGCCGATCTATAAGCAAACTGCAGCTTATGGACACTTTGGTAGAAATGATCTTGATCTTCCATGGGAGAAACTTGATAAGGTGGACCAGTTAAAAAAATAAAATGACTTGTTTTGTCTCTGTAGCTATGTTAGAGGCGCAGAGAAATAAGATTTTTAAAGCCGGGAACTCCCGGCTTTTTGCATGAAATTTTGGGTATTTGTAAATGTTTTGGAAAACTATAAAGTTCACTCTTAGGAATGCCGAAAGTTTAATTATATAAGGAAGTTTCATAATTACCTTAAATTAGGTTTCGGATAAAAAATATGGTGAGCAACCCCAAATTCTTAGAAAATGCTATCGACGCTTGTCGTTCACCCAGCCTTATTTAATAATTTCAGGTGCACAGCGGAGGCTGGTGTGGACGACTACTATCAATATATTTTATCCGAATGTCAAATTATTAAATTATGGAAATTCCTCATTAAGAGGATTTAACTATTTTATTTTGTATTACATTAAGCTTTAATGCCTTAAATAGAGGTGCAATGAATGTCTATCCGATTGGTAATTGTTGACGGTCAATCCACAATTATACAAAGATTAAAAGAGCTTCTTAACTACTTTGAAGAGGAATTTACAATTGCAGATGAAGCACAGCATGGTGAGGAAGTAGTTGAAAAGGTACTAGCTTCAAAACCTGATGTTGTGATGATGGATATTAATATACCCGGTAAAAATGCAGTTGAGATTACTGCTGAATTAAAACAGAAAATTCCTAAAAGTAAAGTATTGGCATTAACTGAAGACTCCGACCAACAACATCTTTCACAGATAATTAAGGCTGGAGCCCTTGGTTATATTCTGAAAGATATTGAACCGGAGAGTCTCTATGAAGCTATCCGAACGGTTGCTAGAGGCGACGCCTATATCCAACCTTGTTTATTATCAAAACTATTGACTGAGTTACGGCAATTTCTAAATGAAGAGAAAAAAGTCATTATGCCGGAACACCTTGGGCTTACTCAAAGAGAATTGGAGATTGTCAGCTATATTGCTTGTGGCGAGAGTAATAAAGAGATCGCCGAAAGATTATTTATCAGTGAAAAGACTGTAAAAAATCATGTGAGCAATATTCTAAGAAAAATGGCGCTGGAAGACCGGACTCAAGTAGCGGTTTATGCATACCGGCAAGGGTTAATAACCAAATAATCATGCTAAGCTTTGTATAATCTTCGCAAGACACCTGAATAATTTTAAAATTGGAAGAGAAGTAATTCTTCAATTATTAAGGAAGTGGCTAGGTTTATTATGTTAAGGAAATTACATTCTGAAGAAGCCGGAGAAGGTGCGGTTGAGTATGGTTTAATAATAGTGTTGATTGCAATTGTTTTGATCGGAGTATTATTAGCGATGAATAATGGATCCTAAAATTTCGATAATGATTAAAAATAACCCAAAATATAAGGCCGGAGAGATAATGACAAATTTTTTCTCTTTTGAGCTTTATTTTTTTTGTCGATACATATAATAAAGTATTTTTGGTTATTCGCAGTTTGCTTAGGCACGAGGCAAGAGAAAGACACTAAAAGGTAAAATTTATTATAAGTGGTCCATCCAAAGCTTTTTCTTTGGTTTTACTTATGCCTTTTGCCTCAAGCCTTATGCTTATATTACAGGGGGGTAGCAATATGACTGAGATGTTGGCTTATGATTTACCGGATGGCACTACCCGTTCTTACCATGCAGGAACTACTATGAAAGATATAGCTAAAGACCTTCAACCAAATTATAGCTCTCCGATTGTCGCTATGAAGCTGAATAATGAGATCAGAGACCTCTTTTACACTCCGAAACAGGGTGGAAAGCTAAATCCGGTTGATCTTACTCAGCAGGACGGAGTACGTATTTTTGCCAGAAGTTTATCTCTGGTAATGCTACGGGCTGCCGGTGAACTGTTCCCCAAATGTAAAATCCGTTTTGAGCATTCACTAAGCAAAGGAATGTATGGGGAGATTTATTTTGCGGATAGTCAGCCTTTGACCGAAAAAGAATTGCGGCGGATCGCCTCCAGAATGCTGGAGATTATTGAGGCTGATGAACCAATTACTAAAACTACCGTATCGATAAAAAAAGCTACGGAAATTTTTAAGGAAAACGGGCAGGAGGATAAAGTCCGTCTTTTACAATTTAAAAGTACACCGGAAGTTCATATTTATCAATGTGGTAATTATCCGGATTATTTTTACGGTTACATGGTTCCTTCAACCGGATATTTGAAACAATTTGATTTGAAATATTATTACCCAGGATTTATTTTAAGATATCCTACCAAAGAAAGTCCGAGAGAAATTCCTCTATATAAAGAACAGCGGAAGTTAGCCCGGATTTTTTATGAGTTTGAAAAATGGGGCGAGATTTTAGAGATTGTTGATGTAGGGTCGCTAAATCAACAAATTGTAAATGGCCGGAGCGGGGAATTAATCCGAATCGCCGAGGCGCTGCATGAGAAGAAAATTGCCCAGATAGCCGATATGATAATGGAGGATCTCGGGCGGGCTAAAATAATATTAATCGCCGGCCCTTCTTCTTCGGGGAAAACTACTTTTGCCCAGAGATTAGCCGTTCAATTACGGGTTAACGGCTTAAAACCACTACCAATCTCGTTGGATGATTATTTCATAGATCGGGACAAAACACCAATGGGTTCTGACGGGTTGCCAGATTTTGAATGTTTGGAAGCAATTGATGTTGAGCTTTTTAATGAGCATTTAACTTCGTTAATGCAGGGATTGTCTGTAGTGATACCAACTTATAATTTTCAGAAGGGGATGCGGGAGTTCCAGCGGGAAGCTATAAAAATCAAAAAGGAACAGCCGATTATCATAGAGGGGATTCATGGGTTAAATGAGAAGTTAACTCCGGAAATACCCAAGGATAATAAGTTCAAGATCTATATTAGCGCTTTGACCCAGTTGAATATCGATGATCATAACCGGATCCCTACTACCGACAACCGGATTATCAGGCGAATAGTCAGGGATAATCAATTTCGCGGGCATGATGCTTTGAGAACAATTGGGATGTGGCCCATGGTTCGCCGGGGTGAAGAGGCGCATATTTTTCCATTCCAGGAAGAGGCTGATGTGATGTTCAATTCGGCGCTCATTTATGAGCTGGCCGTTTTGAAAAAATATGCCGAGCCTCTATTGAAGAATATTACTCCCGAATACCCGGAGTTCTCGGAGGCAAAACGGCTCTTGAAATTTTTAAGCTATTTCCTATCTATGGATGATCTGGAGGTACCGCCGAATTCGATTATCCGGGAGTTTATTGGGAGTAGTTGTTTTCGATAAAACTATATTTTTTTCTTCTTAAATAATTTTTTAATAGGATTTCCAATTTTCCTGCCGACTTTTTGAATACCGCTGCCCATTTTGGAGATCCCCAGTTTAGAGCTGATACTTTTGTTAACTGCTCGCATAATATGGAGTTTCATATTGGTTTTCAACTCGTCTAACGGGCCGGAAACGGTAAATTCAATATCAAAAACCCCGTTACGGTCTTGGATGAATTTTAGTAACATGTTACCGGTTAGGCCAAGTAAGGTTCCGGAGACCTTGTGACCTTTTTTGGGAGCTAGTTTGAGATCTTTAATATCAACATGATGATAGCTCCGGAGATAATTGTTATTACATCTGGCATCCGAGGTAATCAAAGCTTTTCCAGATTTGACGTTAAACGATGAGTTGGGAACCATGTATGAGTAATCCGCTAAAGTTAGTTTATCGATGTTGCTCTTTAGTGAAAAACACAAATTGTTGGTACCAAAGATACCTGAACCATTTATCTTTATTGGGGCCGGACGTTCCTTCCCCAGGTTTCCGTTAAACCTGAATTTGGTAGCGTTTTTATTTGGATTGGGCAGGTAGATATCCCGCATAATCAGATCGCAATCAGTCAGTAGAAAGGTAGGTTGGTAGTTGCCGCTTATAGCATAACTATTAAGGGTTATTTTACCTTGTTTTATCCCAAAAAGGTTTAGGCGGGCCGTAAGGCTCCGGTTGGGATTGGCCGGTTTACTTTTTAATTTGTCCAGGTAATAATTTATATTCTGTTCACCGTTTTTTTTCTGAATTATATTTATTTCAGGGCGGATAAGAGTAATATTGTGAATTAAGAGTTGTTTTTTTAATAAAGGTATTAAAGCTATCCGGGCCTTGATATCTTCGGCTTTAACCAGGTACCCTTTTTTATAGTTGGAAGGTTGTTTTAATTCTATTTGATGGATATTCACAGTGGCTCCGGTCCAGAGTGAGACGTTTACTGAACCGATAGTCAAGTTATTTCCAAAGAGGGCGGCTATTTGTTGTTTAACCAGAGATTCGGCGATGGGGTTTATAAAGAACGGGAGAGTTGCCAGGGTAATAATTAAAATGATAAAAAGCGTAACAAATACTTTAAGACCAGTGTATTTTTTCTTTTTGGAAACGGTGGTTTTAGTTTGTGGTTTCATAGCCGAACCCTCCATAATACTTACATTTACATGTGAAAAGAAGTTGATCAGATCTAATTATACTACAAATTTGTACAACCACAATATAATTTAACTTTCAAGGAAAAACTTGTATTGACTGGGAAAACCTCCAGTTAAATAGTTGTTGACAAGAACGGTTGAATTTTGGTATATTATTATATGTCACTGCGACATGCACGGGCTTGTAGCTCAGTTGGGAGAGCGCTTGAATGGCATTCAAGAGGTCAAGGGTTCGATTCCCTTCAGGTCCACCAATAGTTTAACCCGGTTTTTAAAACCGAAAATATAAGGGTTTCAACAGTTTTTCAACAGTTTTATAAAAAGTTAAACCGCTTCAATTATGGAGCGGTTTTTTCTTTGTTTTATTGGTTGTCAGTTCTTTTTAGGTCGGCCCGGACTTCCTAAAGGAATATCTTCTCCCCGTTGTCTCCTTCTTGTTCTATCCACTCTTAACTTTACAGCACATTCTTTGTGATGGTCCCAATTTCTTTTTATATCCGTAACGTCTGAATATTGATGACAGATTTTACATTGTTTGAATTTCCTTTCACCTGTAACAGATTGATAAAATTGATACCACATCAAAGAAAGTAAGCTGGATGGTTGAAAGGTTTGTTTTAAAATACCTGTATCAGGATTCTGTTTTAAAAGTGTTTTTAATGGGTAGTTGTCAATCTGTGCATTAATTATTAATTTTAAGGCGGCATTCAAGAAAAATTCGGGTGACTTTTTTGCTGCTTCTTCGAGGATATATCCCTCAATACTTATTGCAAAAGGTTTATGTTCTTTATCTTTATAAACGTTTATACCTTGTATATTTTTGTTTAATCGTTCGGGTTTACGAAACCCATTTTCTAAACATTTAAAGCAATATTCCTTATCTTCACAAAGAGTAATTTGTAAGCGTATTCCTTCCTGTTTCTCCCATACTTTAATTATAGGAAATTCATTGTAATTAACTTTCCCGGATTGTATAACATCCCAAAGCTTTACCGTTATTTTAAAAAACCATTGTTCCTGTGTAAAGGTTGTTTGGTCGATTGTGTTTATAACTTCTAAACCGTTACTGATCTTGTTATCAGATAAAACAATAGGTGACCCGTACTTATTTACAAATGAAATATATGATTCTGGTGTCCCTGACAAGTCGGCAAAGTACCGGAATAAAACTGGTGTTTTTTTTGATGGTCTTTCATTGTCTTTTAGTTGGCGAGTCTCTATCCATTCAGCATTTTTATGAGGGATTAAAAACAACCTCTGTTTATCTTCTAATTTACTAGTGTTAGTTTCCGAGACATACCCCCATTGATAATTATCATAATGAGGCCAAACCCATTCTTTATCAATCAAATCAAGCTTTTGAAGTGCATCGCTATTACTTTTTTTTGTCATTTTTTAACCTCCTAGACAATGTAACGATTTTTGTAACTATTATTATCCCATTAAAATAGTTTCATTTTTCTTAATTCAATTATACAATAGAAGATGATAAAAGAAAATATCAAAAATGATATTTTCAAAGCTGTTTTATTGTACCTTAAAACTTCATAAGTCAGCGCCGGGAACAGAACCGACGGGATTGGGATGGAAGCCGAGCAGAACAAAGATTTTGCGACGACGCGCGAGCCGGAAAGTATCTGGTAAATACTTGACTGAAATATCTAGCGATGACCACCTCAAGCCAAGATAATAAACCATTTTTTAATGACCAGCGCCGAGAATCTATTGTAGATTTTGAGCGGTGGCCATTAATTAAAAAAAATAACAAGGAGAGTGAAAATAATGTTTAATAATGATTTGCCGAGAATGTTAGACCCGGAAACCATTAAACAAAAGTTTTTTAATGGCGACGATCAGCCTAATTTGAATCTCACTGCAATATATGGATTATTTAAAAGGCAGGATTTTCCCGGAATGAGGATCGGCAGAAAATTATTTGTCCCCAGTCATTTATTTTTAGAATGGTTGGACAAACAAGCAACTCATAAAGGGTAAAAACAACAAACCCGGAGAGCGGCGGCAACGCTTCCGGGCGGCGGCAGAATCGAGGTGAAAATTTAATGTGTCTACTACAATCATTATACCTGAAAAAACCAATAATTTCAAGAGTTTAGAATATATTGACAAATATTTAAAAGCCGGTTTTAATGTAATTCCTCTAAGGGAACGTGCTAAAATTCCAGCAGTTAAATGGCTAAAACTTCTTGAAAATCCCTTAACCAAAGAGGAACTATATAAGCGGTTTGAAATAAACCCTAATTTAAATATCGGATTAATAACCGGGCCTTATTCCGGTGGTTTAGTTGTAGTTGACATAGACAATTCCGCGCCGGAAGAATTGGCCTTTTTGATTGCCGAAAATCCGACAGTCACAGTAAAAACAAGTAGAGGCCGTCACTACTATTATTTGAGTAAGAATAAATTAGATAGCATTATTTTTGATTGGGGAGAGTTTAGAAGTAATGGTTTGTATGTAGTCGCTCCCCCGTCAATTCATCCAGACGGTACCGAATACCAATTTATTGACGGTTACGAATTAGACCAAATTTCTTTACTTCCTGAATCTGTTTTTGAATTTCTGAAAGTTCACTCAAAAGAATGCAATAATAACAAATCTAAAAAACTATCCCCTAGTAATTTAATAAAACCTGAATTACTAGGTGAGAATCAAAAACTTAATTGTATCAGTGATTCTACCTCTAAATTACTAGGGGAGAAATTTAAAAGAACTTATCGTTCACCTGAAATAGCTTTTAGAGTTATGAGGCTGGTAGGGGTTGAAGTTTCCAAGTTCGGGGAATCGTTTAGATGTCCTATTCATGAAGAAAACAATCCAAGTTGTACATTATGGCAACATGAAAAAAACGGAATAATTGTTATGAAGGAATTTCATAAAGGCGATAAATTAAACCATAAAGGAAAGCCTAATAGTTTTGCTTTACCTGTTGTTTATGCTTCGTACATTGGCAAAAGGAAAGAGTTTATTGAGTTAACAAACAGTCAAATGGTGATATGGTGGTTTAGAGCACTTTATGAAATCGGAGAAATAAAGCTTCCTGCAATAAAGTGTAAATCATTACCTAATAAATGCCCGAAACCCGCAAAAACAGTTTATGAAGGATTTGTTTTACTTATTCGGATTCGTTCATATTACGATCAAAAATATTCAAAAGAAACTATTTTTGCTTGGGAATTTGGTTCTATTTGGTGTGGTTATGCTGATAAAAACAGTATTAAAGACGGTTTAAAATGGTTATTGCAAAACGGATATATCCAAAAAACAAAAGAAGCTGTTTTATGTGGCAAACGTGAAGCAGCTCTTTATATTTTAGGTGGTGAATAAAAAAATGGAGTCGATTCACAAAGGAGTTTTACAAGTAATTAAATGTCATACAGCTGAAAACCCGGTAACAACTGAAACATTAATAAAAAAATTTAATGTTGATAAGCGGGATTTAACGGAAGTTATAGCACAGTTAAGAACCCGGTACCATGAGCCGGTTTTAAGTTCTACTCATGGTGGCTATTATTGGCCGAAAAGCCCTGATGATGCCAAAAAAAGCTTTTCACATTTGGTCCACAGAATCCAAGCTTTAAACAGAGCTATTAAAGGACTTCAAAAAGGTTTAGACCGTGAATTCGGCGGTCAATTAACCTTTAATGAACTAATAAATAATTTGGAAATGGAGGTAAAAAACGATGTCTAGCAAGTATTGGTTAGATGAAAAACCCGAGGAGATCCAAACCAGCAGAAATATTTTAAGATGGTTTAAACGGGCCGGAAAGCTTCAAGTCGCAGGGTTATACAAAGACCCGGAAACCCAGGAATTAAAGCAGGGTAAAACATCCACTTTGGATTCAGAAGATTTAGCCCTTAACCCGCGAACCCTGGATCTGCTTCAAGAGTTTATTGACGATTGCCGCGAATTAGTTACAAGGGAGTAAGAAAAAATGGATGAGCGATTATCAATGTATGGAGTAAACCTTTTTCAGTTAAAAGTTTCCGAATTGCAGGACCGGTTAAATTTAAACTGGTGGAAACTTGATAAATACCCGGAGTTAAAAGAAGAGATAACAGAGTATCAAAAACTATGCAACATAGAACAATTCCGGAAGCTTAACTCACAGGAATTTGATAGAAAGTTGGAGTTACTCTGTAAGTTCTTAATTTCTATCGGTGAAAACGCATTCTAAAAATAATAAAATGGAGGATTTTTAAAATGGAAAAATTACAAAAAGCAGTTGATGAGTTGTTAAAAGAGGTTTCAGAGACAGAGGGAGCGATTGCAGCAAAGATCGCGGATCTTGACACGAAAGAAAGCAAATTAAGTCAAAAAATAAATTCTTTACGACAAGATGTCGTTAATTCTGAATTATCCAATAACATTGAAAAAGCGGAGAAACTTAAAAAGGACATTGCACAGATTAAAATAGATATGGCCGAAATCCAGGAACAAAAGGCCGCCTATAAACAATTTTCTGCAAAAAACAGAAAAGATACTTACTCCAAAAAAATTACTAAAATTTATGAGTTATCACAAGAAGCCAAAGAGGAACGGAGCAAGCAATTAGAAAAAAACCGTGCCTTATTAGATGAAAAAACCCAAAAATTAAACGAATTAGAAGCGGAAGTTAATAAAATTAAGCGCGAAAATGAAAGATTGAGGGATGATACAATTTTAGCTCAAATTATCAGGCCGATTATCGGATTTGTCGACAACCGAATAAATGATCCGGAAAAAAGATTTGATATCGTCCTTACTTGTAAAATGTGGCTTGATTTGGGCGAAGAAAAATTCAAAGAAAGAATGGATTCTTATTATGAATAATTGAGGTTTTAATCATGAATAACTTTACAGAAACAAAAGTGTATTATCATACTTGCCCGGAATGTGGAAAAGGTTTACCGCCGGCACTCCCTAACTCTGAATTAGGTTGTTATTCTTGCAATAGTTGGAGTACTTTCAAGGATGGTAAATTAATTTCAACAAAGAGTTTTTCAGCACGATAAAGAGACAATAAAACTTAATAACGAAACACCGAGGGGGTGAGCTAATGCCTAGAAAATGCTCTATTTGTGAACATCCGAAAGTAACAGAAATCAATAAATGTATCGTTAATAACGAATCGTTTCGTAACATTGCGGGACGATTTTCTATTTCTACAGCTTCAATAAGTAGGCACAAAGAACACCTCCCCGGCACGTTAGTTAAAGCCCAGGAAGAGAAGCAAATTATCAAAAATGTCACTGTATTGGAAGAGATTAAAAGATGTTTTGAACGGGTTAATAAGCTATTTAATGCCTGTGATAAATGGTTATGTGACCCGGTAACCGGAGAGTATAACCTGGACCCCAGGGCCAGTGATATTGAGGTAATTTACACCGAGCCCGGATCGGACTTCCGGAAGAAAGAAAAACTAAGTAAACTTTTGGCCGAAGTTCGCGGAGCCGGTTACTTGATTGAAAGTTGGGAATCTAAAGTAGCTGATCCGCGAACTCTTATTTTACAGACTTCTAGACAGTTGGGAACACAGATTGAGTTATTATCAAAAATCCTTGATATGTCGGGACTTGAATCACGGCTAAAGGAAATTGAAGAAAAGCTAGAACGAAGGGTGGGACAATAAAAAATGAATTCACTTGTAAAACGAATTGAACGGTTAGAAGAAAAACTAAACAAACTTCCGGAGCCGGTCGCTGATATATTAACCACGGAAGAACGGGCCAGAATGGCCGAATTACACCGGATTTGGAATGAGGAAAGAGATTTAACTATTCCGGAGATTCGAGAAGAAAGCCGAATGATGTTTAAATTACAACGCGCCGGTTGTTTTTCCAAATGTCCTGATAATTTAGCCGAACGAATGAGAGAAGCCGGGAAACGAGTAGATGAACGGAACAGGCGTATACACCCGGAAAGATACGCCGGAAAAGAGGCAGTCAATGTCTGATAGTTTAACTAAAAGAATTGAGAAGATAGAAAAAGCCCTTGAAGAGCTGGAAGCTAAACACCCAAATGATTATCAAATAACGATATACGGTTGGCAAGATGCTAATTTTGAGAAGTATAACTACCCGCCGACACCGGAAGAAATAGCCTATTGTCAGAAAACCGGATACAAAGAAATAATACGATTCGCTGAATAATAAAAAGGAGCTGAATAACATGTCAGAATTTTTAGAAGGCACTGTAACAAAGTTTAACGTTGAACGGGGATTTGGTTTTATTAAACCAAATAACGGCGGTAAAGATGTTTTTTGTCACCATAGCAACATTTTAATGAATGGTTTCCGGTACCTCGAAGTTAACGACAAAGTAAGGTATCAATTAGATAAAGAATCAAACGGACGGACCAAGGCAATTAATGTTCAAATAATATAGCGGGGGAAAATAAAATGGATGAATTAAATATCAGTTATCCAAGCAGCTCTAACTTGAATAATAATTCTAATTTAGAAAGCAATCAAAGTAAATCCGCAGCAGAGATACTTTACCCGGATCATCCCAATTATGCTAATACAACGGAAAATGAAACCGACTATGAAGAAACTACCGGCGTACCAGAGCAATATAACTTCACTCTTCCGGAAGGAACAACCTTAGATGAAGGAATCCACGGAGAATTCCAGACAATAGCCCGGGAACTTAATTTGAGTAATAAACAAGCTCAAAAATTAATGGATCTTGAAATGAAATACATCTCTCAACGTGACACCCAACGGAACGGCGAAAACGAAAAAGCCTATTATAACAAGCTTAATGACATGAAGGCTGAAACTGAAAAGAAGTACTCTAAAGAGGAAAGAGCCTTCGCTGTTAAAGCTATTGACCAGATAGCCGGACCGGAAAAGGCTAAAGAGTTTAGAAAGTTTCTAAACAACGATCCGGTAGGTCAATTAGTTGGAATGAGCCCTGTTATAATGGACTTTTTTATTATGGCCGGCAAAAAGTTATCTAATTCCGGAGCAAATCCAACCGGGGCCAAAAGTTTAGAAGAGCTTTATTCTAAATCTTTACACCGGAATTATCAATTCCCTAATAGCCCAAATTTAAAATAAATAAGGAGGATTAAAGCAATGAAATTCAAAAAAACAAGAGTTAAAACCTACGCAGTAAAGGCGATTTGTGATTGTGGAACCGAATTGAAATATAAATCTAGGGGAGATAGTCTATATTTTCATATCTGCCCTAAATGCGGGAAATCATTTGACCTTGACAATGTTTATCCTACAATTAAAGACGAAATAAAATAAAACTACGGGGGCCGGTTATCCGGTCCCTTAAATTTTGGAGGTGTTTTTAAAATGACTGTACCAGTAAGCAGTAATAAATCAGGTCCTTTTGTTGGTAATAATAATACAACTCAATTTCCTTTTAGTTTTACTATTGATTCTATAACCGATATAAAGCCATACATAACAGATTCTAACGGCAATGATGTTTTATTGTCTTCTAGCAAATACCGGGTTATTAGAAACAATTACAACGATCCTACTTCTGGCGGCTATGTTGAATACCCTTATCCCGCCGGAACTAAATTACAGTCAACAGAGAAATTGACTATACTTCGGGAAGTAGATTTCACACAAACCGACGATTTAAAAGAGCAAGGCCGGTTCAGTAATAACATATATGAAAAAATGGTTGATAAAACAGTCATGATGATCCAACAGTTAGCGGAAAAAGTTGGCCGGGCTGTTACTGCTGGAGTAACTTATGCAGGTAGTGTTTTTACTTTCCCATCACCAGTAGCCGGAAAGGTGATTGGTTGGGATGCTTCAGGAAGTAATTTAATCAACCTAGATAATACCACGTTAGGGATAGAGGCGCAGATGATAGCGGCAACGGAGGCGGCAGAAGATGCAACGGAGGCAGTTAATAATTTAATTACTACTGCCTTTGAAAGCGATGAAACAACAGTTAAAGAGGCGACACATGCGGGGAGTGCGGATTTAGCAAAAGGGGATACTAGATTCCAAATTAGTGGAACTGTTGGTGGAGCAGATACAACTTTAAATAATAATACTTTCTATAATATGTTTATGTGTTCTCGTCTTTTAGACCCGGGAAAAAGTTTAATATTAAAAAGAGTTTCCTATAACTTCTCATTAAATATTCATTTACAAATGAACGGTCAAAACACTTGGACATCTACTGGAAGCGGTGATGGGGAAGAAACCCCCGACTTTATTATACATACTAATTCAACTGGTTCTCCAGTTCTAAAAACTTTTAATGTTGGAGCTTGGAACGTAAGCGGCGCTTCAGTTAGTTTATATGGTGAAGTTGGTTTTTGGGCAGATTTAGCTATTGAAGATGCAATTTAAAAATTAAATAACATTTGTGTTCCTCTACTATTGCCTATATACCAAAGTTGTATAGTGGCGGTTCCTATTTGCCATATTCTACGATATTTTTTAGGAAGTATATAAGCTATTCCAAATTGTAAAATAGTTGTTGAAGTAAAAAAAGATACTAATTGTTCATTGGTGGGATATTCACCTATAAATTCTTTGGCTAAACCCCATTCATACCCGCCATGCTCTATATCAATACTCGTTTTTTGTAAGTCAATCCATTGTATAACAACACAACCTATTTGATATTTGGTATCTTCCTTTGTCCACAGGTCAAACTTGCCTTTCCAAAAGTTATATTCGTGGACAGGTTCAGCAGGTTCGGTTTGTATCGGTTCTATCCCGGTTTGTTCGTGAAAATCTTTATTAATCCGCTCAATATCCAGAGCATAAACCGGACAAGCCATAAACAACAAAACTAAAGTTAAAATTAATATTCTCATTTTAATTCCTCCTCTATAATACTAATTAACCTGGGGAGAGCCTATACTATCCCTTATTTCTTATCTTTAAAATTTGAATTGTTCTCTAAATATTCTTCTATATCGGACATTTTAAAACGCCAATCTTTCCCGATTTTAAAAGCTCTTATCTTCTTAGCTTTAATAAACCGGGAAATAGTTTTAGTGCTAACTTGCAGATATTCCGCGACTTCTGCAACGGTTAAAAGTTTTTCCATGGATTATAACTCCTTATGTTAAAAACTGGAAGCCCTACAAGGCTTTTTAAGGGATGTTTTTTATCCGGTTGATGTTTTCCCTGGACCCTGAAAGAATTTTTAACCCAGTAAAGGACAGACGGCAAGAAATTTATTTTAGAGGTATACCCGGACCGCTGGATCATCCTCAATAATTTTTAAGGTGTTTCATTGCCACAAATGGCAAAGGGTATTAATTCAATTATCCCTTTCCCAACTTCTTGGGAAGGTTTTCCCTTTTTTCGGGGAATAGGTTTTCGTGTTAAGTACGAATACCCGCTCGTCATTATGACGAAGGTCTTTTTTATATTATAACATATTATGGATTTCATATACAACAACAGACAATGAAGGACATTGACGGACAAACAGAAACGATATATAATATAATTAATAAATTTAATTTTAGGAGGAAAAAACAATGCCAAATATTTGGAATTTTGATACAGCCGAATGGAGAAAAATGTTGAAAAGCCTTTTTAGTAACGATACCGGCCACAATCACGATGGTTATAATTCGGCACAAATTGAAGTTAAAACAGAATCAACCTATAGCACAGCCGGAAACTTGACAATCACCTCGGCAATGGTTCTTGGTGGACTATTAACCAGAGATCCGAATGGAGGAAATCGAACTGATACCCTCCCCACTGCCGCGCTATTAGTCGCAGCTATAGCCGCAAGTAAAAATGAAAATATGTTGCAAAGAGCCGAATACCCAAGGGTTGGTTTAGAATTAAAATTTCTTATCGTTAATACTGCTGATGCAGCGGAAACAATCACAGTCGCAGCCGGTGAAGGTGGAACGATGCACCCGACTACTCCGACAATTGCACAGAATACCGCTAAGCAATTTTTAATTAAGTTAACTAATGTCACTTCCGGGGCCGAAGCCTACGACGTTTTTGCAATGAATTAAAAAGGACTAAACAGGACATTGACGGACACATAAAAAAGCTCTATAATAATTATGGGGCTGTCGATAAACCTCCTAAACAAAGGATCTTGCTTCCAGGGCCGAGAGTGAGATCCTTTGTTTTTTTTGTTTTTGAATGTTCCGAGACTTCCAAAGATAATGAAAAAATCAGCAGAACGGAAATTTCCGTTTTCTAAATATTGGATATAACCATCGATAAAGCTAATAATAACAAGAGAATCCAATTTTGGATTATGGCTTGAATGCTATACTCAAATTGCGTATAGGCAGATCGGAGCCGTAAAATGCCCTACAAGCGATTAATTTTGTTTAGAAGGTAAAATCATATTAGCCGGGGGGAGATCGTTTATTCTCCCCTTGGCTATTAAGGGGAAAATAAATAAAAAAGGGTATAGACAATATCTATATCCTGAACGGAAATTTCCGTTGAGTAAAAAGGATCTGTGTTTAATACAAGGTCCTTTTATAATGGCCGAATCTCTTCTCTTTCAACTTTTATCTTTTCTATTTCTGATAATTTAACTACCGTGTAACGTCCTTTTTTAAAGAGTTTTATTTTTCCTTGTTTATGCCAGCTATAAATTGCAGCTCTGGTTACGTTACATTTTTCGGCAGCTTCATTTAAAGTTATGTATTCTATTTCTTTTGACAATTTTTATCACCTCTATAACTATTGTAAAACAAAGATAATAAAATTCCAAGTGTAATTTGTGTTGTTAATATTATTATTATATGTTACAATATTAATAGAACTTACACAAAGGAGGTAAAAAGTTAATAGTAACAATGTTTTGAAAGAAACGGCAACTAAAAAATAAACGAAAAAGGAAGTCTTAAACCTTGGCCGGTGGACTTCCATTCGTAAAAAGTATTAAAGGTGTAACCTTTGTTATTTCTATAATAACATAAGTTACCTCCTTTAGTCAAGTGTTGCCAAAAACAAATTTAAGGAGGTTGTACCATGGCATTGACACAGGAACAAACTAAGATGTTAGAAAGATTTGCAACAAAAGTAGGATTATTCGAGATAGCACAGGACCGGGCAAAGAGATTAGCGGTAGGAATAAAGCCCGAAACTTCAAGAGAAGATTTAATTGCCAACGGTTACATACAAGGCTTTTTAGATTCCCTTACAGCTTCAACAACCGGAAAATTCATTTCCGGTGGAACTCTGGAAAACCCGGAGGTATTAGCAGATGGAGAATAAAAAACCTGTTGCAGTTCCTTCCTTCAAAGAGGAGTTTGTTCAATGGCTTTACAATCGACAAGAGGACGTTTTTCAATCACTGATCGGAGTTAACCCCGAATATTTGGAGACCCAAAACAATATTACAGACTGTTACAAAAAACTACGTGAAATATCCGGGGAATGTGAAGAAATAATCCGGACACTTGACAAAAATATTAGTGCAGCGGATGCCTTGACCGGGTTTGACTATTACCGGCAGGGTTTAGTAGATGGAATGGATTTAAAACGATTCTTGGAAGGGGAGGAATAAGCCAATGTTACTAATTAAGAGACTCCCCAAGCAGATTAAATCAATTGAACTTTATTTACCTAACAAACGGCATTACAAAATAATATCAATCAATTACATATTAAACAGTCTTAACCTGGTTAATTGGCTAAATAAAGTCTAATAAGTGAGTACAAAAATAAAAAAAAGGGTAGGGGTTCAACCCTTCCCCTTTTTTTCAAAAAAATTGTAACTACATGTAACTACATAACCATGAAACACTTATCAATATTAAACTTAGATGTTATGTAACTACATGTAACTACAAGAAACAAAAGGGAGGTTTTACTAATGCGCGGCTGGTGTCAAAATTGCGGTAATTATAGAACAATTAAGGAACATGATAAAGTTTTTCTTTGCCCTGCTTGCGTTAAAAAAATAAGAAAGGAGAAACCTAATGTCTCGAATATCAAAAACAAACCGTTTTGATTTGGAGTTATGGAGAAGCCTTGAGGATATATCAAATAAGACTAAAATTCCAATGTCACGGTTACTTGATGAAGGTTTGGAATATTTAGTATCTAGGTATTTAAAGCCAGCTCCTAAACCAGAGGAAACCCCGGCAGCTGTAATAATAGACGAATTAACCGGAATGCCTAATGATTTAATTACTATGAGTGAAGCAAGCCGGAAATATAAAACCTCAACAAGTAATATAAGCCGGTGGGCAATTAGGGGATTTATCAAGAGTTACAAAACAAAGACTTCTAAAACCTACATCAGTGAGAAGGAATTAAAAGCATTTTTGGTAAGCTTCAAGGCCCGAATGTATAAACAGGTTGAAGTCGAAGGCGATTTAATCCCAATGAGCCAAGCATGTAGGCATTATAAATTAAGGGATAGTGTACTAAGTGATTGGGCAAACCGGGGATTAATTAAAAGGTATCCAAGACCCGATTCTATGCCGTATGAGGTTAAAGGGCGCGTGTTTATTAGTAAAAAAGAATTAGAGGAATGCCTAACAGTAAATGTAAGGAGGCCGGGAAAATGCAATACATAACTAGAAAACAAGCTATTGACTTGACCGGACTATCTGAAAGAACTCTATTCAGAAAAGCCTCTGACGGGGAAATTAGAACTCAAAAAATAGGCATAGTTAAATATTGCTTAGATGATTTGCTTAACTCCTTGGATGCTTCACAGTTAATTAATTGTGTTTCTCCGGACCTTCGACAGTTCATCCGGGAGGTTAACCTAAAAGGTGAGGAACCTTTCGGGGAGGTTGTAACCGAATTTGTTAAGCTAGATCAATTGGACTTTCTCAACAGGCTTATTTTTCAATGGAGAGCGAACCCGCAAAATGACAACCCGGTTGAATTTGTGAGATTCTTGCAAAGTCTTTTATAATAAGGGTTTCAAAAGTTAGTGTCATATCGTGTCATATCGAAGCCTAATTTTGACCTACAGCAAAATTTTTTTAGCTTCTAAAGTAATTGGACGTTTTAGGCCATTTTGGAAGGAGGAACGCGAAATGAGAAAACCGGGCGGATAGCTTTTTTTAAAACCTATTCAGTATTACGGCGTATTACAAAAAAATAAATAATTATGGAGGTTTAAAATGAGTAACTTAAAATTAGGAATTGATGTCGGTTTCGGAGCTACTAAAGCGGTTGGGAGTAACGGGAAACAAAAGGTTTTTCCTTCCCAAATTGCAACATTTAAGCCGGTGAAGTTTATTTCCGGTATAGAAAACCAAGATTATATTGATTCAATGGCGATTTATAACAAATCAGAACGGTATTTTGTCGGGAAAAGTGCTGGATTACAGGCAACAGCTAACGCGACTGTAGAAAGGAAAAGAACCGTTAACAGAGAAGGCGAAATCCTTTTATTAAGTGCTATTGGTAACCTAATAGACCATAGCCCGGATAATATCGATCTGGTTGTTGGTTTGCCTATCTCAAATTATGACTTAAAAGATTCATACATACAGATGGCAAGCGGGAAACATGATTTTACCCTATTAAAACCGGACGGGGCTATATATAAAGATATTTCTGTTACAGTGGACCGGGTAAAAGTACTTCCCCAGCCTTTTGGCAGTTTATTTAATGCCGTACTTGATAAAAACGGGGAGTTTATAGCTTCAAGTATAGCCAAGGGACGGGCCGGAATAATTGACATCGGTTATAAAACAACCGACCTATTAAGAAGTGAAAATATGCAATATATCGAAAAGAATTCAACTTCTATTGATGAAGTCGGCGGCTTTAAGATTGCCTGTACTCTTTCAGATCTGATTTACGATAAACATCAAATAAGAATACCCATAGAAGATATGGATCAATATGTCCGGGGGGCTAATTTAACTGTTGAAGGTGATATTATCTCCATTACTGAATTACGGCGAGAAGCTTTTAAAATATCGGCAGAAGCTATTTTATCCCGTGTCCTTTCCCTTTGGTCAGATTTGAAACTTTTAGACCTGGTTATTATTAGCGGTGGAACCTCTCTTTTGATTGGCGATTATCTAAAAGGCCGACTTGGTAAAATGGCTTTGACTGTCCCGGAGCCCGTTTTATCTAATGCCCTTGGTTATCTAAAATATGCTTATATGGCTTGGGGTTTGAAATGAGACACTATAATTTTAAATTGTTTGAGGAATCCGATCCGGACCTGATCCGCTGGTTGGATTCCTTACCTCCAAAAGAGAGATCCGCAGAATTAAGAAAGGCTTTAAGGGCATTTAAACGGGGCGAAATTTCACCGAGGATAAGACCATCCGGGCCGGTGGTTTTAAATGAGGTAGATGAGAGTTTATTAGACCAGGAACCCACAGAAATAATACCGCCGGATAATGAAGCAACTATAAAAGAGAACTTGGAAAAATTGAAAGATATGTTTTAGGGGGGGTGAAATAATGTTAAACAGACAAAAAGATAGATTCCCGGAGATTGGGGAATTTTCCGACAATTCAATTGATCTGCAAATTAAAAATCTTATAGAAGCTATGAATAGAACCGGTTTTATAAAAACCTTTTGCAGCTGTGAAGGACACGAAGAAGAGGAACCGGCAACCGTATCATTTATTATGAGATATGACCGGCTTAATAAATTAGGGAAAATATTAAACAAAGCCAATAAAAAAGCCGAAAAAAGCGGTATCCTTCTTGATTGTGTTCTGAAAATTGTTTATTATAACGAGGTTTTAAACTGCCAAGAAGATTTACCGGAAGATTTTTTATCATTGGAATTAATATTAGATATTCTTGAATTTGAAGAACCAATTTGGGAAGCTAAAAAAGAGGTTTTCGCAATCCTTGAAGCTTGTTTTAAGGGGGCGAAATAATGGCTAAAGACCGGCGCGGTAATAACGAAGGATCAATTATAGAACGTAAAGTAATTAAAAACGGCAAAGAATATATCTACTGGATGGCTTCTGTCACTGTCGGATATGAAAACGGCAAACTAAAACGGAAAACTTATTCCGGAAAGAGCCGGGGCGAAGTCGCTAAAAAAATGAAAAAGGCCTTAGTGCAGGTTGATGAAAAGAATTTTAAAGATCCTTCAAAAATTACTTTGGAAAAATATCTTAATGATTGGCTTGATGGAATGAAAGTCGATTGGGCGGCAGGGGTAAAAGGACCAATATCAGAAAATACTTGGAATGGTTATGAAGATAAGGTTAGGGTCCATATTGTTCCAAATATAGGCAATATAAAATTAAGTGATCTCACTTCTAAAGATATTTTAAGGCTGATAAATAGAAAACAAAATGAGGTTAACAAAGACGGAAAAAGGCTTTCAGCCCGTACAGTAAGATATATTTATACAACTATTCACAAAGCCTTATCTGATGCCTTAGAAGAACAACCGCCGCTAGTCGCTTTTAATGCAGCCGAAGGAATGAAGAAAAAACTACCCAAATATGATAAGCCGGAAATGAAAACAATGTCAGTTAAGGAGATCGGCCAGTTTTTAGAAACAGTAAAGAACTGTGAGTTAAATAACCATCATAAAAGCCCGTTATTTGCAGCCTTTTACCTTGAATTACATAGTGGATTACGGCGCGGCGAAATACTCGGTTTACAGGACCAGGATATTAATTTTGAGACAAAACAATTAAATATCCGGCGCCAGTTGGTGAGAGGTAAAAAAGGTTTGTACTTCAAAGAACCAAAAACAAAAAGCTCTAAACGGGTTATAACCTTAGATGATAGAGTAATTGGCATTTTAAAACAGCACATGGAAGCCCGGAAAGTAGTAAAATTAGATGGAACCGGTTTAATATTTTCTACCGAAGAAGGGAAACCGATTGATCCGCGAAACTTCACCCGGCATTTTCAATTTTTACTTAAAAAGGCCGGTCTTGAACATTACCGTTTCCATGATTTACGGCACAGTTTTGTTACTCTTGGCCTAAAGAAAAAGATTGATTATAAAACATTGATGAAGTTTACCGGGCATGCTTCGAGTAAAACCTTTTTTGATGTTTACGGTCATTCTGATTCAGAGATGCAAGAAGAAGCAGCGCATGTTTATGGCGATTTAATAGCGGATTGTATAAAAAAATAACTCATATTTTTTCAACAGTTTTTTCAACAAATACGATAAAAAAAGATAAGATTAGATTATACAATTTGGGATTTATTGGGACAAAAAAAACGGTTGAAACCATTTAAAATCAATAGTATAATAAACTAGATAATACAAGGTTAAACTACCTTAGAAATACTATTTATGAATGGCATTCAAGAGGTCAAGGGTTCGATTCCCTTCAGGTCCACCATAAGAATGATGCGGGTTTCCGAGGTTTCGGGGGCCCTTATTTTATTTTATGTCTAAAAAACCTGTTTTCTAAAAGGTGAAACCGTTGAACAATACCAAACGACAGGCTGTCCTGATCATTTTAGTCTGCAATGCGATTGTTATTTCCTTTTTGGAAGCATTGCTACCGCTACCGATTCCAGTTCCTGGAGTGAAACTGGGCTTGGCTAATATATTGACCATACTAGCCATAGTTTTTTTGGACCTGAAAAGCGCTTTAATTATTGTGGCGTTACGATCCATTGCAGTCACATTCTTAACCAAAGGTTTGTTTGCGTTGGTATTCGGGCTGACCGGCGGGTTGTTAAGCGCTGTATTGATGTGGTTTCTCTATAAAAAGCTGCCGGATGTTTTTAGTATCAAGGGGATTAGCATTGCCGGCGCAATAATTCATAACACCGGACAAATGGCAGTTGCCTCCTGGCTGCTCCATGAAGCTCTAATCCTTTATTATTTGCCGGTTCTGGCGATTGCCGCGGTGATTACCGGTTTTTTTACTGGAAGTATCTGCCAATTGGTCGTTGGTGAGCTTAAAAAGAGAGGATTTTTAGAAGATTTGTAAAAATTCTGAGTGGGCCTAAAAGAAAGGTGTGTCTGTTATCGGAAACATTAAGCCCCAAAAAAATCAGTTCTTAACCGCAATGGACCCAGGTGTCAAAGCAGGTTTGGTTATAATCTTAACAGCACTCCTTTTCTGGAGTATAATGCCGCTCAGTTTGGCAGTTATTTTGTTATATATCCTCCTGGTAACCTTTCTTTCAGGACTTTCTTTCCGGATTCTCTTGCGTAATCTGCTTTATTTATCAATTGCCTTGATTGTCCCCTATCTGTTCGGATTAATTTTTTCTATCTGCAGCGCTCTGTTTAATCCAGGCGGTTTTTCATTTGGGAGTATTAATTTTCCGGCGATTGTTTTGAAATTTGGCCGTTTAATTTTATTGGGACATATCGGTAGTATATATCTATATTCCACTCCTTTTGGATTAATCGTTGGTATGTTGAACAGGCTGCTTACACCGGTTAAAAGGTGTGGGGCGCCGGTGATAGACTATTTAAAGATTTTAATCTGTATCCGGACGGAACTTCCCAGTGTAATCAAGCGCAGCCGTGATACAATTGCCCAGTGGCGCGATTCGGCCGGAACGGTAAAACGCCGGAGTTTGAAGAGTAAAATAAATGGGATGGCAAATGTTATTGTATCACAAATTTTACAGTCATTTCAAGAGATTGAGCGGATTCAAAAATTGATTGATGAAACTGATTGCGCGTATTTGGATGATTTTCAGTTTAAAGTATCCAAACCCGATGTTTCGGCGATAATTAGTTTGGTCTTGCTTAGTGCGGCGGTGTTATGGTTGGAACATTAAAATAAACTGGAGAATTGAATCACGTAAGACTGCAGAACTTTTATGTATCAGGGCTATTACATTGACTTATATATATGTCCATACTATAATAGTATTGTGATATTTTTCACTAATAAATATGCTGCTCTATCTAGAAAATTCTATCGATGCTTGTCGATCCACGCCAATCTATTTTCATAATTTCGCTTGGGCCAATTGGAAATTGGTGTGGACGACTCTGCGGTAAAATAGCGATCATTTCGAAAGGATTGATAAGAAAAATGAATAAGATAGTTGTAATCGGAGGGGGCTACGCAGGCGTACTTACGGCAAAGAAACTTGCCAAGAAATTTAAAAAGGACGCCGGTACATCGGTAACCATTATCGATAAAAACCCGTTTCATACAATGCTTACGGAGCTGCATGAAGTCGCCGCGGGAAGGGTTGAAGAGGACAGCATCAGAATAAGTTTTAGAAAGATCTTTGCAGGCCGAAAAGTACAATTTATCCAGGACTTTGTGAAGTCCGTCGATTTCACCAAAAAAACCGTCGTCGGAAGAAACGGGTCTTATGAATATGACTATTTGGTAATGGCGGCAGGTTCGCGTCCGACTTATTTCGGCATCCCGGGAGCGAAAGAACATTCCTTATCCTTATGGTCTTATGAAGACTCTATCAAGCTCAGGGAGCACATACTTGAACGCTTTAGGCAGGCTGCTTCGGAAACCGACGAATTTGAAAAACGCAGGCTACTTACATTTCATGTCGTCGGCGCAGGTTTGACAGGAGTCGAAATGGCCGGCGAGCTTGCCGAATATGTACCTATATTATGCGACAGGTTCGAATTAGACAGGAAAGAAGTATCTCTATTTAATGTAGACTTACTTCCCCGCGTCGTCCCTACCCTTCCGGAAAAGCTGTCGGTAAAAATACAGCGCCGCCTTGAAAAGATGGGCGTAGGCATGCTGCTTAACACACGGGTCGTCGAGATCGGTGCGGATTACATCGACTTGAGCCATGAAGAAAAGTCAAGCCGGCATGCTACCGGTACCGTAATTTGGGTGGGAGGTATAGAATGCGCTTGTGTGACCACCAAGGCCGGGGAGACAGCGGCCTGCGACCGCCGGGGTAGGTTGAATACGGATAAATACCTAAGGTGTACTGACAACGAGAGTTTTTATGTTGCCGGAGATAGCCTAAATTGCATTCCCGAGGGCCAGTCCGAGCCTGTGCCTCAAATGGTGGAAAACTGCGAGCTAAGCGCTGATAACGTGGCGCATAACATATATGTATCCATAACGGGTAAAGGCAAACTCAAAGAGTATAGACCCCAATTTCACGGGGTCATGGTAAGCCTCGGCGGAAGATACGCGGTTGCCAGGGTAGGATTGCCCGGGTTAATGATAAACCTTCCGTCCTTTTTAGCCATGTTTACCAAGCACTTTATAAATATTGTCTATTTTCTCCAAGTGCTCGGCTGGAACAAGGTATCCAGCTATCTCAAGCATGAATTTTTCACCATCCGCAATAAACGGAGCTTTGTCGGAGGGCATCTGAGTAACCGGACGCCAAGTTTTCTTCTGGTTCCGCTCCGCCTCTGGCTGGGTATCGTATGGCTATTCGAAGGAATTATGAAAATAGGGGATGGCTGGTTCGTATCCCCCAAACTCAAAGACTTTTTTGGCGGGGCAAATGCTTGGTTTGCTTCTCTGTTGGGCAACACCTCCGATACCGTTTCTACAGCAACAAATACCGCCGCCTCGGCATCCGACGCAGTGACTAGCGCGACCGGAGCAGCACCATCAGCCTCACACGCTGTCGCCTCCGCCGGGACAGTTATTATGAATTGGGATATCCTTGGTATTTTCAAGGTAATATTCGTAAGCGGTAAGGCGCTAGCCCAGTCTACTCTCGCCGACTTCGCTTTCAAGCTGGATATCCCCGTTATGAACTGGTTTATAAATACCTACATCATGCCTTTTAACTGGGTCCAGATGGTAATGCAGATATTCATTGTCGCTGCCGAGATAGTAATCGCACTTGCGCTTATCGGGGGGCTATTTACCCCACTGGCTGGAGCGTTATCAATAGTACTGCTGTGCATATTCATTGCCTCTACGGGCTTATACATGTCAAGCTTTTGGATGCTAGTGGCGGCAATAGCTATGCTCTGGGGAGCAGGCAGTATATTCGGCCTGGACTATTACACTACACCGCTCCTGAAAAAAGGTTGGAAGCGGTTGGGTTGGGTAAGGCGGTTATATATCTATCATGACTAACAAATCGAATTTGGCATATATTAGCGAGCCCGGTCCTTCCATGAACAGGCTTGAATATGACGAAGCTCTGCGTCTAACGGAGTTGGAGGTCAGAAAACACCTAAAGAATGCTCCACCTCTGATCAGAGTCCAGACTTCGCATCTTGCCACAGGAAACGGGAAAGGAATACGCGCACGGGCTTTACTTGCCTGCTCCATAGGCAGTGACGGTCTTATTAGGCATGACGCGATAAATGCCGCCGTTGCCGTCGAGTTGCTGCATCTTGCCACACTTATTCATGACGACATCATCGACGACGCCGATATGCGCCGGGGCATAGACGCCTTGCATGTGAAATTCGGCAAAAAAACAGCGGTCCTCTGTGGGGATTATCTGTTCTGCCTTGCTTTTGACATTGCTTCGTCGGTATCACCCCGGGAATCGGACAGGGATAAAGTAGACGGTATTCTGCCTTCATATCTTACGGAGATCTGCCTTGGTGAGATTAGGGAATTAGGTAATATCGGGAATCTCGACCTTACTGAGCGTGAGTATTTCAGGATAATATCCGGAAAAACGGCGGCGCTGTTTCAGGCCTCCTTCCACGCGGGCTTCTTTCTATCCGATGAGCCACTGGAAACTAAGAATGCCTATATAGAGATAGGCAAACAGCTAGGGATGCTTTTCCAGCTTGTCGACGACTGCCTGGACTTCATAGCTTCGAAAAAAAAGGCAAAGAAGCCCGTACTTACCGATTGCAGCCGCGGTGTCGTTACACTGCCGCTAATTTATGCGCTGAAAGCCGATAAAACGCTTCGATTAAAAATAGAAAACGGCTTATCGGAGCAGGAGCTGAAGGCTGCCGTTATATCAGCGGGTGGGCTTGAATATACGCAGTCCAAGATCAGGAATCGCCGATCGAAGGCGAAAAAAATCATATCCTCGCTGAGTTCCGAAAGCAAAAAGACCAAGCTGGAGCTGTTGCTTGACAAGGCTGCCGCTTTTTAAATGTAACGACATTATTAGCATCATATGTTTTGCGAAAAGATGTTAAAGCGTTTGAAAGGAAACGGTGCTGATGGGTATCGAAACCAAAATAACAAGCGCAACCTCTCCGATGGGTATCGTAAAGAGAACCTTGAGCTATGTCGAGATAAAAACCAAAATAACCAGCGTATTAACGTTTCTGATGGGGCTTGCTTATCTATATTCGTCCGGCTACGGGATTGATCCCCTCAAAACAGTGGTGTTTTTTCTCGGCATGTTTTGCTTCGACCTTACCGCCACTTCGGTAAACAATTATTACGATACGAAAAAAAATCATCAGACGCTCCAGTTTAATCGGCCTACGGCCATGGCGATATTGCTTATCTTGTTTGCGGTAAGCGTCTTTTTTGGGCTCTTGCTCGTTTATCTGACTGATCCGGCTGTTTTACTCCTAGGCGTTATCTGTTTCTTTTTCGGTATAATTTATTCCTATGGCCCCATCCCCATCTCCCACGGGCCATACGGCGAAATAGTTTCCGGTTGCTTTTACGGACTGTTAATTCCGGCTATCCTGATGTATATAAATGTTCCCAAAGGCGGGCTTTTTTCGTATATTTTGATTGATTGGAAGCTGTCCATGATTCTGGATATCAGGTCCATCGTCGGGCTCCTAATGTTGTCCGCTGTTCCCTGCTGCCTTACCGCCAATATCATGCTGGCCAACAATATATGTGATGTTAAGCGCGATGTAGCGGTAAACAGGTACACGCTTGCCTATTATTTAGGAAAAAAATCCCTGTGGCTTTTTGCCGCACTTTACTACACGGCATATCTGTCGGTGATCTTGATGGTGGTTGCGGGCTTCCTTTCGCCGCTCAGCTTTATATTATTAATCACGCTAATCCCGGTACAGAAAAATATAAAGCTGTTTTTTGAAAAACAGATTAAGGAAGAGACTTTCATAGTCTCGATCAAAAACTTTCTAATCATAATCATAATGCATGCCTTGCTGATTTTTCTAGGAAGCTTGCTGCCGGGCTGGGGTCCCCGATGAAATATATGAGAAAAGCGGATATAGTATTAATCGCAGTCCTTGTCGTTGCGGCTCTAATGTTTTTCTTTTTGAATAGGTATTTTTTGGCGGAAAAAGGGGTATATGCCGAGATATATCATGATTCCGTGCTGGTTTACCGGATAAAACTTTCAACTGCCAAAGAAGGTTCGTTATCCATACCCGGACAGCCCAAGGTGGTTTTTCATCAATACGCTGACGGAAGCATCGCTTTTACCAAGTCCGATTGCCCCGACAAGATTTGTATTCGTTCGGGTAGGCTAAAGTATGTCGGCCAGTTTGCCGCCTGCCTTCCCAACAAGATAGTGCTGAAAATCGTTTCAGAGGAGAAAGAACATGAGGGTCCGGACTTGATTATCCAATAAGGGCCACGTCAGCTCGTCGCGGCAATTGAAAGTATGAAAACAAGTTTTTAACTCTGTGTCTATTATGGGAAATGCTATCGAGGTTTGATAGTATGAAGTAAATTTTTATCCTCAGCATTTGCATTTTTAAAGCCAAATGCAAATGTAATTCCTTTCAGGTGCGCAGAGGAAGCTGGCGTGGACGACTCCATGGCCAATAATGATTTAGCCACAGAGAAACGGAGACACAGAGAAATCATTTTTCTATGTTGCTACAAAGGGCTTCTTCTCGCATTGGCGGAAGTAACCTGCGCTAATGAGGGATTGATCCGAATAAAAACCTTATACTAAAAGGAGGCAAAAATTAAAATGAGAAAGTTGACTGCAGTAGTACTAATGTTTTTACTCGTTTCCGCGTTTTTCACCGGCTGCGGCGGGTCTAAGGGAGTCAAGACCGGCCTGGCGGTGATTACGACCGTGAATAAGTCCACTGACGCCGGCGTAAAGCCGGGCCTAGCGGAAACCGATTCGACAGTTGCTGCGGTAATGGTCGACGGAAGCGGCAAGATAATCAAGTGCGTTATCGACTCGGTCCAGAGCAAGATAAACTTTGATGCGTCCGGTAAGCTTATTACTCCGACGGATACCAAGTTCCTGACCAAAGACGAACGCGGCGAAGACTACGGAATGAAAAAAGCCTCCAAAATCGGAAAGGAATGGAACGAGCAGGCGGCAGAATTTGCCAAATATGTGGAAGGCAAGACAGTCGACGAGGTAAAGACGATTGCGGTGGACGAAAGCAAACATGCTATTGGTTCCGATCTCAAAACCTCGGTGACCATCTCTATTGGCGAATTTATCGAAGCAGTCGAAAAAGCCGCCGCTCAGGCGCAGGATCTTGGAGCATCGTCCTCCGATAAGCTGGGACTAGGGATAATGACCAATATGAAACACTCTGTCAACGCCGGTGAAAAACCAGGCCTGGCTGAGGGCTATTCCACCTATGTAGCCATTACCCAAGATTCCAAAGGCAAGATAAGCAGTTGCCTCATTGACGCTAGTCAGGGCAGAATCAATTTCAACACGTCCGGCAAGATCATAACTGATCTTAAAGTTCGGGTGAAAACCAAGAACGAGCTTGGCGAAGAATATGGAATGAAAAAGGTCTCTAAATTAGGGAAAGAGTGGAATGAGCAGGCGGCGGCCTTCGCCAAATATGTAACCGGTAAAACACCGGCTGAGGTAGCCGATATTGCTGTAAACGATAAAGGACAAGCGACCGGCAGTGATCTCTTGGCGTCGGTGACCATCGGCATCACAGACTTGAAAGAAGCCCTGGCTAAAGCTGCGGCGAAATGATAACAATTTTTGAGTTGCCTTGAGTCCTCTAAATATGTCGTAATAAGTTTCATGGATAAGCATGGATTATTGCGACATATTTTCCTAATTCATATGTTAAGGGAGTTTCAAAATTATCATAATTAAGTTATAAATGCAATATATAGTGAGCAACCCAGATGTATCTATCAATATATTGTATTTAAATGTAAAATTTCATAATTTTGAAAATCCCTCATGTTGAAAAAAGCCCAATAATATTGCTATTCACATCCGGTAGTTAGGATGTGAATTTTTACTAAGAACTTTTTTACATATGTTAAACTAAGATTCGAGATAGTGTTTACTTAATGCCTGTACTAGGTAATCTGTGCATAAAGGAACATGAAATATGAAACAATTAATCATCTCTTTGTTGGCCGTTTTGCTTATAATCCCATCAGGATGCGCAAAAAAGACAACAAAATATCAGGCTGAGTTTTTAGGGGTATTCGATACCGTGACTAATGTCGTGGGCTATTCGGAAAACAAAGAGGAATTTACCACCCTCGTCGGACGGATAAAGGACAAGCTCACGGAGTATCACAGGCTATTCGATATCTATCATAACTACGAGGGTATCAACAACATCAAAACCATCAATGACAACGCAGGCAAAGCTCCGGTAAAGGTTGATAGGGAACTTATCTCCATGCTGGTTTTTGCTAAAAAACAGTATTATCTGACTGACGGTAAGACAAACATTGCTATGGGATCGGTACTCAGGATATGGCATGAGTATAGGGAAAAAGGCATATCAGACCCGCTTAAAGCCGAAATACCTCCGCGGGAGCTGCTTGAGCAAGCCGCCCGGCATACTAATATCGAGGACATTATAATCGATATGAAAACCTCGACAGTATGCCTATCAGACCCCGAGATGAGCCTTGACGTAGGGGCGGTAGCCAAAGGCTACGCCGCTGAGTTGACAGCCCGCTATTTTGAAGACCAAGGTATCTCTTCTCTTCTGCTCAGCGTAGGCGGCAATGTCCGGTCTATAGGCGGTAAGCCGGGCAAAAACAGGATAGTGCCCTGGAATGTTGGGATAAAAAACCCGGATAAGGAGAGCAAGGAAATCGAGCTGTTCAGTGTACTGATATCGGGATATTCCGTAGTGTCAAGCGGCTCATATGAGCGGTATTACACTGTAAACGGAACAAGGTACAACCATATCATCGACCCAAGTACCCTGATGCCTGCGTCGAATTTTACGGATGTTACAATAATATGCCGCGACTCCGGTGTTGCCGATTCGTTGTCCACCGCCGTATTTGTTATGCCCCTTGAAATGGGCAAGAAGTTAATCGAAGGTCTTAACGGTGTCGAAGCCCTATGGGTGACGGTTACTGGCGAACTAGTTTATTCCAAAGGGTTTAAGAGGTTTCTGGAAACTGACAATGAAAAATAACTTTGGCGAAAAAATGTCCTTGACGGGAGTGATGCATAAGGCCAATCATGAAATGATTTTTTGAGAGATGTGCATTTGTATCAAAAGATAGTAACTTGGTCAAGAAAAAAATAAACAACCCACAAATTTGATGGGTTGTTTTGTTTTTTTACAGAGAGTTGCTTCTGCTTTATTTTCTTGGCATAAGCAACAGCTCCATTCAAGAGATACTCGGTAATAATCTTCTCCCATACTCTTTACGTACGAAAAAATGACATTTACCCAGAATTATTAGGTAGTCGTCCACGCCAGCATCCGCTGCACACCAGAAAGTATGAAAATAAGGCTGGGTATATAAGTTAATTTAAATATCTATCATATCAACTCATTCTTAAAGCTGAATGTGTTGTTAAATTAATGAATTTAAATTAACTTATTTCCGCTGTAATAGTATGAAGAAAATTCTTTTTTAAATTACATTTGCATTTGGCTTTAAAAATGCAAATGCTGAGGATAAAAATTTACTTCATACTATCTGACAAGCATCAATAGCATTTTATAGGTAGAAGCGGAAAAATCATTTCCGCTTCCAATATATCTTCCTTATGAAAGCCCTAGAATTTGGTTTAGAGACATATTTCCTACAATATTCCTTAAAGTACAATAAAATACCTTGACATATTCCTTGGTATCCTATAAAATTCAATTATTAAATTCAGGAGTCGTTGATATGGATAGTAACATTTTAACAGTGGAACAAGTTGCCGCTGAACTTGACTTACATCCCAAAACAGTCAGGCGGTTTATACAAGAAGGAAAGCTTAAAGCAGGAAAAATCGGCAAACAGTGGCGGATTACCCGGGAGGACTTACAGGAGTTAATGAATACCGGTAAGCCGATTAAACCGGAAACCGAGACCAATGAAGAAAACATTATGGAAATTCCCATAAATCAGAGTGATAATTCTGTCAAGCTTAAAGTTCAGGTTTCTACAGTTGTTGATGTTTATGTAGCAGATACCGATGAAGCAGTCAGAATCACCAACACGCTATTTGCCGTAATGAACTGTAAAGATCCTTCATACGGAGGCTCTCGTTGCGATCATGTTTTTTTTAAGAATGAATTAAAAGCCCGTTATATTTTGTGGGGAAGCCCCAAGTTTATAAGTAATATCCTTGAGTGCCTAACAGCGATTGTAGAGAAGAGAGATAAATAAAACCACTAATTGATATACAAGTGAGGAATAAATAATGATTACCCAAAGCATGATTATTGAACTGCGAGTAAAAACCGGCGCCGGCATAATGAATTGCCGGGATACCTTGATGGAAACCAATGGGGATCTGGAAAAAGCCATTACTATCCTTAAAGAAAAAGGGATGACCATCGCCGCCAAAAAAGTGGAGCGGGTTACCGCCGAAGGATTAGTCAGTGGCCATATTTCTAAAGATCATAAAGCTGGAGCTATAATTGAATTAAATTGTGAAACCGACTTTGTGGCTATTAATGAAGAATTTGTTAAGTTAGCTGATAACTTAGCCAAGCAAGCGGTTACTACCACTACTCATATTGTGCCTGATTTTACAGCAGAAAAATATCTGGCTGGTGAAAATATAACAATCCAAGATGCATTAACATCCTTAGTGGCAAAGTTACGGGAGAATATTACTTTACGAAGATTTGTCTCTTATAGAACAGAAAATGGATATATTCTGAATTATATTCACGGTGGCCGTATCGGAGTTTTATTGGAGATGGCTCCTGGTAGAGATAATTCGGCGCTAGCTGGTATCGGGAAGGAAATTGCCATGCAGATTGCAGCCACTAATCCCTTATTTATAGGTAGAGAGGATATTAATCCGGAACTCCTTGTTAATGAGACTGAAGCTTATCGAAAACAAGCCATAGATGATGGCAAACCGGAAACAATTGCCGACAAAATTGCTACAGGGAAAATTGCTAAATATATTAAAGAAAAGTGTTTGCTGGAACAAGTATGGATCAAGAATGAAGACATGACAATCGCCGATTATCTTCAGAATATGTCCGGGAAATTGGGTGGGGAAATCAAAATTATTAGGTTTACCCGGTTTGAAAAAGGCGAGGGTTTGGTCAAACGAGAAGATAACTTGGCCCAAGCTGTTCGTGAACAGATTTATGGTAACAAATAAACATAAATATGGAGGTTTCTGTAATGAAAATGGGTTCACTTTATAAATCCGCCGCTGGAGAAAAGGAGATTATGGATTTATATGATAATGTACTAAGAAATTGGCCGGTCCCTTACGAAGCGGGAACCGTACCGACTCGGCATGGTGATACTTTTGTAATTAGTTGTGGCAAGAAACAAGCGCCACCTTTAGTTTTGTTGCATGGAGCATCATCTAATGCCGTCTCCTGGGTAGGTGATACCGCTGAATATAGCCGGGATTTCCGGGTATTCTTGGTAGATATACCGGGTGAACCAGGTAAAAGTTCACCGAATCGTCCTTCATATCAAGGACTTGATTTTGCCGAGTGGCTGGAGGACCTTTTAAATAGATTGGGATTGGATAAAGTATCTATGCTTGGCCTCTCCCAAGGGGGATGGACGGCCTTAAGATTTGCCACCTACCGACCGGAGCGGGTTGCCAAATTAGTATTATTGACACCTGCTGGTGTAGTACCAACACGGGCTTCTTTTATCTTAAGTGCCATTGGATTATCTTTTTTTGGTAAGTGGGGAGCCAAAAAGCTTAATCAAATTGTCTTTGGAAAACAGGTTATTCATCCGGAAGCAGTCAAATTTATGAATGCTATTATGACTCATTTTAAACCCCGCATTGAAAAAGAGGTTATTTTTAAAGATGATGAATTGTCCCGTTTAAATATGCCGGTATTATTAATGGGTGGTAAGGAGGATGCAATACGGTCGATCAAGGATATTGACGCCCGGTTACAAAAGTTGGTTCCGCAGTTGCAGACTGAGGTTATTACGGAAATGGGGCATGTATTGGTTAATATATCTGATAAGATAATTCCGTTCCTGGCTTCCTAATTAATCTATAAATTATAGTAATAAATGTGGTTCCCGAATAATACAATTGCATATAATTCGGGAACCATTTTTCTTTTAATATCTTGGAAAATGTGTTAAAATACAGATTAAATTAACATAATCAGAGGGAAAGTTTTGAAAAGATATTTATTTTCATTTCGGGTAATCTTAATAATCACCTTTTTTATTTTAATTGCTGCAATCCCTTCTAAGGCTGCTTGGCCAATACCGGCCAATGATTGGACTAATCAAACGGCTAAACTCAAGTATAAACAAGTCGCCTTAAGAATCTGCGATACTTTTAATCCAAATTATCTAGCGCTGGGGATTGGAGTTAACGTTTATTATCAATACCACCCGGAAGATTTCGACCGTTTTGTGGAAGTTTATAAAGATATTTACGACACTATTAAAAGCAATCCCAAATATACATATACCAAAGTGTTTGTAACCTTTCAATTGGAAAATATGAAAGGTTTGGGTGCTGCCATAGGTTATCCGGGAAAATCACAATGGGAGATCCTTAAAAAGTTTGACGGGAAATTGGATTTACTGGTTTTTACCTCATTTCCGGAAGTGGAATACCCAACTCCGGAGGAGCTCCCGGCTGATTATTACTCTAGTATCTATAATAATGTACCGGCTAATCTTCGGGATAAGAAAATTGCTTTTTCAGAAATTGGTTGGAATTCGGAGAATCTGATTCCAATAACCGGTGAAAACAATTCCTATCTCTCACAGGTTCATTTTATCGATAAATTTGCCCATCTAATCAACTCTTTGAAAGACTCCCATAAGGTCGAGTTTGTTACCTGGACAATGATGCACGACTTTAAAAATACCGGTTCTTTTCATCCATTGCGTACAATCGGACTGCGCGATAGTACGGGAAGACCCAAAGATGCCGATGACAGCGTATGGAAAATGTGGTATTCATTTTATCAGTTTGAGAGCCCGGCGTTTAAAATAGGTATCGGGCCAATACCTCGTAATTTCCCTGGCGCTTCCGCCAAGGACTGGCTTGATATGTATAAAAAAGTGCCAACTATTGCTTCATTAATCCTGTCTCAGACGGATTGGTATGATTCTCCCCAAAAAGCAGGCCAGATTCCCCAGGTTTTTATGGATCTCCAGGTAGCTAAGGTATTTTACCAGGCAGATTGTATTTATGGGATTAATTTCTTTAATCTAAGTAATGGAGATGCGAAAATTTACACTGCAAAGGCAACTAATTATCCATTACTTATAGTTGGGCTTGTTATCTTTTTCATAGTTGGTATAGTTATTTGTAAAATTAAGAATTGTTTTTCATTCCTCGGCAGATTTATCAAAAAAACAACTAGAATTCTTTTTCTGCGAAAATCACTTATTTCAAAATATTTCAATTTTAATGAAATTGACCAAAACAATAAAGAGAGATATTTTATAGAGAGAGGTTTATCCTTCCGAGAACAGGAGGTCTTTGAATACCTAATCCGAGGCAAAAGTTATAAAGAAATAGCCGATAAGCTGAATATATCCGTGGAAACAGTTAAGAAACATGCCTCCAATATTTATCGAAAAACCGGTACTACCAGTAAATCCGAACTTAGACATAAGTTTTGGAATAATCTTAAATAACTATTGTCAATACTTTGATAAACAGAAACTATTTAGGACTAATTTATTTAACCCGTGGCCAAACCCCGGGTTATTTTATTTGTTAGGGGAGTTTATAGTTCTTATTGATTAATCTATAACTACTATACCCCATAAATACCCCTTTTTTTACTCCAAATTCATTGTTCGGGTAATTGTAATTTTCCGGCAAAAATATCAAGATGAATATACACTCACTTAACCGGGGTATTTATTTATGAGGATAATCATTCATTTTATTATCAGAAATATCATTGATAAGAAGTTCCGAACATTCCTAATCCTTTTTGCGATTAGTCTTTCAGCAGCTCTTTTCTTCGCCTCAACCGCTCTTTCCAATACGTTGGAGCAAACTTTTATGCAACGTATGAAAAAATATTTTGGAACAGCAGAGATAGTTATCTGGCCCAATGAGAAATCACCCAATTGGCTTTTCCGGATACACAGAATGGAGAAACTACGGAAACGCTTTGAGTATGTTATCGGTACAATTGAGGTCGGCTGGGCCTATAAAAATAGAAAAGAAACCGTCAATATCGATGTCAAAGCTTATAATCTGGCGGACTTACAAAAGATAAACCCTTTTGTGCTCGGAAAAGAAAGAGAGTTGCAACCATTCACCGGTAATAAAATCATTGTCAGCAAGAAACTGGCTGAAGAGTGCAATTTCCAAACCGGTGACAATATTGAACTGCTGTTGGGGGAGACCAAACACCGTTTTAAAGTGGTGGGTATTGCACAGCCATTTGGATTGTTTCAAGAAGACGGCCGGTCCCATACCGCCGTTATTCCTCTGAAGACAATGGCCTGCATATTATCAGCCCCAGGTTCCGTATCGGTAATTTACTTTAAATTAAAAGATCCGGCCCGGATCGAAGAGGCCATCAATGATTTAGCCAGAGAATACAGGCGTTATACGGTTCGTGAACCGCTTTCCCGTTCTGAGCTTCGGCGATATACCCAATCGGTAACCACCCCATTCTTGATTATGGTAGTGTTGGTTTTGTTCATGAGTGTTTTTATCATTTACTCATCATTTAAAGTAATTACCCGGGAACGGCTGCCGGTAATCGGGACTTTTAGAAGTATCGGAGCCACCCGGCGAATGACTAATTTGGTTTTATTCATGGAAAGCCTTTTTTACGGCATTATCGGCGGAATAGCCGGTTGTATTTTAGGATTGGCTATTCTTTATTTAATGATGGTTTTAATGACTCCCGATTGGCTTACGGGGGTCAAGTCTTCCATTCAATTTACATCATTGCAATTATTTGGCGCTTTTCTGCTGGCGTTAGGTTTACCTTTACTTAGTTCGGTGGTTCCGATTATCCGGATCTCCAAAATCCCGTTAAAAGATATTGTGTTGAACTCAATGGAAAAACCGCGGCGGAAAAGTCCGTTCCGGCTGATAACCGGTGGTATTTCTCTTGTTTTTACCATTGTTGCGCCAATGCTGGCTCCGAAACCATGGGCTCTTTATATTGATATTATTTGTATGGTGTTGGCGGTATTATCAATAATCATGCTGGCGCCTTTTTTAACTGCTTGGTTTGTAAAATTGTTTGAAAGGGTTTACACCTATTTTCTGGGGAATGAGGGAGTATTGGCGGCCAAAAATTTACGGGAAAACCAAAGTATCCTTAATAATATTTCCTTACTGGCGATTGGAATTTCCAGTCTTTTAATGATTAACACCATCAGTTTCAGTGTAATTACCGAAGTGGCTAATCTCTTTAAAGACGCTGATTTTGAAGTTTGGATGGGATGGTTCCCGCAGGCAGACCGTAGACTGGAAGGAATTCTCCAATCCATTGACGGTGTCAAGGATATTTACGGTATATATTCGGCGCCTCTGGTCGATATTGAAGGAACTAAAGAAAGGATTAATCTGCTCCAAGGGATCAATACTCTCCGGTATCTTGATTTTTGGAATGTTAATATTGATGAAGACCCGAAAAAAACAATCCGGCAGCTTGATAATGACCGTAATATCATAATTTCTTTTATTTTGAAAGATAAATTGGAGGTTAATAAAGGTGATTTTTTATCATTGAGGATGAAAAGAGGCAACCGGGTTTACCGGGTGGTTGGATTTTTTAACTCGCTGATGTGGGGGGGCAGTCACGCTTTGATCGCTGAGAAGTATTTGAAATTGGACATGGGGATCCGTTATTATGCTGATATTTACATTAAAACCTCCATGGATCCGGAGCTAGTGGTTAACAATATTCAAAAAAAATTCGAACGCTACCGGCCCTGGGTTCAAACTATGAAGCAAATCCATACCGATGAAGCCAAAGCCGAAGAACAAGTCTTTCTTGTTTTACGAGGTTTTTCGCTGATGACCTTAATCATTGGGATCTTCGGGATTTTTAATAATCTGCTGATCTCTTTTATCGAGCGAAAACGGTCGCTGGCGATGATGCGTTCGGTCGGAATGAGCAAGCGGCAAACTTTGAAGATGATTTTTATTGAATCATTATCCGGAGGGATAATTGGCGGTTCTGCCGGAATATTGGCCGGGTCTTTACTTGTTTTTCTAATACCGTTTTTCATGAAAACGATAAATCAGATTACTCCGATTCATTATTCCCTTAGGGAATACCTGTTTGCATTTAGCGCTGGGGTTATAATTACCGTCTTGGCTTCAGTCGGTCCGGCTTTGAATTCATCGAAAATTAATATTATTGAAGCTATAAAATATGAATGAGTTTGCTTGAGGTGAAGACAATGACCAATAGAATATTTATAATATTTGGGATTATCTTTGTAATAGGACTAATGTTGATGTGGAAATTGATTTATAGTTTTATAAACACTTAAGGAAGCGCTGATTAATTGAATAAGTGACGATTTTGTGCTTCGTAAAATGCCTAATACCGCATATTTGCTCGCACAAAATCGGATTAATCAGCGTTTCCTTAAAAACCAGCTTGACTTTTTTTTATAGGTAATATATGATAAATCATATATATGATATTACATATATAAATAATAAGGAGTACCTTATGTCTTTAAAACATGCAATTCTCGGGCTACTTTCCTTTAAGCCGCAAACCGGTTATGAGATAAAAGCCAACTTTAATCAATCGATCCGTTATATCTGGAATGCTGATCAAGCCCAAATATACCGGACTCTATCGGAAACCACCAAACAAGGATTGACGGTATCAAAAACAATTCTTCAGGATGGCCGTCCCAATAAAAAAGTGTATGAACTCACTAAAGCGGGAAAAGAAGAACTCCGAAAATGGCTTGCTTCTCCAATACCGCCTAACTACCAACGCAATGAAGAATTATTACAGCTTTTTTTCGCCGGACAATTATCATCAGATGAAGATATTCTAATTAATTTGAAAAGGATCCGTGAGGGAATCAAATCAGCCATGGCTGGCCTTTCAGCTTTGGAGTCCAGTTCGGAGCTTTTTAATCCGGCGAATAATAATTCACGAATGTACATGTTTTTTAAGGCAACGCTCGAACTTGGTATTCGTTCACAGAAACTAAACCTGGAGTGGATTGATGAAATAATCGAAAAGGTTAAAAAAGGAGAGCTTCCATCGGAGTAACCCAATTTTAAAATATTTAACTATTAAAAGGAGTTTGTTATGGAAAAAAAGAGATTAAGGAGCAAAGTCATGGGAATTTTACTTATTACAGGTTCAGTTTTGGTTGGATTCATCCTTATTATGATCATTGGTGGGATTATTACACAACATTTAGTTTATACTCCGCCCTTTAAAGGAGCCGATGGAAAAGTTCTCCCCGGCAGTATTGCCGAGTTTAGACGGGTTAAACTTGGCGGCAATTCACAAGCTATACTTATTAGGGGTAAAAGCATTGACAACCCGGTAGTCCTTTTTCTCCATGCCGGTCCCGGCTTATCGGAAACAGGAATGATGCGGAATATGAACTCGGTGCTTGAAGATTATTATACTATGGTTTATCTGGATCAACGGGGTGGCGGTAAATCATATTCCTTTTTCAGCGCTCCTAAAAGTATTAACACTGCACAATTAATACAGGATGTCCATGAATTAACCCAGTATTTAAAGAAAACCCTTAAAAAAGAGAAAATTATTATTATGGGGCATTCATTCGGGGCTGGTTTTTCATCGTATGCCGCTGCGCGATATCCGGAAGATTATTCACTCTGTATTAATATCGGTCAACCGGTTTGCCCGGTGGAGTGTGACCGTTTATCTTATCCATTTCTGCTTGATCTGGCCAAGAAAGAAGGTAATCAGAAAGCCGTTGCAGAGCTTGAAAAAGTGAATGGGTATTGGTTGTTCAAGGAGAAAAATAAATACTTCCCCGGGATGATGGTTTTAAAAAAATGGGTTGGATACTATGGTGGGCAAGTTTACGGTTATAAAGAATTCCTTCCTTTTGTATTTAAAAATCAGAAGAGTAGTGAATTTACAATCTTCGATTGGCCTCCCTATTTACTCGGAATGATGTTTGTAGGAGATAACAGCTGGGAAGTTATTTGTAACGCTGATTTCCGAAAACAAGCGCCGGAATATAAAATGCCCTTTATTATTCTGGAAGGGCGCCAAGATATTAATACATATCCGCCCTTTGTTGAAGAGTATTTTAATATGGCGCAAGCGCCTTTTAAGAAAATGTACTGGTTTGAGAAATCGGCCCATTTTCCGAATTTAGAGGAACCGGAGTTATTTCAAAAGATCATGATTGAGGAAGTTCTGCCGATGACTAAGAACTAAGTATTAGTTAGCTGGGGTTTAATTAACACTATCGCTAGATGTGTCTATCAATATATTGCGATCCGAAGCTAAAATCAGAAGTCATGCAATTTTCTCAGTTTGAAAGGGGAGAGAAGAACCAAATGAAAAAAAACTTAAAAGTAGCAATTATGTCATTTCCATTCATTTGTAATTCAATCCGAAATTTAAATCAAACCTTGTTTCTAAGAAAACTGAATAATCCAAGGCGATTAAATTTAGATTTAGAAGATTATTACCATAAAAAAAGGCTTTCTTTGCGGGAGCAAGAAGTTTTGAATCATCTTATCCAAGGCAAAAGTTATAAGGAAATAGCTATTGTTTTAAGTATTTCAATAGAAACTGTTAAAAAACATGCATCTAATATTTATAAAAAGACTAAAACTCATAGTAAATTTGAATTGAAATATAATATTTTAGAGTTTATAGGATAATAACCAATTTCACTTAAACCTCAATCCGGCAAGAAAGCGGAATAAATACTGCATTTTTTTTCATGCCTTTGGCTTGCCGGAGGCAGGTTAAACCAAATAACCCGAAAATAACCCGTTTATTTTGATGAAATAATCCAACGGGTTATTGCATTTTTAGGATAAAATATGTAATTCTTAATTGATACCGGCGCCGTGGAAGACAAAGTTATCTGGTGATTTGAGGCATGAGTATAAGAACATGTAAGCCATAGAAAGAATGAAAATTTATGGAGGTAATGAAAATGTCAAATCGGGAAAAAATCAAGCGGATTATTAACGAGGGCCCGGTGGAGAAACTGACGGAACAATTATTTATTGCTGCAGCTTGTCTTGATACGGATATTATGATTGGGATCGAGCCGTGTGAAGCTTACCAGGATATATTTGAGGCTTACCGGGTTTGCGCTGAAAACGGGATGACCGAGGCTTGGTTCGAACTGGGAAAGTGTTATAAAAATGGAATCGGCACGAAAGCTAATCGGAGAAAAGCGCTTGAATGTTACGCCAAGGCCGGTTTAAGCGATCCGGAAACAGGGGATATAACTGTAGCTAAGCATTTGTACTGGGTAGCCAATGAATATCAGGAAGCATTTGAATATTGCAAAAAAGCGTTAAAAGGGCCCGACAAGGATGGAGAGGCCCACTATTTAATGGGATTGATGAGTTACAATGGTTATGGAACTCGAAAAAATATCAAAGAAAGTTTTACATATCATCAAAAGGCTGCTGAACTGGGAAATCCGGATGCCATGTTTGAGATGTACGTGCTCATCTCTACCGGCCAGGGATGTGAACAGGATAATGAAGCAGCATTGGAATGGTGTATAAAAGCGGCTGAGAAAGGTCAAACCAGAGCCTGTTACAATATGGGCGCATTTTACGCTACCGGACGCGGGGTTGAACTTGATGTGAAACAATCGGAGTGTTGGTATGATCGGGCAGCCCGGAACGGTCACGGTAAAGCTGCGGCTACTCTCGGCGTGATGTACCTACAGGGCGAGATCGAAGCCAAAAATGCTAAGAAAAAAGCTGAAGAATATTTCCAATTAGCCGAAGAGAACGATTTTGAGGTGAATGAGTTTTTAGAAAAATTAGGGTTAGAACGTAAATAACTAAGAGGAAGGTTAAGATGGATCAACTTTTATTACATAATGCAATGCAAAATTACAATCAGAAAGGATACCGGGAATGAATGGAGTTGTTGTAAATGAGAAAACTTAGATGCGATCTGGCCATTTGTTTCCATGAAAGTTTGGAAAACTGGCACCAGATCACCGATCGCCTGGATCGGTTCTTTATTCTTTTAGAACAATACGGATTATCGGAAAACCTTCACTATTGGGGTAGGTACAAACTTCACCGGAAAATCCGGTCGTCGTTACCGGATATCTTGAGTCAATTAAAGAAATCCCCACCGGAATCGTTTGAGTTGGGAGATATTCGTAATGTTGAAATTGAAGAAGATTTAAGCCTTGGGATCGATTTTTTCTCGGACCGGCAGCTTTCAATCAGGCTGATTATTAATGAAAAATATTTCACCCCAAATCTGTTGGAGAATATGATTGGTTTTATCTTGGATTTGTATCGGGATTACAGTCAAGAAGCAGATTTGGGGCCAACCAAAATATCCTTGGAGGGAGTACCATTTCAGCGAATCCGTCCGGCCCGGGTCATGTCAAGTTTCTTAGATGATGGAATTATCGATTTCTATGATCACATTTACTATAATCGGCGTGCCGAAGAACGGCAAAAGGAAGACGAGGGATATACTGTTTATTTGGGAGATACCCTTGTCGATCCAACTAGTAGTGATTATTTATCAGGGTTCAATGGCGATATCGATAAGATACGTACTGCGGACTTACCGGCGCCTTGGAGCCGAAGCAATGAGGGAAGTTTAACAATCATCCGCTATTTGGACGACCTGTCAGCTTCGGATGCTGAAATTGCCGAAATGTTTACCAAACGGCTGAAATGGTTATATGAGAATTTACGTCCGGGAATTGATGATCACTGGAACGAACTGGGCGACAATCGGGAAGATTATTTTAACTTGCAAACTCATTCTTTATTAACGTTTTATAATGATTATTTAAAAAAAGGCTTTAAAAGCATGGTTATAAACCCCGATGGCAGTATTGACGAGGAATTGTTCAGCAGTATTAAATCGTGGATTTCCAATCATAGATTACCGGATAACACCCCGCTTGAAACAATGGATATCATAATGCCCAACCGGGATTCGGTTTTGCAAATATATGAAAGGGCAAAATCAATCGGTGTGGCTAAAGTATTATATCCGGATAATAAACGGCGATTATGGAACCCGTTTCCGGAGGGAGAATGGCTGGATTTATTTATAAAATAAAATGATTATCCATTCAGATAAGGTTCCTAATAAAAAATGCTGGTGGAAAAGAAAGTAAGCCTAAAACCAGACCCTTTGTCCCTCGGCGGTATTCCATCCCTGGACCGCCGATCTTGAACCTTCCGTGGTTCTGGCCTGGATAGGGATAACCACCGTCCTACGTTGTAAATAAAACTAGAAGAATTTAAACATAGCCTCCACAGAATATAAGATTTTGGACTTCTATGAATGGTGGTTGCCCCTAATACAGGGGCAAGGGGTCCATAGCTAGACCAGCGAAAACTGTTACCCTCATTACATTATCGCCGATTTAACTGGATAGTCATTTTAAATAATGTTTTAGCCCTGAAGATATTTATCAATATTTTCGAATTAGATAGAAAAAGGAGCGGTTCCAATGTCTATTTACGATACTTTTTTGGAAACCTATCCGGAGGCGATTGACGCCCAACCGGTACCTGAGACCGTCATTCAAAAATATGAAGCCATCTTACCGGAGCCAATCATCAATCTCTGAAAGAAACATGGCTACGGCGGTTATGGTAAAGGGCTTGAAGCTATCGAAAGGGTTGAATATTATTTGCAGGGCTTGAAGTTATCAAAATATCCTTTGAAAAAAATTGAGAGGTTATCCTGGGCGGCTTCTTCGGATATGGTATATCATATTTGGAACCAATACGACGGCGAGGATGACTATTTTGAAATCCGCTCCCTGGAGGGGATTGGGATCTGTTCGAATCTGAAAGAAATCTTTATCGAGTATCAGTGGAGGGTTACGGATTTGACTCCTTTAAGCTCATTAAAGAAACTGGAAGAACTGACGGTCTTCTCGGGGAAGATCATCGTGGACAGTTTAAAACCCCTCTTGGAACTGCCCGCGTTAAAGAAAGTTAGGTTTGAAGGTATCCGGTTCAAAGACCAGCCGGAAACGGATGAAGTGGTGGCGCAGTTGAAAGGGAAGGGTGTTAAGGTTCAGATAGATTGATGCGACGATAAAGAAGACATTTTCCTTAAAGCGCTAAATTGTTGGTGAAATATAAACCATAAAGGAATCTGTTACGCGCAAAAAAACCATATCTCATACTAAAGTTTTAGGCAGATCATACCGGAGTTTTATTGAAACTCAACCCGGACCCGAGCGATAATCGGTCCGGGTTTTTTATTATGAGCGCCTGTTTCAAAAGTCTTTGATTTTTCATTTCAATACAATATATCGATAGTCTAAACCGGGTTAATCATTATATATTGTCTTGAAATTCTATAAAAATGTAATTTTGAAACAGGCTTGAAAGGAGAAATAAGCAAATGAAAAAGTCATTTAACAAGTTTTTTTGGACTAGTTTAATCAGCAAGCTGGTATCTGTAAAGTCAGCATCGATTAATATCGTTCGAAAAGGACGGACCGGTAAGGAATTTTATTTTTCCGAGAAAAGACTCTCTCTTCGTGAGCAGGAGGTTTTGGAGTACTTGGTTAGGGGAAAAAGCTATAAAGAGATCGCCGGGATTTTAAACATATCAACGGAAACAGTTAAGAAACATGCTTCGAATATTTATAAGAAGACCAATACCCATAATAAATATGAATTGAAATATAGTGTTTTAGAGTTTGTAGGATAATCTTAAACCTAATACCCCGAAAATAACCCAATGGGTTATTGTATTTTTAGTATAAAAAAATGTAAGGTAATTGAGCCAAAAATTGGTTGTTCATCCTTATAGACATTAATAAAATGGAGGAATTAAAATTGAAGAAATATCCCTTGCTTATTTTGTTGTTCTTAGTAGTGCTATTACTCCCATTCCAAATCCAGGCTGAAGATAATTCGGTAAAAATAACCGAAGAGATGCAAGCTTGCAATTTAATGGAATATATCCGTAGTAACGGTCAAATTGATTACATCTATGCCTATAACCGGCCTCAACCGTGGCAAGAAGATGAAAGTAACCCTACATACTCCAGTGAAGCTTTTGTAACCCGCTTTTATAGTATAGTTTTAAGTAAAGCAGTTAATTGCCAAGTAAATAGTCAAGGCTTACCGGAAGTGTCGATTACAACAAGTACTATGAATAAGGTAACTGTTCCGCAAAAAAATGATATCGTCTATTGCCCAATCAATGGCAAATCCCATTGGGCGATTGTTAAAAGTGTGAATAATGATGCAGTCACCTTGATTGAACAAAACTATCGCTGGCAGATTCCCGGGGATGTTAATGGCGACAAGTTGACTAACACTATTGATTCCATGTTGATTGCTCAATATGTTTCCGGTATGGCGCCGCAAAACTTTGATATCTCCAAAGCTGATGTTAACTCCGACGGTATTGTCGATATGCTAGATGCCTTGTTAATTAGCCAATATTATGTGGATCTTATTAACGGGTTTCCCAGTACGGATTGGTATACCACTAAAGATCGAGTTTTATCGATTGAAAAAGACAAACCGTTATTCTTCCGGGAAGCAAATACAAGTAATACGGTCTCCGGAAGAGTGCTTACCGCCGATGGGAGTACCGGAATACCGGGTGTTACCATCTCTTTCAGCAATGGCGCATCTGTTGTTACCGACAACAACGGCAATTGGAGTAAGGATGGTTTAACCGGAACGTTTACTGTTGCCCCATCAAAAGTTGGTTATATATTTGATCAGAGTAGTAAGACTGTTACTGCCGGTATGAATAACATTTACTTTAAAATGACCGGATTTATTGATGATTTTAATAATCCAGGCAGCGGATGGCGAAATTTTAAAGTCAATAATTATGATAGTGGATATAAAAATGGCGTATATGAAATCTTCAGTCAAAACGGAATCACTTCGGAGGAAGAGTTGACACCGTTCATCGTTTCTCAAGATTATACGATTGAAGTTGATTGCCGTGATCTTAGTTATTTTCAAGGAAAATATAATACATATGGACTTATTTTCGGTTACTCAGCTTCTACTTGTTATTATTTTAATATTGACCCATCCAGTCAAACGTATTCATTGGTTTTTTATAATCCTAGCGATAAACTGCAGTTTGGCACGGAAATATTTGACGAGCGGATCAATAAAACTGCGGTTAATACTTTAAAGGTTGTTAAAACCGGTAATCAAGCGGAATTATGGATTAACGGCAATAAGATTCAAACCGTTACCATAAATAACATGATTGGAAATCAGGTTGGGATTATGTCCAGTAACGATAGCTTTGGAGAAATTGTCCATCAATACGATAATTTTAAGTTTACAGCGAATAATAGTGAAGTCCCACCTCAGGGTTATACTGTATCCGGAAGAGTGCTTGCTATTGATGAAAGTGCCGGAATACCCGGTATTACAGTTGGTTTCAGTGATGGTTCTTCAGTTATTACCGATAATAATGGCAATTGGAGTAAAAGTGGTTTAACCGGAACGATCACCGTTACCCCATCGAAAGTTGGTTATACCTTTGACCAAAACAATCAGACTGTAACCCGCGCGCTTAATAATGTTAGCTTCAAAATGACCGGTTTTAATGATGATTTCAGTAATCCGGGCAGCGGGTGGCGCTCTTATAACAGCAGTGATAATAAATATACCTGTAATTACATAGCTGGTGAATATGAAATATATAATGATGCGATTCCGACAGTGGAAACTGAAATTCAGTCATTCCCCGTTCCCAACGATTATATCATCGAAGTTGATTGTCGCGACATTAGCAGCACACAATCAAATATGAACAGTCACGGAATCATCTTTGGTTATAATCCATCAAATAATACTTATTATTATTTTGGGATTGATATGGTTAGACAGGCCTATGAATTTGAATTTTATGATGTGGACAATATGCAATGCGATCTAAACAATTTCTGTGCTTTAATTAATAAAACGGGCAACAATCACTTGAAGGTAGTCAAAAAAGGAATTCTGGCGGAATTATGGATTAACGGCACTAAGCTGAAAACTGTTATCTTAAGCCATAATATTGGGAACAGGGTTGGATTAAAAAATTATCCCCTCGGTTCTACCCAAATGACCAGCCGTTTTGATAATTTTAAATTTTCACCTATCGTTAACAATGATCCTCAACCGGGGTATACCGTATCCGGACAAGTATTGAACAGCGATGAAAGTGCGGGAATACCGGGTGTTACTATCATTTTTGATAATGGTTCATTTGTTACTACTGATAGTAATGGCAATTGGAGCAAAGACGGTTTGAACGGCACCGCAACGATTACTCCGTTTAAAATAGGGTACACCTTTGACCGGGATAATCAGACAGTATATGGAGCTACCAATAATATCGACTTTATGATGACCGGTTTTTCCGATGATTTCCACGATTCAGACAGCGGATGGCGGGTTTTCAGTGATGCCGATAAGTATTCCTGTGATTATAAAACCGGAGGATATGAAATTTACAACAATAACGGCGGTAAAAGGGAACTAAGTCCACTGTCATTTCCAGTTTCTTGCGACTATATCATTGAAGTAGATTGCAGTGATATCAGTGCTTTGCAAACAAATTACAATACTCATGGGATAGTATTCGGATATGAACCTTCCGCTTCGACTTATTATTATTTTAATATCGACCCGTCGACCCAAAGTTATTCTTTAGATTATTATGATCCAACCAATCCGCATTATGATACAGCCACCAAAAGCCTCTTCATTAATCAAACAGGTAGTAATAATTTAAAAGTAGTAAAAAAATGCGATCAAGTGGAATTATGGATTAATGGCAATAAGGTGAAAACAGTTACAATAATCTATCAAATGGGAAATTGGGTTGGAATCATGAATTTTAATGACAGTGTGAGCTCTTCCATGACCAGCCGTTTTGATAACTTTAGATTTACGCCTGGCAGCCATATCGACACTCCACCTCAAGGTTATACAGTCTCCGGAAGAGTGCTTACTACCGATGAAAGTTCTGGAATACCCGGTGTTACCATTAGTTTTAGTGATGGTTCTTCCGTTATTACCGATAGTAATGGTAATTGGAATAAAAGCGGTTTAAATGGATCGGTCACAGTGACCCCATCGAAAGTTGGTTACACTTTCGACCAAAGTAGTCAGATTGTAACCGGTGCACTAAATAATGTCAACTTCAAAATGACTGTATTTAATGATGATTTCAGCAATCCGGATAGCGGATGGCGGGTTTTTAGTGATACCGATATATATTCTTGTGGTTATAAAAACGGTGGCTATCAAATTTACAATAATAACGGTGGTCTTTTGGAGGTTGAATTAGTTCCTTTCTTTGCTCCGGCGGATAAATATACCATTGAAATCGAATGCTGTGATGTTAGCCCAAGTCAAACAAATTACAATATGTATGGGATAGTGTTTGGTTTTGCAGCAGCTACTGAGAGTTTCTATTTCTTTAATATTGACCCCTCAACTCAAAGTTTCTCTTTGGATTATTATCATCCCAGCAAGCTGCAGTATGATACTCCAACATATTGCGCACAGATTAGTAAAAAGGCCTATAATAAATTAAAAGTCGTTAGAAATAGTAATCAAGTAGAATTATGGATTAACGGTATAAAGGTGAAAACAGTCACTCTAAATAACCCGGTAGGTAATCAAATCGGGCTTTTGACCTTTAATGATAGTGTATCATCGTCAATGACGATCCGTTTTGATAATTTTAAATTTACAGCTAATTAATTCAACTTTCATCTTGCAGATGATATCGGAGTTTTATTAAAAATCAACCCGGACCGAGCGATAATCGGTCCGGGTTTTTCATATACCCCAAAAATACCCCGTTATTTTTAGCTGAATTCCCTGAAGGGTAATTGCTTATTATTTGATATTAGTGTATAGCTATAATTAAAGAATTGTTAGAATACTTGAGGTTGGAGTGAAAAATCGAACCAACGATGGTATCCATAATGGAAAATCTATAATAGGAGCCTCTATGTTTGATCTGATAAAACGTTTATGTTGCAAGAAAATTCCTTCCGGCAACCCGGTTAATATGAAACGTAAGATTGATACCGCCTGGAATAATCATCCTGAAATTACAAATTTACTTAGCCCCCCCCCTGATCCTATAAGTAATTTCATTGATCTAGAGAGTATTTTTATTGACTATATGAAATCAAGCGATTCCGGCCGGTTTGAATTATGGCTGGGAACATCAGGGACTTTGTCTGAACAGAACAAGAATAATCAAATTCATTTAGTTAAGAATTGCCATACCATTAATAAACTGGACAAGATCGATGTTACATATTTTTCCTTTAATTCGCTGGATAGACCTACTCATTATGCAGGCCAATTTATTTACAGAGGCAAAGTGATTCATATGACTGAGGAATATGAGTTTGATGCTTGTTTTGGAAAAGACCGTTTGTTTCGAAAAATTGTTTGTTTGCGAGACTGGTTTTGCTGTGACGAACTGCTGGTAATTCAGCAGGTTATGCAACCTTTGGTGTTACAGAAGGAAGCCAAACAGTATATTGAAGAAAAATACATAATGACATACCGCTTTGACCAGTCTGACGCCAGATATAATATCACCGAAAACGAACTGTATTTCGAACTGGAAATTGATCTGGAAACTTTGAGGGGCACCATAAAAAGGGCTCGTAAGTTTAGTAAAAATATGTAACGGAGGTAATTAAGGATGTTTGGGATTACTAGTACTATGGATAAAGCTTTGGAAGCGATTAAGAGCCGTGATTCAGCCGCTGTTAAAGAATTGCTCTCGAAAATCAATCTTGAAAAGAAAGGTTTTGATTTGTTATTAGAAGCGGCATCATGCGCCTATCCGGAGATTATTGAGTTGTTGGCTGATAACGGCTGTGAGATCTCCGATTATAACGGCGGTTTATTGTTGATGAATTGCATCGATCAAAGATATGGCGCCAAAGAACCGGAAGATGTTTTAAAAGCATGCCGATATCTGGTCTCCAAAGGCGCCGATGTTAATACGAAACTTGATGGACTTTCCCCATTACTGCTGGTTGCCAAAAATGCATACCGGAAAGGTTTCCATGCGGAGCTGGCTAAATTGCTCTTGGATAACGGCGCTAATGTTTTTGACCAGGATGATAAAGGCTGGGGAGTTTTACCCCATTGTTTATATAAAAGCGGCGCTCCGATCGAATTGATAGAACTCCTGGTCGAAGCGGGCGTTGACCTTAATGCGGAAGTAACAGGAGATTTTTCCCGGATCGAATGTATGCATTCCAATTTATCGGAGTATGAGAATGTTTTAACCCTGGCGCGCCGGAATAACAAACAAGCTTATAAATTAATGCTGCGTAAAGGGGCTAAATACGATCCGCTTGAAGATTCTTCAATCACCAATAATCTGGAATCCCGAAAGGAATATGACGCCTGGCTTATTAATTTAGATTTTAATATGTTTGACGGCATTAAAAACACTCTGGATTTCCGGCTCTTAGAATTAATACATAAACTCCGGGTTTCTTCAACAATTAAGGTGATTGATCTTAGTTCAGCCTCTTTTTATTATGATCATGACATAATCTACCGGGCAATCCGGGATCGCAGCGATAAGGTCGCCTCCGATATGAAAGCTATTAAAAATTACAGCGATATTAATCTGCCGGTCGAGATTCAGGCGACGTATATGTCGACCCCAAATTATTATTTGAAATGGGGCTACCGCGATCAGGATTATAATTTTATTATTGGCGGCGAATTCTGCCTTTATAGTCTTTATCACGCTATCATCGAAAATGAACCGCAAGCTAATGATGAAGATCCGCCGGTAGAACAGGGAGACGTAGCGGCTTTTCGTTTTTTTGATACGCATTTATGGACGGGTGACAATTACCGGGCCGCTATCAAATTATCCGGGAAAAGTATTGAACCAAGAGTTTATATCGATGAAACGGGCTTCTTCCGCTTTCAACCCTTGGAGATGAGTTATCCGGAGTATATGGAACACACTTTGAAATTAGCCGGTTTGTATGATTGGCAGTATTTATTTTGGGGCTATGCTCCGGCCCATGACCCGGAATGCCGGGAGTTGGCCGAAGGATTGCGGGTGCTGAAAGAGGCCCTGCCCGGTAACGACTATAGCGATTATGAACGGAGGTTGGAAGTGATCCGGAATAAGAAAAAATAATACTATTTTCAGATAATAATGGCGATTATGGACCCGTTTCCGGAGGGAGAATGGCTGGATTTATTTATTAAATAAAATGACTGTTCCGTTAACTCAGGATGGCTATTTCAACTCACTCTTATCCCAAATGCAAAGGAGTACTCATGGCTTTATACGATTATGACTTATATTTGATTAGAGAATCCAATAAAGGCAGTATATTGGCGGATTTATTAAAATATCCAATGATATATATTCATGATGATGCAAATGGAGTTTTGGATAAGGATGCTGATTTCTGTTTCAAAGAGAGTATGTTTGATAATTCGTTAATCAAGTTAGCGATTTATTTTGATGAGACTATGTTTAGAAGATATTTTGAAAAAAACGGGAAAGCATTTATTAATTGGTTAAAAGAATTTCTTGAAGATTATGATATCTTATATGCCTTTATTAGCGGCGGCGAAGGTTCGGATTATTATCGAGATAATCATATAACGGCGAAGGATGTATATGACCAATTACCCGAACTATTACATGATAAAACTATCAAATACGTTCATCCTTTAATGTATTTTTCAAAAAGATTGCAATTTGACCTTTTAGCAAAGGCTGAACTCCCTTATTTTGAAGTGATTGATGTTGATGTCAAAGGATGGCTGCTTTTTTGTGGAAATCTTGATTCGAATAACAGTGAAATTAATGATATGGGAAGGTTTTATCGGGAGTGTTTAAATTCAATCCAAAATAATTTTAAATGAAAACGAAAACAAATAAGGAGCGGTTCTGATGTCGATTTACGATACTTTTTTGGAAACCTATCCGGAGGCGATTGATGCCCAAACGGTACCTGAGACTGTCATTCAAAAATATGAAGCCATTTTACCGGAGCCAATCATTGATCTCTGGAAGAAACACGGATTTGGAGGTTATCATAAAGGGCTTTTCTGGACAATCAATCCCGATGACTATCTTGATAACATCCAAGAGTGGCTCAAGTCGGATTATGACGGCGCTTATCCGATTATGCGGACAGGTTTTGGAGACTTGATATTTATTTCCAATATTAATAAAGAAGACACAGAATATTCCCATGTACGCATTGAAGTGGTTGATATTAGAAATTGCAAAATCGAATATATCACCTTTAGTTTGGAAGATTTCTTTAAACATTACTTATTAAGTGTGGGTAGTTTACATGCCCGAACTAATATTGACAACCTCTTGTTTTTATACGGAAGGATGAAATTAGGCATCTTGAAATCCGATCAATGCTATGGTTTTGAACCGATTCCCGCAGCGGGCGGCAAAGAAAAAGAAAAAAACATGCGCATTTGTAATTTTAATGAATATCTTGGTCTGTCGACCCGGGCGTATCTAATTAAAAATGATAAGAGCAAGCAGTTGGCGGATGAGGAAACGGCTAAACTGAAACAGATCGCATTAAAAAATCTGACGATGGACAAGAATCTTCATTATGCGATCCTGAATGAACTGGAGGATCAGGGTC
>JAEYRX010000077.1 GCA_023435225.1 Bacillota bacterium
CTAATTCTACTGCTTGTTCTTTGAATTCTTTTGAATATATTTTCCGATTTGCCACTCTTTTGCTCAGCTCCTTATGATCAGTATTGTACACTCTTAACTGAGTGTCTGGCAAATCGGGGGAAAATCATAGTGTGTTCTTATAAACTCTCTTATATTCTATATATCAGTCTTCACTCTCATCTTTATGACCATCTTCTCCTTGAAGAAACCCACTGTACTTAGCCCCCATAACAGAATCCTTATTTGTTGTCAAAGGATCTAACCAATCAGCCTTCTTTCTAGCCCAATTTATCCAATCTAAAAGTTCAACAGGTTCTTTCTTAGACTTCTTTAAATTGTGTTCAATAGCATCAACAAAGTTTCTGATAATTTGGGCTTTATTCCAATCCATTACTGCTTCTTCAAGTTCTTTATATTTCTCTTCTTCCTCACGGCGGAGCTTGTCTAATTCATATCTTCGGATTTCAGCTTCTCTTCTCCGCTTTTCCTCTAATCTCGCTTCTTCATGTTTTGCCCGTAAAATTTCTGAAGTCTGAACAAGCTTCAAAGCATTATGCCTTGGTAACATTCTCGGCTTGCGGACCACGTTGACCTTTAGTTAGATCGAATTGAACCATTTGCCCCTCTTCTAAGGCTTTGTAACCATCAATCATTATATCTCAACAGAACACGAGTTATCCAAGAAATAAGACTTTTCTCTAGTAATCATTTTTATATTTTATCTTCTCCTGCGAAAATAACCAATTTGACCGGTTTTACCTGCATGAGATTTCTTCGGGATTTCCTGAAGCTGAACCTGTTTGCTATGTCCCAGGGGATAGGGATGATCTTCAATGACCGTAATCGATTTAGCGATTAATTTCTGGATATCCTTCAAATAAGCTTTTTCTTCCCAGTCACAAAAGGAAATGGCTACTCCCCCTAATCCGGCTCTTCCAGTCCGTCCAATCCGGTGTACATAGGTTTCAGGTGTGTTTGGTATTTCGAAATTAATCACATGCGACAATTCTTCCACATCAATACCCCTAGCCGCTATATCGGTTGCTATCAATACTCTGGTTCGCTTCGTCTTGAAATTATGTAAAACCCGTTGTCTGGCATTCTGCGATTTATCGCCATGAATTGCCTCAGTATAAATCCCGGCCTTGCTAAGAAATCTAGCTAATTTATCGGCACCATATTTTGTTCGGGTAAATACCAGCGCCGAAATGATCGCTTTATCCTTTAGCAGGTGAGCGAGGAGCAATTTTTTATCTTCTTTGGCAACAAAATAGATAAATTGGTCAGTGCGATCAACTGTAGACGAAACCGGTGTCACTGCTAATTTAACTGGGTTTGCCAGAATTTTGTCGGCAAGTTTTGAGATCTCTGGCGGCATAGTTGCCGAAAAAAACAAGGACTGTCTTTTTTCAGGCGCCGGTAAATGAGTGATAATCTTTTTAATATCATGAATAAACCCCATATCAAGCATTCGGTCCGCCTCGTCCAATACGAATATCTCGATGTGGTGTAGGTTAATAAAACCCTGGTTTATCAAATCAAGCAATCGACCGGGAGTAGCGACCAAAATCTCGACTCCCCTTTTAAGAGCATCCGTCTGTGCTAATTGCGATACTCCACCGAATATTACCGTGTGCCTCAGACCAAGATGTTTACCATAAGTAGTAAAACTCTCTCCGATCTGGATAGCCAGTTCCCGGGTGGGGGTCAAGATTAAGACCTTAATTGTCAGGGCCCCCTTACCTGTGACTTTTCCTCCATCTAGTATTTGTAAGATCGGAAGCGCAAAAGCTGCGGTTTTTCCAGTCCCGGTCTGAGCGCAACCTAGCAAGTCTTTCCCTTCGAGAATCAAAGGAATTGCTTGTTCTTGAATTGGGGTTGGTTCGATATATCCTTCATCCTTTAGAGCCTTCAAAATGGGTGGAATCAACTTTAATTTTTCAAATGACATGAACAATTTTACTCCTATTTCTCAAACCTTTTCCGGGAATTTACAGAACTCTTTCCTTTATAACCGGTATAACCGGGGCCTTTCTTTGCATCCCAGGAGCTTTTTGCCGGATGCCTAGAATCTGTTCCCGCATAACCGGAATTCTTGCCCTTATATCCCGAAGATTTTCCGGCATAACCGGGACTCTTCCCTTTATATCCATGACTCTCCTCTGAATATTTGGGGCTCGTCCCGAATGATCGAGGCGCTTTGGCATGAGTTCGGGCTCCATTCTCACGATTGCCGTAAGCTTTGCCCTCAATATTTTGGTCAGGAAGATCTGTCAAGCCACTATTAATTCTTCTTTTTAAAACTGCGATAAGCTCTCGGGTCCAACCCTGCTCTTGATTGATAGTAAAGCAAGATACCAATTCCCACCCCACATTACCAAGTTGGTTAATAACCATATTAAAATTAGAGCTATCAGGTATTGCTTCCCCAACTTTTTTAGTTTCAATATTAATTGTTTTGTATTCCCACTTTTCCAAAATATCACGTCCTTAATTTTATATTTTTCGCAATAATTGATTCTTAAAAACCCACTCCATTTTCTTTATGTAAGTTCAGGGAGTTGCATAATTACATTTTTCAACCCTTTGGCCATCAGGGTTAATGCTATCGAAGTTTGTCGATTTACATCAATTATTAGTTTTTAAGTTAGAATATTGATGTAAACGACCATATGGTGCTATACCCAGATGTATCTAATTAAGTTAAATTAATATTCCATTATTCATTATGCCCCTAAAGCCGGACATAATGGTAAAATCAATGAATTTAATTTAACTTATACAGCTGTAATAGGATGAAGTAATGTCAATAAAATTATATTTGCATTCGGCATTTGGAAAGCAAATTGTTTAAAAGGAATTTACTTCATCCTATATACAACATATTGTGAGCCAAAGCTAAAATTAAGAATTATGCAAATCCCTCAGTTAAACAAGAATATTATTATAACATAATATCGCATTCAATATAATACGGGGATATGTTACTGTTTTTTTGATACCTCCTCAACTTGCATATCAAACTGTGTACCGTCCTGGGCGCTAAATTAACCAAAATAAGCAGCTAAAGGCTGCTTATTTTAGTTCAAAATTTATTGATTGAGTGGTTCAGGCACCACTGTATAACAAATAAAAAGAAAAAAACCGATTTTCTCGAGTTAATTCAATTAAAATTGATTTTATAGGATAATTCTCTAAACAAATAATTAGCACTAATAACTTTTTAATCACGGAGAATTCATAAACCAATGGCCCTTTAATTCTCATCAACTCTCGACTTGTAGTCCAGCGCCCGTACTCCCTGAACTTTTCTTCGGACGCATGCCGAAAAGGAAGCGAGTGACGTTAAAGCGTTTAACAAGTTCATAGAAGGTTATCGTAATAGTGAAGGACGACGTGCTAATGATCAAATATTTGAGCGGAATGCCGATGGGCCACTGAACCACAAAGAAGCCGATAAGAAGAATGACGGTCTGGTGGGGGATATAAAACGGCAGAACCGCTTCGTTGGTATATTGCAGCGTCTGGTTGCTGAAATTTAATCTTCGGCTACCCAGACTAAGTAAAACGAAAATCCAGGCCCAAGTATTGACGCTTCTTAAAACTTGATACAAAAGATATCCGATGGAATAATCGGGATTGGTCTCCCACTGTCCAAGCGGGCCGAAAAGATAAAGAAAAAACATGGCGACGAAACAAAAGATGCCGATATTGAGAGCGAATCTTCCGTGACGGCTGACGGCGTCGACGATTCGACTATCAGCGTAGATCAGATATCCGCAAATGAAGATAACAAACCAGTACAGCAAGTCGGCCACATCTAAATAGCTTGGAAATCGAGCTCGCAATACCACCTGGACGAGAGCCGTCGGAAGAATGAGGAGTAAGACGGCGTACGGCCTCACCATGAAAGCAGCGAACCGGTCGATGAATAAGCGCCCTTTGGCCCTGTAAAACCACTTAAATAGTGGCAACGCGACCAAGGAATAAAGAAAAAGGAATCCCAGAAACCACAGATGAGTGCCGAAGGAGCCGAAGAGCCAGCCTGGATTAAGGCTGAACCGGCTGAGACGGATGGCGAAGTGGTGTGGGAAATATTGAATGAAGTTGCCGGAAAATTGAAAACGCGATAGGGCTTCCACATAGCCCTGAGGAGGGATCAGGACGAGGGCGCCGAAGATGAAAGGAATCATCAGACGCAGAAATCTCTCCTTCACATAAGCAGCCCCGGTTTTGAAATCCAGGGAGAACCGGGTGCTCGCGCCGGCCAACAGAAAGAAGATGGGCATGATCAATTGATTGGCGCAGTAAACGAAGATCGTAAATACCAAACTATGCTGAGTGTTTTTGACGTGCCAGTCCCCAACGGAAAAAAACAAGGCATTATGAAAGAGAAAGACGGTTAGCATAGTTAATACCCGCAGCCAGTCAAGCTCGTAGCGGCGTTGGGGTTTGGTCGCGGCGAAAGAATCCATGAAAGTCCTCCTTTATTTAAAAAATGAACTTTAATACTTAGGTATCTGTATTCATTTTCATTATAAAAAGATTCTAAGCATCTCACATCAGCCCGAAGTTTATTTTTTATAAAAATAAGATGGAGGACCCCATCCTACCTTAGGAGGAAATACATCCTTCGGAAGTAATTTATTCATCTATTTTTATAACAGAGTAAGTGAAGTGTATGTATATCTATTTATATTACTCGTTTCATATATGGTATTTTTCTTATAATTGAGCTGACAAAATAGGTTATCACAATAGACAAAACACTTACTGTCAAGAACTTGCCCCATGCACCGAAAATATTAATCTTATCCAAGCTATACTGCAGAGCCAGAACGATTGGGAAATAGAGGCATTATTCTACTTTTATGAAAATATTTTCGCGAAACCGGGTATTTTACGGATCAGCCAGGCAAATCCAAAGCAAACCGGCACCATGATCATGACCATGATTATCATTTTGAGCAGCGGATAAATAGCAATTCCCCGCACCAACATAGATGCCGCCACTAGTATCGGAGCATGAAAAACATAAACGGCAAATGCATTGGCAGAGAGAAACTTACTAATTCTCCCTTGTCGATTATACTTTTCACGGAATAGCACCAATAAACCAAGGCAAATTCCTACACAAAAGAAAGATTCCCAAAGAGCAATAGCGGCTGATTGCCAATGAAGCCCGCCATTAAAGAGAGTTAATCCTTCTGTTAAGGCGCCACCACCTATCCCTATAACGAACCAAAGAGGAATTCCCGCCCATAGGGCAATTTTGAACCAAAACATTCCGAAGTGATATGGGATATTTTGAAAAAATTTATGGCGATAAGCAATTATTCCAAGGATGAATAGCACAATATACGCCGAAAAATAACATAACTGCATATTGTAAAATGATGTTCCGACGGGTTGAACTAACCGCAACAGGAATGCGCCGATACTGATTAATAATATAACGGTAATTATATGGGTATGAGTAATCGGAACAGACTTATTATCTTCTTGAGGAATTTTGTTCTTAGGTAGCACCATTCTTACCAATGCATATATTACGGAAAATATCAATAAAGCAAAGGCAAACCATAGTGGCCCGGAAGCGCCTATAAACTGAAACCCGGAGAGATAACCCCAGTAGTGGCTCAAGAAGTTAGCCGGAACCTTATGTTCAAAAGACATTCTGATCAAATTGGTCAATTTATCAAGCAACAGCATAAAAACAAGTGTGGGAATACCCAAACGGATCAATCTGTCACTAATAAATTTAAGCGCGCCTTTCTTATCATAGGAACCCGGGATGAAGTATCCAGCGATCAAAAATAAAAAACCCATAAAATAGGCCTGAGTAAAAGACCCATATAAAGCGAAGATGATTTTGGAGAAAACATCCAAAGAGCTTTTTTCAACATAATACCAGCTGCCTAAAGTACTATAAGTTACATTCAGGTGCATGATCACTACAAAAATAATCATCAACCAGCGCAGATTATCTATAAATAACAGTCTTTTCCCAGAATCAGGTTTTAATACAGTTTTGACATTTGCTAGCTCAGGGCTTTTTTGAATAACCATTCAGCATATCCTCCTGTTATATCGAAATTCTAGTTCAATGATGACATTATGTCGTCATTTTAGCAATAGTAATCCCAGTACTATTTTTAGAAAACAGCAAAAAACGGAGTAGTAACATTTTACTACTCCGCAATGGCGATCAAGTTCTCATGCATTATTACATCTAGAAAATGCTATCGATGCTTGTCGTTCACCCAGCCCCATTTTCATATTTTCAGGTACGCAGCGGAAGCTGGCGTGGACGACTACTTGGTTAATAAAAAATTCTACTTAATTCTAAACGGTTTTTAACATCCAACTTTTTGAAAATACTATAAATATGGTTACGGGCCGTATTGGAAGAGATAAATAGTCTTTTACTGATCTCATGGTTACTGTAACCGTTTAATATTAGTTGCAGGACCTCCAATTCCCGTTCGGTAATATTATGTTCCTTGATAATGGCGACATGCGAAAGCAGCAGATTTTCCTTGTCAAAGGCATGAAGATTGGTAATTTCAGCCGGGATGGCGTTTATATAATTCCGAATGTAATAAAAAATTATTGCTAAATTAATGATAAAATAAGCTAAGGGGGTAAAGGCTATCGGATGTTGGAGTTGGACCCGGTACAAGAGAAGATCTTGGATCACCGAAGCAGGCGATAAAGTTAAGGCTACAATTACGATTATGGGCATTACCTGCTTTCTTTCCCGGTCTAGTTTTTTTGAATTCTTGTTGGCTAAACAAACAGAATAACCAAGCATTAAAAACGTGAAAAAATTAATAACCGTACATCCGGTATGAAAGGCTGTAGACTCCATAACCAGGTGTTTTTGTGATAAAGTGTAAAGCAGGATTAAGATACCGCCGGTAATTGCAGCAGCACTCCAAAGTATGGCCTTGAATTTTAGGTCAATTTCCCGATGTAAAATCCGGTAGAAATATGCACCGATGAAATAAACCATACCAATCTTGGCGAAAAATGCCCCTGACAGGATTATATTTTTAAACCAGCCACTACTACTCCTGTAGAGCAACTCCAATATAAAATAAAAGGTAAAGCATAGATTAAAAAATATCAATTCTCTTAAAACCAGCGTTTTGTTATACCTTAGGTAATGTAAGACTAATAGAGTGGTGGCCCCGATTCCGGTAGTATAGGACAGCAGGCCAAACAGGAAATCAAAATAATCCATTTACCGGTTTCAATCCTTTCCCCAAATAGCTGGCGGGAAACCCTAGGTCGATTTGCCTTTAAAAAGTTTGGAAAGTCATCTATATAAGTTGAATTAAATTTCTTTAATAACATCATGTCCCTAATGCCGGCCATGATGATTTCATAATGAATTTAATTCAACTTATTACAGCTGTAATAGGATCAAGTAAATACCGATTTAATTTCATTGCATTCGGCTTTTAGAATGCAAATCTTATATAAGAAATTTACTTCATCCTATATACTTTATAAGGGATTCTTTTATTAAATTCTTAAACAGTTCGGGGAAAACCTGCCTGATTATCAAAAATTTTTGCTAATTTTCTCCGATTGTTTCTCTTGCCGTATTTATCGTTGAAATAACCTCTTGCTGCTACTTAGTATCTATTCGAAATCTCCCCGACTTGCACATCAAACTGTGTACCATCCTAGGCACCAAAAATAAAAATTTAAAGCAGCTAAAGGCTGCTTTTTTTTATTACAAAACTTATTGATTTAGTAGTTCCTCAGCACCAATGTATAATTCATGAAAAAGAAAAACCCGGTTTCCCGGGTTAATTCAATTAACTTGGTTCTATAAGATGATTCTCTAAAACAAATAATTAGCAATAAATTTCTAGGAATTAATGAGCTTCTTATTCACTGGAGATTACTAAACCAATTACTCTTTGATTCCCATTAACTCTCGACTTGTAGTCCAGCGCCCGTTCTCCCTGAACTTTTCTTCGGACGCATGCCGAAAAGGAAGCGAGTAACGTTAAAACGTTTGACGAGTTCATAGACGGCTATAGTTCCGCCAAATGACGACGTGCTAATAATCAAAAATTTGAGCGGAATGCCGATGGGCCATATAAGCTAAAACGGTCGTTCCTTGATCACACCGGCCTTAAGCCAGGCAGTCTTGGTCTCCCCTGGTTTAATTATTGGGCAATTACCGGAGTTGGCCGATTTCTCAAGCCCCCATTCGGTATCATTTCTGGGCATAAAGCCCAAAACGTATGTATTACCGTATCTGGGATAGCTATCATCCCCGTTGCAAACATGCCAGATCGAGTTATGCCTGAAAGCATTCAAATCCCAGGAAAGCTCAAAGCCCAAGTTCTTTTTGGGGTTAAATACGGAGGTCCAGCCTTCCTTTAGATTTCTCACATTCAGGACTTCGTTAACGCCGGAATTCGCTGGTTGGATACGCCTCAAATCGATTTCCACACCATCCTTCCCTTTTAAGTATGGCCAAATTCCTTCAGTATTTTCGACAAATCTTGACTGGGGCGCCGAATAATGGACCTGGACTTCGCCGCTGGGCATGTCAATAAAGCTGTCGCCGTCAATTATATTGCTTCCCAGGTTGGGATGGTGTCCCCATTGGTAATGTAAGTCTACTCCGCCGGTATTGGTAATCCTTTCTTCAATATAAAGCGCCGGTTCACCGGTTTTGACCATAAAGGTTTTTTCCATGGTATAAGGCGTTTTGGTTGTTTTGACAAAGCATTTAATAGATATTTCCTCGGGTTCATCCTTCAGTACGGTATATTCCCACGGCAAGTAGCATACTTCACCATAGTGAGGAATATAAGCCCCTTTATAAACACAAGCCTCGCCCAGGCTTGGGAAACATTCGAACCAACCACCGGTATAACCGTCGGTGAGGATATGCTCATCCTTCTTGGCAAACTGAATCTTTTTTAAACAACTTAAGCCCTGCGGAGATCTCCAAATGAAGTCGGTGTCTGTCTCTTTTAAATTAAACTCAATTATCTCCGTACCTTTATCAAGCAGGATGGTGGTCCTTATTTTTTCATTTTCCAAGATAATAGACCGGTATGAGAAGATCTCTATCTCCAAAAACCGGCAGCCAAAATTCCTTTCGCTGGTATATAACATAAAAAAGAGCCTCCTTAATATAGATAAGTTGAATTAAATTTTCATATACATTATGTCCCTAAAGCCGGCCATAATGGAATGACTAATGAATTTAATTCAACTTATCACAGCTGTAATATGATGAAGTAAACTCAATTTAAAACCATTTGCATTCGGCTTTAAGAATGCAAATCTTGGTTAAAGAATTTACTTCATCATATATAGATAAAAAATGATTACTCCGGTGATGATTACTCATTGTAAAATATTTTGATCACCGGATTAATATTAGAGAGGGAGGAAGTTTTTATTTTTAAGTTACTCTTTTTATTTTATTCCTGGACTTGTTCCAATACCACACCACCCACCAGCCGTCTGGCCTCCACTAAAAAGTCCGCTCTGATCTTATATTCATCCGAGTATAAAACGTCTGTATCCGGGATAGGCCCCAAATCCTGCGCTATTTTAATCAAGTCTTTTGCCATTAACGCTTTTTCCTTTTCAGCGCCGGCGGCGGAAGCAATAAGTTGTTCGGCTTTTTCCAATACCAGTCTTTGTTGAATTGAAAGTATTTCATACATCACATCAGCCGGCTTGACAGTCAACTTACTCCGGTCAACTCCTCCGACCAGTAGTTCCGCTTTTAAAAGATTATCAAAGCAGTAACTGTAATTGAACGGATGAATGATATGCGGAGAACTCGGCAGCGTCGGCGGCCATTGTCCATCGGAATTATAAGAGTTGGTCAGATGGTACCAGGCCTTCTTTATAATTTCAGAATTCATTGATGAAGCTACTGAAAGCAACTTTTCCCTTACCAAGTCTTGCCATGGACGAAGCAATTTAGCCATAGGGGTGCTTGCCCAGGTAGACGCTTTGGCGCCATGCCAGGCAGCGTCATCATCAAAAGTAATGGTCTCGGGTAGGGGTGGAATTTGATTGCAAGCATAATCATAAGTCACAAATTCACCAAGTTTTTTGACCTCGGATATGAGATTGATTAAATTATCCCTGGATTGCGGTGTTCTTTCAAAGACATTGTCGGGCTTATTCTGAAATTTAAGCCTAAACCAGCCGTTGGTCCCGATGTATTCGGCGTCATCCGCAAAGATGATCAAAGCGCCTTCAGGTTCACCGGGCTTTTGTTCGGAGTACTTTTTAATTAAGGCCATATATTTTTCGAATGAATAACCTTCCATCCCCATGAAAAAACGGACGGCAAACTGGGCAACCCGGTCGGTGCGCAGGAACATGCGGAGCTTTCCACTGGGTATCCCGGCAATATTCGCAAACGGGAAGTGAATGGCTTTCTCATCACCGGGTAAATCATATTTAAAGGCGAAATTATAAAATACCGGGTCCTTGCTAAATTCCTTTTCATATATTTCCGGCCGTTGCGGTTTGCCGTCAATTCCACAGGAACGGCTATAAGCCTCAAAGTCACCAATTAGGTTTTGATAACCGGCCTCTAATACCTGTTCCGGTACATAGCTTCTCCAACCGCATTCGGGGTTCCAAAAGCTTTTCGGGGTAAATCCCAGATACTTTCGATAAATATCGTTAGAAAATTTAATGGACCAGATTCCGTCTTCTTTCGGAAAGTTCGGCAACATCGGATGAGCATAAGGCGATCCCATAAATTCGCATTGACCGGAGGATATGGCTGCTTTGAGCTTTTCCAAAACATCCGGCGTTAGAACAGCTATCTGTTCAAGGGTGTAACCTGATGCTTCAAAAACATATTTGGTATCCGGAAAAATTTCTCTCATCGTATCAAAAATCAGTTCATAACTGCCGCGAATAACAAACTCGTATTTATCGGGCGTCAAATAAGCATAATTAAGATTGCCGTGAAAAATTGCGATATACTTCATTGATTAACCTCCGTTAAATGTTTATCTTGTTAATTTAATTTTAATTCCCTTTGAATCAATCAGACTCGCTTGACCATAGATCATAATCTTGACATCAGATCCGCTTTCAATTGTAAAAGTGGCATACTCCTGGTTGACTTCCACTTTAATTAAGGCCCCGGCATAATTTATTTTAAAATTATAGGAATTCCATTGGGCCGGTATTATCGGATTTAATATTAGTAAATCGCCATCCGTCCGTAGACCCCCGAACCCTGAAACCATACTTGCCCAAACTCCGGCTGCCGATGAGGAATGGATGCCCTGTTCCGTGTTCCGGTTATAATTGTCCAGATCCAACCGGGCGGCGTAGGCTAAGAAGTTATACGCTTCATCCAATTTCCCTAATTCAGCCGCTAAAACCGCATGTAATGAAGGGGACAAGGACGATTCGTGGCTGGTCCGCGCCTCATAAAACTCGTAATTGGCCTTCTTTTCTTCCATGGTAAAGTCTTGACTGAAGAAGAACGGCAGATTAAGAAAATCCGGCTGTTTAATCATATTGAACCGGAAAATCTTGATATAGGCCCAGTGTTTATAAATTGGCACTTGGGACATAGGAATGTTTTTAACATCAACATGGGGTAAATCAAAGTAACCGTCATGTTGTTCATAGATACCCGTTTCCGCATCCTTTAAAATCCGCATATTATCAGCCATTCGCTGCCATTCGGCGGTTTCCGCCGGGGTAAGTTGTACTTTCTTTACAGCTTGCTCATATGATTCCGGGGCGTTTTGTTTCATCTCCTCCAGTACTTCCAGCGTATAGTTGAACATCTTCTTCCCCAGATAATTGGTGTAACAATTATGATTGACCATCATGTGGAACTCGTCGGGACCCATGACCCCGTAAAAACCAAAGTCGCCTTTTTTAGGGCTCCAGCCGCCCCAGCCGGCCATACAACGGCACATTTGCAACAGCATTTCAATTCCTTCATTGTAGAGGAATTGTTTGTCCTTACAGACTTTGTCGTAATGCCAGATTGCATAATAGATCGCTTCATTTTGATGGATTTCCAGTTCAACGTGCTGCCAGGTACCCATCTCTTCCAAACCACGAATGGTTGAAAACGGATAGCGGGCACCTTCCAGGTCAACCCGTTTGGCGTTTTCCAAAGCATTCGGCAGGTAATGATAGCGGTACATCAAGAGTTTCCGGGCAATCTCCGGGTTTAAGAACATATACATCCGGTGGCAATAGATCTCCGTATCCCAAAAGTTAACACCGTTATAGACCTCGCCGCCGAGTTTACAAATAACATTGCGCCGGTCGCTCTCGCCGTGGTAATTGATATACATTGCATACAAGGAATATCTTACTCCTTGTTGCAGCTCGGGGTCGCCTTGAATTTCGATATCCATCCGCCGCCAAAAATCGGCCCAGCACTGATTGTGTTTCTCAAACGCTTGATCATAGGTGACGGTGGTATATTTTTTAGCCAAATTTAAACCGTTTTGCCAAACCTGCTCTACTCCACCGGTTTCTTCCCAGTAGTTTACCGCTATTTTATCGAAAGAACTGGTCTGCTTTTGACTCAGCTGCAAAGTAAACTCCGCGCCGATAAACTTCTCTTTTTCTATCAGTTGCGGGTTGATGGTTTGATTAGCAACCAGCCTAAAACTGGAGAATAGATTGATCTTGCTACGTCGGGTCCGGGATTGGATACAGTATAATCCTTCAGTGAATTGTTTCCGTTCACAGGTCCAGAAATTCAAATCAGCGTTCTTTTCGGCGCTGGAACCGGTCCCCTGGGTTTGGTCCCATCCGGCGGCCAATTCGTAAACAGTATCAAAGTCCAGACCGGAACATATTTTTACTTCTCCGGAGAAATTCAGCGGTTCAAAAATAATCCGTTGGCAGCCTATGGCGGTATTCACCATATCGGTAAACCGTAAAAAGGTAATCCGGAGTTGTTTGTTTTTGGAAGTCGTCCAAACGAATTCCCTTTTTAAAGTGCCATTTCGTAAATCAAGGGTTCTTTTGAAATCCGAAAACTTTACTTTAGCTAAGTCTAATTCCTCGCCATCCAAGCTGATTCTGGTAAAAAGCCAATCCACCGCGTTGGGCATCGTGGCGCCTTCGGTGATAAATCCTTTGAAAACTTGTGGATACTTAATATCCATCATGTCGTATAGCTGACTGAAATAACTGCCCAACAAATGATCGCCGGAATATCCTTCCTCGAAATAACCCCGGACGCACATAAATTCATTGGCTAAAGAGAAAATGGATTCCGCTAACCGTTGTTTGGCGGGATCGAACCCTTCTTCCGCCACCAGCCACGGGTCAACTTTAAAGTATTTTTCGGATGTTTTGAATAAATGCATCTGCTTTTTCCTCCTATCCGGACCAACCGGAAAAAAAAATATAAAACATTTTGTTTACTGACTATTCTTTTAACTCAGGATTGTCAATATCAACTCACTCTTGCTCTTACCGGCATATGCCATCCTTGGCTGCCGGATCTTTAAGCCATCCTGGCTTTGGTCTCTTAAAAGAGAGAGTAAACATAAACCTTCGTTATCTAAAAGTTTACCTGACAAGAGGTTCTTGCCCTCTCTTTTAAGAGCGGGAAATAAAAAAAGGGTGCGTTGAATCAATCTTCCCGAGTAAAGAGTATAGTCATTTTTTGTTTAGACGTGATTTACAGGATATACTGGATTAAAAATTAATAAAAAAGCGGATTTCATTGTTTATAAGCAAAGCTTTTGATAAATAAATCCTATTAATCCTGTCAAAAAAAACGCTCTTATTCTTTGATTTTTTTTAAATCTTTGTAAGAATTCAATACTAATGTTTATCAATGATATTGTTTCATCCGGTCATATACTTCCTGCAATGTTCCTTGAAAAGGTCCCGGTGTTTCCATCTTGATGGAGACCAAGGCGGCGGCGAATTTAAGCGACTCGGCCACATCATGCTCCATCCGCCAAGATAAATAAGCGGCAAAAGTGGTGTCTCCCCGGCCGGTACGTCCGACTACGCTACGATTGGAAAACTTTTCGTAATAGGTCTTGCCGCCTGCCCTGGCTAATACGCCCTCTGCTTGAGTAATAACTGTCTCCGGGCAACCCCACATTTCGAAGGTCATAGCGGCTTTTTCAAGATCATCGGTGCCGGTAAGCACCTTTGCCTCCACAATATCCAATTTCACTTTACTCATTTGTTTTACGATCGCTTCTTTTTGAGGGACATCTTTAAAAGCGATTTCACAGGTTTGGGGATCCACTTGCCGGACAAAACTCTGCATATCGGCCGAAAGATTATATCCTTTGGCCTTTAAACCTAAAATTAAATCCATATCAAACTCAGTATCGGAAATTCCGGCCAAATGCAGATATTTGGTTTCCAATGGCGGAAGCTCATCCAACTTAAATAATCCGGCGCTTTTGCGGATCATCAGCCGTCTTTCGTCAACATTGGCCGTAGGATGGATAACAACGGCAAAAGTAGTCTCCGCCGCCGGGATGACGTATGTATCTATACCTAAATCCTGCATAGGTTTGAGAATTGATTCATCCTTTTCAGCCATTTTGGTTATGACCGCTACATTTTTACCTACCCTCGCCGCCACCATCGCCCCGCATAAAACGGCGCTTCCAGGCGAGACTTTTGTTTCACCCTGGTATGGCGTAATTTCATCAAAACACATATGTCCAAAAAGTGTAATATCATAATTATTCATGTTTTTCTCCGTCTCAAAAAATAATAACGTATTGACGATATTTCAGTCTACATTTATTTCTCCAGGAATACTATTTAACATTATGGATGAATGCTTATATATAACCGGCATGACCTTTTTCATAGGTATGCCGGTTGCGATACACATCTATCTTAATCTATAAATATCATCCTTTAATAGCGCCGGAAAAAGCGCCGGTAGCAATATACTTTTGAAAGAATACAAAGACTAACATTGGTATTAATGAAGCTAGCATAATTATGGCAGATTGAGTTGTATCGGGAATACCGTATTGACCTTGCATTATGGCGACACCTAATGTTACGGTGCGCATCTCCATTCTTTGGAGCAATAATAAGGAAAATGGTAATTCATTCCACATTGATTGAAAACCTATAATGAGTAAGATTCCCATCATCGGCAGCGCCATCGGCATTGCAATTCGGGTTAATATCCCCCAGGTATTGGCCCCGTCGATGCGACCGGATTCGATGATTTCGTAAGGTAATGTATTAAAATAAGTCGCCATAATATAGGTTCCGAATGGAGCAAAATAGGCCGTCCAAACTAGAATAACGCCCAAATAAGTATTGGTAAGATGAAACTTAACGCACAATTGAAAAATTTGCAATGATAACAACATCTGTGGGAAAATCATTAAAAAGAGAATGAATAAAAACAATGGTAACCGCAAACGAAAATGTAAACGCCCAAAGGCAAAACCAGCGGTAATACAAACAAATAGGTAAAAAATCATAGCTGCCGGTATAAGGATAAAATTATTCCGGAAATAATAGAACATATTTTGTTCGATTGCCGTTTTATAATTATCAAAGACCCAATGGGACGGTGGCAAAACCCGGTTGTCGATATATTCACTTAATGGTTTAAAGCTGGTCATAAATATATGTAAGAGCGGATATATCGATACAAGGGCAAAGAATATTAATACGATATAAACAATAAACTTAATATTTTTATTCATTTTCAGGCCGCCTCATTAATCTGATTTGCATTAATGCAATAATTGCGCAGATAAAGAAGAGAATTACCGCCCAGGAACTGGCATATCCCATTTTTGAGCTGATAAAGCCAAGGCTATAAAGCCCGTATTCCAAGGTATAGGTACTATATCCGGGGCCGCCATGACTAAAGGGATAAATAAACGAAAAGGCCCGGGCTACGTTTTCAATAACCGACATTACAACCAAAAACTCAATATTAAACCGGATCGAAGGTAAGGTAATATTCCAAAACGTGGTCCACCAACCGGCTCCATCAATCTTGGCAGCTTCATACAATTGCTCATCGATCCCACCCATAGCCGCTAAAAAATAAATGGTGCCAAATCCGATTCGCATCAGAATACTATAGACTATTCCCAACGATAATAACGCTAACAAAGGTCTATTCAGCCAATCCAACGCCCAAGATTGTAAACCGACCGCTTGTAATACACTGTTTAAAGGGCCATTCGAACGCAGAAACAGGTTAAAGACCATCCCTAAGATTACATAACCAAGAATGTTTGGTAAATAGAGAATCGCTCTAAAAAATTTCCAACCTTTTATTCCACCTCTTAATAAAGCGGCCAAACATAAAGGGATAAATACACCGGCCGGGATAAACAGAAGTAAAAACAAGGTATTCTTAATAGACTGCCAAAACTTTTCATCTTGTAACATGGTACTAAAATTATCAAATCCAATCCAATTTACCAAACCAAAACCTTTCCAGTCGGTAAAACTGTAGTAAAAATTGGAAACCGCCGGATATAGGATGAATAATAAAGTAAGGATCATCAATGGTGCAATTAGCCAATACGCATCCCGTTTTTCTTGAGTTTGTAGGTTTATTTTTCTCAAAGCCATCGAACTCCTTAATTAAAGACATAGTAGCGGGTTTTAGAGCCGCTTTCATCCCAAAATAGGGATGAAAGCGGTAAATAACAACTTAAAACTTAAGAGACGTTGCGATTATTGTCTGTGTTGCGCTGCAACTTTTTCAACTTGCTCAACAAATTTATCGGCGTTGATTTCATCGGTTATCAATAATTGTTGAGTAACAGCAATAAGTTCAGTTTCAAAAGCGCCAACAAACATGGTTTGGTAATCTTCGGAAATTCCCTTTTTAAGATAACCGCTGATTTCTTTTAATATTGGGTATCCTAAAGATGCAGAATCCAAGCTGGTATTCGGAGATAAGGCGCCAGTGGCTGCGACAAAGGTCTGAGCGCCTTCGCCCCGGGCATAAAACTCAGCATATTTTGCGGCCATAGTTTTGTTTTTTGACCAAGTAAAGACGCCATAACCAATACCAACGGGTTGGAATGATTGCATGTCTTTATTCTTAGCTTCAGGGAAGTTAATTGATGGAAAATATCCGACATTATTTTTTCCAAGAGCATCGCTGAATTGTTTCCAGTTGGCGATATCAGAGAGTAAGCCGCAGAAAATAGCGCCTTTTCCGGCGGCATAATTATTAATGGCATCCAAGAAATACGGAATAGAAGCGCCGTTCGGATCAAAATAACCTTTTTGTTTCAATTCAACCATCATCTCAGCTGCTTTTTTGAAAGCGGCATTCTTGGCAAAATTTTGTTTTCCGTTCTGTAAACCATAAACGTCTTTCCCGTAAACATTTGCAGCTAAAGCGCGGAACATAAAGTTTGCGGTATAATCCCTGGTTCCACCGGTAATAGGAACTATTCCGGCCGCTTTTAACTTTGCACAAGCTGCCAGGAAGGAATCCCAATCTTTCGGAGGCGCATTGGGATCAAGGCCGGCTTTTTTGAAGTAAGCTTTATTGTAATAAAAACCGAAACCTTGGGATGTCATAGGGATGATTTTGATCCCATTTTTAAAGTCACGTTTTAAACAAGCGACTTTCCAGCTGTCTTCAGGAATTTCTTTACGCCATGATCTAACATACTTGTCCAGTTTAACTAATTTGCTATCCAGTTCATATACGTCGCCTCTAGCGCCATGCAACAAGGATACATCCGGTCCCTCATTGGCTTGCGCGGCAGCGCGTAATAAATTGTAAATTTGATCCTGCGGTTGCGTTATATGGTTAATCTTAACATTGGGATATTTTTTCATGAACATATCGTCAATTTTGACCATAGCTTCATGCACACCAGGATCACTATACTTAAAATCCCAAACTGTCAATGTGATTTGTTTGGCGGCGTAAACTGCGCTAAAGCCACAAATCATCACGGCAATAAGACCGAACATTAATAAAATTGAAACGAGCTTTTTAGTTCTTGACATTCATTCTTCCTCCTAAACTTTTTTTATAATACTAAATCACAACTGAAAAACAAATTCGACCCATAAATCACCTCCCCAATTACATATAATCTTCATTTACAAATACCAACAGCATTATATGGCTTTATTATATCAGCAAAAATAGATTTAACGCTGCTGATAGCTGTCATGAATTTACAGTGAATTATTGGTTAGGATCATGATCAATGTCATGGATTATGTCATGATACCAAGTTAGGTCAAATAAAATTACAGCTCTTAAATGAAACACTGAAGGAAGTCAATCTATAGTTGTATTTTGAAGGCAAATTGGTATTAAAAAGCTGTCCTTAATTATGATTAAATCCGGGACAGCCGATATAATATCAATCTTAAACGTTTGGTCAATCTCTTAAATGCGAAAAACAGCGGCTGAATTACGCATCTCATCAGCAATTAAGGTTAATTTTTTAGAAAGTTCGGTAACTTGTTGAGCCATCGCGCTTTGTTCTTGGGCTGCAGCGGAGACCTCCTCGTTACTTGCCATACTTTCTTCCGTAATTGCCGTCATATTATCCACCGCCGTCATCACCGACTCATTTTTAGCATTCATGTTTTGGGCCGACAATGCAACATCATTTATTTGGGAAACGACTTCCCGCAGTTCCTTAAAGATCTCATGGAAGTTTACCATCGCTTTAGCCGCCAAATCTTTTCCGGATTCGGCCCTGATGGTGCCCTTTTTGGCAACTTCAGCAGCCTGATTGGTCCGTATTATCATTGTCTCAGTGAGAGCCGAGATGTGTTGCGAAGCTTGTTTGGAACGTTCCGCCAATTTACCGGTTTCTACGGCTACTACATCGAATCCTTTACCTTGTTCCCCGGCTCTGGCCGCTTCAATGGAAGCATTCAACGCCAACAATGTTGTTTGTTCGGCGATTTCCGTTATTTCTGAAGTAATTTGGCCTATTTCTTTGGTTGCTTGATTTAATTCTTCAATAACTTGATTTATTTCATGTGTGGAATTATAAAGTTCGTTTATCTCGATTGTCACCTCATCGGTAACTTGTTGGCCGGAGACTGCCGACTGGGCTACTTTCTCCGATGCCGCAGCAATTTTCGCCGTTTCCTCCGAAACATGCCGGACCGTTTCGCCGAGATAATTGACGGTATCAGCTGTCTGATATACTTGTTCAGCCTGACTTGTGGATGCCTGGGCCAGTTCCCCCATGGCTCGGGCGACCTCCTCGGCTGAATTCCCGGAATCATAAGCAGCTGTTTTTAATTCATTACTTGATCGTGAGATAATCTCCGATTGTTGGCTAATCTTAACAATTAACTCCCGTAAACTTGCCATCGCATTATTTAATCCAACGGAGACTTCCGTTATTTCACGGCACCCGAAAATTTTAATCTCATAAGCCAGATCTCCGGAAGCTAAAGCTTTGGACGCCGTTTTAATTTCAGAAAGTGGCCAGGAAACAGAGAGGCTGACAAATAGTCCTAATAAAACCGCAATTATGGTACTAACTAAAATAATTATGAAAGCAATTTCCTTTGATCTAATTAATTTTATTGTAATAGAACTGGACATTGTATATGAATTACCCTGAATACCATATTCCACATCCCGAATATTCGCTAAAATTGCAGCGATTTTAGGCAATACGATTGCATAATTTTCCATATTCACAGGTAAATCAGCTACTTTTTTCAATTCATTTAAGTCAGCGACAATAATTTGAGCCTTTTTTTCATTAAATCTTTTTATCTCATCAACTCTAATCCCCATTGAAGAAATAAGGTTATTTCTTAGATATGGATTATCATTCCCATCCAGTAAGCTTTGAAAGTAATTATCTTTGTATTCAACGATACTTTGTTTAAAGGCGCTAATTGAATCCATATTCTTCAATGTTTCGCTAAACATTTTTTTATTTGTTGCTTGCATGGAGTCGATATTACGAATCCCCATATATCCTATTAAAATAAGAAAAACTACCATAATTCCAATCACAGTAAGCATCTGATGAAACACTCTTACTTTATTAAAGAAAGGAATTGAAAGAAGTTTTAAACCTATTTTTTTGAATTTCTTTTTCATTTTTTCCTCCAGTGGTGTTAAAAATAGTAATGATGTTTAGGGAAGCGCTGATTAATCCGATTTTGTGCGAGCAAATATGCGGCATTAGGCTTTTGCGAAGCACAAAATCGTCACTTATTCAATTAATCAGCGCTTCCTTAGGTATTCTTGTTATACCCTATGACAGACGATAATCATTAAAATAGTTATCAAAAAGTTAATTTACCTTTACTTTTACATCGGTAGACCTAGAAATGATATTTAGTTACATTTGTCATTGTCGCAACAATAAACCCATGATGAATGTCATCATAAAAAAAGCCAACCCATGACATTTGTCATGGGTTGGCTTTTTTTATACGGCCCTGGATTTTCCCATAATCCACGGTATTAAAATCTTAATAGTAAAACCCTGATTTGACCCGGACTCAACCTCCAATCTACCTCCCAAATCTTTTACTCTTTCTTGGATGCCGGTCAATCCGCAACCCAACTTAATATTCGCCGTCCCCAATCCGTTATCTCTTACAACAATGCTTAATAATTTATTTTTTAAATGAATATTGATAAACACATGGCTCGCTTGTCCGTGGCGGAATGTATTGGTTAATGCTTCTTGAATTACCCGATAAATTAACCAATCAATCTCTTCCGGTAAACCATCCGGTAAGTCGGCTATATGAGTTGATACTTCAATTTTGGTAACTTCGGAAAAAGCAGTGATCAAGGTTGAGAGCGCTTGAAGATGACTAACTTCAATCGGAGGACGCAGAGCCCGAACCGCCCGTCTGACTTCCGCCAATGCCTCTCTGGCTTGTTCCCGGCCGCTGTCCAGTTTTTCCAATGCTTGTTCCTTACCGGCAATAATTAATTCCCTCGTATAATCAAGCACCGCAATCAGGTTTGTCAACATATACCCGACGGAATCGTGGATCTCTCGTGAAATGCGGTTCCGTTCATTCATGATACTTTCCCGTTGATGACGTACCGTATAATCCTGCAATCCAAGATTGGCTTCAACCAAACGGATATTAGATTGATAATATTGTTCAACCTGCATGGACAGCAGAGTAACCCGATCTATTAATCTCCGGATTAAAATACCGCATATTATTGCAATAACACATTCTCCCCAAGGGAGAATAAAATCAACAATTCTCGGACTTATATGGTAATATCCCCATGTCTGGTTAGTTAAACATCTTTCCCAGGTCATTAACGAAAGTAGAAAAAAGCCGGAACTTATTCCAATCCCGACCGAAGCAATTAAAAACACTTCAAACACAATAACCGCGATTAACGGAGCATAAATCGGCATTTGTTCAGGCATCGAATTAATAACAACTAGCGCTAATAAGCTCCGCAAAACAAAACCTAGAACCCTAATCCAATCAATTGTTACCAAATGGATAAGAATAACCAGGGAAGCCGAGATAAGTAATACCGCTATAAATTGAATTTCCCAATAAGGAGGGACGCCAACCGGTTTGTATAATGAATAAAGGTTCCATGCTAAACCATAAATCAACAGACTAAGAACAATTGTACCGATGCGGATTAGGTGTGAAGATCGCACCATGGTATCACCTCAAATCACGCCGTGATCAATCGCATATTTTACAACCTGAACTCGGTCTTTTAAGTCAAGTTTGCTATAAATGTTACTCACATGATTACGGACCGTACCTTCAGTCAAGTATAACTTCTCGGCAATCACTTTATTCTCATGTCCTAATGCCAGTAACCGAAAAACATCATATTCCCGCGGTGTTAATAGTTTTCGAATGCTTATATCTTTATTAGTTTGTTCTACCGGTTCCGGTATTGTGTTCAATTTACTGATTAGTTTAGCCGCTACATTGGAGGCCATTAATACCCCGCCGTTATAAACCGTTAAAATAGCCGCTTCGACTTCAGCAGGTTGAATATCTTTTAAAAGATAACCGGCTACGCCTAGTTTTAAGGCTTCAAAAACATATTCGTCATCACTAAAAGTAGTCAACATAATGATTTTAGATTGCGGGCAACGTTCCCTGATCCTTCGGGAGCATTCAACCCCGTCCATAACCGGCATTCGCACATCCATTAGAATAATATCCGGAAGATGTTGGATGGCAAGCTGCAAACATTCTTCACCGTTGCTTGCCTGTGCAACAACCTTGAGGTCGGGATTACGCATTTCCAATAATGACCCTAAACTCTCCCGAAAAAGCTTTTGATCATCGGCCAATAATAACCTGATCGGTTGCGTAAGGATTCCTTCTTTCAATTAAAATATTATTTATAATTTATATTTCGCCCATGCAATTACTTTTTCCTTTAATAAGCTTTAAAACTATTATCCAAATTAAGCCTATACTAATAGGCAACAAAACAATAAATACGTAAAAACAGCTCCTAAAAAAGAGCCCCTTTAGAAGACCGAAACTCCTGGTGCGCCTTATAGGAATCATAAACACTTACTCCAATATTACATCTACCTGATTTATCGGTAGATTCAATTGCGTAATTTCATCTCCGGCAATTAAAACACCGGTTCCATATGGCTTATAATTTACCGGAAACCCATTGAAATTCACATTGATTATCTCATAATCGCTGTAGTCTTTATGCGCTGAGTTATGATAACTGATATTAAGTTTCCGGTCGTTGAAAACTGTCGTTACGGATGCAATTCCGGCGTCGTCAAACTGCTCCGCCACCAGCTTGGGTTCCAATACGAGATCACCCAAGTATCCCTTGACTCCATAGACCTCCTGCAATAAGGTGTAAATATACCAACTGGCCGAACCGGTTAAATAATGATACATCCCCCGGCCTTTGGCATCGAAATACTCGGGAATGCCTGGATAAATCCGGCTCTTTTCAAAGTCCGAACTTAACCTATAAAGCGACTGAAGCACCTGATGGCCTTCACGGATAAACCCTCTCCGGTAAAGGGCATTGGCATACATTACTACCATATGGCTGAAAACTGCACCGTTTTCCTTATGACCGAAGGCGAAACCGAACCCCCGTCCTAAATTAGTTTGGATACCTCCGAAATCAGTGTTCAAACGGTACCCGCCCAACCGGGGATCCTTCAAATAATAATTCACTGCCCGAATTGTTTCACGAATTTGCTCCGGGGACGCGATTCCGCTCATGATTGGAAATACCTGGCCGGTTAGGGTCATTCGGACGCCGGCGGGGTGATCTCCTTCAACCCTTACCCCGTCGTTATTGTAATATCCGTTAAACCACATGTATCCTGCGGCATTTGAAATCCATTCCCGGTTCCGGATATGGGAGGTTAACCAATCGGCCTTCACATCCAAATCATCCGCCAGCGAGCTCAATTTAACCGGTATTTTTAGTCCGGAAACCCCGTTGCGGCAAGCATCAAAAAATTGTTGCAGCAACGCTCTTTTTCTGATTACCGAATCATAATCGATCTTTTCAGTCAAGGTATCGAACAAACAAAGGATTTCTTCCGCCAATTCAATTTGACGGCAGCCTGTTTTTAATTCAAGGGCCCGGATTAATTGGCTGATTTCACGCAAATTGGAACAATAAAGTGCGGTAAAGGCCACACTCTCCCCTTTTTCAGCCGCCATATCCATCGCGTCGTTCCAATCGGCGTCCTCCAGCCGCATATTATTATGTTCGCCGACGTTGAAAAACTGCGTAATATTTTGTAACAAGAGATGTTCCAAAATACTTCCCTGGTAAATAGCCCCGGTAACTGCTTTAAGTTGATTCCCGTCTTCGGGCCGCCAGTCCAAATCAAATTGTTGGGAACGGTGGGTTTGCTGATCTTTGAAATAGGTTTGGTTTGCTAAAAGAAACTCCAGATCTCCGGTTTGATCAAGATAAATTTTGGTGGTTATAAAAGGCCAGGCTCCGTGGTCCATCCAAACCCGGCTGATATTGTTCCGATCCGCAATGAATTCACCGTAGTTTGAACCGATAATAGTCGCGTTACTTCCGTCAATACGCACCCCGGCAAAATTGTTCAATAAAATCCGCCTTACTTCCGTAGGGTCCAACATTAGCAAGGCCAGACAATCCTGCCACAAATCGCGCCATCCCCGCCCACCGCGGCCATAATCATGATGGGGCAGAAAAGAGCAACCGTAAATCCGCCGCAAAATAGGTTGCAATGTAACCCATTTCATCCAGGCGGCCCAATCGGAATCCCCGTTATAAAAAGTCAACCGGGATAATTTTTTCTCCCAAAACTCCCGGTTGCGGTTAAAATGATCCGTAAACTGTTTCCCATTGCAATATTCTTTTATCAAATCACCGGTTTGGGTATTACCTTGATTGATTGCCATTACTAAAATATAAGATTTGGACTGACCCGGCTCCAACCTGATATCTTGAAAGCGTAAGGCGGCGATTGTCTCGTATCCTTCGCGGAAAAATCCGGCTTTGGTATAGTCTTCGGAATTCTGCACGATTTTTTCGGGCCAGTCGAGAGAACCTCCTTCGCCGATAAATTCTTCCACCACCGGGAAGAAACCCACTGGAGCCGCCCCGTTTTCATCAGCTCCCAGCACTGAGTATGATATTTGATTGATTTTGTGGCCACGTTCATTGAATTGTAACGTCGGCTTTACCTTGACGCCAAAGGTAGTCGTTTCTATCCGGTGAAACAATGCGCTCACATGACGATGATCCCTCAAATTGTCAGCCGAACGCCCATAAATTGGGATAGCTGCAGTCGGCCATATCCGGAGCGCATTTTGACCAATATTGGTTATTGTGACGCGCATCAGTTCCACAGTATCATTAGTTACCGGCGCCAAGCCGGTTGTTTCAGCCCGGATGCCCACTCTTGAGTTTTCCCGAGTTAGCCGATGCCAAAGGAAACCCGCTTCAATCCGGCTACAATCCTCATCATCCATCCGGGAAAAATTTCGGGATTTTTGTATAGCGGAATTTCCGGAAACGGACCAGGGGCCGTAACCATCGACAAATAACCAAAAGTTCCGGGCTGAATGGTTATTATGCAAATCCTCGGCGGAAACAGGAGTCAGTAAAAATGAACTTTGTCCGGTTTTGGCATCTCCATTTAAACTTGGGGTGACCGATGACATCATCCCCGCTTCATTCGCCAACGGAAAGTAAAGATAACTCGTTTTACCTGGATTGTTCAGCTGAAATGCGCCTGATTCGGATAGGAAACAGCATCCCGTAATTTTAAGATTCGGCTTCATAATAACATCCCTTTCAATATTTTAATTTCCATGTTTTTTAATGAATTAGAGCCATGATGCAACACCATATGTTAGTCCTTAGATCTGTCCCCAATATCCCCGACATGGAGTGGGCTTCGGTTCGATGGTATCCGAACCGCTATGAAAAAACAACACCGGACTATTAAATGGCTAAAATAATCCGATAAATAGTTTAAATATTCCATAGGATTAATGTCGTAATTCATGTTAATATTTTATTAAATATAGGGATAAGCCCTTCAAATAAAAATGCCTTATTTCCATATTTTACAACGGAAGCTGGCGTGGAAGACTACATAAAAACAACTTGTAAGGGTTAATTCCAAATATTTTATTAAATAATAGAGGAGTGGAGAGATTTGAAAAAAACCTGGATCTTTGTATTAGTATTGTTGATTGCCATGGCTGGCCTTAACCTGACGACTTTTGCCGGCAACCAAGTTACAGTCACGGTTATGTACAACAATACGGAATTCCCATCCGAATTGGCTAAGGAATTTGAGGCCGCCAATCCGGATATCAAGATTGTCCTAGTCGAAACCGACACCGCTCGTTATATGGCTATGAACGCCGCCGGTAATCCGCCGGATATCATGCGGTGTAACAGCGCCTGGATCCCCTATTTGGCAACTCATAAAATGGCGTTGAATATCGCGCCTTTCTTCAAGAAAGCCCAATATCTAAAAAAACAAGACCTGCTGCCAATCAATGATTCCTTCAAGTACAAAGGAAAACTCTACGGAGTTGTCAAGGACTGGAGTCCGACCACTATCGGTTATTACAACAAAAATGTCTTTACTGAGGCCGGAGTCGCCTTCCCAAGCCCCACTGAGCCGATGACCTATAAACAGATGGCCGATATCGCCCGAAAATTACAAAAAGTCCAGGGTGACCGGGTAGTGCGCCGGGGTTTGGCCTTCTGGCCCGGTGAACCTTACCATCAAATCATTGCCGCAATGTTAAGCGCCGGCCAAGACCTTTATTCCAAAGACGGCGCCAAATTAATCTTATCTAAAAACCCTAAAGCCAAAGAAATAGTCAAATTCTTCTATGATATCGCCAAAGAGAAAATCGTTTCCAGTCCGGTTTCCCCTTCCGAATCATGGGAAGGCCAAATGTTTCAAAATCAGCGAGTAGCCATGATTTTCTATGGTTACTGGTATGGCGCAATGTGTGAAGGCAATATGAACAAAGGCAAGGTCGGCGTTATTGCTTCGCCGGTTTGGGACTCCAAAAGCCGCCGGGTCAGCCCGTCCTTTAATATAGTCGGCGGTTTCATCTCCAGCAAAACTAAGAATCCTGAAGCGGCTTTCCGGGTATTCGACTGGTTCTTTGCCGGAAAACCGGCCAAAGACCGCGCCAGCAGCGGTTGGGGTGTTCCGGCCCAGAAGTCATTGCTTGGATTGGTAGCTACCGATACTGCATTGGGTAAAGAACGGCAGTTGAACCTGGAAACCGAAATGAAATATATCAAAGTTGATACTCCTTCCCCTTACATTCTACCGGATGTTTTTAACAGTTCAGTCAGCAAAAACTTCGAACTGGCCCTCCGCGGCGATATTACCTTGGATCAATTCCTGGTAAATGTTGAGAACGAAGTAAATAAAGCCATCGAAGACAGCAGGATGTCGGAGAAATAATCAGTCTCTCGACTGACGGGACGGGAACTTTCCCGTCCCGTTCTTGTAATACCGAAAGGAGTATTCTCATGGAAGACAGAGATTCAGCAAGATTGGAATACATTAAAATGTCGTTGCAAAACAACGGGAAACCGAGTTTGATGAGCCGCATATTAAA
>JAEYRX010000028.1 GCA_023435225.1 Bacillota bacterium
TTATCAGTGTGAGTCTATTTGAGAAAATTCAATTAAATCAACTGTTTGAAAAATTAGATTACACTTTTTTAGAACCTGATTCAGACAAACAATTGGTATTATTCGATCCATAACCGGACAGTAGTGAAGTAAAATATATACGCTTTGGGAACGTTCCTTGAAACTATCATAAGTAAAGTAGGCCGAACCGTCGCTATAGGCATAGCTAATCAGACAGTTTTCCGGGTCGGTGACGCTCTTTAGCAGATACGGTTGTCTATAGTTGACTACATAAGGTTTAAGATTGACAACACTATTAAATTTCTCGGCGCTTTCGTATTGGTAGACTATTCTCCGGGTTTCGGTTTTCCGTTCTCTACTACCGTTGGAGTTCTTTACTCCTATTTCCACGTCCCATTCCAGACTAGCCAAATTACCGGCGGCGTCATAGCCGAACCGGATCATTCGTTCGGCGGTATCGACCACCAGCTTAAGTCGGGCTTGATTGTCATAGAAGTACCAGATCCGGTTCAATCCGGTCCGGTCTTCCTGCATCATCAGTTGGCCATCGGCCCGGAACCAATACTTGGAGTTGTCTTTCAGGATTAATACATATTGGTTTTGGGCGCTGCCCTGATCGGCTACTCCGTATTCAGCCGGAATAGCGGCAAACCCGGAATAGTCGCTGTACTGAATCCCCGACTCCTGATAGACCCGTAAATCCAGTAAGTCGTACCAGAGGATATTGGACTTGTCGGGGTTGATCTTCGATTTATATAAAGCCAGTCCGCTGGGGTCCAGCTCATAGACGCTGCCGCTAAAACAGAGGTTGATAACCTGTACTCCGGAGCTGTTATCTTTGAATATGTAAGGCAGGTTGGTGGACCAGCCCACTCCCATCCGGTTGTATTGTTCCAAGGTCTCGGAGTTTAATTTATTGCTACCGTCATAGGGGTCGCGATACATGGTAAAGGCATTGCTCTGGTTGAGGTTCCAATACCGCCCAAACTTGAAGTTCAACCCTGCCCGTCCCGGTAGTTCCAGATCGGTGACTTCGACTGTTAGGTTACCGGTTTGTGGGTTGACATTCCCGGCCTTTTCGTTGAAAGGCAGGTTTAAGCCGGAGTCGTACCGGGTGTCGGTGGCGGCGTAGGCGGGAGTTAGGTAAGATAGGAGGCCGATAGATAAGATGATATAGAGTAATGCTACTTTTAAAATACTTTTTTGAGAAATGGTTAACATGTACATACCCCATAATCACGGATTAAGTGGATTTCTGGATTACACTGATTTTTAATATACTGCATCCAATCTGTGAAATCTTTTAATTTATTTTAGTTATGATCGGATTAATCTAAACACCGGATTACAATAATTGTAAAAACACTGCATCAAGTCTGTGCAATCTTTTAATCTGTTTAATCTGTGATTGGTTTTGCAATTTTTAATTTCACTAAAATATTCTAGATTTTAACAATTGTAACCCTGCAATTTTCTTTATTCCCCTCTAGCAAAATTATCTCTCCATTTTTATTTACTCGTATAGAAGTAATTAGACCTATATCTTCGCTGGATATCAGGGATTTAAGTCGAACCTCTTTAACCGCAACAATACCTTTTTTATTAATTTTATATAATAGAATATACCCTTGATTTTCTGAGCTTACTGTACAGTAAATACTCTTATCATTTGCTATTCCAATGGGTATCATATATGGTTTGACATTAATATTAATATGGTCTATTACTTTACCATCCTCAATTAAATTAACTGATGTTTCTGAAACTTGTAACCCAATTAAACCGTATTCACTTATAAATATCCTGTAACCTTTTAATTCAGTAAAATTACCATTCGTATTAATAATTCCAGATTTCTCACGCCCATCTTTAGAGGTACCATTTATAGCAATATTTCCTGACTCACTTATTGAAAAGAATTGAGGATTCTTCATTATTTCAGGAATATCATAACTTTTAAGCATTTCCCCGTTCTTTAATATTTTATATATACCTTTATTTGTAAGTAGCATAATATTACCTTGGGAATCAATATCAATATCCGAATAAGCTGTGTCATTTTGACAATTATATGAATTTTTATATTGTCCTTGCATTGTATATACATTAATTTTAAAATTTTCCTGATCCAAAATATAAATATCGTTATCATATGCTCTAATCGCATTAGGGCCGGAATATCCCCATGGATTCTTTTTAATCATTAATTCTGAAGGTTCTTTACCGACTTTAATACTAAATGATAGATTCGATTGAGCAAAACATCCACTAAGTAATACCAAAATTAGGAATGACATATAAACTGTTCTTTTCATTTTTAATTCTCCTAATAGTTTTATTGTTCTAATAATGAACCATAATTTGGCGTTAAATGGTCATTAACTGTAGAATAAGAATTATATTCTTTAAGACTAACTATATATAAGTCTTTTCCTGGAGCAGGAGCATTTATAACCGCATCATTTACAGTTTGGCCATGTTTGTCGACAGCTTTCCCTATAAAAACTTGAACATGAGTAATTGCTCCTTTCTCATCACTATTGCTATAAGTAATAATATCCCCTGGTCTTAATGTTGTTACTGGTTTCATTATATCATGATATCCCTGTGCTGTAGTTATCGGCATTTTAATTCCATTTTGAGTATATGAATAATATACTGTTCCACTACAATCCATTCCATCTTTTGTTTTGCCTCCCCATACATATGGCACTCCACTTAAACTTGAGGCAGTATCCGCAATTTTGGTACGTATATCATTATTGTTAGATGTTTTGATATTATTGTTATCATTACTCGTAGATTTTCCGCCTGTAATAGAATCCCAAGTTTTATTAACATTTTTTACAAATGAATTCCATGTTGATTCTATCGACATCCCTTTAGGATCTTTATATGAAAGTGGATTATTCCTACAATACACATACCAATTCAACCCATCCTTCGCCGGGTCCACTGATATAAACCTGCCAACCTCCGCATCATAATACCTGGCATTGAAGTAATAAAGCCCATTCTCCCCATCCAACTCTTTCCCGCCGTAGGTATACTTAGCCTCGCCTGTCCCAATCTTAGCTAACTGACTTCCAAAGGCCCGATAAATATACCTTACCGCCACATTCCCGTTATTATCACTAACACACTTGGTTGAATTCACATGGTCCAGATGATAATAGCTAGCATTAACCGTAACAGTCTCATCAACCTTAACTTCCTTAGTAATCCTTCCGGCCAGCAACTCCCCGGACAACACATATCGATTAACCTTCCCTTTAATATCCTTCACATCCACCGGCAGCTCAATATCCATGGCCACGGCGGTTTGTCCATGCCGCAGATAAAGGGTGGTTCCATCCAGGCCTTTCTTGATGAATCTATTCCCCGCATTGTCATATAAATACTCGGTAACCTTACCCGCAGTAGTCGTCTTCAGTACCCGGTTTAAAGTATCATACTCAAAGGTAGTCTTAACCTCGCCTTTATCGGTATAAGCGACCCGCTCCACCGTGTTGCCATTGGCGTCATAGGTATACTTCAAAAACAACTTAGTTGTACTCGTATCTTTCTTTTTAACATATACCGCTTCCAGCTTGTTCCTATCCCCATATTGATATGTATAAGTATCCCCGTTCTGCGCTAATTCAGTCCGATTGCCGTTCTTGTCATACTTGAAACTCTCAATATCATAAACCATTGCATCACTGAAGAGGGATGCAAGCGTATGGTCGGCCCCGTTGATCCGGCCGTCAGTATTCAGGTCGGCCTCAGGTGAGTAGCTAAATCCGTTAATCGGATTGCCGCCTTGATAAGTCCCGAAATATTGGGCAACTAGTTTCTTTTTATCCGTTTTCTCCGGTAATAAAGTCTTGGCATTAATAATCCGGTCAAATCCATCATAGGCGTATTCATTCTCATTAATCGCCAGGATGTCACCATCGGCGTTTAGCTTTTCCCTTATGATCGCTTACGCACTAAGTGGGATTCAGGTTGTCTAAAATCACCTAACCCTTGCCCTTCTCCGTGTGGAAGGGTAACCTATGTCTCCGGGGTCAATGGGATGAGTAACTGATATAGCTCTGGAGTTGGAAATGGTTCCCGCTGGCTTTGGGTCTAAAATATTATGTATGCTGTTGGCATGCTGTGAGAATTCGTTCAAGAGCTTTTGGTAGATTATCAAATATTTCTTTGTTTTTGATACGTAGTATACGTAATTGGTTTATCTTTAACACATTTTCTCGATCGGTATCCATTTCTTGGTTGTAATCATGGATTTCGCCATCTATTTCCACTACCAACTTCGCAGCGTCGCAATAAAAGTCAACTATAAAACCGGCGATGACTTGTTGGCGCCGGAAGTGATATCCGGCCAACTTATTACCTCGTACATGTTGCCATAAAACTTTTTCCGCCGGTGTCATATCCCGGCGTAACTCTTTGGCTCTTTTTAATTTTGCTGGATCGACTTGTTGTCCCTTGACGATTGAACTTCCACGCATTTCTCATCCTCATAACTCAAATTAATACAACAAACAATCCCCTTGCTACCAAAGACTAAATCCTTTTTAGCCTCAACGCCTATGCTACTTTCATGGCAGTGTCGATGATGATTTTGGTGAAGAATTTTTTACATTAAAGGTTAATTAAAAGTAAGCGTAAAATCTTACCCACCTAGAAATTTAAAATTCTGCATGCGATAATATTCCCAAAAAAACCGCAGGAGAATATTACCATGCAAAAAGACAAAAAACAACCAGAAGACCGAAAAATCTG
>JAEYRX010000061.1 GCA_023435225.1 Bacillota bacterium
GAACCCAACCTATTTGTTCACTGGCAAACCGGTTTTATTGGCTGAACAATAAGAGCCGTATGAGGCGAGAGCTTCACGTACGGTTCTGTGAGAGGCTGAGGGGGAAGTTCCCTCGGCCTACTCGACACAGGGATAACCACCATTCTCCGTTGAGAAAAGACTTAAAGAATTCTATTCGGTTTGATAAACAATAGCTTCACAGCGGATAAGATTTTAGGCCTCTATGACTGGTGGTTGCCCCTATTGCAGGGGCGAGGGGTCGCACTTAGACTTCGAAGACTTCCAAAAGAAAGGAGCACTCACAATGTCCTTAACTTTACAAACAATTAAGAAAGACCCTGTAATAACTGCATTTATCCAAAAGGCTGATGAACACTTGGGAGTTATGGGATATACGGAACATGGGTTTCGTCACGCCAGCCTAGTTTCAAATATATCACAAAACATTTTAATCCGGCTAGGTTATCCAGAGAGGCAGGCTGAGTTGGCGGCGATTGCCGGCTTTCTACATGATATCGGAAATGTTGTAAATCGGCGGGACCATGGCCGGACCGCAGCGGTTATCGCTTTAAACTATCTGTTAAACAAAGGGATGGATCCGTTGGAAGCGGCTACAATTGCCGGAGCTATCGGGAACCATGAGGAAGAATACGGAGAAGCGGTTAATCATGTGGCCGGAGCTTTAATTTTAGCTGATAAATCGGATGTTCACCGCAGCAGGGTTCGCAATCCCAATCTATCATCATTTGACATTCATGACCGGGTAAATTATGCGGCCGTACATTCATTTTTAAATGTTAATGAAGAAAAACGAAGTATCACCCTGGAACTGAAGATTGAAAACACTATCTGCCCGGTAATGGAATACTTTGAAATCTTCTTGGTAAGGATGATGATGTGCCGTCGGGCGGCAACTTTTTTAGGTTGTCAATTCAAAATCGAAATCAACGGGAATGTGTTGTTATAGACAACAGCACATAGGTAAACCCATAAGCCAAACAGGTAGCAAAAGCCAAAACACCGGCATCATTAATCAAATAAGCGGCAATTCCGGAAATTAAAATGGCTTTCCAAACCAACTCATTTTCTGGGGTTAACATTTTTTGTTTCGTTTTAATTCTGTTTATTACCCCCAACAAGAACCCCAGCAGGATAATTCGGACCCAGGGACTAAAAATAGTCAGTTTTAGATTCATGGCCAATTTCCGCCCGATGATTTGCCCCACCAAAATAAAGTTCTTACTGAATAATAAATGGAGAAACCTTCCAATGTGAGTCTGTGCACTTGGAGGCCTTAAACTATCCCACCAACCAATAGCCAGTAATGTTAAACCACACCCAATGACGGAATACCATAGTTTGGGGTTATTAAGCCGCCAACCATATAGTAAAAATAAATAGAAAGAAAATCCGATTGTTCCAGCTAATATACCGCCGAATTTGGCTCCAAACTGAGGCCAACTTAAAATAAAGATACTAAAGCCGAGAATAAGAGGGGCCGGCCACTTTTGTGAAGTCTGACGATAGATTAGATGAACCAATAATAGAGAAGCAGCCAGAAATACTCCTAAAAATTCATTACCCAATCCATAATAGCGTGATCCCGCCATAGCACTGTAACCCAAGGCTGAAAACCGGATTAAATGCCATCCGGACATTTGATCAATAATTAATAGAGACCAAATTAGGGCCGATAAACATAAAATTCGATTACTAATTGTTTTATATCGGGTAAAAACAAAGGTTAAGACGAGAGTTAATATCAAGAATCCTGGTATTGCCCATAAAAATGAGGGTAATAGCGGTAAAGTTATTAATACAAGAGGTATTACTAATACTCCGGTAAGTAACCAGTCGCTTAGGGAATATTTTTTAAAATAAATAAAGATAAGTCCGGCAATCCAACCAAATGAAATAAGGCCCATATACCAATCCAAGATCGAACGTTGGTTGGCGTTGATAGCTACCAGTTTTTCATTTAACCGGATTAAGTTATCCAGTGAGATTGAGTTGGTGATCACCTTGATTATCTTACCGGTAAATAAATTAGAAGTAGGAAAACCGGCAATACTTGTTATTGTAGGTAAAAGGTCTATATTGGCAACTATTCCGTCCCATTTAGTTGTTCCGGAATAAAGAATCCCAGGTGGGATACTAGGACCGGAAAGTATTAACGGTGTTAATAAATTCTTTTTTAAATAACCTTCTTTGGAGACTGAAGGAGAGGCAACTATAAGAGTAAAACCGTTGGCTTCCTGTAAGTCGATGACCCCTTTCAGCAATTGATTTAAATGGTTCCAGGCAGCCTGTTTTAAATTGATAAATCGTTCCCCGGGAATTTCATCACGGTACTGATCCAATCTGGCAAAATCACCGAATTCAATTAGGATGATTTTTTTATAAGCTAAACGGGTACCTAGTTGGGAAAGTGTCTTTGAGATATTGGTACGGTAAAGATAAGGGAAATCCGGGTCAAGTTCCGTCAATGAGTTATTAATAATTCCCTCATCGACTAAACCATACTGATCCATAAGTAATAATCCACCGGGACGTTCTTTAAGTTCAGGATTGTCAATGTTTCCTAGTAAGCAGGTTTTCCAGCCATGTTTATGGAAGAGCATACCTAAGCGCCCGGGAATAACTAGGCGATCTTCGGTGCGGGCCTGGTTTAAAATCAGGCCAATCTCCGGTACGACTAAATTCTGTTCATTGTTATTATAAGGGATTTTCCCCAAGCTCCATTCTAAATAGGAACCGGCTTTTCCCCAGGTTAAGTTCTGGAATATCTCAAAAGTACCTCCCAGTTCTCCCGGGAAGGTACTTCTACTACCGGTACCCAGGGATAAGTAACCGCTCTCGGTGTTTAAATAACCGGATCCACTCCGGATATTCATCAATCCGATAGCGCTGGTATGTAAGAGTTTCTTGATAGAGGGTTGTTCTGTAGCGAATAGTTCTAAACTGTCAATTTTATCGGCAGCTATGACAACAAGTGGTAGATTATTTTGGGAATTCGCGGATTGTTCCGGCAGAGCCCAAATAACCTGAGAATATAGTAAAGCCCCTAATAGAAAAAAAACTATGTACTTAGGAAGTCTCATCGGATTCTCCATTGAATATATTTAAATCGGCAATCACTTCTTTCTAATATATCATAAATGTCATACTAAATAAAATCTTTCATTGGATATTAAAACCATCACTAACATAGTTCTAATTGGAGTTTGGCTTTTTTGCCCGTAATCTCCTCACAAGCTTTAATCTCCGTTAATAATAATTCGATATCTTTAAATGTAAAACACTCTTGAATTCCTTTTTCTCCTGCGATTAAATAGCTAATTTTTATTCCCGTCATATTGAACCTCCCTTAAGTACCAAAATTAAAAATATAATTATGGTTATATTATAAATTACCAAAGTGGTAATAGTCAATAAAATATTACCATTTTGGCATTAAAATCCCTTAAATACATCCGTTATGCTAAAATCGAAATAAAAGTACAATTTTATGGCGGTGTTGTTGGTGAAGAATTATCTTCCGGAGCGGTTAAGGCAATTAAGAGAAGAAAACGATTGGACTCAAGAACAACTAGGAGAAATGTTAAACGTCTCTGGAGCGACGATTAATCGTTATGAAAAAGGATTGCGAAACCCAGATCCGGAAATGTTGCTCAAATTGGCGGAGATCTTTGACGTATCCCTTGACTTTCTACTTGGACGTATAGACTCCCGCCGACCGAGTCAAGCCGCAGAGACACCTCAAAAGTATCACCAAAATTCCGAACCAATGCTAAGCGAGGAAGAACAGTTACCGGACGAAGCCTGGAAAGAGCTTGAATATTTTAAAGAATACATTATAAAAAAGTACCGGGATCGATAGCTGATAAAAATAACTTTAAAAAATACCCAAGGCAAACACTTCGTTATTGAAGTATAAATTACCTCATTCGCCAATTATTCTCTTGCAAAGACTAATCCATTCAATTGACAAGCTATTACTTAATCGGTATAATTAAAAAGGTATTTTGGAAGAGATCCGCTTATCTCGGTATCCCGAGTAGGCGGCTATTTTCACTTTATTTGAGCTTTTTGCGTTGTTAGTTGATTTAAAAGTCGCGATACTATATGGCGTCTAAAGTGCGAATATCACTACATATAGTATTACTCATTTAATTACGGTTACAACACAAAAAGCTGAAAAAAGTTTTAGGGAAGCGCTGATTAATTGAATAAGTGACGATTTTATGCTTCGCAAAATGCCTAATACCGCATATTTGCTCGCACAAAATCGGATTAATCAGCGCTTCCTTAGGTAAAACATTCATATTAATTGGAGGGAAAAGAATGTTTGAAATACTAACCGTAATTGTTGTATTAGGATTTTTTGCCGTTTTCGCTTTCGGCGCCATTAAGGCTGAAAAAGTAGTAAATGCCAAAGCAGTAGTTGTTCGTGAAGCTCATGCAGGCAAAGCAACGGCTAAAACCAAAAAAAAATAACAGGGGTAAATTTTAAAGTTAATTAAGGGGGGGACCCTTTGAAACGGAACGTGCTTTTGAAGCGGAATTACATTATGTTTACCGCTTTATTAATCGTTATTATCGGTCTAATTCCGGTTGTGGAGGACAGCGGGAATTATTTCTTGCGTCTGGATTCGATAGAGATTAAAGCAATCGTTCTCAATCAAGTCAAAGGTTTACTGGATACCTCAACCCCTGTTCCGGAACAGCCTGGGGAATTTGCTTGGCAGGCTAATTTGATGCCGACCTCGAATACCTGGGGATTGTTTAATCCAAGACAGACGCCACCGGTTTGGGAAAGAGTCTTATTGACTAAACAAGTTTTTACGATGGTTGGGTTTTTCTGTGCCACCATGGTAATTGCTTTGTTTTTTGTCTTTTATCAAACTGCCAGAACCGGGGTGGAGGAAGCGCATCTAATTGACAATTAAATTCAAAATTTATAATTCAGACAGTAGACTTAAATCCGATTATAGATAGACTTCGAAGATTAGGTTGTATCTTCAGGATTCTGGCTTCTGTATCCGAATTATATAGGATTAAATAATTGACAAACTTTGAAAACAAGGGGGAGACGGATTTGAGACAAGATTTACGTTGGAAGTCAGCAACTATCTTTATCATAACTCTTATCTTGGCTTTGATAATTAGCCCGATTGGAGCTAATTTATTTAAAACCGATCCGATTCGTTTGGGATTAGATTTAAAAGGTGGAGTCGAATTACTTTTGGCTCCGGATTACCGGGTCGGTACCAATGTAATGAGTAAGTTAAGCGATGAGTTAATGGCAAAAATCAGACAGGCCAATATAACGGCTCCGCAGGTGGCGCCTTTAGGCGTATTGGATGGAGACCGTTACGATGGTTTACAATTTACTTTCGCCAATGCTAATGATGTAACGCGAGCTCAAAATATTGGCGCTTTTCCGAACCGCTTTAAGCTTGATTTTTATGGAGAGACCAAGAATTTTAACTTTGAACCGAAAATAAATGGAAATGTGGTAGAATTAACGATTCTTGAAGATCCCAGAGATTTTCCCGGTGATGCTTTGGAACGTTCCAAAGCCATCATTGAGCACCGGATCAGCGAATCTGCTTCCGGAATGGCTGAAGCCGATGTGCGTCTTGACGGTAAAGGTCGGCTAAATGTTCAATTACCGGGTTTACAGACCTTACAACAAGCCAGGGATATTATTGTGGCTACCGGACGTTTGACATTCCGGATCAACGACCGGATTGTATTGGACGGAACCGATATGCAGGATATTAGTGTTTCTTATCAGGCCGGAAAAGGATATGTAATTAACTTTACTTTTAGAGGCCAAGGCGCCAAACAACTTGAAAAGATTACCACCGAAAATATCGGAAAAAAAATGGCTGTCTATCTTGATGAAACTATGTTGATGGATCCGGTAATTCAAGATGCAATTCCCGGTGGTTCGGGTATTATCACTCTTGGGAATGCTACCAAAGAAGAAGTGGAAAAGGATGCATTATTGATGAAATCCGGCGCCTTACCGATTTCACTTCGAGTGGTTCAATCAACCCAGGTTGCGCCGACTTTAGGTAAGGAAATTGTTAAACAAAGTTTGTATTCCGGTATTATCGGAATACTTCTGGTAGTCGGTTTTATGGTTCTCTTTTATGGAGTACCGGGATTATTAGCGGATGTCGCTTTAATAATGTATGCCATCTTTGTTTTAGGGACTATGGCTTTATTCCGAGGTGTTTTGACTCTGCCGGGTATAGCCGGTGTAATTCTTTCTTTAGGTATGGCTGTTGATGCCAATATCATTATTTTTGAGAGGATTAAAGATGAAATCCGGAACGGTAAGCGGGTTCGTCCGGCGATTCAAGCCGGTTTTGACCGGGCTTTCTGGACGATATTAGATGCCAACGTGACCACTTTAATTGCCGCAGCAGTACTATTCTTCTTCGGCAGCGGTCCGGTTCAGGGATTTGCAGTCACATTATCGATTGGTATTATTATTAGTATGCTTACTGCTATTTTTGTTACTCGGGTATTTGTTGAATGGCGGGTTGACCACGATCCCGATCGCTATGCCAAATATTTCGGGGTCAAGGAGGTAATATAACAATGAATTTATTGAAATATCGCTCATATTATATAGGAATATTTTTAACAACTATGCTTCTTAGTTTAGTTTTCCTCTTTGTCAATCCATATAACGGATGGGGAACTAAAGGATCGGCTTTGAATCTGGGAGTTGATTTTACCGGCGGCACCAAGATTTATTTTCCGGTGGATCGGGCTGTTTCTTCGGCAGAAGTTACTGATGTATTAAAGAAAATCGATCTGCCGAACTTTAAGTACAATCCGCCACAGCCAAGTCAAAATCCTGATTCAACCGGAGTTATCCGTCATCAGGTTTTGATTTACACCAGTTTTTTAAATGATACCGAACAAGAAGTGGTCATTAATGCCTTAGAGACGAAGTTTGGGAAAACCGAGCAAAATCAGGGAATCGAAATTTCCAGGGTTGACCCGTTAATCGGAAAAGAATTGGTTCAAAACGCTATTTACGCGATATTAATTGCTTCTTTATTAATGCTTGGTTATATTTGGTGGCGGTTCGAGTTCGCCTCCGGAATTGCCGCCATAGTTGCGTTGCTCCATGATGCTCTACTAGTGCTGGGAGTATTTGCACTATTTGGGAAAGAAGTCAATGCAACCATGATCGCGGCCGTTTTAACCGTTATTGGTTATTCAATCAATGATACAATTGTAGTTTTTGATCGGATTCGGGAGAATGTCAAATATAAATCACGAGATGTATCTTTTACCGAAGTTGCCAATGATAGTGTCTTACAAACTTTCCGGCGTTCCTTGAATACCAGTTTTACTACGCTTTTATCAATATTGATACTCTTTATTGCGGTTCCTACCATTAGAGAGTTCTGTTTTGCCTTGATTGTAGGAATCACTGCCGGAACCTACTCTTCAATCTTTGTAGCGAGCCCAATCTGGGCCGTTTACCGGGATTATCAAGAGAAAAAGAAACTTGTACGTAAACCGGTAAACGCCACCCGGTAGATGAGAGATTATTCTGTGGCCAGCAGTTTTTTGTCAGGAACCTTATTTAAATAGGTAGTCATTTAAAGTTAAAGGACCGACTGTATACACAGACGGTCCTTAATTTTGTACTATTAGAAGAATTAATGATTATTCCTGATATCTTACTGCTTCTTCTTTGGTTGGCGGCGCTAACCAGAGTGTAACATCAACACGGCGGTTAAACCACCAGGATGATTCATTGTGTCCGTCTTTTATCGGTTGGTCTTCGCCATAAGCAAAGACGATAATCCGATTAGCGTTGATTCCGTTTTTAACTAAAAACTTCTTAACGGAATCAGCCCGTCTGGCGGATAACTTAATATTATATTCTTTAGTACCACGTTCATCAGCGTTACCACCAAGCGCGATATAGTAATCAGGATTGTCTTTTAAGATTTGCAAGTCTGCTTTTACCGAATCAATTTGGTCAGCCCGAATGTTTGATTTGTCAAAATCAAAGAAGATTGATTTTAATGAATCATTCAAGTCGGTCAGAACTGACCAGGTATCCAGTGTTGAATCATCCATGTTTGTTTTAGTGTTTTGAGCCGGGGGGGTTGTCCCAATAGCAGCTGCTACTTGGAAGGCGCCGGCCATTGAGGTTGACATACCGTCGCTATTAATAACAATGAGATCATATGTACCGGCTTTTGCATTGTTTAAATCAAAAGCACAAGTAATCTGCGAGTCGGAATCTACTTTAACGTCTGAACCAATAATGTCACCTAATCCGGATTTAGACAACTTTACAAAAGCATCATTACTAAAATTGGAACCGGTGATGGTTACGTTAATTGAAGCATTGTTTAATCCTTCAGCCGGTTTAATTGCAGATATTACCGGACTTACAACACCAGGTTTCTCAATGGTAAAAGCATTTTTAAGTACGGTTGGCTTGTCTTTTTTTGAGAAAGAACCGATATTGGCAACTACTACGTCCCATTGACCAAGGGCTTTACCGTTTAAATCCAAGGTACATGTAAGTTCGGTCTTTGATACTTGGACATTGGCAGCCATAATATCAGCTTGTCCCTCTTTAACCAATTTAACATAAGCCGATTTGTGGAATTTACTTCCGGTTATTGTTACTTGAATACTCTGATTGTTGAATCCTTTATCAGGTGAAATAGAAACAACCGTTGGCGCCGGGCATCCGAAAGATACCAAGCTAAAACTCAGTGAAATAATTAAGCATACGACTAATCCAAATAAGTACTTATTCTTCATTCGGGTAATCTTCCTTTCATTTAATATTTTGTTTTTCTTGCCGACACATCACCCCTTTCAAAAAAAGAGATTAAAATCATTATACCATTATTAACTATTATTGACGAATATAAAAATATTATTCCAAAAATTTTAATTTTTGGTTAACTTTAGCAATAAAAAGAGTAACTGAAAAAATTACGTTAAGAACAATCACTATTCGCATAAAGTAAGAAATTCCAAAATATTTGCTCAAAGATTTAAAGAGCAAATAATAGCAGTTATAAAGGTTAATTCTATTTTTTGTCATCTATTTCACCTAAAACTATGTGATACATAATTTTCCACAACCATAGTAGCAGCGCCGATAGATATAGCATCATCTCCGAAACGGCCGCCTTTATTGAAAAAGATGTTATTAGAACTTTTAGTATAAAGTCTATTAACTGCAACTTCCGTACAAATATGATAAAATAAATCAGATTGGCTTATTAAGGGTCCACTTAAAATGATTAAACTAGGATTTAACAAGTTGATATAGTTGGCAAGCCCAACCCCGAATATGGTAGCGGCTCCGGTAATTATTTCTTTGGCTAGTTCATCGCCTTCTTCGGCTAAATGACAAATATCAATATAATCAATAATTTCAACCGGTTTTGATATATGTGACAATCGTCCTTTTTTTAAAGCGGAGACAAACTTTTGAACAATTGAAAAAATTGAAGAATAACAATCAATACATCCGTAATTTCCACAACTGCACTTTTCCCCATCAACATCAATCACCATATGAGCAAAAGCATCTTCCGCATCATTAATAGTACGAACAATATTGCCGGAAGACAATGCCCCGGTTCTGATACCGACGCTGCAGTTAAAATAAGCTATGTTTTTAAACCCTTTACCATCACCAAAGATTGATTCGGCTAAAATGGCAGTGTTGGCTCCGTTGTCGATATAAATCGGCATGCCTAATTTTGTTTCCAATAGTTCTCTAATTGGTGTGTTTTGCCAATTTTGAGCCGGAAAGTGTTGAGGATTTTGCATTATTCCGGCATTTCTATCCAAGGGTCCAACAGTTCCCAAGCCGATTCCTAAAATAGATTGTTCTTCAATATTTAATTCCCGGAGGGCTTCTTTATATAGTTTCTCAATGGTTGATACTGTTTTATCAGGAGTGTATGTTTCATCCATTTGAAAAAGCTTTTTTTGGAGTACATCCAATTTAAGATTTGTAATTACAATTTGAGTAAAGAGACGAGAAATATCAATACCTATAACATAAAAGTCAGTATTATTAATATCGAATAAGACCGGTTTTCTTCCTCCGGAAGATTCTCCTATTCCTACCGGAATAACTAGATTATTATCCTCCAAAGGTTGCATAATCCGGTTTAATGTAGTCAAATTGGTATTAGTTAAGTGTTGTAATTCATTTTTTGTTATAGGTCCTTTTTTTTGTATCAGACTAAATACTTCTTTACTTTCCTTACTTAATGCCAGTATAATCTTTTTAATATTACTCATCTTAACACCACTTAAGGTTTTACCATTTTGTGTTCCATTAATAATTAAACTAATTATGTTTAATTTGCGGGATAAAGTATGTTTGTAATATAGGCAATATTATTACTATATTGAACGCAATCCGGTACTAGATTATAAAAACTTATCATAAGTTTATCAGACTTTTTAACATTTTGTCAATAAGTATTTGCAAATTTCCTTGTTTATCCGAAATAGTGTATATGGGGTTTTATCGGAAATAATGTTGGTAAAATTAAATGTATATAATATTATAATAGTTTTTTAGAGGTAAGAAGAATTTTAAGTAGGTTGAAGGTTTTAACCAAATGGCACTAAAAGTGGGTTAACAGAAATTATCAGTAAAAGGAACTGCCGAATTAAATTCAACGTTTTGGAAATATATTCTTTTACTTTTTTTGTTTTGAAAATAGCTTTTTCAACAAATAAATAATTTTACCAGGTCTATTGTCAACTTTAATTTCATTAATACTACTAATATCTTGCATTAAGGGAGCGCTGATTGAAGAACTTTTAGTAATTCCCAGAATCTGGCTGGAATAAACGCTCCGATGCCCGGCAGCAATATAACTTACTACACAGGCTATGGCGGCATAAGTGCCGATTTGCGGCCCAAAGATCTCAATCGCCATGACTGAAGCGGCAATTGGCGTATTGGCAGCACCGGCTAATAAAGCAACAAACCCAATTGGGGCAAAAATACCGGGATCAAGGTTAAAAAGATTAGCAAAGGTACTACCGGAGGTAGCTCCGATAAAGAAAACAGGAGTAAGAATACCACCACTACCGCCCATACTTAGGGTTATGGAAGTAAATACTATTTTCCATAGAAATGCCAATGCCGGCACATGGGCGCCATTAATGGTTGATTCAATAGTATTTATTCCGAGGCCTAAGTACATTGGAGATACAACTAATGCTAAGATTACTAATAAAACTCCACCAATTATCCCTTTTAAAGGTTTCCAAATAATTACTTTTTTAGTTAAACCTTCGGCTAATTTTAAGCCCTCAACTAATAGTAAAGCGACAATACCAAAAAACACACCACTCAATAAAACTTCAATAAAGAATGTTTGAGAAAAACTGGCCATTTGAATTGACTGATGAAAATAATTAATACCAAAATGTGAACAGATTTGGAAACTAATAATAGCAGCGAGTAGCGAGGGAAATAAAACTTCTTGTAAAACTTTACCCAGCACCAGAACTTCGACTGCAAATAGAGCTCCGGCTATAGGAGTTCCGAAAACAGATGCAAAACCCGCACTAATACCACAGATAACTATCTTTTTCCGATCTTCTTTGCTTAACTTTAACACATCAGCTAAAGCTGAAGCCATTCCGGCGCCTATTTGAGCGCTAGGGCCTTCTTTTCCAGCGGAACCTCCACCGGCTAAAGTAATAATTGTCGCCACTAATTTTACAGGAACAACTGCATACTTTATTTTGCCCCACCGTTTATGAACAGCTTCAATTACTTTTTCGGTCCCATGTCCTTCGGCATCAGGGGCCAAGTATTTTACTATTAAACTACTTACGAACATAACTAATGGTAAGAATAGAAAATAGTAACGGTGAGGTTGGACTACATCCGTACTCCAACCTAATGTTTTGAGAAAAAGTGTACTGGATAAGCCGACTATGACTCCTACCAATATTGCTAAAATAGACCATTTAACTATACTTACAAACAATACCACTTCTTCAAGAAATGTTTTTTTCATTGGACACCTCTGTTGTATATATCCCGAAAAAAGAAATCAATATTCATTGTACCTCGTATAGATTATCTTATCAAGGACCTAAAAAAAGAATAACAGAAGTATCGGTAAAAAAATATGGGATTAACAGCAAAGGTGTGAATCCTAACCAAGGGTTCAAATCTGCAAGACCTCCAGGTATCTCCATAATCTCCGGGTTTTTTCCGCTGGGAAATAATAATTTGTAATCCGGCAAAAAGATTTGAAAGAGTATCTTGAAGAGCTAAAGCTACTGCTAAACCAAATCGTGATTGATAATTATCCTCAAAAAGGTTGTTTTTTTGGGCGAACTTTTATTATTAAGACCGCATAGCGCAAGCGTTTTACGGCAACTTTTTGAGGTATAATTTTCCTTGATTTATCCCATCCGTGTTAATTTTCTTCGATTACAGCTTCGTTGCGAGGGGAATAATTTATTTTATCATTTTGTATCAAAAATAAAACCCGTTAACGGGTTTTTATCTACGGAAAGTATGAAGCTATCTTCTTTAGGAAGCGCTGATTAATTGAATAAGTGACGATTTTGTGCTTCGCAAAATGCCTAATGCCGCATATTTGCTCGCACAAAATCGGATTAATCAGCGCTTCCTTAATTATAGTTAAGTTGCAGATTTTCGGCTTGATAATCTTCCATCCGGTCATCGGCAAACAGCACGTCCTCCATATTGAAGAAGCCTTTGCGATTGTGAATGAATTTGGCTGCCTTAAGGGCGCCTTCGGCAAATACCAAGCGTGAATATGATCGATGAGTAATTTCAATTTCATCAGCATCTCCGGCAAAAAGTACCCGGTGTACACCAACAATTCCTCCAGCCCGGATCGCATGGATCCCTATTTCACTAGGTTCACGAAGAGAAGCTCCTTTTCTGCCATAGGTAAATTTGTTATGCTCCCGTCCTTTTATAGCATCAATTTCGGCGGCAATTTTGATAGCGGTACCGGAAGGGGAGTCCTTTTTGTTGCGATGGTGTGATTCAACTATTTCTACATCATAGTTGGGGATGAGTCTAGCCAGAGTCTTAACCATTGAGAGCAGGAGATTGATTCCGACTGAAATATTGGGAGCATAAACTAAACCGATTCTATGCTTGTAAACTAGTCTCTCCAGTTCATAAATTTGTAATTTATTAAAACCGGTAGTTCCCAATAATAAATGTACACCCTTTTCTGCTAAAATATGAGCATTTCTCAAGGATGCTTCCGGAGAGGTAAAGTCAATAGCAACTTTAAAGTTTTTACTTTGAATCTCTTCAGATAATGAATTAGCATCTTTGATTACCAGGTCGGTGTTGGTTTTAATAAAGTCATTAAGCTTACGATTAGCTTTGATACTCTGCGGCTTAGCTATAACTGAAACCAGATTAAACTCAGGAGAGCTGATAAGCTGTTCGGCAATAACGCTTCCGGTTCTTCCTAAACCTAATAAGCAGGTTTTTATCATTTTAGTGCACCTCCTAAAAAATAATTAAAGTAAATAAATCATAAATGTAGGATTTTCATAGTTAAGGGAGTTTCATAATTACCATAATTAATTTTTGAATACAATATATAGTGAACAACCCAGATGTGGCTATCAATATATTGTGTTCAAATGTCAAATTTCTTTATTATGAAAATCTCTCAATTTATGAAAAAATCCTAAAATAAAATAGCCATGGAGGAAATCCATGGCTATCGAAAAAAATGCCATGTCCACCTCTCTTTCAACGCTTACGAGGTTAGCTGACGGGTTTGGATCGAAGAGTAACCCTACACCAAAAAGGTGATTCACCCCAAAAGAGTGGGTCCCCCGTTCTCATCACTGAGATTAAGCGCTTTAGGAAGACTAAATATTGAGATTAAATTTGTTATACATAGTATATATTTATTCAGCCATCCTGTCAAATGATACCTAATTCCAAAAATTTAAGCTAAAATGGTTTTTCTCTTAAAAATAAACTGTTTGAAGTTGTTTAAAAAATTTTACCATGAGATTGATTTATGAATCGTTGGGCTATAGAGATTATTTAAAGAAAAATATCCCTATCTATGCTCGTTGGCAAGCAGGATTAACCCTTTTAATCCGGAGGCTAAGGAAGCGCTGATTAATCCGATTTTGTGCAAGCAAATATGCGGTATTAGGCATTTTGCGAAGCACAAAATCGTAACTTATTCAATTAATCAGCGCTTCCCTAAAGCGGAGATTAATGACTAAGGGAGTGATATTTTTGTTTTCAGATTTATTCCATTAATTTTCATATATTTGGGAAGGAGAGGTACCTCAAACAACGAATATAGAATTATTACCAATAGAATTTTCAATAAGATTACATAATTTTATGATTCTATTAATACAGGAGGAATTTGCGTGACTGACAATTCCAATCTAAAAAAGACTTATATTATTGATATGGATGGGGTATTGGTTCATGGCGAACGGGCTATTCCCGGCGCTAATCAATTTATCAAGAAGTTAACCGACGGGGGACATAAGTTTTTGATATTAACCAATAACTCCCGTTATACACCGCTTGATTTGCAACACCGGTTAAATTCCTCCGGAATAAAAGTCGATGCAGGGCATATTTTTAGCAGTGCTATGGCAACCGCTAATTTTGTTAAATCACAAAAACCGACAGGTTCAGCCTTTGTACTGGGAGGGACCGGTCTCTATCAAGCGCTCAATGAAGTTGGTTATAATCTAACGGATTATAATCCTGATTTTGTAATTCTAGGGGAGACTGATTCCTATTCTTACGATAAAATCATTAGGGCTACCCAATTGATTACCTCGGGTGTCTCTTTTATAGCTACAAATCCCGATGCTTCAGGGCCATCGGAAACCGGTTTGATTCCAGCTTGTGGAGCAGTCGCCGCTTTACTGGAGAAAGCTTCCGGATATAAACCCTATTTTGTAGGGAAACCTAACCCTTTAATAATGCGTTTAGCATTACGCTATTTAAATGAACATTCCGAAAACACTGTTATGGTTGGCGATAGTATGGAAACAGATATGAAAGTAGGATTGGAGTCCGGTATGGAAACAATTCTGGTATTAAGCGGAATTTCAACTCGGGAGACGATTAAAAAATACCCTTATAGGCCGCAAAAAGTTGTAGAATCGGTAGTAGAGATAGAGTTGTAATTAACAATTGAGAATTGACAATTGACAATTAAAAACCATAAAATAACGGGATTGGCATGGTAATTAGTAAATCTAATTCTCCTTGTAAATCCCGTTTTATTTTGTTTGAAATCCGTGTAAATCCGTGTAAATCCGTGTCTAATAAATAGGCATTAATTAGTTGCTTAAAATTGTTTTATATAAACGATACTTCTGAATTAAAGTGGGCATTCGGGTTCCAGGTATCATTACGGTATCCAAGCCGAAGCGCTTCCAAGGGCATTATTTCAGATGGCGGGATGTTTCCTAGATTGACGTTAGGGCCAAAGTCATTTATTAATTGGGCTTGTTGACTTTTAAGAGGCGCTTCCCAGATGACTTTTTCTAATGGTAAACTTTGACTCAGTCGATTTAGTTTTTCAGTTATTATTTTTCCCTTGCTATCATAAATCCCTATTCCCTGACCGGATTCCCGCGCTTCGATAATTACCCAGATTGCACCGGATTCTAAATCTCTCAAAGCATTATTTACCAGGTAACAATCATCAGGTTGATTACAGGAATCTTTTTTGCCCACTTCCGTTATTACTTGAAGTCCTGCAGTTTGGGCTTCTTTTATTGTTCTTTTTCTTTCTGTGGTTGGGATTTCTAGTGTTCCATCGGAGATTTCAACCCATTTAAAACCTATTTCAACTAATTTAGCAAAATACTCACTAGTTTTTCCTTGCCAGTGAGCTATTTCATAAAATGTCCCTCCGGGGTACAAGTTGACCCCAAAATCTTCAACCATCTTAATCTTTTTATTCAAAATCGCAGGTGGATAAAGAGCGGTAGTTCCAAAGGTTAATTTAATGAAATCAACATAGCAATTATTCATTTCCAAGAGACTGTTGGTCTCGCTAAGGGATAATCCTTTATCGATCAGCATAGTAATTCCGTAAGAACGTGGTTTTGAGATCCTTCCCTTAATAGGAGACTCTAATAAACCTTCCCAAAGACAGTCCATCATTCATCACTCCCGAATTATCTTATGCTTTTAGACGATCTTTTGTTTATTAGGGGAATACAAATCTCTTTATTTGTTTTAGCATTATTGTGGAAGTGATGATGGAGCTGGGCTTAAGGTTTTATTCATTATTAAACCCAGCCTGGAATAAAAATTAGAAGGGAGTGAAACGAATGTTCCAAGATAATCTGCTATTGATAATAATATTTACTTTAGGGTTGGCTTTTAACAATAATTTGGTAGCAGCCAGCGCTGGAAGTCTGTTGGTTTTAAAAATAATTAAACTACACTCAATCATGCTATTATTGGAACGCCGGGCGGTAGACCTGGGATTACTGTTTTTATTAGTTGCTGTTTTGGTGCCGTTTGCTCTGGATAAAGTGGGTGTTGAAGATATTTGGAAAACTTTTCAAAGCGTGCAAGGGATAGCGGCAGTGATAGGCGGAGTTGCAGCTGCCTATTTATGTGGTCAAGGTTTAGTTTTGTTACAAATTAAACCTGAAGTAGTTGTCGGCTTGGTAGTAGGGACTATTATCGGTGTTTCACTTTTAAAAGGAATCCCGGTAGGACCTTTGGCGGCCGCCGGTTTCACGGCAATAATTTTAAATTTGTTGGGTTTGGGTAAAAAGTAGGGGAAGGAGAGTAATATGGAACAGGTTACAGTAAACAGTATGGCGATTATTAGAGTTATCTCCGGCTTGTTGGAGATAATTGTAGCAATAATTTTCTTCAAAGGAGGGCGGGTGGAAACCGCCCTCCGGATGAATGCTTTTCTTGGATTAATTGGGCCATTGGTTTTCCTGTTGGTAAGTGTTTTGGGAGTGGTAGCCATTACGGTAAAGCTTTCATGGACTAAATTAATTATTATAAGTTTAGGCATTATCTTAGTAATGGTAGGGACAAAAAATTAAAATTGAATAAACCAACTGGCAAAGATTTGTTTATCTAAATCCTCATCCGGATAGGATTTTAGGTCAATTCCCAATTGAAGCTGGTTTACCGGGGAGAAATTTTTTATCAAGCTGCTTTTAAAACGGTATAGTAAGTCATCGGATTGGCTTGATTGAACCGGATTAAAGACGATTAGACGGTTATCCAGTCCAAATCCTTTCTTTAAATCATTATGCAAGAAAATTTCAATGCCTTTGGAATCAGGGATAAACCATTCCCGGTTATCTAGAAACGAACGAGATAAACTGGAATAATAGGGAGCAAATCCTGGTGCAATATATCCGGCTTTTAACTGTAAAAAACTGTTTGCGCCAATGTTTTTACCATAGCTGATTATAGCTCCCGGACTCCACTCGGTCTGGCCGGGGTTTTGTGAAAATAATCCAACTTCCGCCGCTAGTTTTGTGTCATTTGTATTTGTAGACCAATCGATACTAATACCTTGTTCATTGGCGCCGCCTTTGGGTACAAGATTCAATCCGACGAGGGTTGTTTTATTTGACCAACCGAGTCTGGTAACAAAATAATCATATGTTTGATTCAATTTGCTGGTGTCAGGGTCATATTCGGTATAAACCCGGCTATAGACAGCTACTATATGATAATGATTATTAAATTCCTTTTGAATTGCTATTCCTTCTGCCGGATTATTATAAAAATCAGAGAGAATACCTAATGGGCCAAGAGAAAAGCGAAAACGACCCAGGTAATCAAGAGTACCAAAGGAATTAACTTTGAGAAAAGCTTCATCAACTTGGAATGGGAGAATTGTACTCGGATAATAAGCTCCCCAATTACCAACTTGGGCTAAGTTTAATGAAAATTGAACGGTTGGATCTACATAAGCGTTTAAAAATATATGCAATTCTTGGTTGTACTCCAACGAAGACAGTTTTTCTGACTCGGTATTAACACTTGATGTGGAATCAAGCTTGAAATTTCCGCCAATCTGAAAACGGCCCCAGGTTGATTCCAAGTTGGAGAAACGGTTGGATAAATTGGTTAGCCTTCGATCAAGTGAGGAGTTGGTCACTCCAAGAGCCGGATACGTTAGAATTGTTAATAACAAGCAACAGCTTAAAATAGTAATAACTTTTTTCATGCTTAACCTCCGGTTGGGTTGTATAATTATCCTCAAGAAGTTTGTTTTTTTGCAAAATTTCTCCTGTAAAGCTGCATAGAGTAAATGTTTTGGGGCAACTTTTTGAGGTATAATTTTTCTTGATTTATCGCAGCGACATTAATCTTTTTTGATTTCAGATTCGCTGTGATATGTAAGGGAGGAGTTTCATAATTACTTTTATTTAATTTCGGATACAATATATAGTGAGAAAGCCAGATATGGCTATCAATATATCGTATCTAAATGCTTAATATTTTCATTATGAAAATCCCTCATGGTATTAAATTATTTCCCATGTTATTCTGGTCTTTTTAATAAAACCCCTGCTAAAAGAGGGTATAAACAATTGCTAATTATGGCAAAAAAAAGAAGCCGATATAATCGGCTTCATTTATCTATTTTGTTCACTACATTCCCTTAACTTGGGTCAGTTTTGGGTCAAGCAGCGGAGTTTTGCCAGTGTTCTTGAACCGGCGGAAAAAACTCTATATAGGTCTTCAGGTTCTTAGTTTTCCTAATAGAATACAGAATCAGAATTCAGTAGCCGGAATAAAATTTATCAAAATCATTAATTAATTAATTAATTGATTGGAAACATGAATTCCGAATTTCGGTTACAACTTCTTAAGTCTATTGCCCTGAATAAATGCTTTTAAACTTTATTAATTGAGGGAATTTATAATAAAGAAATTAATTATGGTAATTATGAAACTCTCTCATTTGTTATAATATATTCCGACTTTAAGAGAAAAGTGAAAGGTTAGGGAAAAACCCTAACCTTGCCGGGATAATAATTCTTCCGCTTTCTGAATAAGACCGCGAACAATTAACCCGGCTTCACGGGTGGTGATGTTGCCATAATCGTAGTTACCGTTTTCTACTTGGATGCGGTCTGCAAAGCCTAATTCTTGAGCTATTTCATATTTCACCCGATCGGAAACAATACTACCGCGATGACTCATAGTTCACCCCCAAAATAGGATTGACTAATAATAGCCGTTCCTTAATTTAGTATTTACACTAAGGCTGAAAGTAAGCAGGAATTTATATAGAATGAAGTGAATTCCCATACGAAATTTGCATTCAATAATTCAACTTACATATATGCCAAACATTAATGTGAGAGACAAAGTATTTGAAGCTTGAAAAAAACTTAAAATCCTTATATTTGGCTTATAAAATATGCAGAAATTTAGAAAAAATGGATAAAATATCATCGGATGGTTTTAAAATTTGTTTAATTTAGTTTGACGATACAATATATTGGCAAGCAGAGAAAGCTATTATCAATATATTGTATTCAAAATTTATCTTAAACAATTGTTTATTTCTCTAAACTGCGGAAAATTATATAAAGGTAACTGACTTTTCAAAAAAATGTGTTATAATTGATTGGTGTTATGTATTTTAAAAGCCTAAGTGTATAATTATGAAAATCCCTCATTGTACTGGGTGACTGTTATCTTTATATTTTTAATTTAGAGGGGAGAGCTCTGACTGATGAAGCATCTCCATTTTGTGGGGATTGGCGGCGCCAGGTTAAGTGGTTTAGCCAAATTATATCTTGACCGGGGTAAAATTATCTCCGGTTCCGACTGGCAGGAGTCCAAAACTACTAAAAATTTAACGGAAAAGGGTATAAAAGTTTATTACGGGCACGATCCGGCTAATATAATAGGGGCTGATTTGGTAGTTTATACCAATGCGGTAGGAAATGAAAATCCCGAAGTACTTGAAGCTAAAAGGTTGGAAGTTTCATTAATCGAAGGAGCAGAGTTACTAGGAAAATTAATGGATGAGGTTGGGAAGGGAATCGCAATTGCCGGAACTCATGGAAAGACTACAACTTCGGCTATGACTGCGCTTATTCTTACCGAAGGCGGGATTGATCCTACAGTATTAATTGGAGGAGAATTGGGGCATTTTCAAGGTAACCACCGATCCGGTAATTCTCCTTACATGGTTGTTGAAGCTTGTGAGTTTAAGAAGTCTTTCTTAAAATTGAATCCATTTATGGAACTAATCACTAATATTGACTGGGATCATCCGGATTGTTTCCCGACATTGAATGATGTAATTAATACATTTGAGGATTTTGTTGATTTACTACCTAAAGATGGAGTCTTATTTGCCTGGGGCGATGATCCGAACGCTTATAATTTACGCCGGCGTTTTTCCGGAAAATTTGTTTCTTTTGGTTTTAAACCAGAGTTTGACTGGGAGATTAGAGAGCTTCGTCCGGTAGAACCGTTGGGAATTGCCGCTAAACTTTTATATCATGGAAAGACTCAAGGTGAGCTTGTTTTAAAAGTACCGGGACGCCATAATATTCAAAATGCGGTTGGGGCGATTTCAATTGCTGCGGAATTAGGGGTAGATCTTGATTCGGCTTTAAAAACCATTTCTAAGTTCACCGGTGTTCACCGCCGTTTCGAACTAAAAGGAGAATATAAAGGAGCATTGGTGGTTGATGATTATGCTCATCATCCTGCAGCAGTTAGAACTACCTTAGCGGCTGCTCGTCAATTCTTTAAAGGACGTATCTGGTGTGTTTTTCAACCGCATTTATTTAGTAGAACCAGGTATTTGTTACAAGAATTTGCCCAATCTTTTGGAGATGCCGATATTTTAGTATTAGCGGATATTTATCCGGCAAGAGAAGTTGATCCGGGCAATATTTCCAGTCAAGACTTAGCAGCGGCTGTTAGAAATCATCAAAATAATGTACAATATTTGGGTTCTTTTGAACGAGTTTTTGAATATATGCGCCAGAATATTGAAAATGGAGATTTAATAATCACAATGGGCGCAGGGGACATTTGGAAAATAGGGGAAAAGTTAGTGAAAGAGGAAGTTCGGGAGTTAGAAGTATAGAAATGGGAGTTAGGAGACTGTAATCAGGAGTCAGCATAAAAATTAATAGCTATTAAAAATTGAAAAAGCAATATTTTTTCTGACTCCCGATTAACTCCGGGTTACTTTTATAGATAATTCATGGATAGAAAAAAGATAAAAAATGTTTTATATTATAACTGAACAATTAGCATGTTGTTTTCAGGTACAAAATCATATCGGCGATCTTCAATTTGGATCTGAAAACGGTTTAAAAACTTTTTAGCAACAATCATTTTTGTAGTTCTACCTTGAATTTTAAAACAATCCGGAGACGGTTCGGTTAGTGGTAAAACACCTATTTTTTTTGTTTCTGGATCGTAATATAATTCAACATATTCGGCTTTTTCAAAGAATTTTTCGACTACTGGTTTATAAAATGCAAACCGGCCTTTTCGATTAATACCGATGGTCTTTGAAGAAATCCCTTTTTTAGACTTTTCTTTTTGATATTTAATAAATCCCAACCAAATCCCTCCCTATTTATTCCTAAATTTAATATTCTCGTTAAAACGAACAATACCTTCATAAAAAAACAAAAACTTTATTTTTTTAAAAAATGGATTAAATCGACACACCTTTGCTTATTAATCTGCCTATCATGTCGAAAAAACTTGTTTCTTAGAGTTATTTACCGCCTTGGATATACAATTCTAGAAACAGTAATTATCTGAAAAACTAAAAAAAATGAGAGATTTTGCTTCATAATGCTATTATTTAAATTGATAGCAGAAAATAGCATGGTACAAGAATAACAATAACAAATGATGATATTTTTAAGTTTTTCTAGATTTCAAGATCTATTTTACCTTTAATTGCGGTTTTAAATTTTGATATTTATACTAGTATCTAGTTTTTAAAAAGAAAAGGGATTTTTATATATCAAAAATTATTGGTTTGATTATATATACAAACCATGTTGAATTTCGCAATGAGAACTATTTTGGTATTGAAACTATAATTTCTAATGATTGAAATAGGAGGTTAAAATGAACTATAAATATTTGGTTTTTGATTTAGATAATACGCTTTACCCAAAAAAATCAGGTATGCTGAAGGCGATCGATGAAAGAATTGATTCATTTATAAGAGAAAGCTTGGATATACCTGCTGAAGAAATAACTAAGACCAGGTTTGATTATTGGAAGAAATATGGTACAACTCTAGGAGGGTTGATTATCCATCATAATATTAATCCCAAAGATTATTTTAATTATATCTATCAATTAGAGCCTAAGGATTATATTGGGCCGGATCCGGTTTTGCGAGAGATCTTAAAAAATCTATCTATGAATCATGTAGTTTTTAGTAATAGTCCAAGGGAATATATTGGAAGGGTATTGGATGTCTTAGAGATTAGCGACTTAATTCAAAAGATATATGATATTAAGTTTCTCCGTTATCTTGGAAAACCGAATTTAACAAGCTATAGTATGGTTTTGCAAGATTTAAACACAAGTGGTAATGAGTGTATTATGTTTGAAGACACAGTAGCTAATGCGCTAGGGGCTCAAGAGGCAGGAATGACAGCAGTTTTAGTGGGAGAAGAAAAGGTGCCGGAAATCAAGTGGCATATTCGGGAAATAAGAGATTTAAGTTCTATTATTCCTAAAATTATTAAGAGCAGAATTACAGCTTAAAGTAGAACAGATCAACTCATGTTTAATTTGACGTGGGGCAATTGAAAATAGAGTGAAAGACTTTAAATTTTATTTAGTTTTTTTACCAAACGCTGAAATTTACGTTTATCTCTTGCGTCCAGAGCTTGATCAATCTGACTCATTATTTCGACCCGTTCCATTTCTCGTTTAAAAGAAGCACTCCACAAAGAAAGTTCAAAATCTATTAGTATCTGTTGAGCTCTGGTTGAATCAAGTGAAATGGGGTCTTCCTCGACAACTGCTTGATGTGGTTCGCAAGAAGCTCGATCAGGGAAATATAGAGTAAGGTAAATAGGAGATTCTTCTAATAAGGATAACCGGGTTAGTATTATTGAACAATCAGTTACAGTACTATCAAAAGTTTTTAATAAAAAAGGAGGAATGCCGGTTCCGGCGGTAGACACAACTAATAAAGGCCTTAGATATGACCCATCCAATACTACGTGGAGTTGGGATAAAAGAGATTCGCTTTCAGCCAGCTGTAAAAGGATTTGCCGCGCTCCATCGGATTGAAGCTGGTGATTTTCTACAAACCAGAAAAGAAAATTTTTTTTGGCCCAATTACTGACAATTTTCCGGTTCATGGTACCCTCACTATTCTTTATGTCATAAAAAAACAGGGTCATTAAAATACGGAAATGATTTTTAGAATTGAATACAACATATGATAGTTATATTTTTATAAACTACTATATATTGTAATCGCCAAATGTGAAACTCTCTTTAACATAGTATTCGGCATAATCAGCCATAATGCTAATAGAGATTTATTAGAGATTATACTTTATATTCTATGGTTCAAAGTTGAAATCGGATGCTCAAACAAAGTCCTTTTTTAATTCGCTTTACTTATTTAAGCTCCTTCAAATAGTAATGTAGGAAATGTTGGTAAAAGCAATTGACAATTGAGAATGGACAATTGACAATTAAAAAAACAACCAGACAAAAGCTCATTCTATATAGAACTACAAAAATGCAATTAATAATAACAATTTTGAACTAATAACTAATATTCTAGCGAACTAATGAACTAATAACAAATGAACCATTAACTGAAGAATAGGAGTGGTATTATATGAAAGACCCACGAATGGAAAAAATGGCGGCAGGTTTGATAAATTACTCGATTAAATTGCAAAAAGGCGAAAAATTATTAGTGGAAGTTATTGATTCCGGAATTCCGTTGGCGCTGGCGGTAGTTAAAGAGGCTTACCGGGTTGGCGGTGTACCGTTTACAATGGTCAGGAACAAGCAGATTGACCGGCAAATTATGTTAGGAGCAAAACGGGAACAACTGGAGAAGTTGGCGGAATATGAGCTGGTACAAATGAAGGAGATGGATGCCTATATCGGGATTAGGGCAGCCGATAATGCCAACGAGACAGCTGATGTTCCGGGTGAACAACAACAAATTTATACAAGATATTATTCCCGTCCGGTTACTGATCAAAGGGTCAACCATACCAAATGGTGTATTATGAGATATCCGACTCCTTCAATGGCTCAATTAGCTAATATGAGTACCGAAGCTTTTGAAGACTTTTACTTTAATGTTTGTACACTGGATTACAGTAAAATGAGAAAAGCAATGGAACCATTGAAAGAGTTGATGGGAAATACCGATCAAGTGAGAATTATTGGTAGAGATACTGATTTGAGCTTTTCCATAAAGGGTTTACCAGCCATTCCTTGTGCCGGGGAGATGAATATACCCGATGGTGAAATTTTTACGGCTCCGGTTAAAAATTCGGTCAATGGGGTGATTACTTATAATACACCTGCAGTTTACCAGGGAGTAACTTATGAACAAATTCAACTGCTATTCCGGGAGGGGAAGATAGTTGAGGTAAAAGGCAGTGATCCGGAGAGATTGAAACATATCTTTGATACGGATGAGGGCGCCCGTTATGTCGGCGAATTTTCTTTCGGAGTTAATCCTTATATTTTAAAACCTATGAAAGATACGTTGTTTGATGAGAAAATCTGTGGTAGTATTCATTTTACACCAGGCCAGGCTTATCAAGAGTGTGATAATGGAAACCGTTCAGCGATCCACTGGGATTTGGTCTTCATTCAACAACCGGATTTCGGTGGTGGAGAAATATTTTTTGACGGTAGATTAATTCGAAAAGATGGACGTTTTGTATTACCTGGGCTGGAGTTATTAAACCCTGAAAATTTAGTATAAGAGGGAAGATTATTATCAATAAATCCTGCATTTTTAGCAGGATTTTTTGTTTCAGGGGTGGAAATTTTATGATGAAGTAAATTCCGGTTTTTATGTTTTTGCATTTAGCTTGTTACATATATAGTTTAGGTGTTGTTGCTTAAATTAATGACCATCGAAAATTCGGTTCCCGCTTTTTCGGCTTCATTATAAATAGCTTTAATTCCATTCCAGATATCATCAGATTGTTCGCTATAGAGGTAGGTGCTTTGATTACCTATTTCATGCTTGACTCCGGTTTTTTTAAGCGCCTCCAGCGATTGATTAATAATGGAATCGGAATTTAAAGTCTCTAATGGTAATAAAGAAACTTCGCAGGTTAACATGGTCTCACTCCCTTCCAGCTATAAGTTTTTTGATACCGATGTTTAAAAGGTTTATTTTTAGTTCTACAGAATAGAATTCCAAATATTTTGGATAGATTTCTGGTATATTAAGGCAGGTTTTTGGCAGGAGGTATTCTACAGCATGCGTTTGATTTCTGTTGATGAGTTAAAGCCCGGAATGAAACTAGCCAGGGCGATATTCCGGGAGGATGATGGCGGAGTATTACTCAGGCCTAATATTGAATTAAAAGCTTCTTATATAGAGCGAATAAAAGATTTAAAGTATAATAACATCTATATTGTTGACCCCGATCTTCCTCCAGAGGAAGTTATTACTGATTTTATCAATGAAGAAACCCGCTTTCAGGCCAGAGGATTGTTAAAAAAGACCGCTGATCAAGTATTGAGAGATGAAGCTGTTAATACGATTAAGTTAAAAAATTTGGTTAAGGAATTTGTAAATCAGATATTCAGTAATATCAATATTATTTATAATTCCGCCGATATACGTTCTTATGAAAACTATATCTATTCACATTCGGTAAATGTTTGTATTATTTCCTTAATGATCGGATTGGATATGGGATTTAACCGTACCGAGATGGAAAATTTGGGAATAGGCGCCTTGCTCCATGATATTGGTAGAATTTTTATCGATCCTAAACCATTGGACCAATCGGGACAGCTTGAACTGCGGGAATATGACCAAATAAAAAAACATACCCGTTTAGGTTATGAGATATTAAAAAAGAAATTTGAAGTCAATTTTTTATCAGCTCATGTTGCCTTACAACACCATGAAAGAGAAGATGGTTCCGGTTACCCCAGAGGTTTATCAGGGAAAAGGATACACAGGTTTGCCAAGATAGTGGCGGTAGCTGATGCTTACGATGCCATGACTTCGCAACGGATTAGGGGAATACCTTCCCACCAGGCTATTCAAGTAATTAAGTCCGAAGCTGACACTAAATATGACAAGCATGTAGTGGATAGTTTTATAAAAGTGGTAGCGCCCTATCTTTTGGGTACGGTTTTACAATTGAGAAATGGAGATACGGTATTGGTAATCCGGGTTACCAGGAGTGAGTGCCAAGTAAAATCCTTAACCGGATCACAAGAAGGGACTGTGTTCAACCTTTTTTCCAATCCTGATTTAAAGGTAGAGAGAGTTCTAAATTTCGTATAATTTTTAGTAAATTTATTCGGGAATAGTTTTTTTGATCAATATTTTTCTCTTTAAAATTAAAAAGGAAAGTATTTAAAGAATATTAATCACCAACCAAGGATATTTTAAATACTGGTGATTAACGAATGAGAAAATTACGATATTTACACTTACCCTTTATTCTGTTATTAAGCTTAGCGGGATGTCAGTTTGAAAATTTATTTCCTCAACCACGGCAACCAATTCCGGAAAAAACGAGTAATTTAAGTGATGCCAAGGGTATGGTGGAGAAATTTATGCAGGCTAGGCTGGAAGGCGAAAATGATCAGGGTTTAAAACAGTATCTTACAGCCAATGCCTGGAATGAATACACCAAAAAAGGTAGCTTAAAACTTAAGGGCACATCCAATCCTCATTTTACCGGATATAATATCAAAAAAAGCTCGGTTCAAGCCAATAATCGTTTTCTTTATGAAGTTAATCTGCAATCGGCTTATTACGGCCAACCCTATGCTGACAACAGTACTGAAGGAATTGTGGTACAGTTTAACGGAGGCCAATATTTGGTGGCGGGAGCAGAACTAATTAATAGAATTACCGTGCTGAATCTGAATAAAACCTTAAAATTAAAATCTACCGATAAAACCGAACAGTTGTTGAAGATTACCCAATTACCAAATGAATTTTCTCCACAGGGGGCCTCCACCGAAACTCGTTTTGGTTTCGGTAAAGATGATTTTGGAATTTTAGCAATCAGTTCCGATAATAAAAAAGTAGCTTTTGGAACTCGGGGAATTCATAGTGGTTTGGGTTGGTTGGATATAACCAATACAAGACAATCAAAGCTGAATTTACTGGATCTTTTATTCGAATCGAATATTAATGTTCTTGTATTTTCTGTGGATGGGCATTATTTGGCTGTTGAATACAATGGTCCGACCGGAAATAAGGGAGTCCGGGTTTATGACACCGAGCGGAATAAATTGATGGACTTCGGGATCAATAATAGTTTTCCTCCGGATAAATATTCTTTGTCTTTAAAGTATTGGGATTATTCTAATTTAAAATTCCAAGTAAGCCCGGGAGAAGGGATTAAAGACGTTGACCAAAATGACCTTGGTAACTGGGAACTAAATACGCAAACCGGTGAAATAATGAAGCTATTGGAATAAAAAAATCCGTTAAAAATATTAAATGCTTATCTTAAACTTTAAATTCAGATGATTTTTCATGATGAGGGGGGTGAAGTACGTTTAAAATCCCCCTTTTTATTGTATATTACATTACATGATTTTTAAGGACAATGAAATATAAAATCGGAACCAAGATATTCAGGATATTTAATTGCAGGATTTTAGAATAAATTGTCAAATAAGTTTAGTTAACCACACCAACAATCTGTTGGTTGTTTGGAGGGAAGTTATGTGGTCAAAGAAATCTGTGATGTTCTGATACTATCCGCCAGTTATGGCGGAGGTCATAACCAAGTAGCAAGAGCTTTGACTTCAGCTTTGCAATTACAATCTCCCGGCCTTAAAATAATTACCGTCGATTACTGTGACCTGATTTTTCCGTTGCTGAACCGGCTTACTCATTTTGGATACAGTCAGAGCATCCGGCATTTTCCGGTAGGTTATGCATTGTATTATCAAGCAACCGGTAACATTTCTTCCGATTCTTTCTGGCAAAAGCGGCTCAACCGGATGGGTTATTCGGAGTTAACCATGTTGGTTAACAACTTACTACCCCGGATAATTATTTCTACCTTTCCTTTACCGGCCGGAGTGTTATCGGAGATGAAAGAGGCCGGTAACTTAAATGTTCCGGTGATAACGGTTATTACCGATATGGCTGTTCATAGTCAATGGATTCATCCCAATACTGATCTGTATATTGTAGGTTCATCGGAAGTTGCAAACGGGTTAGTCAATCGAGGTATAGATCAATCCAAGGTAATTGTTACCGGTATTCCAATAATGTCGGAATTTAATATTCAGCTTGATAGGAAAAATCTGAAAAGGGAGTTTGGTTTCCGCCCTGAAGATAAGGTTATTTTAATAATGGGAGGAAGTGTGGGGATTTTTCGCACTACAAAGTTTAACCGAATTTTACATTATCTTCCTTCTGGTGTTAAAGCTTTAATGCTAACCGGTTTTAATCATGATTTATATGAAAAACTTTTACCTTTGACAACTAAATTTCCTAACTTCCATGTTCGGGAGTTTTATCAGAACATGCCGGGATTAATGGAGATTACGGACGTATTAGTAACTAAGGCGGGCGGAATTACTATCTCCGAAGCCTTGGCTAAAGGGTTACCGATGGTAATTTATAAACCAACTCCGGGGCAGGAAGAGGCTAACGCCAATTTTTTATGGAGACACCGGGCGGCTATTATTGCTAAAAGTGAACATCGGTTACGAACCGCAGTACAGCGTATGATTACTGATGAACAATTTCGGCTACGGTTTCAGAAAAATAGTTTGAAACTTGGGAAACCTGATTCCGCAGAAGCGGCTGCTAAAAAAGTATTGGAAATGTTAATTCCAACAACCAAAGATTCAACTTTTAGCAAAATTGCACAATAGAAATATCATTGGCTTTTTTATTTATATCTTCAAGAACTGAGGGGGATTCTGTGTCCGAAAAAAAAGAGGGTCTTTTTAAACATCCGGTGGTGTTGGCTTTTTTAGCTATTATTGCTTCTATTGAGTTTATCCGGATGTCTTTATTTTTAACTTTTTTGCCTAGTTTTTTATCCAGTCTGCATTACAAAACGGATGTTATTGGTTTGGTTATGTTTGCAAATCTTATCGCAGATAACGTATCAAAAAGTGCGGCTGGATGGTTGGTTGACCATAAAGGACCTTGGCCGATTTTATTTGCCGGAAGTATTGCTGCAGCTATTGGAATCTTTATTATTATGGAACTACATTCAAGTATCCTATTTCTTATCTTAGCCGCTGTATTGATAGGTATCGGAGTTGCGCCGACTTGGCCGGGGGCAATTTCCGGTTCGATTCAAACCGTAGGTGAAGAGAAAAGGGCAACTATTATTAGTGTGATATCGGTTGTGTGGCTTACCGGCGGTGGGATGGGCCCTGTTTTAATGGGTTTTTTAATTGATACGCGTCTCAGGCAATTTTTAAACAAGATACATTTACCGGTACTCAATGCTTATAAAACCGGTTTTACAATTTTAATTATTATCGCTTTTATGGCAATATTGATTACTATTTTAGGCTGGCTAAGTTGGAATCGAGTTGCTCATATCAAGCAAGTAATTTCCGAGCGTAATTCACAATCGATATGGGAACGTTTAAAAGCTGTATTTTTAAGGTTATGGAAGGTTAAAGGTTTAATACCGGGGATGTTTTTTCAGACCTTATCTTTAGGAATGTTGCTCCCTAATTTATTACCGTATGCAACAAGTAAAATGGGTCTTACAGAGGCTCAATACAGTATTTTATTGTTAATCGGGGGATTAGTGGTTATTAGTTTTATGATCCCGGTAGGGCACTTGGCGGATCGCTGGGGGCCTCGCCGGTTTTTGGTCAGTGGCTTTATTTTAGCATCTGTCGGATTGTTTGTTATGGTTAGCTTTGGGAACATTCATAATATTTGGTGGATTGTTGGATTTGTTGGTTTATCATACGCATTGATTCAGCCTGCTTGGAATGCATTGTTGGCTGGGGCAATCCCTCCGTCACAACGGGGAGTATTGATGGGTTTGTTTATGTCCGTTGAAGGTTTGGGTTTTGCAGTTGGGCCTTTAGTTGGTGGTTTTTTGGGGACACTTAGCAGTAGGGAACTTGGCTTTCTAGGCGGTTCCGGTATGGTGGCGCCGTTCTATGTCAGTAGTGTTTGCTTAGCTATTATGGCTGTTGTGTATATGGTTTACCCTTTTCATCAATATCAGATTGAAGGAAGTTAAAAATGCCGGCTTTGCTAATAGTTTTTTCTTTATTTATAATGATCTGGGCTTTAATATATCCGGTAGTTGATTATTGGAACCGTTTTTTATCCGTCACAACTTTGCGGAAAGGTTCATGCGCAAAACGGGAAATAGCGCTGACTTTTGATGATGGACCCAATCCTATGATTACTCCGGAAGTTTTAAAAATTTTGGCTGATTACAAAATCCCGGCCTGTTTTTTTTTAGTAGGGCATCGCTCTGAAAAATATCCGGAATTAACCAAACAGATACTTAAAAGCGGTCATGAGATCGGAGTTCATACTTATTATCATCAACATGCCTATTTAATGTTTTGGCGGCGTAGTTTGGAAACTTTAAGAAAAGGCCGTCAAATACTTGAAGAAATAGCTAAAGAAAAAATTATTTGGTTCCGGCCGCCTTGGGGCGCTCTCAATTTATTTCAGTTTTTATTATATAAAAGAATGGGTTTAAAGATGGTACTATGGTCGGCTAATGCCGCTGATTGGGATGTCCGCTCAGCTCCGGCTGTTATATTCGAACGTTTAAAACAGAAGGTTATTCCAGGCGCTATAATTGTGATTCATGATGACGGTGGAGAGCCAGGGGCGCCGGAAAACATGTTAAAGGCATTGCCGGAGATTATCGATTATTTTCAAAAAAATAACTATCAATTTGTATCCCTTAGTCGGATGGCAGGAGGAGAATAATGAACGGACTAACTATATTTCAAAAAATAGGTTTGGCGATTGATCAAAGATATATAAAAAAGGCTGGAGCCGAACCAGTTTCAGGCTCAAAATATAATGTGTTATTAGTTTGTTTTCATCCTTACCATGGGCAAACTTCCTTAAAATTAGCGGGTGAGGTAGTAATTAATCCAGCCGATCAGGTAGGTGAGTTGCATTTCTCCAATTATCGGGTGGCAGAGCTAGGTAAGGAAAAATCAAGCCGGACTATGGAATGGCGTTTATTGGAGATTTTAAAGGAAGAATTTGCGGCTTTAGCAAAAGCTTGTTCCAGCGGAGAAATTGCTCCGGAAATGAAGGCCTTTTATGGGGTTAATGTTTTGGTCGCGGGAGCTAAAAGATTAGGGTTCACTTTGGTCCCAATCCCGAAGGGTTGGAATAGATGGTGGTTAGGATTTTGGGAAACAATCTTAAGAATAGTTTTTTATTCTTATAAGACTAAGAAAAAGACCTCGTTTCAGAAGACCAAAGACCCTTTTGAGGTTTGGATAACCAGGGAAGAATTGCTAAAAAGGTATTTGCCAAAAGATAAATAATTTAATTAAGGTGAGGGATTTTCATAATTAAAATTTAACATTCGGATACAATATATTGATAGTCATATCCAGGTTTCTCGCTATAAATTGTATCCGAAACAAAATAAAAGTAATTATGAAACTCCCATAGGTTACAAAAATGGAAAAAACGATTATAGTTCCGGAAATTTATTTATATGGAATGACTGTTTATTCAACTATTCATTTGCTGAATGGTCCTTATCCCGAAGCCGATAGTTATGCCGAAATAAAGGAATCTCACCAAATTCCCGGCGGTGAGACCGGTAATTCCGCTATTGTTTTGGCTAAGTTGGGATATCGGGTAAAAATCGACGGCCCATTTTTAGGAAGCAAAACTAAAGATGGGATCCATAGTTTTTTTGAAAAGATTGGAGTTGACTGTTCAGCTTTAAATTATGACTCAAGCTTTGATGGCGTTCAGGATATGGTATTAATTGACGGCTCATCCCGGACGGTCTTTGGAAAATTTCAACATTTTTTCAACAGTGAAAAAAGGTGGAATAAGCCTGACCAATCAGCTATTAAAGCGGCCGGAATCGTTTCGTTGGATCCTTTCTTTGGGCGGGAATCGGAAGAGGTTGCCCGCTTTTGTGCAGCAATTAAAAAGAAATATGTAACAATTGATACGCCGCCGGAAGGCGATATCCACCGGAATGCAGCAGCAACAGTGATATCCAATGAATTTATCCGGAATGAGTATCCCGATATAAATCCGACCGATTTATTAAAAAAGTATACCGAATATTCGGAGGGACTGGTCATATTTACTTTTGGATCCAGAGAAATTTTATTTAGCCGCAAAGGACAGCCGATTAGAAGATTCTCGCCTTATCAAGTGGCGGTAAAAAGCACTCTCGGGGCCGGTGATACTTTTCGGGCCGGAGTTGTTTACGGTATATTAAACGGTTGGGAAGACTCCGAGGTAGTAAAATTTGCGGCTGCTACGGCAGCTTCGGTTTGTGCTCGTTTCCCGATGGCTTTGGATCCGCCTGGATTAGATGAGATTTTAAGTTTGATGAGGAAATAAAATTATAAAAGGCCAAGAAATCAATCCATGGCCTTTTGTAATTATGACAGGGAAGAATGTAAGTATTTATCAAGTGTTGAAGAATTAAGTGATTGATAGTTATTTAAAAACGGTAATAATTTTGACACGATTATCTTTATTCCCCCTGGTACATTAGATTCTATATTTAGGGGCATCAAAGGATCGTGTAAGGACATGCGGAGTAAAAACCAGCCGTCACCGTTATTCTGATCAAAAGATACCCGGATGCCTTCATAATTTTCGGGTTCAATTGTCGCTCCCGGCATCTCCGTAATATACTCCCGTAAATCCGTCAATACTTTTTCACCATAGGGCCTAAAATCATCAATTTCAATATTAAGTCTGAATTCTCTGCTTTCAAGGGGTTCTTCCAAAGTTTCGATTAGTGAACCGATAGTTTTATCGCTTTCCAATTTGAGTTTGGCCATTTTTATTAGGATTTTGGCAATCATATAAGCGCCATCATCAAGGAAATAGTTTTCCTTTAAAGCTCCATGTCCGGAGGTTTCGATGGCCAGATTGGTTTCAATTTCTTCATTATTAAGACGAATAGCCTCGTTTATTACATTTTTATAACCTCGCTTAAACCGGTGGTGGACTCCTCCCAGTTCTTTTTCGATAAAAGTTTTCAAACCGGTTGAAGTGATGGAATCGGTTACAATTGTTGATCCGGGGTGTTCTTCTATTACAATGGCAGACATTAAGGCGATTAATCTATTGCGGTTAATCTCTTTTCCGGTATTATCAACAACACTGGCTCGATCGACATCAGTATCAAAAATAATTCCTAAATCAGCTTTATACTTAAGTACTGCTTGAGATATGGATTGCATGGCTACCGGATCTTCAGGGTTTGGAATATGATTTGGGAATGAACCGTCGGGATCAAGAAATTGGCTCCCTTTAGTATCAGCACCGAGCGGTTGGAGAACTTTATCAACAAAAAAACCACCGACACCATTACCGGCATCGACAATAACTTTAAAACCAAATAAAGGTTGGAGCCGGTTCCGGGGATGGCATACTTCCTGGCGGATCTGCTCGACCATTAAATTGGCATAAACTGACATAATATCGATTTCTTCTACATGACCGGGATTTTGGGCATATTGAAAAGCTCCTTTTTCGGCTAGGGAAAGTATTTCAGTTATATCTTGCTTTTCCAGTCCGCCTTGATTAGTAAAGAATTTCATACCATTACGATTAAAAGGTAAGTGACTGGCGGTAATCATTATCGCTCCATCATATTTATGGCCGGGAGTAATTGTAGAAATAAACATCGCCGGGGTAGAAGCCAGTCCACAGTCAAAAACACGGCAGCCCATTTGGGTAATCCCCTGGATAATCGCCTTTTTTAAAGACAGGGCGGATAGCCGGGAGTCATGGCCGACGGAGATGCAAGTTTCTTTAACCGGTTTGTTTTTGGTTTTAATAATCCATGCTACAAAAGCGGCAGCAATTATTCGAACAACTTCGGGGGTCAGGTTAATCTCGTGATCATCGACTCCCGGTAAGGCAAATCCCCTAATATCGCTGCCATTTTGGAGTTTTCTCCATTTTTCCGATACCATGCTCTTCCTCCTATTTTTTAATAATTATATTTTATAAGAAAAAGCATTGAGTGTTCAATAAAATTAGCGTTAAATTTACATTTGCCAATAAAACTTGAAAGAAATATTTTGCTTGATTAACTTTTTATGGTAAACTATTAAAGACGATTTATTATTCCCGGGATATGGTAAAGCTTTATCGGCCCAAATATTGGGCTTTAATAATCCTTTTCTTAAGGAACTAGCAAATACTCCGTTTCCAGCAGAGATTGATACAACTATAATTGCCGTAAAAGCGGTATTCGCTAATAAAAAGGATCCGATTAATAGTTACGCATCCTGGCTGGCAAGCAGGGTCGGGGAGGGTGACTTCATTGTTCCGGTCGAAAGCGCCAAAGTTCCGGTCAATCATTATCATGAAGTTGCCGAAAAATTTTCTCCCAGAGCAATTCACCGTTTCTTACCGTACAATAAAAATATTCAGCAAATAGTTATTCGAAGTTTGATAGGGTTAAAATAAATAGTCTTAAGCACAACTTGGGTTTTCTGCACATATTTTATATTAACTAATGATGAATAGTGCGGAGGGGTTAATGTTATGGACTTCCGTGTTGAATGCCCGCATGTGGCGTCTTCAATTGGTTCTTCGCAAATGGTGGAGAATCCGGATTTACTTTTTTTAAGGGATGATATAGCCGATGAGCTTGGAGCTGTTGTAGGTTATCTGGAATGCGCCAAACAAATAAAGGACCATCGAATCAGTAATCGCTTTCGGGAAGTAGCTAATGATGAAACCGGACATTTTATCTTGTTGATGAGAATGGTATCCAGCCTTGATCCAGTCCAAGCTGAAGAGCTGAAGAAACACGGGCTGATGATGTTAAATTATTATCCGGAGCAAGTTCGGCCTTATGGCATGCCTGGAAATTGTTTGGGCAGTAATCAACAGGAATGGCCGGAACGATATGAACGTCATCACCGGGAGTCGTCTGATAAGAAATCATATTACCCTGATGAGCGGGACGTTGAATGTCTCCGAAATGCCATCCGTGATGAATTACACGCTATAAACGCTTATCAGAAACAGATTCAAGAGACTAGTAACCAAGCTATTAAAAACTTGCTTACAACAATAATGAATAAGGAGAAAGAACACGTAAGCGAATTTACTAAATTATTCTATGATATGTATCATGAAGATTAATTAGGCAACAGGCACAGTATTTTTGTGGGTATGATTTTAGAGTGGGAATTTATCTAAAGCTTAGCGAATTAGGCTGTAATAGGAGTTTATTCCGATCTCGTCTTTGCTTTTTAAGCCGGTCTCTAATTCCATGGCAAATTCTTCATTAAAACGTTCCACGGCTTCTCCAAGTACTTCGCGACAGATACGGCGACTGGCTGTACTTTGTGGATGTTTGACTATAAAATTTACTATCTCTTCTATTTTTGATGGATTTGTCATTATTTATCACCATCATTATTATTTCCTTAAAAATTTTATTTTAGTGATAAAAATTGTTAATGGATAAAATGAGAATCTGTGGAGAATCTATTTATTAAGGTCAGTATGTATAAATCAACATTATGTGCCTTAGTAAAGGAGGTTTCTTTTATGGCGGAACTGGGTAATCCTTTTGTTGGGAATATACCAAGGAAAATTAGTAGAGAAGAATTAGTACAGGCATTACGGGCGGATATTGCCGGTGAATTAGAGGCAATTATCGGTTATGATGCTCATGTAATGGCATGCGATGATGAGCGGGTAAAAACAGTGTTAAGCTCAATCCGGGATGAAGAGAGGGAGCATGTAGGAGAGTTAATTTCATTGCTGAAGATGTTGGATCCCCAAGAGACCAAGTATTTGGACCAAGGGGCACAAGAAGTAAACCAGCTTATAGGCGTTAGAGTTTAAATTATTATTCGTTTGGAGCTTCATTTGGTAAGTCGGCAATTTGAGGTGAATAGCTTTCCAGGGCTTCAGCTTCGTTGATAATACCAAAGATGGAATAGACAGCTTTTTTACCGGGCGCGTAAATTTTACGCGCCTGTTTTAGCGCTTTTTCTTTGGCTTGCTCAAGGTTTTCGGCTTCCACGATTATATCCAGCCTACGCTGATTGCCTTTAAAACTAACTTTTACTGAAGCGGCATATAACATCTGATTCACCCCTCTTTTTATTCGCGGAGAAACTCCGATCTCCTGCTAAATTATGAATGGAGTAATTAGTGTTTATTTGTGAAATTAGTGGTTAAGAAAAAGAATTTACAAACCACGAATGGATACTAATGAACACGAATAAGAGATATTAAGAGGTTTGACTCAGAGTATGGATTATTATATGATATAATCTAAAATATAGATTAGGAATCTTTTATGAAGGAGAGATATTGTCCTGAAAGAATGTTTACTTGATAAGAACAAAACATGCAGTGATTGTGGTGAATGTGAGATTTGTGATCTTGACCAAACAAAGATTTGTGATAATTGTTGCCGTTGCCTTGGTGATGCTGATTACTCAGCGGTTGAGGTAACGGAGATTATTATACCGGAAGAAATTAAGTTGCGGAGGGTTAATGGATTAGGTCAACAACAAGTTAAAAGGAAGAAAATTAACCCTAAACATTAAGGTTTATATGGCAAAATAATAATAAAATGATACAAGACCCGGAGACGGGTCTTTCTTTATGCTTTAAGCACGGATTTTTAGGATAAAAGCATATGGTCAAATCGTATAGATATGAATAAATTAGAACAAAAGCATAACGCAATGGAGTGCAATTTAGAAAGTTTATAACAGTACTAAAATTAAATGAGTTTCCTGTTTTAAATCAACAATAAACCATAGGAGGTAACTAAGAATGGAAGCAGGGACAAAATTGATGATGAATCTGGCGCAAGCATATGTGCCGTACCAGTTATATGTAAACCGGTGGGAGCCGATGAAAGCCTTAATGATGGGAACGGTTTTCCCGGAATTATATCGGCCGTATCGCAGTTGTAAATAGTTTTAGAAATAAGGGAGTTTTATAATTTCCATAATATTAGGAGGGTTCGGAATGCGCCGGGAAGAGTTGGGTCTGTTAAAAGAGTTACAGGCATTGGAATTTTCCGCTTATGATTTTGTTTTATATTTGGATACTCATCCGGGAGACCAAAGGGCTTTAGCCGAATACTCAAGGCTTATGAATGAGTCCAAACATTTGCGTAGTATTTATAATTCCCAATATGGACCGCTAATGTTGGAAGATAGCGTTAATCAACCATGTTGGAGATGGATTGAAGAACCATGGCCTTGGGAAATAGAATACTGAAGCTAAAAACTTAAGAAATTTCGGATTTCAAATTGCAGATTGCGGATTTAAAACCAAATTTGCAGGTTTTATCGCCTAATAACATTATAACTTTTAAGGTCTGAAATTATGACCCGGATTTAGACATTAAGAGGTTTTAAATCCGAAATTCGAAATCCGTAATCTAAAATTAAATAATCCACAATCCGAAATTAAGAAAATGGGGAGGTTTATAGATGTGGCATTATGAAAAAAAGTTGCAATATCCGGCTAAAGTAGGGAAAGCCGACCTTAAGATGGCGAAATATTTAATTACCCAATACGGAGGTCCCGATGGGGAACTGGCGGCTGCTTTGCGCTATCTTAACCAGCGTTATACCATGCCTACCGGGCAATCTAAAGGGATATTGAATGATATAGGAACTGAAGAAATGGCGCATTTAGAGATTATTGCCACTTTGGTTTATAAGCTTGTTAAAGATGCCGGTGTTGAGGAGTTAAAAGCGGCTGGTTTGGGCGGCCATTATGCCGACCATGATCGCGCTTTGTTTTATGTTGATGCTAACGGTAACCCCTGGACGGCCACATATATTCAAGCTAAGGGCGATCCGGTTGCCGACTTGCATGAAGATATGGCGGCGGAACAAAAAGCCAGAGCTACTTATCAATGGTTGATTGATTTAACGGATGACTCTGATTTAAAGGATACTTTAAATTTTTTAAGAGAAAGAGAGATTGTTCATTTCCAAAGATTTGGGGAGACATTGGATATGGTTCAGGAGTATCAAAATTCAAAACATATGTTTTAGAGTTCAATTTATGACACTTGATGATTGAAGTCGGTTTAAACTTATGCTATAATTCAGTTGTCAGTACTTAACTAGGCTAGATTAGAATGCTTTATCTCCATCTTAAGCCGGGTTTAGTTAGACACAATTCGCCGTCAGGCTTAATGAGGAGGGCAATGAATGCCTAGTGACAAGACTTTAGTATGTAAGGATTGCAATCAAGAATTTACTTTTACCGCCAGTGAACAAGAGTTTTACGCCGAAAAAGGGTTCACTAATGAACCCGGTCGGTGCCCGAGTTGCCGACAAACCAGGAAAAATAACGACCGTGGACACGGCAGAGGTGGTTTCCGTGGAGAGCGTACTATGTATGACGCAGTATGTTCCCGTTGCGGAGCTCAAACTCAAGTTCCTTTTCAACCGAAACCGGATCGTGAAGTATTATGCCGGGATTGCTTCCGTCCCAGAAACAACTTTAGATAAGTCAACATCAATACTGAAGGAAAACCGCTTGAAACAAAGCGGTTTTTTATTTTTTACTCAATGATCAATTCATAAGTTAGAGTGGCATTTAACGAAGCCGCTACCGAACAATACTTATTTTGTGATAATTCAATTGCATGTAGCGCTTTGTCTCGATCAATTCCGGCGCCGGTCATTCGAAAAATCAAATGAATACTGGTAAAACGTTTTGGATGGTCTGATGTTCTTTCAGCCTTAATTTCGATAGTCATATTTTTTATATCAATTCTCATTTTATTCAGAATTGAAGCTACATCAGCTCCGGTACACCCTCCTAATCCAAAAAGAACTAATTCCATTGGCCGCGGACCAGAATTTTGACCACCGACATCAACACCAACATCTACCTTTATCTCATGACCGGAGTCGCCGCTGGCAGCAAACCCCATTTTTTGATCCCAATTTAAAGTTGCTTGCAAGCTACTTAACCTCCTGTAATAAATTATTAGCTAAAGATAAGAACACGGAGTAAAAACACAGAGGGAAAAAGAAAATATCTCTGTGTTATAGTGTTTAATATTATGGTTTTCACCGTAAAACTGACTTATTCCTCTTTTATTTGGTAAAACTATTTTTGGGAGGGGTAAAGATGGGAGTAGTAACTGAATTTTTGATCGCAACTATGGTAAGTTTTCTGGTGATAGGGATAATCGGTTTAATAATAATTAGACCCGCTATAAACTTTTTTGTGGATGCGTTTATTAAACGATTGATGAAGGATCCGTATCCGGAGAACTTGGGGGAGATGTATAATGTTTTTTCCAAAGTAGGAGTCCAGAATGTTATTGAAGCGGACATAAGAAGTACCAGCGGCCAACCTTTGCAACGGCCATTCGGTACTCCGAAACATTATTCGGAATGGGATAAATTATTGCTGAATCCGGTTTATATGTCCGGTAAACCGGTGGTTGAGTCCGTAGGAATAGATACAAAAGTTATTATTGGTCCGAAGGCCAGGCGACCGTTGGAGATTGAGATGCCGATAATGATCGCCGGGATGGCATACGGGATCGGATTATCATTGAAGGCAAAAATTGCTTTGGCTAAAGGGGCGGACCAAGTAAAAACAGCTTTAAATACCGGAGTTGGTCCGTGCCTTCCGGAAGAAAGAAAACACGCAAAAAAATTGATAATTCAATACCATCGCGGATCCTGGGGGAAAGATGAAGATTGGTTACGGCAAGCAAATGCCGTTGAAATCCAGTTAGGATATGGAGCATTGGCTGCGGCGCCGGTGACTTTAAAACCCCGGGATATTAGCCCGGAGTTTCGGGATTACATGAATCTGCAACCGGAAGATAGTTTGCACTTGGCGGCGTCTTTTCCGGACGTAAATAATGGCTCGGAATTGAACAAACTAGTAAATTATCTCCGGAATATAACCTCCGGGGTTCCGATTGGAGTAAAAATAGGCGCTACTCATTACTTGGAAAAAGAATTGGAGGTCATCTGCACTGCTGGGATAGATTTTATCAATATTGACGGTAAAGAGGCCGGGATAAATTACGCGCCTGGTATTTTGGCCGATGATGTTGGACTTCCGACTTTACCGGCGCTTTGCCGGACGGTAAATTTTTTAAATCAAAAGGGTTTAAAAAGTAAGGTTTCATTGATAGTTTCCGGTGGTTTATATACTCCCGGGCATTTTCTTAAAGCATTGGCGCTGGGCGCCAATGCAGTCTATGTGGGTACTATTATTATTATTGCCTTAGGTCATACTCAAAACCTAAAGGTAATTCCATGGGAGCCACCGACGGAATTGGTATTTGAGCGGGGTAAATTAAAAAATAAATTATCCATCGCTGAAGGCGAAAGATCAGTAACCAATTTTTTGAAGAGCTGTAATCTGGAAATGATGATGGCTATGCGTTGCCTGGGAAAAACCGCTATTAAGGATCTGACCCTAAATGATCTTTGCGCCTTAACACCGGATCTTGCGCAAATGACCGGAGCGGAACTGGGGTTATTTACCCCGGGAAAAGCCGGAGCCTGAAATTTTATTAATTTATTTTTTTTAAAAGGAAAAGGAGGAATAATTTCGAATATACTATACATGGTATTGCATATGTCGTAAATTATTTAGCCGTTTAAAGAATTTTGCGACATATATTGGGAGGTGCAAATTATCATGGCGGGTTTTTCTGATAATATTTGTTTTAGCGCCGAAGCTAAGGCTGATATCTTGGCCAGGTTGAAACGGGCTGAAGGGCAGCTCCGGGGGATCCAAAAAATGATTGAAGAAGAGCGGTCTTGTCAAGATATGGTCATTCAATTAGTGGCGGTTAAATCAGCGGTTACCCAAATCGCTATGTCGGCTCTAAGTAATCAGTTAATTCAATGTTTAACAACTGAAATGGCTGAAGGTAAACCGGTAGACAAGATCTCCGAGAAATTTATCGATATTTTTAAAAAATTGTCCTAGGAAATACTATGAAGTTTTAAAATACTGTTTGATAAACCAAGTTAATAAATGTGCTCATTCACCGCCCAGAGCAGAAGTCAGTCTCCTGGGCGGTGATTTTTCTGAAGTACAAATTTAAATTTTCTCTATGGCTAATTGTTTTTTTATAAACTTAACCCCTTTATCCGCTCCATAGCTTGCTCCGTATTTTCCCTACTACCGAAGGCAGTTAAACGGAAGTACCCTTCACCACTGGGGCCGAATCCGGCGCCCGGAGTACCGACTATTTGGACTTCGTTAAGGAGTTTATCAAAGAAATCCCAGGAACTAAGGCTATTGGGGGTCTTGAGCCAGATATAAGGGGCATTTACCCCGCCGTAGACTTTGAAACCAAGTTTTTCTAACCCTTCTCGAATTATTCCGGCGTTGGTCATATAGAATTGAATAGTCTCCTGTATTTGTTTCCGGCCTTCGGGAGTATAAACCGCAGCAGCAGCAGCCTGAACCGGGTAAGATACGCCGTTAAATTTGGTAGTTTGCCGGCGGAGCCAGAACCGGTTAAGGTCGTAGGTTTGGCCATTGGAATCATAGGCCAAAACTGTTTTGGGCACCACTGTAAAAGCGCATCTGGTACCGGTAAAACCGGCGGTTTTGGAGTAACTCCGAAACTCAACAGCAACTTCCTTAGCGCCTTCGATCTCATAGATGCTGTGTGGAATACCGGGTTCCTGAATAAAGGCTTCATAAGCGGCGTCGAAGAGTATAATAGATTTGTTTATACGGGCATAATCGACCCAAGGTTTTAATTCATCCTTGGTTAAAGTCATCCCGGTCGGATTATTTGGGAAACAAAGGTAGATAATATCTACTTTTCCTTGGGGCAATTGCGGTTTGAGGTTATTGCTTTCAATACAGGGTAAGTAAACTATTTTTTCAAAACGGCCATCTTTCCCCAATTTTCCAGCCCGTCCGGCCATAACATTACTGTCAACATAAACCGGATAAACCGGATCGGTGACGGCAATTATGTTTTCCAGACCGAATAATTCCTGAATATTGCCAGTATCACATTTAGCTCCGTCACTAATAAAGATTTCATCTTCAGCTAACTCTATTCCCAGCGGTCGGTAATCGTTTTCAATAATCTTTTGAGCTAAAAAAGCGTAACCTTGTTCCGGTCCGTAACCTCTGAAGCTTGTTAATTCACCCATTTCGGCGACGGCTTTTTGGAAACCCTCAACTATTGCCGGTACCAGCGGTTTAGTAACATCACCGATACCTAGTCTTATTATGTTAGCTTCAGGATGCTCTTCTTTGTATTTGTTAATCCTCCGGGCTATCTCCGAAAAAAGATAGCTTCCGGGTAATTGCAGATAGTTTTCATTGATTTTAGCCATAGTTATCAATCCTTTCCTTGGAAGTCATAATATTTTTTGCAAAAGATTCGTGACTTACTCTTGAAAAACCTCCCGAAACGGATCAAAACTTTTTTCAAAAGTGTAAGCGGGCCTTCACCCCCCTTTAACCAAATGGTTCTTCATTCGGGGCTAGCCTTTATTCTATGTCCGCAATCCCCACGGTATTATGATTTCATAATATTTCTTTTACCGTATGCCTCATTTCAAAGGGCATCGATGCCTTAAAAAAATAAAAGCTTCCAGATTATCTAATATGAAGAAACTTGGAGGATTATAAAAGAATAGTTTTTGTAAAAAAAAACCATAGTAATATTGAATAGAAATATAGTAGAAGAAGGGTTATTAGTTGATTAAGCAATCCCGTCGATCTCTTGTCAAAATCAGTATATTAGGGATTACTTACTTACATCGAAGTAACCCTTTTATCAATGCCTGGCTGGCAGCAAGTTTCCCCGGTTTTGGCAGGTATATGCTTAATCAGTATGTTCGAGCTACAGTATTAACCTTATCGGAGGTGCTTATTAATACCTTAGCCCATATGAATGAAGCCATTATTTATACTTTTTGCGGCAGATTTGAAAGGGCAAAAGCCGTGTTAAAACCAGAATGGGCTCTTGGTTATCTTTTAATTTATCTATTTACTATATGGGACAGCTATCGCTCAACTCTAACTCATAACAAGCTATGCGAGCTGGCGGAATGGGAGAACAAGCCCTTACATCCATTTCTCATACATCCTCTGGGAATGCAATATTTAGAGCAAAGAAATCCACTTATAGGGGCTATCTATTCATTTTTCTTTCCCGGTTTAGGCCAATTATATAATCATAGGTTCGTTTTGGCATTCTATGCCATGTTTTGGTGGTGGTTTTATGGTATTTTATCTCATGGTTTTGAGTCGTTTTTTTTATTATTAACCGGCCATCTTCAAAAATCAATTGCTATACTTCAACCGCATTGGTTATTATTTATGCCTTCCGTTATCGGGGGCTCAATCTATCATGCTTTTGTAACTGCAATACAACATAACCGACTTTTCCGGTTGGAACAACGTCCGAAATCGGTATGGTTAGCGCTACGGCTTTCGCGGTAGTAGGTACAAGTATTGGGTTTATTTTAACCTGGGGGCCGATCATCTGGGGTCTAATCTTTGCTTTTATCGCATTTTGTCTCGGATTTATCCTTTACTTTTTTATTAAAAAGGGTAGTTACCGACATGTTCCTAAAAAATTGCCGGAAATCGTAGTAATTGTACAATGCTTTGAAGAACAATCAGTTTTTGTCACCGAGACAATGTGGAAGTTTAATGCATTGACGGTTGGAAAAGTTCAGACAGCTTCAAATTAGAAAGTGTTTCATCGGATTTTTATTTTTTTTGGAATCGAACTCGCGCTACCATCCAAGCAATCAAAAAAGGCGTATAATTCATGAAGATAAAAACCCAGTAATACCTGTTTGTGAAATTGACCATCGTTACTATATCCATTGGTAATCCGGCGATAATCAGGATAATAACGGCTACAACCATTATGAGCCAATTCAGTTTCATTTTTGGCCAAATAAAGTTTAATTCATGACTGGTGAGATAAATCCCAAGGGTTTCGGCGACATAAAGAAAGGCTAACCAGGTGATTAAAAAAAACAGCCCCGCCTGTTCCAGCAATAGAAAGGGAACATCAATCACATGAAAAAATTCTACCGACGGCCAAGCCATTTTGGTAATTACGGTTGGCCCGAATGTTCCGATAATACCGATGGTGGCGAGGAAAAATAATGGAAAACAAATACCCAAGGGTATCAACGTTACTTTGAGCATTTCTTTGGAAGCTTTGATGAAGGGGAGATAAAAAATACCGGCTGTGGCGGCAATAAATAAATAGAGTGAGTCAAACCCGGTGGCTAACCATTGAAACGGCGCGCCGGTTAATATTGGACGGACATAGGTCCAGTCCACCTGGGATAGCCCCAAAAATTGCAGGATAAAAATAATGGCTAAGGGTGGAATCAGCATAAATCCGGCTAAGCGGGAAATTGCTTTTATCCCGTGAAGAGCCAGATAAAGGATAATGGCTACAAAAATAATCGTTATTAGAATTTGAGGGGTACTTAGAAAAAAATAACTGGAGATCATCAATAGGGATTGTTTAAGCCCTAAAGCGGAGGTCAAGATGACGTGGGCGATAAAAAAAAGACTTAAAAATGTCCCGCAATATTTCCCGAGGACCTGCCGATAGATAACCGTAAAGCTTTGGTTCGGAAAAATTCTGGCAAAATCGGCGCTGATGAAGATGAAAGGCAGAAAAAATATCAGTCCGAGAAGTAATCCCATGTATGTATTATAAGTAAGGTGTTGGGCGATTACTGTCGATAGGAATAAATAACCTCCGCCAATGCTGATATGGGTAATGCCGGCAATGATAAAGCTATTGGGAAGTTTGGCTGTTTTTTGGCCGGGCATAATTTAAAACTCCTAACCTTACTTTTAAATAAGGGATTTTTTATTTTTAAAGCGCCATCGGGCGATTAACCAAGTACAAGTAAGAAGTGCTAGAAAATAAAAAATAATGGTTTTTTGTAAAGGAAGTGTGATTTTTCTGAGTTCAATGGTATTGATAGGAATTAAGGCTGAAAAAAAACCGGATATATTTAAGGCCACGATAAACCAATTGCGTTTAACGGTTGGAAAGATAACACTCAAGTTATGTCCGATAATAAAAAAAACTTGAGTAATCGCCACGAAAAGAGAGGCATACCAGGCAATCAAAAAAAACAGCCCCGCTTGTTCCAATAAAAGATAAGGATAATCGATTAGGTGAAAGAATTCAACCACCGGCCAGGTTATTTTGATGACAACATCCGGCCCAAAGACGCCGATGACTCCTAAAAGCGACAGAAAGAATAATGGAAAGATGACTGCGAAAGAATATAAACCTACTTTAGCGACATTTTTAGGTTCGCGAATAAAGGGCATATACAAGGCGATTGATGCCCCGGGTAGGACCGCAAAAGCTAAATCCAGTCCATTTAAAAGCCATTTTTCCGGGGGGGCTTGGAGTACCGGTTGCAGATTCAATAAGTTAATATTAACTAAGCCGAACAGTTCAAGGCCGAAAATGGTCAAGAGTAGCGGAATCAACATAAATGAGGCCAGCCGACCGATGGAACGAATCCCTTTTAACCCCATATACAAGGAACCAGCAATAAAGAAAAGAGGAATTAAAAAAATTGGAGTCCTTTTAAAAAAATATGAGAAGACCATGAGATGGGCTTCACGAAAAGAAAGATTGGAAACCATAATGATAATTAAGAAAAAGACCACCCCGAAAACCCGGCCCCAAAATTTACCGAATACTTTAACCAAAACAGCGGAAAGGGTCAGGTCCGGAAAAATTCGCGCTAGATTTGCAGCCATCCAAAAAGTTGGCAATATTAAAATCATAGCGGGGATTAATCCCAGATAACTATTGTTTTCTGGTTTTGTAATTATACTAACAAGGAAGATAAAGCTCCAACCGATCAAGATATGGATATATATTGCCGTAATCATACTATAAGGAACTTTTTCTTCGGTTCGCAAGAGATTATCGGCGTTTTTACCTGCATTATTTTTCATGTTAATATTAATATCCTCACCGAGTTATTGGTCACTTATTGTAGGACTCCTAATCTCTCAATAAATACCTTTACCCTTACTTGAAATTCAGAGCGCCGGTATTCTTGCGGCCATTTCGTAAGTAAGAAATGTTTTGGTTGTTGTATCCGAAAATGATTGCCCAGATCAAGGGGATCGCTTTGTAATGCTTGTAACTTACGGAATAACTCCAAATATTTGCGTTCAAGGTGACGGGAGCTCTTTATTTCCAATTGCCGGAGTTCCCGCTTACTTAGAGGTGATTGATAGCCACCGAGTTCTCCAATGAAAGCATTTACTTTTAGATCCAGCTTAAACAGGGGATGGCCCGGGTAGGATACTTTAAGTTTTTTCTTACCGGTAGCCACTTGAAAAGTTATTGGAACTGAGCGGTCTATGGGAATTACTAAACGATTTTCTTTCTTTACATATCGTAGCATTCCAAATAGAGTGGTCTCATCCCGATCCAGCTCTCCTACCATCCGTTCACCCTGGAAAACCGCCATCCCTAGTAGTTTTATGGTTGTATTCTCATCACTGAGTGTTATGATCGGAACGAGTGGGTCTTGGAGTGGGTCAAAAATATTCCGAAATAACTCCCACTGTTTGACGCCAAAGATCTGGTTCGCCCGGTTGGAGAAGAACCACCGGATGTTTTGGCCGTTGGTCTCTTGCTGCGGCCAATCGATTTTTAATAACTCCAGGGCGGTGGGCCTGGCAATCGCTATAAAGGCGCTGGGAGGAAAGGTAGGCATCCGGGTAAAGAAATCAAGCGCCGGTTTTAATCCTCTTTTAGCCAAGTCTTCCCCAAAAATGACCGTCCGGCACTGGCCGACAAAAATTGTATTTACATCGCGATTTTGAATATCAATCAGCGCCGGAAATAATCCTTGAGCTGAGGCGGATCGAAGGATAAAATTTTTTTGATCGGTTTGATTTCCTTGTTGTTGTCTCGCCTGGTTGACTAACGGCATTCTGAAAGTCACCAGCATTTTTCCGCCGGAATCGGCATCGATTCCAATGGGACTGACAATCATCCGCCGGTCAATATCTTCAGTGTCAAAACAACCCGATATCAGAGTGAGCCCCAGAATAAGCGACCAAAGGACGGGATGGCAAAACCGGCTTTGCTTGTTATATTGTTTCATTCTTCGTTTTCATCCTCGTTTTCGGTATTGGCCATCCGCTGCTGATCGGTAGGTCGGTATGTCTTGGGCCGAGTGAAACGCATCCAAAGAGGCTGGCGAAATACGGCGTCACGCAACTCTTTCGGCTGAAGCGGCGCCCAGGGAGCTAAGTAGGAAGTGCCGAAAGAGGTGAGAGTAGCGGCATGGGCCAAGATCAAGATACCGACTAGAGTTAAGCCGACAATTCCCAAAAAGGCCGCTCCAAAGATCATTAAAAATTTAAAGACCCGCCATGGGATACCCACCGAAAAACTTGGGGCGCTAAAAGAAGCAATACCCCCGATGGTTACAACCACTAAAGTAGCTCCGGAAACCAGGTTGGTCTGAATCGCAGCTAAAGCAAGCGCCAGTCCCACCGCTGTCCCCAAGGTCAGACTGATGTTCTTCGGTAAGCGTAAACCGGCTTCCCTGAAAACTTCCAACATGATCTCCAATAATAAAACTTCGATAAATATAGGGTACGGTATTCCCCGGCGGCTTTCAGCGATGGAAAAAGCGAAACTGGTAGGCAGCAGCTCCGGATTGCTTGAAGCGAGCGCCACATAAAGCCCGGAGAAGGCCACGGCTAAATTATTTCCTAATATTCGAAAGAAGCGCAGAAAACTGCCTAGATAAAAACTGAAATAATAATCTTCCGGGCTTTGGTACAGTTCGTTAACGGTAGTCGGCACAATCAAGGCGTAAGGGCTTTTATCCACCATGATGGCCACCCGGCCTTCCAGAACCGCCGCCGCTACCTTATCTGTTCTTTCGGTGCTTTGGATTATTGGGAAAATGGTCAGCCGGTTATCGGTTATTAATTGTTCCAGATAACCGCTTTCTATAACTCCGTCAATTTGAATCGCTGAAATGCGCCGTTTAACTTCGTTAACCATTTTAGGAGCGGCGATATCGCTGATATATAATACCCGAACCGCAGTTTTGGTCCGGACACCGACAGTCATTTCGTCAACCCGGAATTTGGGATCGTGAATCCAGCGACGGATCATGGCCGTATTCACCGAAATCGTCTCGGTAAAACCCTCGCGCGGCCCCCGAATCATTGGTTCGCTGATGGGTTCCTCAATCGGTCGCAACTGCCAGCCGGGGAGAGAAATAGTATAAAAAGACGGTTTTTTGGCTTGACGAATGATGAGCGCATGACCTTGGGGCAACGAGTCCACAGCGGTTTTGAGGTCCGCAACTTCTTGAAAAGTGGCCGGGGAGTCGTTGAGTAATAGACGGATTTTATCTTCGTGGACCAAGCCCTCGTAATAAAGAATGGCTGTTTCGCCGTTATTGGACGTTACTTCTTTCAAATCCGCCGGGGTTCCGAGATAGTCCCGGATATTTATCAATGTATCTTGTAAATTGGTTCCTAGCAAGCTATTATCCATTAGATCCGGTTAGCTCCTTAAAGTATAAAACATTGACCCTTCCCGACTTATTTCTACTTTGCTAAAGTTAGCTTTTTAAGAAAAGGGATAGGGTCGCTTTGAGGCCTAAAATCAGATCCCTTGCCCTTGTAAAAAGAGTAACCACCATCCTTCGCAGTCAATTGTTTGAAAGATCAACAATGTCCAGCTAATACCTTTTTAGGCTAGAACCATGGATGGCCGATAATTCTTTGGCAATATAAGTATTACCGTTATTTGTAAAAGCAATACACCATAATTTAGACTGATGAAATTTCCTGCTCCTGCCCTGGGTGATGAAGGACACTTTAAATTTAGAATAGTAATACCAAGTTCATATTCCCAATTAAGTTTTTTAAGCTTGGTCAAACAGTTTATCAAGGAAATAAATAAATAAATAAATACTAAGAATCGAAAATACTGAAACTGGAATCAACCAACCCGGCTTAAAAATCATCAAGTGAAAATAATATCCGAAGTAATGAGCAGCTAAAAGCAACAGAGCGATTGTCGCCTTCCACCACCAGCTAATTTTTAAAAAATAGAGCGCTATAATCGTCCCTCCCACCACCAAATGATAGATGCTGGCAATGGGAGTGATTTTTGAGCCTTCTACCGCATAGAAATTTTCCCCAAAGGCAAAAATTTTCGAAAGCCTAAAAATCCATAACAGATGCGCATGCAGAGTAATTAACCCTAAGAAAATATAAATGTAGCGCCAAATGCGACTAATCTGTTTTATGCTGCCGGTATAGATTTTTTTAACCATCCAAAAAAGTATCAGCAGGCCCACAATGGTCATCCAAGTCCGATACCAGTTGTGTTTATAAATGCCCAGTTTTATAAATAACTCTTCAATAAGGCCGTACGCTCCGGCAAAAATAATATACCAGTAATATTTAAGATTATAAACAGCAATCAATAAAGCCGTAGCGGCTATGGAAAACTGCGAGAATAAATTAGCCGCGACCGAATCGTCATAGGGGGAACTTGGAATAATCTTTGGGAAATATTGATAAGCATTAAAACTGGCAAAAACGGACAATTCGATGGCAAAGGCTAATCCGGCCACAGTTAGATATAAAGCTAACACCAGCTTGGGTTTTTGGACTTTTGTAAAAATGAAGATGAGTTCAAATGCGGTTGCTATCCCCAAGAGGATAAACCAGATTGTATTGCTCCAAAATGATGAAGGCATCAGCTTTCCTTTAATAATTTTTAAGTTTTGTAGTTATTTTTAATTTTCCCAATCAGAGACATTTTTATTTTTAATGAGCATGGTTCTCTTAAAACTCCCGCAGTAATTGTTTCTCGGGATTAAATAGGTGAAAGTGGGGAGAATGGTTTAATTATTAATAAGGGGTCAATTATATAACGTTTGGAGGCTAATATTTGTGTTTTTGGAGAAACTTCAGATTTAGGACAGAATTTTTTCCATGGGGGATAGTTATTTGCATATCGCTGTTATCTTATTTACAATTTTTGCGGCATGGCGCTGGGGAGATTGGAAAAATTGGCGCAAATACCAATCGACCATGCTTTTTATTATCGTTGGCGTCTTAATCTATCTTTACATTTATAAAAATAAATCGTTATGGGATTTGGGAAACCATATTTTCGGTGCTACTCTAACAGAACTCTTATATGCTTTTATCGTGTTGCCATTGACGGTTTTGCTCCTATTAACCGACTATCCGGATAGTTTTAAAGGACAACTCTATCGCATCGGTAAATTCATGGTTATTTATTCAATAATGGAGTTAATTTACTGGAAAACAGGTTTTATTGATTATGATAACGGTTGGAATATCTGGTTATCAATTGGTTGGAATTGTATGATGTTTCCGCTACTGGTTTTACATTATAAAAAGCCATTATATGCTTATCTTGTCTCCGCAGTGGGATTGACTATTTTTCTACATCTTTTTCCAGTGAAAATGTAAAGTTTTTATTTGGGGAAAGATAGGGACAATTACCGTTTTTTGAATGATAGGAGATTTGTATATGAACTATTTTTGGACCAATACCATTTGGTTTATTCTTTTAGGCGTTACTACAATAATAGAGGTTGCTTATTTCCTTATCAAATCTAAAAATCGAACATTGACGGTGGCCTTTTATCTGGCGGTTTCGGGAATGGTTTTTCTAATTGAAATGGGATTATTTGGATTTTTTAGAGCTTATGATTATTACCCTAAGATATTTCATCAGATTTCCCAACTAGATGACAACCTGGCAGGCAATGTTTTCTCACAATTTTCCCTTGCGGCTTCCGCCCTCCTGATCTGTGTTTTAAATCTAAAGTATTATTGGTATTTAATAATTGCTTTGCTTTATGGCGCTATTGAACAGCTGTTTTTATATTTAGGCATTTATACACAACATTGGTATCATACTTGGATGACGGTTGCGGGTCTTATTTTATTATTCATTATAGTTAAACTAGCATACAATAAAGTCTTTACGGGTCGTCCGAGGCGTATTTTTAAGTATATTCTCATGTATTTCACCGTATTTGCTCCCCATACCGATCTCATTAGTTGGCCTTTTCGATTAGTCGGGGGGGTTCCGACATTTAATGAAAGAATACTTACCAATCCGGTAATCAGCGGTGAACTTCTATTTGGCATTAGTTTTAATGTGCTTACCAATACGATATTAATTGCTTATTTTCTGAGATTTAAATGGTGGGGTCATTCAATGGTAATATTGGCTTTATATCTATTTTATTATATGGCCTATCGCTTCAATTATATTATCTACAAAGACATAGGCCTATCGATGTTGTTCGCTACTTTGGAAATTTTCGGGATGTATTTGTGGGTCTTTGTTTTTGATCGACTATACGATAACCATTTAGAAAAGAAAAGGCAACCATTTGAGGAATGATTCCCCAGATTATAGTATTTAATAAGTTGATGTGCCAACCCCTTAGTTTACTCTCTAGTATTATTTCCATTAACTTAACCTTTATTTATAGAAACATTGTCTTCTTACAGAGCAGAAAAACTTTGCCACGACGACAGAAAAAATTAATAATAAATATTGGATGGTATAATCTTATCCCGGTAAGGAAATGTTTTAAATATAAACGAGGGTAATAATATATGCCTACTACTTTTTGGACTCATACGATTTGGTTTATCCTTTTGGGAATTACCACCATCATTCAAGTTGTCTATATTATGGTAAAAGCCGAAAATCGCAGGCTGATGTTTACTTTTTACTTAACCGTATCCGGAATGGTTTATTTAATGGAAGTATTCTTATTTGGCATTCTCAGAGCTTATGATTATTACCCGATGATATTTCATCAGATATCAGCATTAGATGACAGTCTTGCCGGCAATATTTTCTCCCAGTTTTCCCTTGCGGCGTCCGCCCTTCTGATTTCATTTTTAAATCTCAAGTATTACTGGTACATAATTATTGCTTTAGCGTATGGCGGAATTGAAGAATTGTTTTTGTTCTTAGGCATTTATAAGCATCATTGGTATCAAACTTGGATGACGGTTGTCGGTCTTGTTTTACTATTTATTATTATTAAAATAATGTATAATAATGTTTTTGGCGCACGCGCGCAGGAGCGCCCGGGGCGAATTTTTAAATACATACTTATATATTTCGCGGTTGTGGTTCCGTTTATCTTTCTAAGTTGGCCATTCAGGTTATTCGAGATCTTGACATTCAGTCTAAATAAACTTCCAAATCCCATCATCAGCGGTATGCTTCTATTCGCCATCAATTATAGTGTGCTCACAAATATAATCATGCCTTTATTTTTTCTGAAAGCCAAATGGTGGTGGAATGGGATCATCATTTTGTTCTTGTATATAGCCTACTATATTGCGGGTATGTTCAATTATATTGAAAGTAAAAATATAGGAATATTGATGTTGTTTGCTACGCTCCAAATTTTCGGGACGTATTTATTTGTATATATTTTTGACAGGTTATACGACTAATTTTCTAACTAAAGGATTAAATTTTTGAGTTATAGTATGCAAAATTTATTCTGGTATATTGGTTTGGCGGTCGTTGGCGTTGTATGTGCAGCCTACGCTATATTTATGAAAAGAAACGTCTACAAAGTTTCGACACTGGTGGTTTTTTATTTATTCTCAGCCGGTTTGTCATGGCTAGGCGAATTTATTGTATTAGGAATTTTTAATTCCTATGCATATAAAACCGGTTTGTTTGCCAACCCTTGGGCCCAAAACCTACTGGGACATTTGATACTCAATACATCACTTTACCCGGCTGCAGCAACCGTTATGGCGGCTTATTCGTTGCGGCATGGCTGGGTTAGCTTGGTTGCGGCTTTGTTTATCCTTATCGAATATCTTTTTATTAAAATAAACCTATATGAGCACCATTGGTGGACATACTATATGACAGTTATTGCAGTTATTATTTATCTATCTTTTTCCCGTATATGGTTTGTGAAAATGATTAAAAACCGTCAAGGATTAACGAGAGCAGTAACTTTCTTCTTTGCCGGAATGCTAATCATCCACACTCCCGCTCCACTACTGTTGCTTTTAGGGAAACAGCACTACCAATTGGATATAGTTAATAATTTGATTGATAACTTATATCTATCCAGTATTATAATTACTTTTTCTTATCATTTGATTGAAGTTTTCCTTGCGGTATTATTTACTTGTATTCTTAAAAAATGGTATTGGAAAGTCCCGCTCCTTATTGTACCTCTTGTTGCTCAAGGTATATTTGCAAAAATGAACATTTTGATTCTAAAGAACGGGTGGAATTTGGTTTATACTATACTTATTTTTGAAATATCTATGATTGTATTTGTTTTGGGTGAAAAATATACTTTAAGATCTGATGATTCCATGAGCTAGTATAAAACACCTAATTTTGTAACCATTTGGTAAAAGAAAATGCTATATAAGATCTCCATGATTACATAAAGATAAACATATAATTCTTTTTTGATAAGAGATAAAAATAGATGATAAAGAATATTGTCCACGATATCGGTGCTATGATGTGAAGCCCGGGAAAAGCGCATTAAATTCTTGATTGATGGATTCAATGATCTATTGATTGGATCAAAAGCTTTAAACAAATCTTTAAAAATAATTGTACGGAAAAGAATGTTCCGGTTTGTTTTTACCCATCAATGAAATTAAATTTTTCAAAGCCCCTAGAGTTCCACTTTGTTATAATTTACCCCATTGTTTTTACTCAATAAATAGTCCATCAACATCGCCAAAAAATAAGGACCAAGCACATCCAAAAAAGTTAAGAATAAAAACCACCAACCTGCTTTATAATGGACAACCCCCGCCTTATACAGTAAATAACGGACTTATAAGTACTCACTCCAATGCAGAACAGATTTAACCCAACGGTTTTTCATTTGGCGCTAACCCCGGATCTTTGAAGAAAAGCCGGAGGAAGGCGAGGGCCAAACTATGAGTGATGATGGCTATAAAGATCATTTCTTGGTGCGACCAATTGATAATCTCGATATGGCCTTCAACGGCGGATAAAAAGAAAGCAGCTGGGGATACCAGTGAAAGCGCAGTGAGGATGTAAAACTTAAATCTGGGATAATTCAAAACCAGGAAATAAAAGGCAATCATTTCCCCAAACCAGGCGACGGAAATAAAAAAGGGAGTATCGGCCACCATAAAAAGTCCGGGCGGATAATACCAGACCTTTAAAATTTTAACGGCGCTGTAGTTGATGATGAAGGTTAAAATAAATCCGATGCAAAATGCCGGTAGCCATAATTTTTTTAGCCAGCGAACCGGGGTGAATATGAAGACCATCGCCCAGATGGCGGCGGCCATGAACAGCCAATTGAGACCATGTTTAATCATAATATTAGTATGAAAAGATGTTAATTAAATTATGCTGATACTTTGAAAATAAAGGATCTAATCAGAGAAATGCTGGTTGACTAAAATAAGCGATTTAATCTGTGTTAATCCCGTCTATTAAAACCTTGTTTTTGACAGGATTTACACGAGATTTACTCGGATTAAAATTTTATACCTATCCCAACAAAGCCGGGACATAAGTTCATTTGTTATATGGCTAAATGATTTAAGATACCGAACTTAATTTCCTAAAGATCTCCGCCAGAGAAGCTTCCATTGAATGAACCGAAATAATTTGGTCCTCCCGATAGAGATCCTTGATTTTCAGTAAATTTTCCGTATTCGGTTCCAGTATTTCTTCCCGGATTTCGCTGTTTTCGCAGTAAATAATTTTTAGGGAAGGACTACCGTATTTTTCTTTTAAAACATGAGTCTCTGCTAAGATAATAAGCTTTCCATGATTAATAAAACCGATATAATCGCAAAGTTCATCAACTTCCTCCATATCGTGGCTGGTTAAGAGGATAGTGATTCCCCGGGCTTTCAACTCTAAAATATAATCCCTGATAATCCTGGATGATACCGGATCCAAACCGGAACAGGGCTCATCCAGGAATAAGATTTCCGGTTGGTGAATTAGCGCTCGTAGAATTAGTATCCGTTGCTTCATCCCTTTGGAATAGACTTTCACCGGTTCATGAGCCCGGTCCCATAAATCCATTCTCTCTAAGAGCGGACGGATTGAAGATATAGGTTGAGCATATAGTTTACAAAAAATAGCCAAGTTCTGAAATCCGGAAAGATTCTCAAATAGATTGGTTTTTTCAAAAACCACCCCTATTTTGGCATGAATTTGTTTGACTTCTTTTTGAAGACTATATCCTAAAATAGCGGCTTCACCGGATGACGGACGGGAAAGCCCCATCAGGATTCTCATAGTAGTACTTTTACCGGCTCCGTTTGGCCCCAGTAAACCCAAAGTCTGCCCTGATTTAACGGAAAAGGACAAATTATCAACTACGGTTCGTTTCCCATATATCTTTGAGAGCCGGGAAACAATAATGGCCTCTTCATCAATGACAGTTGTTTTCTGCATATAACACCTCAAAAGTCCGCCTTATATTTCAGGATATAATTGATAATTATCAAGCTGAAGATGATTTCCAGCAATAGAACCATACCATAAATAGAAGCTAAGTCATTAATTGGATTTGGAAGGAGTGAACGTTCGAAACCGTAAAGTATCAAGTATGATGGGAAAATAGTCAACAGGCCTTTCCAGTTAAATGACAAATCCTTAATCATCATAGGTAAAGCTGATATTATATATGCAAGAGTAGCGATAGTCCTGGCGAATAAGGCTCCCGGTGAAAATAAGCCGATTAAAATAGAAATAGCCGAATAAATCATACAGCCCAGTATAGTAAAAATAATTACTGTTCCAATGTTTATGCTGGCGCCGGTTAATAACAGGCTTAATAATACGGCGCTGGTCCCAATTATCGTATTCCAACCGAGTTTTGCCAGTAAATAATCGGTTAAAGTCATTGGTGATACGAGAAGGGCATGAAAAGTCTGGCGTTCTTTCTCATCGGAGATTGCCGCTGCTGCTTGTAATAAGCAGACTGTTAGAACGATTTGAATCAACCAGATCGGAAATGAAACCCAACGGGTTTGGATAGCTTTATTTTGGTATACCAAATCAATCCTGGGGACGCTTTTAGGGGAAAACGATTGTAGAATTGCTACATTTATGGAATTAACAATTAAAGTAGATTCCTTGAGTTTAGTTTTATCGACTAACAATCGAATGGAGCCCGAAGGATTAATAGCGGAATCAAGAATCAAACCGTCTATTTCTCCTTTGATCAGAGCATTCTTCGCTTTTTGTTCGTTTTGATAACTGTTTAATTTAAGTTGAGGAGCGGAAAGAACTGTTTTAACGGATGAACTTAGCTCCGAATAGTAACCAATGGTAAAATTCTTTGATTCGGCTTGACGATAGATAACCGCATATAAAAAAGTAATAAATAACGGCAAAATGAGAACAATAATCCAGGTTTTACCGGAAAAGAACTCAATAAAGTCACGTTCGATTAATGTAAAGAAATTTTTTAGATGAAACATGAAGACCTCTCTACGAACTTTTTCCATCTTAAATATAAACCATTTGTTAATGCAAGAAAATACAGGCTCTTTTTAAGAATATAGAACCTGTATTTTCAGTAAATAAATAAAATTTTGTTTGAAAATATGAAGTCAAAATTCATGTTTTATGAAGTACCACATTAAAAAGATGACCGCCAATATACCGATTATTTCCATTAAACTCACCTCTTCTAAAAATTAGATCAAAATGGATACTCGGAAAATTTTCGTATCTTTTTTTAGTATATCCATAAAACAGATGATTAATACATTAAAATTATTATCGGTGATACTCCAGCGACTGGGCCGACTTATGAAGGATTTTCCGTTTGGTCCAGGTGGCAATATCATCCAGGATACTATAAACAACCGGGATAATTACTAAAGTCAGTAAAGTACAAAATGATAATCCGCCGATGACTACTACTGCCAGTGAAGCATTGAGCATACCGCCGTCACCTTTACCGATAGCCAGAGGTATTAAACCCAATATGGTTGTCAAGGTGGTCATAAGTACCGGCCTTAGCCGGGTCGGCCCGGCTTTCAGGATTGCTTCGCGGCGGGATAGACCACGACTACGAAGTGTCTCTATATAGTCAACTAACACTATGGCGTTATTAACAACTATACCCGCCAGCATGATCACACCAATAAATGATGTTACGTTTAAAGTGTGTCCTGTCAGGAAAAGGCTCCAAGTAACTCCAAATAGAGTTAGTGGGAGTGTTCCCATAATTGCTAAAGGATGAATCAAGTTTTCGTATTGAACGGTAATCACCATATAAACAAAGAATATCGCTAGGAGAAAAGCTATCAAAAGAGCGCTATTTGAATCTTGCATACTCTTGACCTGTCCTCCCATGGAAAAGCGGTAATTATTCGGAAAAACGATCTCTTTCTTGATTTCTTGTTCAATTCTATTTGCTATCTTACCCAAGTCTGTTCCAATAAATTTGGAATTTACTTGGACTTGACGGGATTGATTTTCGCGTGTTATTTGACTTGGTCCTTTGGTCGGAGTGAAGATAACTACCTCTTTGAGAGGAATTACATTTCCGGTTGAAGATTGAACATATATTTTTTCAAGATCCCTTATTGTTTGGCGGTCATCCGATTTTAATTGTAAGAAGATATCATATTCCTCTCCGGACAGTCGAATTTTGGAAGCCGCAGAGCCCTTAAAAGCTGTTTGAATTGTACTGGCGATTGTTGATGCGGATAGACCATAGGCGCCGGCCCGTTCCCGGTTGATTCGAAGTTGTAGTTCCGGTCTGCCGGTTTTCCAGTTGGTTTCTACCTCCCTGGTCTCGGGGATACTTTTAATTAGGTTTTCGATATCGGATGCTAATTTTCCGAGTATTTCCAGTTCGGGGCCTTCAATATTAATAACAATAGGAGCCCCTCCGGCATTAGGACCATGTTGTTCTTCTTCAACGGTAATTTTTACTCCTGGCATCCCCTTTAAAGCTGAGCGGGCATCTTCCAATAATTGCTCCATGGGTTTTTCGGTTCCTTTTTCCATGGTTACATACACGGAGCCTTTCTCACTTTCTTCACTGTTGCTACCGAATCCGAAACCTGATGAACCGATGATTGAAAAGACCATTTCCACTTGTGGTGTTTTCCGCATAATTGATTCGATTTGTCGGGCAACACTATCGGTGGTTTCCAAATTAGTCCCCAGAGGCAACTCGAAACCGACTGTAAATTCTTTTTGGCCGATGGAAGGCATAAATTCCATTTTAATTCCAAGGAAAAATGGTACTATTCCAAGAATAAAAGTTAGAAAAGCAAATAAAACTACTCTTTTACGGTGATTAATGGCCCAAGTTAACATGTTGCGGTAGATCTGCTCAATCTTGCCCAGACGGAGGTCATCGTTAGTCTGTGTTTTAACCTGATGCTGCTTAAATGAAAAATTCATTATTTTAGCGGATAGGGTTGGGATGACCGTAAGGGCGACCACTAAAGATGCAACCAACGAAAACGAAACGGTATAGGCCATTTCTTTAAAAATTTGAGCCGATATATCTTCAACAAACAGAACCGGCGCAAATACAATAATTGTAGTTAAGGTAGAAGCGGTAATAGCTAAGCCAACTTCCGAAGCCCCGTTGGTGGCCGCTTCAAGCGCATTGTAGCCCTCTTCACGATGCCGTTGGATGCTTTCCAATACTACAATAGCGTTGTCCACCAACATACCGATACCCAACGCCAAACCACCCATGGAAACAAGATTTAGGGTTAGTTTTGAAAAATAAATCATGGCAAAAGTAATAATAATTGAGATTGGAATAGCGACCGAAATGATTAATGTGCTTCGGACACTACGTAAGAAGAAATAAAGAATTAAAACAGCAAGTAAACCGCCTATAACAGCATTTTGGGTTACGTTCTTCAATGAGCTTTCGATAAATTCGGCTTGTTCAAAAACCTTATAGACTTTAGCCTGGTTGCCGATTTGTTGCTGAGTTTCGTTCCATGCTTTTCGAACTTCACGGGTCACTAGGACGGTGTTAGCGTCACTTTCTTTCATGATGATAATCATCAGACTTTCATCCCCGTTAATACGCGAGAGCTGTTTGCGTTGATGGTAGGTGTCTTTGATCTCGGCCAGCTCTTGTAAAGGGATGATAGCGCCACTGGGTAACGTAATTTTGATGGATTTGAATTCTTCAACGCTGCTAAATTCCCCAATGGTACGGAGAGTTAATTCATTACGCCCTTCATTTACTACACCACCGGGGAGATTGATGTTTTCCCTAGTAATTGCTTGAGCGATAAAGTCGGGAGAGATCTTATAAAAGGCAAGTTTATCGGCTGATAATAATACTTGAATCTCCCGGGTCAACCCGCCGCTGATTGAGACGGAAGCGACACCGGGGATTCTTTCTAATCTGGGTTTAATCTTGTCTTCTGCTAACCTGGTGGCTTCAGCCAAACCTTTCGGACTGGACATACCCCAGAAAACAATGGGTATCATTGATGGGTCCATTTTAAAAATAATCGGATCACTGGCGTCGGTAGGAAGCGCCCGTTTTACCAGATCGATACGTTCCCTCATCTTTAAGTTGGTAAAGTCCATATCGGTTCCGTAATTACACTCGGCTACAATTACCGAATTGCCCGGGGATGAGGTGGAATTAACTTTTTTTACATTAGGAACGGCGCTGATAGCTTCTTCAAGGGGACGTGTCACTAATTTTTCTATCTCTTCCGGCCCTACTCCTTCATAGGAAGTCATTATCATAATGGTTGGGAATTCAATATTAGGATAAAGATCTAATTTAACCATTGATAATGATACTAATCCTAAAGTGACGGCGAATAAAACGAACATTAAGACCCCAATCGGACGACGCATACATAATTCGATCAGCTTTTGCATGCTATTTCACCACAACTTTCGAGCCGTCTTCCAGATTATTCTGGCCTAGAACGACTACGGAATCTTTTTCATTTAAACCGGAGAGTATCTCTACCATCTTGCCGTCGGAAACTCCGAGAGTCACGATGTTACGATGAGCAACGTTATCCGTAACGGTATATACCGCTTTTGTTCCAACTTCATCAATAATGGCTTCGGCCGGTATCATTAAAGCATTATTTCGTTCATTAAAGGTTAAAGTAGCTTGGGCCAGCATTCCCGCCCGGAACTGCCGGGATGAGTTATTAAGGGCGATTTTAACCGGGAAGGTCTTGGTAGCCTTGTCGGCAGCCGGTGATAATTGAGTGATTTTTCCCCTAAAAGATTGGTCGGGAAATGAAGAAAAAGTAATCTTGGCGCTCTGTCCGATTTTGGCCTGGCTAATATAACTGTCGCTTAAATTGATAGTGACAAAAACCGTAGATAAATCTACTACAGATAATATTGAGGCAGTTTGACCTACTAACTGGCCTTTGGTTGCCGTACAGTATCCTATTTGACCGCTGAACGGAGCCCGGATCTGGGTGTCGCTCAATTGGTTTTTAGCTTGTTCATAGGCTGCTTGATCGATTTGAAACTGAGCTTGGGCTCTTTCAAACTCTTGCGGTGAGATTATTTCTTCGTTATACAACTTCTGTGAGCGGTCAAAGTTTTCTTTGCTCTGCTTATAGGAAGCTTCCGCTCTGGCCAAGTTGATGGCGGTATCGGTCTTTTCCAATTCAACCAATACTTGATTGGTAGTTACGTAATCTCCCATTTTAACGTAAACATTAGCTACACGTCCGGCTACTTTGGGGATGATATTCACTTCCTGATTGGCTTCTAAAGCGCCGGTGGCGACAAACAACTCCCCTAAGGAGCCCCTTTCTACCTGAGCAATTTTAACTGGGATTGCTTGAACGCTGGAAACGGCTTTATTTTTCCGGCCGCATCCTGCCAGCAATGATAAAGTTAAAATAATAATAAGGATAAAAATAGAGAATTTTTTCAACATTTTGGTAACCTCCTACATATGTAACGGTATTACTTTTAAAGATATTTCATTAATTTAAATAAATATACGATAATTCTTTGTTAAAGTTTTCTTATAAAGAGGGATTTTCATAATTAAAAAATTTAACATTTCGATACAATATATTGGTAGTCACATCTAGGTTATTTTAAGGTAATTATGAAACTCTCTTATAAAGGTTATTGGATAATTACTTTTCATCCGACGATACTATCTGATTCCCGGCTCCGTATAAAAAGATTTCCTTGATGATATTAGATTTCTCCAATAATGAACCGGATTGACTTTCCATTAACCAATTAAAAGCAAAATGAGCGGTTATTCCGCTTAATGCCCAATAAAGCTCTTTAGGGTCTAATTGACGTAATAATCCGGAATCAATACATTTTTGAAGATAGTTGGTAGTCATTTGTTGCAATTTTTGATGAACTTCTTTAATATAATCGGAAGGCTTTTTATACTCACCGAGATTTAAGGAAAAACGTTCTTTGATGAATATTTGATAAAAATCCTTATGATTTTCAATAAATTGAAGTTGAACATTGATAATATTATAGATACCCTGCATATAATTGTTAGCGCTATTAATACTCTCTTCAATCAACCGATAAAACTCGGCCAAACCGTCCTCAATAATAGCGATAAAAATTCGTTCTTTGTTTTCAAAATAAAGATAAATCGTACCTTTGCCTACATTGGCTTGGGCGGCAATCTCATCTACGGTAGTTCGCTCAAAACCCTTTTCGGAGAAGAGCTTCATCGCTGCAACTAAGATTTCCGTCCGTTTTTCAGAACTTAACTTTTCCACGAAATCACCTCAAAGAAAACTCTCAGAACTGACCGGTCAGTCAGTCTTGTCCATTTTACACCTCCATATTCCAGAAGTCAACGACTTAAAGAAGTTTTAACATAATTGCCAAAGAGTTTTTATCTTGTAATAAGTTGGATTAGATTCCTTTATATTTCATGCAGGAGTTCTATTGCATTTGTAGAAAATATATACAAATTTTGTAGTAAATTTGTGGTTGTGGTGATATAATGAAGATCGAAATTCGCGGAGCTGAAAACCTTAGCTTTCGGGAACGACAAGTGGTTGTTTTAAAGGAAATGGGCGAATCTGCCGAAAAAATAGCTAAGAGGTTGGGTATTACCCAAAGTTCAGTAGCTACCCTCTTTAACCGTGCTAAAACAAAGGGATACGAAGTAGTAATTATTCTCCCCGGAACAGCCTTGGGTTTAGCCGGGGCTGATGAGAATGAAGGAGAAGAATTTTAATGGAGAGGGCTCAAGCCAGTTATTATCGACAGAATGAAAAGTTAAATAAACATGTCATTAAGCCAACCGTTAAAATAGTCAAAAGAAAGTGGCGTTTTAAGCCGCGTTCCGCTTGGCCGTTTATAATGTGGGGTTTGACTTTGTTCTTTGGGCTTAAGGTTGTAGTCCTGCCGCTTATCGAAGGTGTGTATAATTACTTAAGCAAAACAAACGAGATAAAACAGTTGCAGACACAGTATTTAAGTATGCAAAAAGACAATACGGATATGCAGAAAAAGAGGGACTATATGCTGACTCCTTCTTATATAGAGGAGAAAGCTCATGAAATGGGCCTGGTAAAGCCGGATGAATCACAAATGGTAGTAATAGAAGGAATTCCTCAAGGAACTACCGTACATAGAACCCAACCTAATGGAGAACATTACCGGGATTAACCGACAGGATTTCTTTATCACATTCCAGCTTTCGGGATGTGTTTTTTATTGCCAAAATATAAGTTGAAGAAAGTTTTATGACTATTTTTACATTCCTAATGCCGAATGTAAAGGACGAAACAAGGATATTTCTTCAACTTAAAAATTTCGGAAATATGTTGAAATACAAAAAACTTATCTCAACATATATAGGTAAAAACACTAAATAATAAAAGAATAGTAGACAGGATTTACAGGATTAACGATTTTTATACAAAAATTTTTTTCAATCCGTATAAATCCGTGTAAATCCTGTCTCAATAATGTTTTATGCTTTTTATTGGTCTGAATATATAATGAAAGTATTGCCTAATAATGAATGCCTTGATATAATTTTTCCCAGAATTTAATTAAAGGAGTTTTAAAATGGACTTGATTAAAGTAATTGCTGCAGAACTGAACATATCGCCCCGCCAGGTTGATAGTACGGTTAAACTGCTGGATGATGGAAATACCATTCCTTTCATCGCCCGATACCGGAAAGAAGTCACCGGGGAACTGGATGAAGAACAAATTCGGAATATTGACGAACGTCTGACATACTTACGTAATCTGGAAGCTAGAAAAGAAGAAGTGCTTAAATCGATTGAGGATCAAGGTAAATTAACGCCGGAACTGGCTCAGGCGATTACCGAAGCGACCAAAATTCAAGAAGTGGAAGACTTATACCGGCCTTATAAGCCAAAAAAGCGGACTCGGGCGATGATTGCCAAAGAACGCGGTTTGGAACCCTTAGCGGATATAATTTGGAAGCAAGAAACGGAATCGGGTACCATTGATGAACTGGCGCTTCCATTTATCAATGTGGAAACCGGGGTATCGACAGTAGCTGATGCTTTAGCCGGGGCAAGGGACATCATTGCTGAGATAGTCTCCGATGATCCCGATTACCGGAAGGTAATCCGGCAATATTTATGGGAGCAAGCAGTAATCTCTTCCGAAGCCAAGGTAGCCAAAGCCGCTAATAAGAAAGCTACCGAGGATGCCGAGTTGGATGAGTATCGGATGTATGCCGAGTTTAAAGAACCGTTAAAGAAAATCCCGCCTCACCGGATCTTGGCTATTAATCGGGGTGAGAAGGAAGACGCATTGAAAGTAGGCTTGGATGCCGAGCATGAAGAGTCCTTACGAAAGTTAAGTTATATTATAGTTACCAACCGAAAATCAATCTTTACTTCCGAGTTGGAGGAAGCCATCAGTGATGGGTATAAGCGGTTACTCTTTCCATCATTGGAACGGGAACTGCGTTCCGCCATTACCGAGACGGCTGAAGAACATGCCATTAAAATGTTCGGGTTAAATCTCCGTAATCTGATATTACAACCTCCAGTCAATGGATTACGGGTAATGGGAGTCGACCCTGGTTACCGGACCGGCTGTAAAATTGCAGTGGTGGATGAGACAGGTAAAGTACTGGATACCGGGACGATTTACCCCCATCCACCAGTGAATAAGTGGGATGAGACCCTAGCTATACTGGGGAAATTGGTTCAAAAACATGATGTTTCATTGATATCTATAGGAAACGGCACAGCTTCTCGTGAATCTGAAACCCTGATCGCCGAATTAATCCATATGTTGGGTGCGCAGAAGACGGCTTATTGTATTGTCAGTGAAGCCGGAGCTTCGGTATATTCAGCTTCCAAGCTGGCTAAAGAAGAGTTCCCTGATCTGGATGTGTCGATCCGGGGCGCAGTATCGATTGCCCGTCGAATACAGGACCCATTGGCGGAGTTGGTGAAGATTGATCCTAAGTCGATTGGGGTTGGCTTGTATCAACATGATGTAGACCAAAAGAAGTTGGGCGAGACCCTGGGTGGTGTCGTGGAATCCTGCGTAAACTATGTCGGAGTAGACTTAAATACTGCTTCACCAGCATTATTACAATATGTAGCCGGTCTACAACCGTCGGTAGCCAAAAATGTGATTGCCTTCCGGGAGGAGAATGGGAAATTTAAAAACCGGGCTCAATTAAAAAAGGTGAAGAAGCTGGGAGATAAAGCGTTTGTACAAGCCGCCGGATTTTTAAAGATTACCGACGGTGAGGAACCGCTGGATGCAACGGCGGTCCATCCGGAATCTTATGAGATAGCCCTGAATCTTTTGAAAAAGTTAGGGTTTGAACCTGCCGATATTCTGGATAAAGAGCGATTAGCAGCCTTAAAGCAGAAATTACAAGATGTCAATATTGATAAAACAGCCGAGGAGTTGGGAGTAGGTAAACCAACTCTTAAGGATATTATCGATTCCTTAGCCAAACCGGGGCGCGATCCCCGTGAGGACATGCCTAAACCTATTTTTCGGAATGATGTATTAAAGATGGAAGACTTGAAACCGGGGATGATGATGACCGGAACTGTCCGGAATGTAATCGATTTTGGAGCCTTCGTCGATATCGGAGTTAAACAGGACGGGTTGGTGCATGTCTCGGAGTTAAGTGATAAGTTCGTCAAAGACCCGACTGAAGTAGTAGCGGTAGGCGATATTGTTGAAGTCAGGGTCAAAGAAATTGACCTGGTAAGGAAAAGAATTGCCTTGTCGATGAAGTCGGAGACCAGCGCTGATGCTCCGGCTCCCAAGAAACCGGTTGAGAACCGGAGTAAAAAACCGGGAGAACGGGTTACGCCGCAGAAACCAATGCCGGTGGAAAATACGAATTCTATGAATTCGCTAAGGGATAGTTTTTTGAAGGCCGGGTTTAAGGTGAAATAACAGATTTCCATCTCTTTTAGTAGCAGATTATATAGTTTTACTCAAAGGCACAGAGATATTGAGTAAAAATTCTCTGTGCCTTTGTTTTTGGAGTTGTTTTTTACACCTTGATTGAACCAAATATTAGGGTTAAAATATATAAGTTGAAGAAAATTAAAAATCCAATCGGGGGATTTCTCAACTTTTAGCTGTAATTTAGAGGGTGATAACATGAAAATGCTTTTTTTAATTCTAAATGATGAAAGTAAGGTTGATGAGATATTGTTGAATTTTCAAAAAATCGGGATCAGGGGCGCTACTGTAATTGACTCCATCGGTATGGGAGGAATCCTTGGAGTAAAGATTCCATTTATGAAGGATCAGTTTGTCCGGATCGAAAAACCCGATAATAAAACTATTTTTTCGGTAATTGAGGATGAAAACATTTTAAACCAGGCAATATCCATGTTAAGAGAAAAACTGCAGTTTGAAAAGCCAGGGACTGGATTTATGTTTGTGGTTCCGGTTTTGGAAGCCTACGGTATGGCTCCGAAAGCTGATAAACCGGAGTAAGAGGGTCATATAATTATAAACCGGATGTTCAGTTTGCTAAAGAAGAATTGCCATTAACAATCCTAAATATTCTTTCAAACATATGCTCACATCAGATAAGGATTCGGCGGTAGGAATCAGCCCACGAAATGAAAAGTGACTGGATATATTGGTTTGGTAATCAGCGGGATAAGGGATAACCTTTACTCCCGCTTTTTTAAATTGCTGCACGGCCCGGGGTAGATGAAAAGCCGAGGTTACCAGGATTGGTTTATGAAGATCCAACCGGGTGAGTATTTTTTTAGTATATTGAGCATTTTCAAAAGTACTCCGGCTTTGGTCTTCAACCAGGATTTTTTGGTCCGGTACTCCCAGATCAAGTAAGATTCTTCTGGTTATCGCCGATTCGACACCGGTTGTTTGGTAGACTTTACCACCGGAAACTATAATTGGCGCATTAAGTTGATGATATAATTGCAAACAGGTTAGCAAGCGGTTGGCGGCGTGTCCTGACAGATGCCCTTTACCATGAAGATTTGGAGTGTCTAGGGTAGCTCCACCGCCGAGTAAGATAATAACATCACCACTTAGTTTAACCGGCGGCCGGTACTTATTTTGTAAAGGACGGAGCATCATGTTGCCGACCAGAGAAGTTGAGGAGAGGTAGAACAAAATTGTAACGCCGAATAAAACCAAAGCAATCCGACGTTGGTTTTTATAAAGCCGGAAACTCAACAGAACCAGGATAATGATGAAAAGCCCCGGAGGTAATATAAACGTATAGTAAATGAATTTGATTAGGTATAACATGTGTTTCCTATAACATCCCTATATATATGAAATTATATAAAAACTTTCTATTTGAAAATATGGTACCTTTTTTTCTTTTTGTTGTCAAATGGAGCCGATTTAATGAGGGATTTTCATAAAATCTTTAAATACAAACATAATAGATAGTCCTTTGTCACCTCTTTTAGGAATTACTCATAAGCTAAAATCAGAATTGGAGAAGACAGAGGATATTAATTGTGATTAAATTTCTTTCTCAATTTAATATTATTTTAGTAGGAATTATTTGCAGTTTAGGTACCGGATTACTAACCGGATTGGGAGCTTTACCTATTTTTATCAAACCAAATATTTCCCAGAAACTGCTTGACTGTTTGTTGGGGTTTGCCGCCGGCGTAATGTTAGCCGCTACTTCTTTCAGCTTGATCGTTCCGGCTATTGAAAAAGCGGGTGGGGGAATTACGGGCGCAGCTGTTACTCTGACGGGTATTCTCATCGGTGCAATCTTTGTGGATTTTATCGATAGGTTTTTCCCCGATACCAATCTTTATGAGGGACCGAAGCAAAATCACTATAACCTCAAGAAAGTTTGGCTTTTTGCCTTGGCAATAACGATTCATAATTTTCCGGAAGGTTTAGCGGTCGGAGTGGGTTTCGGAGATGGGGATATTGCTAATGGTTTAAGTTTAGCGATTGCTATCGGGTTACAAAATATGCCGGAAGGTCTGGCGGTGGCGTTACCTTTTCTCCGGGAAGGATTCTCGACAGCAAGGGCTTTCACTATTGCGTTGCTTACCGGTATGGTCGAACCGATTGGCGGCATTATTGGAGTAGGGTTGGTCCATGTGGCCAAACCGATTTTACCGCTGGGTCTGGCTTTTGCAGCCGGGGCAATGTTGTTTGTAATCAGTCATGAGATTATTCCGGAGACGCATAAGGAGAACAGCTCCAAGCTGACGACTCATTCATTAATTGTCGGGTTCGTGATTATGATGTTTTTGGATAACGTACTTGGGTGATAATGACAAACAATAAAATTCAGACACTTAGGGAAGCGCTGATTAATTAAAAATCTACCGACTTTGCGCTTCGCAAAATGCTTAATACCTCATATTTGCTCGCGCAAAATCGGATTAATCAGCGCTTCCTTAGACACGGATTAACGTAGATTGGAAGGATTAACACGGATTTTTCTGTTCCAGCTTTGCTAAAAAACCTTGTTCCCGGCTGTTTTCGATGACGATCCGAGCGGCTTCGTTGGGGTCGTCGACTATTCGGAAGAGTTTTAGATCTTCAGCCTCTATACAACCGGCTTTCAGCATCCGGTCTCCCATCCAGGCAATCAGGCCTTTCCAATAATCCGAGCCAAATAGAACTATTGGAAAATGGTCGATCTTATCGGTTTGGACCAGAGTGAGGGCCTCGAATAACTCGTCCATAGTTCCGAAGCCGCCGGGCATGATGATGAAGGCCGCCGAATACTTGATAAACATCAGTTTCCGGACAAAAAAGTAGCGGAAGCGCAGGGCGATAGTTTGATAGGGGTTGGGGATCGGTTCCCGGGGCAGCTGGATTCCGCAACCGACCGATGTACTATGAACATCAAAGGCGCCATAGTTAGCTGCTTCCATGATCCCTGGTCCGCCGCCGGAGATGACTGCCAGACCGGCGGTTGCTAATTGCCGAGCAATTTCAACTGTTGCTTGATAGTAAGGGTTATCTTTATTAAACCTGGCAGAACCGAAGATGGAAACGGCCGGGCCGATTTTGGAAAGGGCGTCGAAACCCTCCACCATTTCACCTTGAATCCGGAAAATCCGCCAGGGGTCCTGAGTGGTAAAGTCCGGCGGTTGCGGACAAGGAGACTGGAGAAGTTCTTTATCTTCGTTATCATGGAAACCTTTGGGATGCTGAAGTTGAATCATGGGATTTAGCTTCTCCTTTTGGTTGGGATAATAGATAACAGAGAACAGGCAATAGGCATTAGGCATTAGGCATCAGTAGTTCCTAGTTAGTTTAACCTGAATGTGATGGAAAATGTGTTGAAGGTAATCTGAAGTTAAATAATATTATTTATGAATATATAGAAAGATCTTTATTAGAGATGGAGGAGGAAGATCTATTGGTTCCGTAAAGAGCATGTGGCACATAATAAAATACAACTTAAAAACAGCCTTCTTATTATCCCAGTTATTTTATAGTTGCTTTTCACAGCCATGGAATTACCTTTTAATAGTTAAGACCCATCTAAAATCAAGCCGTTCTTTGTAAATAAAACTCCGGGTTTTGGAAGGCGGCAATCCGGATAAGCCTATTCCGGAGAGAAGGAGAGAGATTTTCTTTGGGGATATAGACTTGATTACTGACAACTATGGAGAGATGTTCCGGGAATGGACCGGTAACGGCAGCATAGCTCTTTTTGGTTTGTAAACTATTCCAAGGCTGGTCTTGGTCATCCTCTTCGGGAAGTAGCGTAACACCGATTAATTTTCCTTCCATAATCGCTTTATCTACAATTTCATTTAATTTTTCCGGAGTGATCCGCTCCAGGGAGGCTAAATAAGCCCATTGGTCTTCATAAGGACGGAAGCTTTCATCCAAAAAAACGCTGTTTCCTTGTTCACGTGGTTTTTTTTGCAGCGGTAAAGCGATAAGGTTTCCCAATCCGCCTTGGGGCATGGTATCTTGGCTGGGGAAAAAACGGTCATAGGAGTCGAGACCGACTTCGGGGCGGGTTTCCAAAGTTTCGGTTATTAAGTATGAGCCTAACTTTCTGGCGGTTACAGCCGGGACTGGTTCGGTGAAAAAGAGCCAGACGTGTCCGCCGTTTCCGGACCGGGAACGTTCCAAGGCCGCCGGGATTTTTACTTTTTTACAGGTATCAAGGAAAGCGGCAACATCTTCTTGCCAAGTTTCTTTATCGAAATCAACCGCTAAAAACCAACAGGTTTCATCATTGAGAAGTGGATAGACGCCGATAGTTGCCGTAGTTGCAAGGTGTTTGTGAATAACTTCATCCGTAACGGGTAAATATTCCCGGTTGGAACATTCATTGCATTTTGTCTTGGGTTTATTGCATACTCCCCGGAGCCATTCATTTTTACAGGCAGGTACATATCCGGAAGTGCCTTTGCCCCGGTTTTCCCAGCGTTTAGGATAAACATCTTCCCGACCGCGAAATAAAGAACGGAAGAGGGCTATTTTAACTTCGGGAGGAGAGGAATTATTGATGGGCGGCAAGGGAAGCTCATTTTGGGTTGAAGTTATTTGTTTGAGTTCGTTATGAAGGGAGTTAATCTGGGAAAGTAATAGATCCCGTTCACGATCAAGTTCGCGTAGGCGCGCTTCTTTTGTTGAAAGTTCGGATTGGATAGTTTCTATTTTGTTCAATTTAATTAACCGTCCGTCCATAACTTTTATTAGTATTTAGACCTAGTTCTCAGGTAAATTAATATAATTATAGTCAAAACAAAAGCCCCATTGCTCCTACTTCAGTACCCTACGTAAGGGACGTAAGGCTTCGGAGACAACAGAGCTTATGTTTATTAATTATAATTCAATTAAATATCCCATCCTTGAAGTTCCCTTCCAGTCTCAGTAAGACGAATGATTGGAATCTTCAGGTCTTTATGAGGTGAGGTAAGTAAAAGTTTTTTTAGTATTGACTTGTTTGAGATTTGTTTAACTTTATTCTTGATAATACTCATTTCAACCACTTCCTCAGCTCCATTTTATTATAAAATTAAAATTGATTCAAGTTTTGCTTTTTTAAATAATTTTCAAAAGATAAAATTATAACAATAATTTTTGTAATATCCAAATAAGATAAAATATAAAGCCTATTAAGTTAGGGCCGATGGGAGGCGATTCCTTCCTCCCACACCCCGGCGTTAACTGCCATCCTGGCAACGCCTAACTTGAGACGTCCTGTCTCTGGCCACCAGGAATTACTTTTTTACCGCAAAAAAAGTAATCAAAAATGCGCCGGGAACCTAAATAAAATGAAAAATCCTTTATAGATTTCGCATTCCAAAGGCCGAATGCAAAATAATAAGTTTTGGAATTTTTCATTATGAATTAAGGAAATATGTTGCATTAAAATACAGTAACCCAGAAAGTAATGCAACATATATTGTTCCGGACCTCCTGCAATTCATCCAGGGTTTTTAGAACGCCTTCTGGTCGCTCCCGAACATCCATGTTCTTCACTCTCTCGGACCTTCCTGGTCCATGTCCATGTCCTTTCGATTGTCAATTAAGCTAAGGCTTCCGATGGCGACCGTTTTTTTTCATCCCTACTGAAAGTTTATTCAATTCTGTTTGTCATTTAGCCGTTTTTTATTATATTTTCATGGTAACCGGCTAAACGACCAGAAACGTCGCAGACCTCCATCCGTGGAGGTCTTTTTGGGTTGGGCGTTGGGGGAAATGGAGTTCGGAACTACCTTTTAATAGTTCGGAACAACAAATTAGAAGTCCGGAACTACCTTTTAATAGTTCGAAACAACTAATTGGGAGTTTGGAGCTAACTTTTAATAGCTCAGAACAACTAATTAGTATCTCTGAGATACAAAAAGGTATCTTTGACATACAAAAAGATATCTCCGAGATAAAAGGTATCTCCAAGGTATTAAAAGTCCCGGCGCCAACTCAACCACCGGGGTTGGTTTTTTGTTAGCGACTTTGGACTTTCGACTTTCGACTGTTTTTTGGAGGCTAAATTTTTTGAGTTGATAGCGATAATGGAAATGGTGGGATTTTATGTATGTAATATTTAGAAATAAGTAAAAAATTATTATCTCATATATTTCAGTTCTTGATATATGGCAATTAATTAGGAATGTCCGGGGGAGATAATTATGAAAAAAATACTATACATCTTTTTATTGAGCAGCATCATTTTATCAAGTTCGGCAATTTGCAAAAACAATACCAAAGAGGCAATTAAAGAATGTAACGATGTTTATAATAAATACATGAAATTAGAGAAACCAAATACTAAACCTTTGTTATTACTTGATTTCTCTTTATTTCGATTTGATCAAATTGATCGAATAGATTGAATATTATATTCCCCTTTCCACTTATGGGTAATGTTAAGCCGCGGCGGGGAGGAGAGAACCACCATGCTACGAAGTATCTAAGACTGCGGAAGCAGATTATTCCTGTCCCCGGGCGGGGAAAGGTGGCCCGCAGGCCGGAAAGGGGTCTAAACCCGAATTTCCGGCAAACAAAAATAGGCGGCGTATTAAAAATAGAAAATTGAAAAAGGAAAAGGGAGAAAGGCAAGTGTGAATTGTGAAGTTCGAAGTTTGAAATAAAATCGTTTTTGTGTTTCAATCCAATAAATCCGTGTTAATCCCGTCTAATAAAGCTCTTTGACCATCTTGCCCTACTATCATTTTACTTCAAAGAATGGAGGTTACTCCTTTAAGGAGCAAGAGGTCCCGATACCATACTTTTATTATTACCGGAGGTAATCCCCATGATATATCATCACCACACCGTTGGCTCCGTCAGTCACGGTAAAAATCAAATCCCCCAGATCCGCCTCTCCGACCGCATGGTCCTGTCGCTACCTTGGAAGAATGGGGGGAAAAAGTGAAAAGTTTTATGTCAGACGTTTTTTCCAGTATCCGGGTCGGCGTCTGCCGTGAACTATGGCAATTATCTCTATTCTTTCGGAGGTATTCCTATAAACAACACTAAATGGAAAACGGTGAAAAAGGGCATGACGAGTGTTTTCGATGTAAAGGGGATAGATTCCCGGTGTCTCAATAATTTTCGCAAAACAATACGATCTAATTCGGAGATAAAAGCTTTGGCAGCGGAAAAGCTTCGCTCTTGGTACCAGTGGAAAGCAGCGCTTGCTTCCGCTATAGCTTCGGGATGAAAATAAACCGGATATGTTTCCATTACTCACCGGTAATCTGTCGTCTGGCTACAAACCAGGGAATTAAATTGACCTTACCGTCATCAATCTCTTTAATTCGGGAAAGGATTTCGGTTTCCCAGGCAGACTCAGCATTTTCATCAACAGTTTCATCAAGACTGTCGATCAATGTTCCGGCAATCGCCGCTCGAGCTTCCGGAGGAAGGTTCAGAGCTTCTTTTAAAATATCCAAAATATTATTTTTCATAATCGTAAAACTCCAATGTCATTAATATGTTTTTATTATACCATATCGCAGCGAAGCTGCAATCGAAGAAGATTAATGTTACTGCGATAAATCAAGGGAAATTATATCTCGAAAAGTTACCACAAAACGCTACACTATGCGGTTTTATAAATAAAAGTTTGCTCAAAAAACAAACTTTTAAGGATAATTATATAAAACGAAAAGCCTTATACAGATTCCTTATTAATTCTACATATTCCCAAGGATTCCTTTCTATTGAAAAAATCGAAAGCTAACCAAAGACCAATAATAACAGATGTATCTTTTAGCTTGTATTGTGCATATTCCGGTGCAAACTGGACAGCTATTCCGGCTGAAAGTGGACACAGATTCCGGTTTAAAATTGTCAAAGCTTCGCAGTCAAACGAGTCGGAAATTGGGGTTAGACCCCTCCGCTTGTGTCGCCCCGGCGGTATTCCATCCCTGGACCGCCGTACTTGAACCTTCCATGGTTC
>JAEYRX010000083.1 GCA_023435225.1 Bacillota bacterium
GTTTAAAATTGTCAAAGCTTCGCAGTCAAACGAGTCGGAAATTGGGGTTAGACCCCTCCGCTTGTGTCGCCCCGGCGGTATTCCATCCCTGGACCGCCGTACTTGAACCTTCCATGGTTCTGGCTCCCCGCCCGGAGAGGAGAGAACCACCATGCTACGAAGTATTCAGGAATAAAGTGCATAAAAAGTAGACAACAAAGGACGGCTTTGGTTGTCCTGTCCCCGGGCGGGGAAAGGTGGCCGCAGGCCGGAAAGGGGTCTAAACCCGAATTTCCGGCAAACAAAAATAGACGGCGTATTAAAAATTGAAAATAGAAAATAGGAAAGGGAGCAAGCAAGTTTGAATTGTGAAGTTTGAAGTTTGAAATAAAATCGTTTTTGTGTTTCAATCCGGTAAATCCTGTTAATCCCGTCTAATAATGCTCTTTGACTATCTTGAATCGCAACATAAAGTTTTTAAAAACTGTTTGTCAACTCTCAACTCTAAACTATCCCGGGAGGAACCAGCCCATGTTAAGTGAAAACTCCAAAGGAATCAAACGTTTAATCTTCGACTGTATCTGCCAGATCCAAGACGAAATCATAATCCACGACCACGAATACCAGGAACTTAACAAATTCCCCTCCGAGCTCTTTAACCGGTTCTTTCACAAACTCCCAAAGGAAGACCGGGAAATCCTGGACCGTTATTCCGCCGAAAATGCCCAACAGCTGAACCGGCAGGATGAGATCCTTTATACGCGGGGGTTGTATGATGGGATTTGGTTGTGTAAGTGGATTGAGAGGATTGGGAGAGGGGAGGATTTGGAAGTTTGAAGAGTGAAGTTCGAGATAAAACAAAAAGCTATTTAGACACGGATTAACACAGATTGACACGGATTTTAATAATAGAGCTTCGCTTAAAGAACAAATTTGGTTTCAATATTTCTAATCCGCGTAAATCCGATAAATCCAAGAAATCCGTGTCCCAGGTCCTTTTATTTAGGCCTGTATATATGGGCCTATTTATTTAGACACTGAAACACAAATTTACACGGATTAGAATATTCAAGCTTCGCATAAGATAAAATATGCTTTTTAATGATTAATCCAATCAATCCCGTCTAATATAGAACTTTTCGCAAAAACCTTGTCATTATTTAACAAAAGCTATATAATACTATCAAGTCGTATGTAAAATCATAAAAAAACATACGGTTTGAGAGGATAATGGTTGATAAATGCTGAAAAGAAAAGAAAAAAAAGCTTTTTTATTGAGCAGAAGAATGAATGGTTATTTTAATACCGCTGATCTAAAAAAGGCGGGACTTAATATTTATGATATTAACTCCTTACTGGAAATGGGTAAAATCGAGCGAGTTAAACGCGGGCTTTACAAATGGCTTGAAATGACGGAAGAAACAAATGAGATGGCCGAAGTAGCGCGAATGGTGCCCAATGGTGTTTTTTGCTTGTTTTCAGCATTGGCTTGGCATGAATTGACAACCTATATTCCTAAAGAGCATAACATAGCGATTTATACATACTCCCGAAAACCGGCCCTCCCAAATTATCCGCCCGTTAAGTTCTATTTTTTTGCTGATAAACGGTTTGAAATAGGAGTTCAGACTGTAAAGATAGATGGTCATGAGATTAAGATTTACGACTTGGAAAAGACAATCTGTGACATAATTCATTATCGAAATAAATTAGGAATCGATATTGTTAAAGAAGCGCTGGATAAATATAAAACAAGGAAAGAACGAAATCTCCAGAAATTGATGCAATATGCAAACGACTTAAGAGACGCCAACGTTTTGCGAAAGTATTTAGAGGTATTGATATGAAAAAATCAGTGCAAGATATGGCGGCTTCGGTTAAAGCCAGGCTTTTAAAGGTTTCCAAATCGGAAAATAAGACATTTGATGATATTATGACAATGTATATGTTGGAGAGATTGCTTTTCCGCCTTTCCAGATCACGTTTTAGAAATAAGTTTATCCTAAAAGGTGGTCTTTTACTATGTGTTTTGTTCGAAGAACCCCATCGGACTACTAAAGATATTGATTTTCTAGCTAAGCAAATAATTGGAACCATGGAAAGTATCGGTGAAATATTCAGGGAAATTTGTTCTATTGATGCACTCGATGGGATTATTTTTGATACGGAAAGTATTAATATAAAAAAGATAAAAGAAGATGCTGATTATGAAGGCGTTAGAGTATTAGTCACTTGTTACCTCGGAAAGGCCCAAAAAGTTTTACAGATTGACATCGGGTTCGGGGATATTGTTATTCCTCATCCGCGAGAGATGAAATACCCTGTAATTCTTGACATGGAGACCCCGGAAATATGGGTATATTCTTTGGAGTCAATTGTAGCCGAAAAATTTGAAGCTATGATTAGTTTAGCCCAATTAAACAGCCGAATGAAAGATTTTTTTGATATTTATATGCTTAGTGAAAGATTTGATTTTGATGGACGAGCGTTATATGAAGCCTTACATGAGACATTCGATAGAAGAGGTACAGCTTACGAGAGAGAAGCTATTGTTTTTACCGAAGGGTTTTATTTAGCGGAAGAAAAACAAAAACAATGGGTAGCTTTTGTAAAAAGAACAACTAAAACAGAGATTTCTTTTGAACAGGTTATGAACCGGTTGAAAGATTTTATTTATCCGGTTTATGAATCTTTATTGGAGGAGAAAGAATTTTTTAGACATTGGAGAGCTATCCGAAAAAATTGGGAGCCGTATATATCATAGACCGCTATTGTGCTGAGAACCCTTATCGCCTCACCTCTTAAGCCGTATTTTACTTGTTCGAAATACCGAGGTATTCTCCTCTCCCTTGGATATTGGTTATTTTCCGGGTTATGGAGAGGAGAACGATGCCAAACTCTGCTTATTGATACTTTTTACCCAAGTCAAAAAATAAAAAAGAATCAAACAGCAATATAATGCATACTGTCCCTCTCCACATCATTGAAAACTTGCAGTAGGGAAAGGAGGTGGAACGGCGCCTTTATAACAATAACCGACCGGGGATCAGGTAGGGTAAGGCGAGACATGCTTGACCATTCCAGCCAATATTTTAACCACAGGCAGCAGGGAAAAATTACCTTTAAAGAGAATATATCTTTTTGAGAGTGAGTAAGAGGAATCAATAAAATTCTCAATAAATTCAGGGTGGCTAAATACATGAAACCTTACAAAATAGAGCCTTTTAGTTTGTTAGTTGTAGGTATAGCTTTTTTGGTCTTATGGGGGATAAATGAACAAACTTTAGGAATTTCAAACAATATTAATCCCGATAAAAAAATTACCGCCGACCAAATCATTGAAAGATATTACAATGCATTAGGCGGGTTGGATAAATTACATAAGATAGAGACTTTGGTGAAAGAAGGGACAATTGAAGACACTATAAGCGGAAAAAGATATTATGGTAAGGAATATGAGAAAACACCCAACCAAAAAATGACCCTCGTTTTTATCCTAGTATCTATTACAATCGTTCCGGTTTTGACGGTAAAAACGGATGGTATATTGATTCGAACGCCGGTTCCGGAGAGTTGAAAAAAGAAACCCTCCAAGAATTAAAGCAAGCTACCATGTACTCAACTATTAAAGAATTATATCCAGAAATCAAATATACCGGAAAAGAAGGGTTACCACGAAACTTTCGTGCTCGAATCCAATCAGGCCGGAACATATTTAAAGCTTAATTTTGATATTAAAACCGGTTTGTTATTATCGACCTTAATAGAGAAAAAGACACTGGAGGGTTTTGACCGAAAGGTTTACGAATATAAAAACTATCAAGTGGTTGACGGAATAAAAACGGCTTTTACCAGAAGCACGCTTCATATTGGGACTAATGTTAAGACCAGCAATTTTGTAATAAAATACAAAACGGTAAAATTCAATGTTCCCATTAATGACTTTAGTTTTAAAAAGCCAATAAGACTTCTGGCTGATCTCCTATTTCTTTGGGAATCCAGAGGCAAAGTTGGGGTTAAGCCTTGAGGTGAATTATTAGGAAAACTGCTAATAATTTAATTAATCCTATCAATTACTACATTTATAACCCATGGCGCTCTTAAACACTACCGGTTAAATCCGATAATAATAAACTTTCGAATAGTTAATCAAACAGTATCATATGGAGTTCATATGAAAAAAACCATTATAAATTTAACCGCAATTTATTTATTACTTCTTGGTCTACTGGGGATAATCTTGAATATTATCCTGTTTATTGAGTTATTTATTAAACCAACCAACTCACCCTTTCATGAAAACCTGTTGATTTTGTTGATGTGGTTATCGATAACGGGATGGTATATCGCAACCGGAATTTGCCTATATAAAAAGCACTATTGGGTCCGATACTCTCTTTTGGCGCTTTCAATTTGTTCAATAATTTTTGGTATTATTACTTGTTTTGTATTAAGCACAACCTTTAACTGGTTTGCTCGATTAAGCACTTCTAAAATGATAATTTTAGCAATGATAATCATTTTTTTATTTTTCTTACCAATAATCAAAATTATCATTTTTACTCGAAAACCAATTAAAGAATTGTTCATCAATACAAATGAGATGAATATAAGACCACTGGGGATTTCCTTTCTAGCTATATTCTTTTTTATTGGAGGCTTAATTGGAATTTATTCGGCGATTTATCCGAGTTGCCGATTTATACTTATAATCGGTTACCAGGTTTCCGGATGGAATTTAAAACTATATTTATTGATAACAGCCTTTATTACGATTTATATTGCTTTTGGGTTCTGGAAAATGCAGCGAATTGCTTGGTTTCTATTTATTACTTTAAGTTGTTACGATATTATAAACGGATTATTCAATTTTTTAACCTTTCGCAGTGAGGTTTATCTTCAAATGTGTCCAAGTATTCAAAATTTCAATCCGGTTCTATCTAAACTTATTTTTTTAGTTAATCCGATTTTCACCACTATTGCTTTAATTTATATTATTTCGAAAAAAAGTATATTTTCAAAAGAAAAACCAATATAGTGTAGGTATAAGAATCATTTTTAAAGCCCGAATCTTACTTATTCACAAATTAATTCAATCTACCTCATAAACCATCAAATCCCTCGGCTGGCAATCAAGCGTCTTACATATCCGGTTAATTACCGACAAATCAACCCTGGTGCAGGTATTATTATATATCGCATACAGGGTGTTTCTATTTACCCCGCTTTTTGCCTGTAACTCCGGAACTTTCATCCGGTTTTTTCAAACATCAGGGGTAAAAAAATTGTTAATTGAAAAGAGAAAAGGGAAAAAAGGAAAAAGCAAGTTTGAAGAGTGAAGTTCAAAGTTTGAAATAAAACAGAAAAGGGGAAAAGAGGAGTTCTACTTCTATAAAAAAGAACGATTATCACCGTTCTTCAATAAAATCAATCATTTTTGCAAAGAATCAATAAAGTTTTTAATATCTTCTTCTCTAAACCTTACAGCGCCTTTTCTACCTTCCGATAATTTTAGCGCTTTTAGTTTACCTTCAGCGACCCAACGGTTTATGGTGCTTTCAGCAACTTTCAATTTTTTGGCCACTTCTTTAACTGTATATAATTCTTCCATTTAATCCTCCATCAATTGCTTATAGTTTATCATAGTTACTTTTTAGCTACAATAATTGTTCTTACTTGCTTGACAAGTGTAATAGATTATAATAATATATGGGATATAAAAGTAGATAAAAATAAAATATAATTTTAGTCATATATATTTCCGGCGCAAACTGGACACCGATTCCGGTTTAAAATTGTCAAAGCTTCGCAGTCAAACGAGTCGGAAATTGGGGTTAGACCCCTCCGCTTGTGTCGCCCCGGCGGTATTCCATCCCTGGACCGCCGTACTTGAACCTTCCATGGTTC
>JAEYRX010000033.1 GCA_023435225.1 Bacillota bacterium
CGAGTTAATTATGCCGATCGCTATGGAAGAGAAGTTGCGCTTTGCTATCCGTGAAGGTGGCCGAACCGTCGGTTCCGGTGTAGTAACCAAGATTATCGAATAATTGTCAGGGTTGGGCTTTGTCCCATAAAAGTATTTTATAAACGGCCGATTGTCACTCACAATCGGTCGTTATTATTCTATACAACTCAACTTTCGTACCACAAAAATATCTTGCAGTAAAGCATATCAATTAAAATCAACTTTTTAAAAACATCGAATGATTTAACGATTTTTTCAAAAGTTAATATCCTTAAATTATCGATTTTACTGCATTACAATAAAGGCGCGAAAGTTGTATATATATGTTGAATTAAATTTCCCGAATAAATACTACGTACTGATAGTAATTCGGTGAGTCTTGACGATTCATCCAGCTTAAATTCTAATATTTGTGGCTGGATGAACATCGCTTCTTTAACTACTGTAAAATCTCCTTGACAGCCTATTATAATTGTGGTAAATTTTATTAGTGATTTACTGATCCAACGGGTCTTATTTTTTTCGCCTTTTTTAGTCGAAAATTAATTATTCTTAAAACTATTATCGGGTTTACTCTTTAAAATTTAAATATAATAAGCAACAAATAAAGTTTTTTAGTGAATTAAGCTACTATATCTTCATATAAGTTTGTCAAAAACAAATTTATTAAGAAGAATAGATATAGGAGGTGGCAATAGTGCGTGAAGGAATTACTTTAGCCTGTTCCGATTGTAAGAATCGAAATTATCGAACCAACAAAAATAAGAAAAATAATCCTGAACGGATTGAGCTGATGAAGTATTGTAAGTTCTGCCGTAAAGAAACTCAACACAAAGAAACCAGATAGAATTAATATTAGAAAATTTATTCATAATAACATTATTTTATAACAAAGCAAATATTTAATTTATTAAAGAAGAACTAATACCAATAAGTTGAGGTGAGGAAGATGCAACCCACCAATAAAGAACCAGCCTTTGAAGGAATCCGTCGGTTTTTTCGGAATGTTATTGCGGAGTTAAAAAAAGTCAATTGGCCGAATCGCAAGGAATTAACAACATATACTATTGTTGTTATTTTGACAGTTCTGGTTATATCATTAATTATTTTTCTTTGGGATTCGCTTTTAACTTTTGTCTTTAAAGGACTAGGATTCTACAGATAAAACAATATTATATTTAACATATAAATTAAGATTTTACTTTTAAGTAGTTTCTTCATTTTTAGAATCAGAGAATATGTTGATTTTTTTAGAAAATGATAATCAACATATTAAGAGGAGAAGTTTGGATGGAAAAGAATTGGTATGTTATCCATACCTATTCAGGTTATGAAAATAAAGTTAAAGCCAATCTCGAACGCCGGGTTGAATCGATGGGGATGGAAGATAAAATCTTCAGAATCCTTGTTCCTACTGAGGAAGAGTTGGAGATTCGCGATGGTAAACGAAAGATTACTAAAAAGAAGATTTTCCCGGGTTACGTTATTGTGGAGATGATCTTAACTGATGATTCCTGGTATGTAGTTCGTAATACTCCTGGAGTTACAGGTTTTGTTGGTTCCGGTTCCAAACCGATTCCTTTACAAGAGAAAGAGACTAAACTTATTCTGCATCAAATGGGGATTGATGAACCTAAAACCAAGATTGACTTCGAAGTTGGCGAAACTATTAAGGTTATAAGAGGACCATTTGAGAATTTTTCCGGAATTATTGAAGATATTAATACGGAAAAAGGTAAAATTAAAGTAATGGTTTCCATGTTCGGCCGGGAAACACCGGTTGAGCTGGATTATCACCAGGTGGAGAAACTTTAATATTTCGGATTGCAGATTTTTAGTACAAAACCATGATTTTTAGTATTCATACTATTTAAAATGCTATCGATGCTTAATAAAAAGCTAAGCTTTTGTGTTTTTAATCCGCAATTCGCAATACGAAATCCGAAATGATTTTTAAGGAGTAAGTGGGAGGGCAAAGCCCGTTAAAACCACATATAAACGAAGGAGGTGAAGGGCAATGGCTAAAAAGATTACGGGAATGATTAAATTGCAAGTTCCAGCGGGAAAAGCTAATCCTGCTCCACCCGTAGGCCCTGCCCTGGGACAACACGGCGTCAATATTATGGAGTTTTGTAAGAATTTTAACGAAAGAACTTCTAATCAAGCAGGAATGATTATTCCAGTAGTTATTACTGTTTACGAAGACCGTTCTTTTACATTCATCTGTAAAACTCCGCCAGTACCGGTTCTTTTAAGAAAAGCGATTAATATCGAAAAAGGTTCCGGAACACCAAATAAAGATAAAGTAGGTACTATCAGCAAAGCTAAAGTGCGAGAAATCGCCGAGCTTAAAATGCCTGATTTAAATGCCGCTGATGTCGAGGCAGCAATGAGTATGGTGGCTGGAACGGCCAGAAGTATGGGAATCGTGGTAGAAGGCTAATTCTAATTTCAGATTTCAGAATTAAAGGTTTGGAATTAGATTCCAAGTCCAACATCTGTTTATCCGGACTTGTTTTAAATTCGAAATCTGAAATCCGCAATCTGTAATTGATAAATGTGGGAGGAAGTAGCTTCCGTTATTACCACAAAGGAGGAAAGAAAAATGCCGAAACATGGCAAAAGATATTTAGAAGCAAGTAAAATGGTTGAAAACTCTAAATTATATGATCCGGCAGAAGCTTTGGATTTAGTAAAAAATATGCCTAAAAGCAAATTCGATGAAAGTGTAGAAGTTTCGATCCGTTTAGGGGTAGACCCAAGACATGCTGATCAACAGATTCGTGGCGCTGTAGTCCTGCCTTATGGAACAGGACGTTCTCTAAAAGTAGCTGTATTTGCTAAAGGTGAAAAGGCTAAAGAAGCAATAGAAGCCGGCGCTGAAAAAGTCGGCGCTGAAGATCTTATAGAAGAAATTCAAAAAGGTTGGATGGATTTCGATGTTGCAGTTGCAACACCTGATATGATGGGTGCTGTCGGTAAACTCGGAAAAGTTTTAGGACCGAAAGGTTTAATGCCTAACCCGAAAACCGGTACTGTTACTATGGATGTCGCCAAGGCAATCAAAGAAATTAAAGCCGGTAAAGTAGAATACCGGGTTGATAAGACTGGTATTATTCATGTTCCAATCGGTAAAATTTCTTTTGAAGCTGACAAACTTACCCGAAATTTTAGAACTATTATGGATGTTATCTTAAAAGCTAAACCTACGTCAGCTAAAGGAACCTATGTTAAGAGCGTTGTAGTTTCTTCAACCATGGGACCGGGCGTGAAAATTTCGCCACAAGCTGCTTCACAGGCTGTTGCCGCGGAACACTAGTAGGCCTAAGAACGACCTATCCCTTAAAAGGAACTAGCTAAGTGTTGTAGATTTTAGAATGACTACAGAGATGGTGGTTACTCTTTTAAAGGCCAGAACCATGGATGGTTCAAGGTCGGCGGTCCATGGAAGGATTACCGCTGAGGGCAAGGGATCAGATTTTAGACTTGTAAATAATAAATAATATTTAGGCCATAGACAGTAGGTGTCATTTTTAGACATAATGGGAAACCGCCTACCGAGGCTGGAAGTAAGTCTTAGTATATTTAGCCGTGACTAAAGACCTCCAGTTTTCTATGGAGGTCTTTTTTTACAGAAAATTGAAGGAGGTGTAATAATGGCAGTTAGACCAGAAAAAGAGGCTACCGTAAGTCAGGTGCGGGAAAAATTCGAAAAATCGGTGTCGGTTATTTTAGCTGATTATCGTGGACTTAATGTCCAAGAAGTAACCGAGTTAAGAAAAAAACTCCGAGATGCTGGAATTGAGTATAAGGTTATTAAAAACACTCTTACTAGTCGAGCAGCTAAAGACGCTAAAATTGAAGGACTTGACCAATTTTTAAGCGGTCCCACCGCTTTAGCTTTTAGTTATGAGGACCCAGTGGTACCAGCTAAAATTTTATCCACTTTCGCCAAGGACCATAAAAAACTGGAGTTAAAAGGCGGTATCCTTGAAGGGAAAGTTCTTGAAAAAGACTCTGTAAAAGCTTTAGCCGATCTACCTTCCAGAGAGGCTTTACTGGGTCAGATCGCTGGTTTGTTCCAGTCTCCGATGAGAGGATTAGTAACCGTTCTTTCCGGACCATTGCGCAATTTGGCTTATGCTACTGAAGCGGTACGGAAACAAAAAGCGGGGGAATAAGTAGTTGACAGTTTAAGTGCGACCCTATCCCTTAAAGGGTATTAGTTTGGCTTTGCAGACTTAAAAAGAGACTGCGGAGGGTGGTGGTTCCCCTTTTAAAGGGCGAGGGATCTAGTTTGTAAGATTTAGTAATTTAATTGTTTAATGGTTTTCAAATAAAAATAAAAATTTATTAGGAGGATAAAAAACATGTCTAAAGTTAATGACGTTTTAGAGATTGTTAAAGGTATGACCGTATTAGAACTTAATGAGTTAGTTAAAGCTTTTGAGGAAGAATTTGGTGTATCCGCAGCTGCTCCTGTTGCTGTTGCTGCCGCTCCGGCTGGTGGCGCTGCTCCGGCTGCTGAAGAGAAGACTGAGTTCGACGTAATTTTAGCTAGTGGTGGAGCTCAAAAAATTCAGGTTGTTAAAGTAGTTCGTGATGCAACCGGCCTTGGACTCAAAGAATCAAAAGATTTGGTTGACGGTGCTCCGAAACCGGTCAAAGAGGGCATCTCTAAGAAAGATGCCGAAGAGCTCAAGAAAAAATTAGAAGAAGCCGGTGCTACTGTCGAGATTAAATAATTGTTTGTAAAAAAAATTAAGAGGCTGAAAAATTTTCAGCCTCTTAATTTTTTTGTTGACAGAGGAAATATCCTGTGGTATCATTATATTCTGCTAATGTCAGAATTTAAAAGGAAATTATTTATAAAAATTTATGTTGAATGCGGGTTGATTATTCAAGGTGTTTTAACTAACCTTTATCAATGTTTTAAGCGAGGATAACGATGTTACCTTGCTTTTATCTGTTTATGATGATAATTCTGGAGAGGTGAAGAACTTGCACGATACTGTAAAAAAACATCGGGAACGCGTTAATTTCGGCAAGATTGAAGAAATCCTGGATATGCCGAACCTTATAGAAATTCAACAAAGATCCTATCAATGGTTTTTGGATGAGGGTTTAAGGGAAATGTTCCGGGATATCTCTCCAATTCAGGATTTTACCGGGAATTTAGTATTGGAGTTCATTGATTATTCCTTAGGTGAACCTAAATACCCGGTTGAAGAATGCAAAAAACGGGATGTTACTTATGCTGCTCCGTTAAGAGTTAGAGCCCGCCTTATTAATAAGGAAACCGGTGAGGTGAAAGAGCAAGAGGTCTTTATGGGAGATTTCCCTTTGATGACCGAAAAAGGCACTTTCATTATTAATGGAGCTGAACGGGTTATTGTAAGCCAATTAGTACGTTCTCCCGGCGTATATTTCGGTCGGACCCAGGACGCAACCGGTAAATACATTTATTCTTCAAGTATCATTCCTAACCGTGGAGCTTGGCTTGAGTTTGAATTTGATGCCAATGATGTTTTATTTGTGAGAATTGATCGTACTAGAAAAATACCGGTAACTATCCTTTTAAAAGCTCTTGGTTTAGGGAATAACTATGAGATTACCGAGCTATTCGACGGTAAAGAAAGTGTTAAAAATACTTTGGAACGGGATAATACTCAAAACGAGGAAGAAGCGTTAGTTGAGATTTACAAGCGCCTCCGTCCCGGTGAACCGCCAACCGTTGATAGCGCCCGTACTTTATTTGAAACATTATTTTTTGACCCTAAAAGGTATGATCTGGCTTCAGTCGGTCGATATAAACTAAATAAAAAGCTAGGCTTAAATTATCCGACCCGGAGTATTAAATCTACCGTTGATGAGAAGGGAAATGAAGTTCAAGGACAAGAAGCAGTTAAAGTTCTGACTAAAGAGGATGTAATCGAGGTTATCAAATATTTATTGGAGCTCCTTGATGGAGTAGGTGATGTCGACGATATTGATCACCTTGGGAACAGAAGACTTAAATCAGTTGGAGAATTATTACAAAATCAATTCCGGATTGGTTTATCCAGGATGGAAAGAGTTGTCCGGGAAAGAATGACTATTCAGGATGTGGAGGTTATAACTCCGCAAGCATTAATTAATATCCGCCCGGTGGTTGCTTCTATTAAAGAATTTTTTGGTTCCAGCCAATTATCACAATTTATGGACCAGACAAATCCATTGGCGGAATTAACTCATAAGAGACGTTTGTCAGCCTTGGGACCAGGAGGGCTTTCCCGGGAAAGAGCCGGGTTCGAAGTTCGTGACGTACATCATTCCCACTATGGAAGAATGTGTCCGATCGAAACTCCTGAAGGTCCTAACATTGGTTTAATTGGTTCCTTAACCACATTTGCGCGGATTAACGAATATGGTTTTATTGAGACTCCTTACCGGAGAGTTAAGGACGGTAAGGTAACGGATGAAATTATGTATTTGACCGCAGATGAAGAAGATAAATACATTGTTGCCCAGGCTAATGAGCCATTTGACCCGGAGACCGGAGAATTTGTTCATAGCCGGGTTTCCATCAGACATCGCGAAGATATCCGGGAAGTACCAAGCAATCAGGTTCAATTAATGGACGTATCGCCAAAACAATTAGTCAGTATTGCTACTGCTTTAATTCCGTTTTTGGAAAACGATGATGCTAACCGGGCCTTGATGGGTTCCAACATGCAACGTCAAGCTGTTCCACTTTTAAAGACACAGGCTCCTTTAGTGGGAACCGGAATGGAATACAAGGCAGCTGTGGATTCCGGAGTTGTCATTACTGCTAAAAGCAAAGGCGTGGTCCAGAAAGTAACCGGCGACGAAATTCGGATCTTAAGAGACGATAATAAAGTTGACGTTTACAAACTCTTAAAATTTGAACGTTCTAATCAAGGAACTTGTATTAATCAGAAGCCGGTTATTAACGAAGGTCAAATTGTACAAGCGGGAGAAGTTATCGCTGACGGCCCTTCCACCGACCTAGGTGAATTGGCGCTTGGGCGAAATATTCTAGTCGCATTTATGCCTTGGGAAGGTTATAACTACGAAGATGCTATTTTGATCAGTGAGAAATTAGTAATTGATGATGTATTTACTTCAATTCATATTGAAGAATATGAAGCTGAAGCTAGAGATACCAAGTTGGGAGCTGAAGAAATCACCAGAGATATTCCTAACGTTGGAGAAGGCGCTTTGGATGATTTGGACGAACATGGAATAATTCGCATTGGCGCGGAAGTAAGACCTGGTGATATTCTGGTTGGAAAAGTAACCCCTAAGGGAGAAACGGAATTAACCGCTGAGGAACGGCTCCTTAGGGCAATTTTTGGTGAAAAAGCCCGTGAAGTACGGGATACTTCCTTGAGAGTTCCCCATGGTGAATCCGGGCGAATTATTGATGTTAAAGTATTCTCTAGAGAAAACGGTGATGAACTGGCCCCTGGAGTTAACCGACTAGTTCGGGTATATATTGCTCAAAAGCGAAAAATATCCGAAGGGGATAAAATGGCAGGACGCCATGGGAACAAGGGAGTTATCGCCAAGATACTTCCCATAGAAGATATGCCGTTTTTACCTGATGGTACTCCGGTGGAAATTGTTTTAAATCCACTGGGTGTTCCGTCCCGTATGAATATCGGTCAGATTCTAGAAACACATCTTGGATGGGCTGCTAAAACATTGGGATTCCATGTTGCCACGCCGGTTTTCGGTGGCGTAACTGAAGATGATATTTTAAAGACACTTAATAAAGCAAATCTCCCGGAGACTGGTAAAACTACTTTATATGATGGGCGAAGCGGAGTTCCATTTGATAATCCGGTTACCGTTGGTTACGTTTATATGTTAAAATTAGCCCACTTGGTAGATGATAAGATTCATGCCCGGTCTACCGGTCCATATTCTTTAGTTACCCAACAACCGTTAGGCGGAAAAGCCCAATTCGGCGGGCAACGTTTTGGTGAAATGGAGGTTTGGGCTCTTGAGGCCTATGGCGCCGCGTATACCCTACAGGAATTATTGACTGTAAAATCAGACGATGTTATTGGGCGGGTAAAAACTTACGAAGCAATTGTTAAGGGAGAGAACGTACCGGAACCCGGTGTTCCTGAATCCTTCAAAGTTTTAATTAAAGAGTTACAAAGTCTTTGTTTGGATGTCAAAGTTCTTACCGAAGAGGCTGAAGAGATTCAAATTAAGGAAGAAGAAGAAGACGTAAAGGAAATGGCCAAAGAACTCGGTTTAGAGATCGAAACAGCTCATGATACTATTTATGAGGAAGAAACCGAAGATATCGATACTGGGGAAAGTTTCGACGAAGAAGACGATATGCTGGCCGATACTTTTGAGGAGGATATATCTGAAGAAGCGTAATAATCATAAAAACTGTTCAATGTTTAAGATTTAAAAGTTCAAGGCTATAAATTTGAACATTGAACTTTAAACTTTGAATATTGACTATGAACCTCATTAAGTATGAACCAGAACAGTATGGGAGGGAATCCTTTTGTTGGATGCCAACAATTTTGACGCATTAAAAATCGGATTAGCTTCGCCGGAACAGATTCGTGCCTGGTCCAGTGGAGAAGTTAAAAAGCCGGAAACAATTAACTATCGTACTTTAAAACCGGAACGTGAAGGCTTATTTTGCGAGAAGATTTTCGGTCCTCAACGTGACTGGGAATGTCATTGCGGTAAATACAAAAGAGTCCGTTATAAGGGAATAATTTGTGATCGGTGTGGAGTAGAGGTTACCCGTTCAAAAGTCCGGCGGGAACGTCTTGGGCATATTGAATTAGCCGCCCCGGTTTCTCACATTTGGTATTTTAAAGGTATCCCCAGCCGGATGGGTTTATTGTTGGATATGTCTCCCCGACATTTGGAAAAAGTTTTATATTTTGCTTCTTATGCAGTAATTGATACCGGAAATACACCTTTATTAAAAAAGCAACTCCTTTCGGAGAATGAATACCGTGAAGCCCGTGAAAAATATGGTCAAACTTTTAAAGCTTTAATGGGTGCCGAAGCGATTAAACAGTTATTGGAAGAGATTGACCTGGAGAAGTTGGCCGAGGATTTGAAAAAGGAAGTTAAAGAGGTTAGCGGTCAACGAAGAATAAGAGCTATTCGCAGATTGGAAGTAGTAGAATCATTCAGGAAGTCAAGTAGTCGTCCTGAATGGATGGTTATGGACGTGGTACCGGTAATTCCACCGGAATTGCGCCCGATGGTTCAATTAGATGGTGGACGTTTTGCTACTTCCGACCTTAATGATTTATATCGGCGAGTTATTAACCGTAATAACCGTTTAAAGAGATTATTAGAATTAGGCGCTCCTGATATTATTGTCCGTAATGAAAAACGGATGTTACAGGAAGCGGTGGATGCTTTAATTGACAATGGTCGCCGTGGTAGACCGGTTACCGGACCAGGGAATCGTCCTTTAAAATCTTTAAGTGATATGCTCAAGGGTAAACAAGGTCGTTTCCGCCAAAATTTGCTTGGAAAACGGGTTGATTATTCCGGCCGTTCGGTTATCGTAGTAGGTCCGGAACTTAAATTGCATCAATGTGGTCTACCGAAAGAGATGGCTTTGGAACTTTTCAAACCTTTTGTAATGAAACGTTTAGTAGATAAAGGTTATGTTCATAATATTAAAAGCGCTAAAAGAATGGTAGAAAGGGTTAAAACCGAAGTCTGGGATGTCTTGGAAGAGGTTATTCATGAACATCCGGTGTTACTAAACCGGGCCCCGACTTTACACCGTCTAGGAATTCAAGCTTTTGAACCTGTCCTGGTAGAAGGTAAAGCGATTCAAATTCATCCTTTGGTTTGTACAGCTTATAACGCTGATTTTGACGGTGACCAAATGGCGGTGCACGTACCGTTATCAGCGGAAGCGCAAGCTGAGGCTAGAATATTAATGCTATCAGCTCATAATATTCTTTCACCTGCCAATGGGCGACCAATCGCCACTCCTACTCAGGATATGGTTTTAGGGTGTTATTATTTAACGATTGCTCGTGAAGATTCGAAAGGTGAAGGTAAAATATACGGTAGTCTTGCTGATGCAATCCACGCTTATGAAGTTGGCGCTATTGAGTTACATGCTAAAATCAAAGTCAAATTAAACGGGGAGTTCGTCGAAACTACGGCGGGAAGAGCAATTTTTAATGAACGGGTTAAGCTGGATCTGGACCCGGACCCGGTTGCTAATTATCAACTCTCCAATTGCGTAATTGATAAGTCAAAACTAGTTCAATTGGTCGGTCGTTGTGCCCGTAATCATTCGGTTACCAAAACGGCCGAAATATTAGACCAAATTAAACGTTTGGGTTTCCGTTTCGCTACTCAATCCGGAACAACTATTGCTATTAACGATATTACAGTTCCGCCCGCGAAAAAGGATATCCTCGACGAAGCAGAAAAACATGTTGAACAAGTCGAAGAACAATTCCGGCGTGGCTTAATTACCAGCGATGAACGTTACCAGAGATTCATCGATATTTGGACCAAAGCTAAAGAAAATGTCTCTGAAGCAATGACCAAGGGATTGGACAAATTAAGAAATCCGGTTTATATGATGTCGATCTCCGGAGCTCGTGGTAATCCTTCACAGCTCTCGCAACTTGCCGGGATGCGTGGTTTGATGACCGACCCTTCGGGACGGATTATCGACTTACCGATTCGCGCTAATTTCCGTGAGGGATTAACTGTTTTGGAATTCTTTATCTCAACTCACGGAGCTCGAAAAGGCTTAGCCGACACTGCTTTACGGACCGCTGACTCCGGTTATTTAACCAGACGTTTGGTTGATGTTGCCCAGGATGTAATAGTTCGCGAAGAAGATTGCGGTACTACTGAAGGGATAAGAGTCGGTTCAATTGTCGAAGGAAATGAAGAAATAGAGAAATTGAAAGACCGGATTCTAGGGCGATTAGCAGCTGAAGATGTTGTTGATCCTAATACTAATAAAATCATTGTTAAAGCAAATGAGGAGATTACTGAGGAGCTTGCCCAAAAAATTGAAAAATCAGGAATAAAAGAAATTGTAATCCGATCGGTCTTAACATGTCATAGTCGTTATGGAGTATGTATTCGCTGTTATGGACGGAACTTAGCCACTGGAAAATTGGTTGACGTGGGAGAAGCAGTTGGAATTATTGCCGCTCAGTCCATTGGTGAACCCGGAACGCAATTAACTATGAGAACCTTCCATACCGGTGGTGTTGCCGGAGACGATATTACTCAAGGTCTACCTCGTGTAGAGGAACTATTTGAAGCCCGCAAACCTAAAGGGCAAGCCATTATTAACGAAATTACCGGTGCGTGTAAGATCTCCGAGGTGAAAGGAATTAGGAGAGTGACCGTTACTTCGGAAAACGGAGAGGAGAAAGTTTATCAGATTCCTTTTGGTTCCCGGTTGCGTGTCAAAGAAGGAACGGTGGTTACTGCCGGAGATTTATTGACTGAAGGTTCCGCCAATCCACATGATATATTAAAAGTAAAAGGAATTCATGGAGTCCAAATGTATCTGGTTCAAGAGGTTCAAAGTGTCTACACCTCCCAGGGGGTTTGGATAAATGATAAACATGTCGAAGTAGTAGTTCGGCAGATGTTGCGTAAACGTAAAGTTGAACATTCCGGGGATACTGACCTGCTCCCTGGTGGTTTAGTGGATGTATTCGAATTGGAAGAAGAAAACCGGCGGGTTGAAGCCGAAGGTGGCGAACCGGCAACTGCTAAAGTTGTGTTATTGGGAATTACCAAAGCATCTTTGGCTACCGATAGCTTCTTATCAGCAGCTTCGTTCCAGGAAACTACCAGAGTCCTAACTGAAGCCTCAATTAAGGGAAAGATGGATCCATTATTAGGACTTAAGGAAAATGTTATCATTGGTAAGCTGGTTCCAGCCGGGACGGGAATGTCCAGGTATCGCAATGTTAAAATAGTAACCGATTAATAACAATAATAAAATGGTGAATTGTAAATCGACTTACAATTCACTACTATATGTTGAGTTATCAATAATAATTAACACAATATATTGTGTTAATTGATAAATTATGGTTACAACGTAAAAGCCTATAAACAATTTATTGACACCCATATTAATTGGTGTTAAAATATAAAAGTGTCTGATTTGGACCCGAAAACCGTTGGTTTGAAGTGTTTTGGAGGATGTTCTGGTGCAAACCATTAAGGAAGCCAAAAACAAAATTGTCGGGTTGAAACAAACTCTTCGGGCTATCCAGCAAGATAACATTAGTATGGTCTATCTGGCTAATGATATTGAAGACCATATTTATCGAAAAATCTTGACCCCGTGTCAAGAAAAAAATATTCCTATAACAAATACTAACCTAAGCCAAAGAGATTTAGGACGTCTCTGTCAGATAGAAGTTGGCGCTGCGGTAATAGGAATAACTAAAGAAAAATAATTATTTATGTTTAATTCCTTGGAAGGAGGTGGGACATATGCCTACAATTAATCAGTTAATTAGACAAGGCCGGGAAGAAATTTCAAAGAAAAGCACTGCTCCGGCATTGGGTTGGGCTTATAATGTCAATAAAGAACAAATGATTAAAACCGGCGGGAGTCCTCAAAAACGAGGTGTTTGTACCCGTGTATCTACGGTAACTCCTAAAAAACCTAATTCCGCATTGCGGAAGGTAGCAAGGGTAAGGTTGACAAACCGTATGGAAGTAACGGCATATATTCCGGGTGAAGGGCACAATCTGCAAGAGCACTCGGTAGTATTAATTAGGGGTGGACGTGTTAAGGACCTCCCTGGTGTACGTTATCATATTATTAGAGGAACTCTTGATACGGCAGGAGTTCAGAATCGTAAGCAAGGCAGATCCAAATACGGAGCTAAGAGGCCGAAGGCTGCCGCTACCAAGAAGAAGTAAGGGGGTATTTTCGTGCCGCGTCGTGGCTCAATAAGTAAAAAAGAGTTGTTACCTGATCCGTTATACGGAAGCAAACAGGTAACCCAATTTATCAATCGGATAATGTTAGATGGCAAAAAAGGTGTTGCTGAAAAGATTTTTTATAATGCCATGAACCTTATCGGAGATAAATCCGGTAAAGATCCGATCGAAGTTTTTCAAACTGCAATTAAAAATGTAATGCCGGTTTTAGAAGTCAAACCTCGCCGGGTTGGTGGAGCTACCTATCAAGTTCCGATTGAAGTTAGAGCCGATCGTCGTTTAGCTCTAGCAATTCGTTGGTTGGTGACATATTCCCAAGCCCGTCCGGAAAAAACCATGCAGGAAAAACTGGCTGGGGAGCTTTTGGATGCTTCGCAGAATTTAGGAGCATCTATTAAGAAAAAAGAGGATACTCATAAAATGGCTGAAGCCAATAGGGCTTTTGCACATTATCGTTGGTAATAAAAGATTTTATATATTTCATCAAATGATTAATATAATGAGGTAATAGAATTGGCTAGGAAATTTGAATTAAATAAAATAAGAAATATCGGAATTATGGCTCATATTGACGCCGGTAAAACTACTACTACTGAACGTATTTTGTTTTATACCGGTAAAGTTCATCGCATGGGTGAAGTGCATGATGGCGCTGCTACCATGGATTGGATGGTTCAAGAGCAGGAACGTGGTATCACTATTACATCTGCTGCTACCACATGTGAATGGCTGGGACATCAAATTAATATTATCGACACACCCGGGCACGTGGACTTTACAGTTGAAGTGGAAAGATCCTTGCGGGTATTAGATGGAGCAGTGGCGGTTTTCTGTTCGGTTGGAGGGGTTGAACCTCAATCGGAAACCGTGTGGCGTCAAGCTGATAAATATGGTGTTCCTAGAATTGCCTTTATCAACAAAATGGATCGAATCGGGGCTGATTTTTTCCGGGGTTTATCTATGATGAAAACCCGTTTAGGAGCCAATCCGGTTCCTATTCAAATACCGATTGGTTCTGAAGACCAATTTAAGGGTATTATTGATTTGGTTACTGAAAAAGCGGTATTTTATACTGATGATTTGGGAACTCGAAGCGAAAAAACCGACATTCCGGCAGATTTAAACGAAGTAGTTGACGAATATCGGGTTAAAATGTTGGAAGCTTTAGCTGAATTTGATGAAGAGTTAATGATTAAGTATCTTGAAGGCGAAGAAATTCCCGAAGCCGAAATTAGAGAAGCCATTCGAAAAGGTACTCTTTCAGCTAAAATAACTCCGGTCCTTTGTGGTTCTGCCTTTAAAAATAAAGGCGTCCAAATGTTGCTGGATGCGGTAGTTGATTATATGCCGTCTCCAATTGATTTACCACCGGTTACCGGAACTGTTCCCGGAGAAAGTGAAGAATTAGTTCGAAATACTGACGATAACGAACCGTTTTCAGCTTTAGCTTTTAAAATTATGGCTGATCCTTATGTGGGGAAACTAGCATTTTTTAGAGTTTATTCCGGAACATTAAAAACAGGTTCTTATGTATTAAACTCAACTAAGAACAAAAAAGAACGGGTCGGTAGAATTTTACGGATGCATGCCAATCACCGGGAGGATATCGAAATGGTAACCACTGGAGATATAGCTGCCGTAGTTGGTTTGAAGGATACAACCACCGGAGATACGCTTTGTGATGAAAAAAGTCCAATTCAATTAGAATCGATGGAATTTCCCGATCCGGTTATTGATATCGCTATTGAGCCAAAAACCAAAGCCGACCAGGATAAGCTGGGTCTATCACTTTCCAGATTGGCTGAGGAAGATCCTACTTTTAGAGTTCATACCGATACCGAGACCGGTCAGACCATTATTTCCGGAATGGGCGAACTTCATTTAGAGATAATTGTCGATCGTTTATTACGGGAATTTAAAGTGGAAGCTAATGTAGGGAAACCTCAAGTTGCTTATAGAGAAACTATTCGGCAAACAGTTAAGACCGAAGGTAAATTCGTTCGTCAATCCGGAGGCCGTGGTCAATATGGTCATGTATGGGTTGAGTTTGCGCCTTTAGAGCCAGGTTCTGGATTTCAATTTGAAAATAAAATTGTTGGCGGCGTAGTGCCTCGTGAATATATCGCACCGGTTGAAGCTGGAATTAAAGAAGCAATGCTCACCGGAATTTTAGCCGGCTATCCGGTAGTCGATATTAAAGCCACTCTTTATGACGGTTCTTATCATGATGTTGATTCATCGGAAATGGCCTTTAAAATCGCCGGTTCAATGGCTTTTAAAGAAGGAGCCAAAAAAGCTTCGCCGGTTCTGCTGGAACCCATTATGAAAGTGGAAATCACGACACCGGAAGAGTATATGGGTGATGTTATGGGTGATTTTAATTCACGTCGCGGTCGTATTGAAGGTATGGAATCCAGAGCCGGAGCTCAGGTTATCCGGGGGCATGTCCCATTATCGGAGATGTTTGGTTATGCAACCTCGATAAGATCCATATCGCAAGGTCGCGCCACTTATACGATGCATTTTTCGCATTATGAGGAAGTTCCGAAGAACATTGCCGAAGCTGTGATTGAAAAAGTTAGTTAAATTAAAGCAGTTAAAAGTTCAAAGTATACTAATAGTAAACTTTGAACCTTAAATATTTAAACTCGAATTATGATTTTAAAAGGAGGAACAAAATAAAATGGCAAAGCAGAAGTATGAACGGACCAAACCGCACGTAAACATTGGAACAATTGGTCACGTTGACCATGGTAAGACCACAACTACCGCTGCAATAACCCTGGTGTTA
>JAEYRX010000034.1 GCA_023435225.1 Bacillota bacterium
CCCGTCCCGGTAGTTCCAGGTCAGTCACTTCGATTGTCAGGTTACCGGTTTGTGGGTTGACATTCCCGGCCTTTTCGTTGAATGGCAGGTTTAAGCCGGAGTCGTACCGGGTGTCGGTGGCGGCGTAAGTAATCTTACTGGACCACATCCCAATTAACAATAACACCAAGGATAGAATTACTACCCCAATTAATTTTTGTATAAAGATTATTCTATTACCCATATACCGCCACCCCTTAATCACAGATTACTCTGTTTAATACTAATTCAAACTCAACACCCTTTAATCACAGATTACCCGGATTACCGGATTTCACTGATTTAAAAAAATCCGCGTAATCCCTAAATCCGTTCAATCCGTGATTCCAGTTTGGTTCTGTGATCCATAATCAACCGCTTAAACTCCAAACTCTTCGCTCCAAAATTAATCAGCAATCCCACTTCCAATTGAAAAGCCCTTAAATAATTCAACGCTTGTGCCAAATGAACATCTTCCAGCGATATTACTGCCTTTAATTCAACTAACACCTTATCTTCCACAATAACATCCGCTCTCCGAATGCCGATTGGCTCTTTATAGTTTTTATAAAAGATCGGCATTTCCACTTCCATACCAAAGTTAAGACCGGCATTCGTCAACTCCAAAGCCAAAGCCCGCTGATAAATAACCTCCTGAAATCCATTACCAAAGAACTTATGGACTTCCAGAGCGCATCCGATAATTTTCTCCGTAATATCGCCGTATTTAAGTTGATTATTCATCCCTTATCACCACTCACTGATCACTGATTAAAACATAACCCCTTAATCACGGATGGATTTCACCGATTTTAAACCCTCATAATCATTAAATAAACCTAATAATTGTAATAATTTCTACATCCCGTAAATTACGGATTACTCCATACTAATCTGATTTCATTGATTTAAAAATCCACGTAATCCCTAAATCCGTTCAATCCGTGATTCTGGTTTTGATCTCTAATCCGCGTAATCCCTAAATCCGTTCAATCCGTGATTATCTCCCATACACCCCACTCGCATTATACACATTCAGATTAACCGTAATCGACTCGCCCTCAACCCCGCCTTCAGGTGTCATCCGGTACACAAACAAAGTCACAATTACATTCTGTTTACCACCCACATACCTCCGGCAGACTGCTCCGACATGAGAATTTTCTGATGAGAAGTTAGTAGTTTGACTCTTTAAATTGTTATAGTCGGTTAGATTCCAACCTGTAGATCCAGTTGAAGAATCGGCTATTTTTGCTGATGCAAAAAATTTTCCACCACCAGCGCTTATTTCTCTACTGTTTGTATTTGACTGATTATAAGATGATGACTTCAACACTCCACTCTGTGTATTCAAACTCGAACTCTCCTGATCCCCCTTACCATCAAATAACCAAGCACAACGGTCAAGCAGGAGACCTTTTCCCAAGGAATCTTCCGCCGACAGGACCAGGTAGTCGCCGTTCTTGGTAACTTTGATCACTGGTCTGATCTGATCGGGTCCAATTTTAACATCTTTGGTGGCAGTCATAATCTCCTGGACTCCATTGGCGCTGGTCCTGGTCAAAGTCAGGGTTACTTTATAAGTTGTCGATTTTTGTTTAACCGGATATTGGTAAGTTACGATCGGACCGTATTGGGCCTCTTTGCTGTCACCGAAAGTCCATTTAGTCTGAGCCCAGTTAATATTGGAACCCTCTGAACCAGTCGCTTTAAAGGTAATCAGGTTTTTATTTTCAGGGTCGACCTCGGTAGTAATGATTGGGGTCAACTTATCACCATCAACGTCAATCGTGGTATAGGCGACAAAAGGTTGGCTGCTTCCTTTCAGATACATCTCCACCAAAACCGGATAACCCATCTGTTCCGAATTAAAGGGAAACTCATAGCCAACTACCGAACCCTTGAGTTGAACGGCGCGTTCGCCGCCGTCATAGATGTACCAATCCGTCCGTTCCCAGTCGATATTAACTCCCGGTGTATCTAAGACCGATAGTTTATACATCCGGTGCTGGGTTCCGGAAATCCTTATAGGGCTAATAACCGGATAGATACTGTTCTTGCCGACCTTTACTTTATCGCTAATAGTTTCCGGCTTGCTGGTACCGAACCGATACAAGTTACAGGTAAATGAAACGATGGTATCATTTGAAACCGCTGGGATCTCTTTTCGAATCACCGGACCGCGCTGGCTGTATTGTCCGTCAATCACCCATTCGGTCCGTTCCCAATCGATGTTGGGGCCGGTTGATTTGAAGACATCCAACGTCAAGACTTTTCCATTGGTGGAATCATCCAAAGTCTTGTTGACCACCAGTTTGCCTTGGGGTACTTCATTTTTACTGATGTTGATCAATTGGGTAACCGTAATCGGATCAGTACCGTTCTTCCGCGATAATGTCAAAGCTACTTCAAAGACCTGTTCTTCATTCAACCCAACCAAATTATAAATAGCGGTTGGACCGACTTGGACTGCCTGATCGCCATAATTGGAGGCTGCAGCCACCGCCCAACGGGCTGAAATATAATCGATACCATTGCCTTTGGATTCGGTGCAATCCAGCAAGAGTTTAGCCCCGATAACATCATTCCCTTGCTTCAATTCCAATACTTGATAATTAATTTTCGGTTCAATCGGTAAGGCTTTAACGGTTATCACTTGGGAAGCCGTGACGGTTTTACCGTCGTTTCGCCGCGGCACGGTTAGGGAAACAGTATAGATCGTCTCCTGATTGGTCTCCGGGAATAAGTAATCAAAAGTAGTTGTCCCATCTACCGAATAAAGTAAACCGCCATTGGCGAAAAGACTCCATTTGGCCCCTTTCCAATTAATATTCCCTTGCGAGTATTCACCGCTAAAACGAACCAACCGTTGATTTTCTTCAGCAACCTCATAAGTTATCACTGGTTTAACTTCCTTGATATCCAGATCAATCGTCTTATTCACCTGGGCTACATCACTTTGATTATTAATCGCTGTATTCTGCAGGGTCAGACTGACGTTGATCTTATGCTGGAAACCGTCTAATTGAACAGTTACTTCCGCCGAACCGCTGGTAGTTAATGGTTCCCGGCCCGGTCCGGATATAATCCATTGAGCCGAGGCCAAGTTCACTTTAGAACCCAAGGACTTCAAGGCGCTTAAGTCAATATAACTTGAGTCTTCCGCTAGAGTATGATTGATTACCGGTTTTAAATCACCGATGATATGCACTTTCATCGGGTCGGAGACACTGGTGGCCGTCTGTCCCTCAGTATAGGCTTTTAAGAAGATTGTTTTGTTACCGCTGGTACCAAACTCATACATATAGTCCTGACTGTTTTGAACCTGGATCTCATTATTCTCCACTACCCAACTAAACCTCCATTTATAGTTCTCCGCCGGATCGGGTTTCCAAGCATGGAGTCGGACCAGATACGGATTATCGGGATCAATAGTGAAACTAGGTCTGGCCACTACCTCCGGCATCTTCACCTTCACCCAGTAGCTGGTAGCGACTTCAATATCGTTCTCCACAATAAATACCCGCACTATATAGTCCATACCCATCTTCAAACCGGTTACTATGGTATTATCCTGGTTCATAGATTCAACTTCATAAAGATCCTCGCTGTTAGCGACTTTATATTGGATGATATAAGAGATATCATTTTCGGTATAACGGCTCCAGGAAAGTTTGATCTCATTACCGTTGTAGGTTCCCGCCTTAAAGTTGGTAATCATGTTCTTCATCCCCGCCGGTCGGGTTGCGCCCTGGACTAGTTCCAGATCCAGATAAGTCCTGGCCTGATTTTGGATCAAAGCCTCCAGGCTGGTCTCAAAATCAAGTTTCTTCAACTGATCAAGCCGGCCATCAAAGTATTCAAATAAAAGGCTACGGCCATCCCCGGTAAAGCAAGGATAATCGCCTTCCAATCCGGTAGTGGTTACTTCCATTGCTGCAACATCAGGGGTGTTCCCAACCACTTGTTTGTTTTTTAGGTCATAAATACTGATGGAGTTCTCATTCTCTTGGTTCAGATAGACGCAGTATACTCCTTTATGACTGTTACGTTCCGATACGAAAGCAATCTTGGACTTGATTAGCTTTTGCAGGTCTAGATTAGTAATCTCGCCTGGATAAACCGTACTCCATACCGGGAAGGAGTCGCGGCAGTTATTCTTAGTAACCGCCAGCCGAACGCTGAGGTTATCCACTCTGACTATTTGGATCTCTTCATCGCCATCGAAATCGCTGGTAAAGATGAGATAACGATCATCCGGCGAATAATACGGGAAGCGGGCGTTTTCATCAATATCAAAAAGTTTGATAATAAGACCGGTTTCAAAGTTATAGGTATAAATCTTCCACTTACCCTTATTTGACTTGGCTGAAAATACCAGCTTGCTGCCGTTGGAGTTAAAGACCGGTCGCTCAATCTCATAACCGTTCATGGTCCCCAAGTCAACCTTGGTCAATTTATGATCCTCCAGATTGACATAATATAGATTGCTATAAGTATAAACACCGTCTTCGGGGGTAGACCCGGTTTGACCATTATACAAGCGTATTTTGGAAGTAAAGGCCAATCGGCGGCCATCCGAAGCTAAAGCCGGATAATCAATAGCGCCTTCAATCCGCGGCAAACTATCGGAGCTTAGGACCTTCTCCAAGTCGCTCCCATCCGGTTTGGCGGTGAAGATCTCCCCTTCTTTGACGAAGACGATCTTATTGTTCCTGACCCGGACTTTCAACTCTTCCCATTGCGGCAGACGAATCATCGAGAGTTTTCCAACTGATCGGCTAAGGATTAATGCATAATAGTACAACCGGTTTTCTTCTTCTCGGGCGATCACTTCAAAGTCGGCGATATCCGCAAAGAACTCCGGTTCCACATAATTGTAATAGTTGGTTTCATTACGGTAAGCCAAAGTACAGATAGGACTGTAATTTCTATCGAAGACCTGGATATCCCGGCGACCGCTGTCGTTGATAAAGATCCGGTTTTGATGAAAACGAATTAAACCAGGCCAGATAAATTGAGCTTCTCCGATTCCCCTACTGCCAAACTGGTCAATCATCCCCAAGGAAGGTGATAATTGAATAATTCTTTGGTTTAAGGTATCCGCCATTAGCAGGTTGGCTCCGTTAGTCTCCAGATATGCTTTCTCCCTTAATGGGATGGAATTACTTAGAGTAATATCTACAGTAGTAACTTTCTGTTGATCAATAACTCCGTTCACCAATAATGCCTTGACCAGATTTCTCCGGTTGTTCTGGCTGATCATTAAGGTTTGTCCCTGAATCGTAAAGTCGGCCACTTCATCGTCTAGATGTATTACCGCCGCTATTTGATAATTGCCGAATTGATTGGCTTTTAACTGATAAATCGCACCCAAGGCGTCATTATTAGCTGCCACGAATAATTCGTCTGTGTTGCCGCGGTTTCTAATCTTTACCGGATTTTCAATTCCTAGTGCGCTTAGATCGATTTCATATAATTTATTGGATAGATAGGCATCATTCCGCCGCACCTCATATACATCCACCAGGTATTGTTCATCCTGTTTATGCATGACCATTACCCGGTTGGATTCGTCAATCATCCGCACGGTGGATATAGCTATTGGACTATTAACGATTTTAAAGGAAGCTTCTTTAATTTTTTCATGAATGATCAAGGTATCGCTGGTGGAGAAGAAGTCCCCATCAGTTGTAATAACCCGCACTCTCGGACTAACCAGACCCAAGCTGGAATATTTATGAGTCCAGCTATGAACTCTTGCCTCCTGGCTGGCCGGGTTTTTAGTGAGATCTACCAGATCATAGATACCATCGCCGTTGAAATCAATACTCCAAGAAGAGATATTACTTACGTTGGCTCGGCAGTCGATACTGATCTGGGTCTCGCTGTTCTCTCCTTCCGCCGCATGAGTGCTAAGTTTCATCTCAATCGGCCTCAATACTTCATTGGCCCGCAGTTCAATTTCGCGTTCGAAAGTTTTCCCGGAATCGAAGACCGCTGCCAGTCGTAATTTAGTAACGATTTCCCGTTCAGCAGTTCCTGGGTTAATATAGAGATCCTCAACAAAGAAGGTTCGATCCGGGTTAATCTTCGCCTTCTTCCAACCGGAATAATCCCCTTTTGTGGTACTAAACTTGTCAGCCACATAGATACTCAAACCGGCCTGGATCTGGGAGTTAATCTTCCCGGTTAAACATAATGGTGAGTAACGGACTCTTTGACTCCCGGCCGGGAAAAGAATCTCCGTAATCGGATTATCAATTGTTAACTGATAATCAGTATAGTTGCCGGCTCTATCGTAGGCGGTCAAAATAATATTTTCCGACCCATCGGCAGTGATCGGCACATTATTAGCGGCAAAGCTGCCGTCATCCTGTAATTGGACTTTATTCCGATTGATTGTCAATTGTTCCAGGGAGATATCATCAACAGCTCCGGTGCTGCCGCTGAGTTTGACCGCATAGAAGACTCCTTGTTCGTCGTAGACTTTTTCGATCTTAATCTTGGAGGCGTCGAATTTTGGTTTGTTAATGTCCACAAAGAACGTAACCTGGCGGATCTCCGATGGTAGGCCATGATAAAGCGCCTGGACTTGGAAGGTATGATAACCTTCCTCCAGATTATAAAAACGGACGCTTCGCCAACCACTATTCGGTGTGGTCCAGCCATGATTGTCCAAATTATATTGATATTCGATGCTATCGATGAACTGGCCCTTATAGTAACCCTTCCAACTAAAGAGTACATTATTATACTGGATAAGGGCATCTACCCCACTTGTCAGGGCGATCTCCGGTTTTTCCACCGAATTATTGATCTCCAGTTCCCGGGAACGGATAAACCCTTCAGCGATGAGACTCAGTCTTACCTTGAACAATCCTTTGGGAATACTAACCTTATTAAGGATAACCGCTGATTCGGTATTAATGTTAGTAAGATAGGTGTCAACCTCTTGGATTCTATCATCTCTGATTATCTCCAGCTTAGGCGTTATTACCCCCAAGCCGTTCTGCGTATATTTCAAGTAGAAACTGGCTTTAGGCTTTTCGGGATTCTGCTGATCAATCGAGAGTAAGGAAAATTCATTGATTTCCAATACCTGAATTGTAGGCATTGGGATTTCCTCTGTTTTTCGGCCCCAATTCAGTTGGATCCCATTAGTCTCCATATAGGTGACCCCTTGGTATTTCAAACTCAATTTACAATTGTATCCATCGTAAATCGGAACGTTGCCGGTCCAGCTCAAGATGTCGTCATAATACAGTTCAGCTTTGCCACTGTTGCTGCCGCTCTGGCTCAAGCCGCAACTTCCTTGTTTTCTGATACCGTTTTTGTTACTGATCGTCTCGTACGCGATTTCAATATCTTTAAAGATCGGGTCCCAGCCCCCACCTTCTCCGTCAGTAACGTCAACCACCAGTTTATACTCATTCCCGGCTTGATCTTTCTCTGGGACAATCGGCTGGCTTAGTACCGCCAATGGTATCCGGCAAGTCAGTTCGGGTATGCTTGATTCATCAAATTTTTCCGTATCGGTAAAGCTGGTCTCAAAGTAAAAATATTTAAACCGGCAATCCACACTCTTGGCGGTGGCAATATTCGGGAAAACAAGCTCCAATAATCCGGCATTATCGGTATTTACCGGCTGCCAGTTAATGATCTCTCCCTCTGGTATCCCCAACAACCATTGAGAGGTTTGTTGGTTCAGGAAGTCTTGTACCAGATAGCGAGTCTGAGTTAACAACTGTTCGCCGACTTTATAAGTGATTTCTCCGGCCAGTCCCAGATAGAATAAACGCTCGTCGCCAAAACGATAAGAAACATCCGAATTAAATGTAAACCGCAAATCACTGGCCACATTTTTAAAGACAATCGGAGTCTTTTCTTTGAGAATAAAACGCGGTCGGTTATCGATATTAAAGAAGAGAATTTTCCGGTAGTTATGGCCATTAATAACCATTTCATCAGTAAAACGGTAACGTCCCGCCGGTATACCATCAAGGTTAACCGGGAAAGTCTCGCCTTCCCGCTTCAGCGAGTTGTCTAAAGCTTCCAAAGTGTATTTCTCCGACTCAATGGTAAGATTATCAGCCAAGTCCCGGGTAACCATTTTCGCTTCCGCCAGGTAGTTCAACCGGGCCGGCTCTTGAGCTGTATAATTTGATTGTTGATAATATTTGCTAAGTTTCACTTCATCAATGTATCCACAGGCAAATTTCTGTTCAGCCTGGTCACAGCCGAACCACACATTGTCACCGGTCGGTTGGATTCCGGCTAAGCTACCGAAGGGTTGGAGCGAAACCGTTTCCACTCCGGCCAAAGTACCGTCAATATAAAAATATACCGCTTTGTTGGAACTCTCTTTGAAATCATATGCCAACTGCAAATGTTGCCAACCGTCTCTTACTTTCACGTTAGTTACTATGGTTTTAGTATCTTGCTCCTCCCGGATATCTACGGCAAATAAGGCGTCATCGTTATTTTGATCAAAAACGGTATAGATTTTAAAGAGTTCGCTATCGAATATGACTGCATCCTGGTAATTAACCAACCCGTTTCTATTGACGTTTAACGGTTTATACCTCAAGGACACCATCCCCGCCAGTCCAAAGGAGTACTGGGTCTTTAACGCAGTCCGGCTCAGGCTCTTCTTCAGGATAAAGTTACCTTGATTAAAGGACATATCGGTTCCCAGAGTCACCGGACCGTCGGTTTCGATATATAGTTTTACTTGCGACGGAGTTAGCTTACTAAGAGTATTATCATAAATGAAATGAAATCTACCTTTCCGTAGCTGCCAGCTCTGTTCGTGTTCATTGATGCGTAAAACCAACCTCGCGGTAGTTTTCTCATCAATCTCCAACACCGAACCGGCAAGCGAATACCAACGATCAACTCCCAGGCTATAATTGCTGTTCTTGTCTCCGAAGTAATACCGTCCTAGCTTTGTCCTTCCACTTGGTTTTAAGGTAAAGGAGTCATCACTACTTTCAAGATCAATACTAACCGCAACATAGGTATTAGCTTCACTTAAGATTACATATTGCTTTCCTGACGAATTCGTATCTTTCTTTAACAGATTCAACATCCGGTTGCTGGCCTTCAGACTTCCTTTACTGGGATCTTCCAACGGATTACTATTTTCTTTAACGCTGAAAAAATCGCTCCCACAACCGGAAATAGTCCGTAGTTTCCCACATTTCGTCCCGAATTCATCATTGATATTTTGGAAATAATAATTCAAATCAGCGGCGGAATATTTATCATATAATGAGTAGAGCCTTTGGGCCTCGTCCGGAGTTAATAACCGGTCAATATAGAAAGGCGCGGCAATAGAGTAAAAGCCGGTATTGTAATTATAGCCAAGCTCCGGTCCGAAGATCAGCTTTACCTCTTTAGCCAGAAGTTTAGCTGCCATATCGGAAGTAATCGGGTATTGCAAACATAGTTTGTTATTTATAAACAACTCTATTGTGGGAGTATCGGTAATCCGCAAAGTAATCAAATTCCAACTCTGACTATCCAATAAAGTGTTTAAAGTCCCTATTTGACTTTTAAAGATGGAATTCGATATATCGTTAAAGGTTAAACGATTTCCTTGATACTCAATACCTATTAAATTATTATCACTGGCGTCGGCAATTGTAAGAACCCGCTTGCTTATTGTCTGCAATTCGCTTAAATAATCGCTGTCCCCTAATCCCTCATCTTCCAAGCGAAGCCAGAAGTTTATGGTTGAGGTTAAGGCCGGACTTGGACGGTCAAAACTTACCTTTACCTGATCCGCGGAATAATCCAAACTGGAGTTGAGTATCCCTGCTGAACCGGGTTCCTCATAATTAAAATCATAAAAAACTAAATCATTTAACTGTGTTTCCTGGTTGGAATCAAGAGTTCCCGGGAGGTTTCCGGTAGCATAAATATCAACCAAACGATCGGAGTTCAGTGGATTATCATATAATACTTGGAGCGATCCCCAGTCATAAACCGCATATTCGGGGGTACTTATTAATGTGGTAGCGATACTCTGACAGTACTTCACAAACTCATTTTTTAATTCCGGAATTTCAACCATATAATAGATATAATTATAACTTTCAATGGTATGTGTATGAGTAAGTGTTAATATTGTAGGATTTACTTCTTCAATAATATTGTCGGCTATTTTTTTATAGGAACCGGCTGCTCTAAACCGGATTTTATCGGTAATATTGTCTTTGCTCTGGATTACCATGAAGTCTTTAGCTACTTTAAAAACCAAATATTTATATTCATCCGGTATTAAGAATTGATTGGAAAAATGTTCATAAATATCAGAGGTTGCCCAGGCGGAATAATTATGATTAGTATCCATTACCCGCAATCTGTATTGGATACTATTTACAGTTGTTGCGTCTTTGGTAAAACTGGTTACTCCGGGATAAAGATAAGCTTCCCGGTTCCAAGTTCCGCTATTATTTATCTGGCTCTGTAACTCATAAGCCCAGATCCCAATGCTAACATTAACCGGTTGCCAAGTTATAGTATATAAATCTTTGTTTCTTGTAATATTTATTTGAGGTGTTTGAGGTGTAGTAGTATAGTTAGAAGTAACTATTGCAGATTCAATATTATTAGCCCAACCTGAGTATCCCTCCAAAATAACATCATCAAGATCACTAATGCTTTTTGAGGTTGAGCCATATATACTATCATAATAATCTTCTGTCCAAAACCGTATCGTATAGTTACCAATTATCAAAATAGCCCTAACATTATTATTAAAACGATTACCATCATTAAATGTATAATCATCGAAATCTGATAAACTTCTTGAATTTGATATATAAAAATATCCTCCATCATAATTTGCCCCATTATACAGATATACTCCCGGTTCCCTCTTTGGCGAACCGCCAACCCAACCGTTAGTTACTACTGTCGAACCCGAAGAAGCCGGTTCATTTATGTTCTTCACTAAATAATCACCACTATTACCGATTATCGTTTTAGCGCTTTCCCTTTCCAAAAAGTTCCGCGGAGCAAACTTGGTATGTTCGGGAAATGGATTGGCTTTATAGTTACCTTCGTTTTCCAAAACCGGATACCCGTTGTCAATATTATAGATAGGTAATGATATTTGGGTATCTTTGATATTCTCTTCACCCGGACGTTGGGGAATTGATTTTAAAGTATCGGATGTACCTTCCTTATCGGAATGGTCGTAAGCCCTAACTGTAATTGGTTTGGCAGCGGGGTCCATCTCGTTAACCGCCAGATTGGTCCAATGTAGTAAATATTTATCAGCGGCTACAATACTTACTTTTGGATACCGGCTGATAATATCATTTCCATAGTAAAGGTATGCTTTATCAAAGTTAGCATCGGTCACTAAAGCGGTCAGTTCCTCTAAGGTCCGGTCATCGGCGGCAAAATGCCAAGAAGTAATCACTACCTCCGGGTTTTTACTATCATATAGGAAAGAATATGTTTTACTAACCGGTTGCTGTAATGATTCCGTAAAAGTAACCGTTAGTTCGTTTTTACCCTCCCGTAAAGCATTATTACCGGTTAAAGCAAGCTTAATAAAGGTGGTTGCTTCGCCCGGATCTTCCTTAATTATTAGTCCATTCAAAATTACCATGATTTTGGTCTTCTGATCTTTGGTAATATTCAATTCCGGTAATGTACTGCTATAATACCGGGTAGTCATATCCGGGTTAAAACTAATCTTAGTTGCAACTGTTTGAATCGTTTCAGTATAATCAAAAATATCATCATTCATTCCAATTTTGTCGGTGTTGGAGGAGCTCATCACATAGCTGTTCCGGCCATCAATGGAACGGTACCACAGTACCCATTGGATCCGATTTCGACCCACCTTAAGATTGGGTAATAATAAAAGTTGGTGGTTTTCGTCTTTTAATAGATAATAAGTGCCATCAGCAGCCTCCAGATAACCATTAATTGGATTCCCGCTGTTTACGGTTAAACTCAGCCACGCTTCCGGCGCTGGGAGATCGCTCCGGTTAAATTTAACCCGGATTGGTACCTCCCGGGACTCTTTCTCACCGGTACTCCAGTTTTCCGGATGGATCCGGCTGAAGTCTGGGATGAAGTTGGTGTCTTTGAAATTCTTATTAACTGATAACCGCACCCCGGTTTTTAAATTACTTAAGGAAGGAATTGTCGGGAAAACTCCGATATCAAAATCTTTAGCCGCCACATTCTCCGAAATAACGATATTAACCTTGATCTTGAACCGGTTACCGGTCTCGACCTTTACCGATGTCTCGATACTGCCATCCTCAAATGTTAACCCCGAAGTAAAACTCTTGACAATTAAATTAGAAAAGTTATATAAAGATTTAATTTCTCCATTTAACTCATAACTCCGTTTAAAAACATAACGGTTGCCTTGGGAGGTGGATTCCAGTTCCTCATAGGCTTCCAGGTTAGCCCGGTAACGGATCGGCGCCGTTTGTACAGTTACCACTGGAGTCAGTAACTCCAGATCAAAGACGATCTTTTGGTCCTCCGGCAGCATACTATAGTTGATATCAGGGTATTTATCATTAACTTTAAACTCGGAGCGCAGCCCGCCCGGGTTCTCTACATAGATTCGAAGTTGCTGTTTGCCGGGGATTAAGGTAATCTCTTGTTCCTGGAAATACCCGGCGCAATAACCGGAACCCAGTTTTATCCGGTCAACTTCCAGATCCTGAAAAACGGAGTCGTCTCGGACGGTATCAAACAAACCACGCTTAACCAGGGCTACTGATTCCACTCCGTTTTTATATTGATAGCCGTAGATTTCGTAGCCGACCACAGCGCCTTCTAATCCGTAATACTTTCCGGAAAGGGTTAGTTTCTCACTTGTTACTTCCAGAGTATTACCCGGGAAAGTATTGTTGTTCTCACCCTGCAGGTATTGGATAGCCCCCAAACCGTTCTCAGAGTTGACAATCTCCACTGTAAAATTTAAACTGGCGGTGGCTCCGGTACTGTTGATGCAAGATATCTCCACCGGGACCAACTGTTGGCTGCTGAATATCTCATAATTATAATTAAAGGCACGGTCATTGCCCAACGGTATTTTTGCTTGCTGAACCGTTACTTCATCGACAGTCCGGTCGTAAACATATCCATGGATTGGAACTACAATCTTTTGATCGTTTCCGGCGCAGACCCGGGCATGGACTTTTTTATAAACTTTAAAGTTATATACCGCCGGGCTGGTATTACCGACCGGCCGCAACTTAAATTGAAAACCTAGATAACGCCCTTCTTGAATGTTTTTAAATTCAAAATGAATTACTTCCCTATCCGTCAAAGGATTGTACTGCCGGGTCAGTGTATAAAACTCGTTCTCAGCTTCCAGGAACATTTGTGAGAGTATTTTAAGGGATTTTTTAAAAATTATTTGATCGTTTTCACTGGTGCCGGCAGCTCCCGAATCTTTTTCTTTGACCGTAAAACCAAACTCAATTGGTTCAACTGTACTGTTTGATACCAGCCAAAGCGGATCAACTTCAAAACTTAAGCCAGTCAAACCTTCCATGTCATCATTGACATAATTAAAAGAAAGTGTACCGGCGCTCTGATCCAGTTTTTGATAAAGATAATATAAGGAAGTCGTTTTTAGATTGTCAGTTAGCCCTATGCCTGCTCCCAAATAGAGTTCTGCTTTGGAAGTAATGAAAAACCGGGCCGGGGTAAGATTGGCATTAAGCGCCTCCGGGAAAAGATAGGTGATTGGTTCATCAGACTGATAAAAAGAACTAAAGTAAATTTGACCTTTTTTTAATTGATAAGAACCATTACCGGCATATAACAATAAAAAGGAATTATCATTAAAACCGGCGGCGCAAAGTGGCTCGTTAAAGGTAATTCCGGAAGCAAAATAACGCCGGGAACCTTTTTTATATTCCATAATATTAATAACATTTGTCTGGTCCAGTATTAGTAAATAGTCATTGTAATCTCCATTACTATATTCACCGGCAATAATGTTTTTAAAACTCAATCCTCTAATCGGGTTGCCATCCGTTCCCGGGATAGTTGCCTCCAGATACCCGGCCTCAGTCTTATTGTAAAAGATGACTTGGCCGCTTTCAGTCCGTAGTACTGCTGTTATCCCATCGGAAGAGAGCACAAATTGTTTTAGATTATAGTTATTAGGAAAACTAATCCGGTTTAAGGCCGCTACCATTAAACCGTTACTACTTTCCGTAAGGGTATTGATATCGAAACTATATAAGTAATTATAATAATTACCGTAAATATTAATCAAACCGTTTCGTTCCTCGATGAACTGAACGTGCTGCAAGGTTACAGGGAACCGGATATTTACCAAAGCCTTGTCTTTTAAGAGGTAAAGTCCGGATTCTTCGGTACTGTAAAGATTGGATACCCCAACCAATAGTCCGATATCGCTCATACAAAGAGCGTAACCATACATCTGCGGTCTGGTCAATACCCGGACCCAGCTCTGATCTCCCAATCCTTTTTTATAAATAGAAAGATTACCATTTGAGGAGTTAGTCAATGCATAAAGAGTACCGTTCTTTTCCTCGGCAAGGTCGGCAGTATTAGCCAGTATCCCTTCTTTTTCAACTGATGGTTCTCCGTCGGCTAAAACAAACCCGCCTTCCTCGGTCACTAGGGTATTGGTCATTTGCGGATCTTTAGTTTCATTGAAGTTCTTCAACCGCTGATAAGTGTCAAGTAAATCATGGGTATAAACATTCGGTTGGACCAGATCAATCCACAGCCGGTTATCATCCAGATAAACAATCCGGTGAATTTCATCATCCCAGTGAGAACCGTCCTTGTTTTTATAGGCAATAATCTCGACTTCACCGCTGCCCAATCCTTCCAAGGGAATTTCAAAATCATTATAGAACTTATAACGTGAACGGGCATCGATACCAGCTGAAGACTCTCCTATCTTGGCCGGCTTATCATTGACCAAAAACAAATTCTCTTTAAGTTTATTACTTGGTCTAAAAACCACTTTCAAGGTTACCGTATTCGGGGCCGGAGTACCATCAACCATAGTAACGCCGCTTCGGTATGGCGAGTCAATCTCACCTTCAATTCTTAAATAGGAACCGGCTGCCGGTTTAAAATACTCTCCCGCCTGCGGCAGCACAAACCCGAAGATTGAACTATCCTTTTGATAATAGACTTGGATGGTATCATTATATTTAACATTTTCCGGTCCGGTAGTTTCGGCGGTAATTGTATTAAAACCATTTTTCAACCAGAGTCTGGCCCGGTAAAGCTTGTTGTTTCCGTTGCCATTCTCATAAAATTCGGCCGGCAGACCATTTACCATGACAGGTTCATAGGCGGAACTGATTATTACATCCACCATATCGGTATTTAATAATTGATGGTCCTTGGGACTTTCTATTTTTATATATTGTCCCGCTTCCGGACGGTAAACCCTAACCGTATCGGTAGCGATTATAAAATCCTGGTTGTTCACCCGTTGATATAAAGTTGCCATTAGATTGTTATAACCATACTTTAAAGCTATACTCTTTTTTGGAAGGTTAGTCGCACCCACCGCAGTCTTTTCCGAAACATAACCCGAGGTCAAATTGGCAAAATTTACATAATAATCACTCCCGGTAGAACTTACTGCTTCCATCTCCACTTGTTCGGCATATACTACTTGCATCTCCGTCGGCTTAGTAATTAAGATAAAGGCATTGGCCATACTGCTGCCGATAGTAAACCCGTTGGAGTTTTTCCACAAAACATCGCTTAGTTTATTTCCCTCTCCATCGGTTACGGCATTGTTATTATAAGTGAATTGATATCGGATATTAGGATTCCCCGGTGTCAGCACTCGGAATCTAATCTCACATAATACTCCGGTCCTTGGTGAAATTACTCCTGTTCCTTGCAACGCATATGATACAATCACATGAGAGCCCCGGGTGTTACTAGTCGCCGGATCGGAGGCCGCATACAGAAAATCGTGTTTACGCAGTTCCCCATTGACCATTCCTCCTGGAGTGATGCTTTCAAATTTCAATACCGTTCCTTCATAAGTAAGGTCGAAAAACAGACTATGCAGCCCGGTATTTTTCTCCATTGTTACCTTGACGGTTACAATATCACCGACTTTATAAACATCCTTATCCGTCTGCGCCTTCACCACCACCGCTTCCGCGAAGGTTTGTCCAATAAAAGCGAATAGTAAAATCATCACAATTAATCCGATAAGCATTACTTTGCGTTGCATTTAAACCGACTCCTTTACAACCGTTTATAAAAGAACCTAACTCTTGCTCTTCCCCTAGGGGAAGAGTAACCACTATCCGTTGATGTCTAAAGAATTGTAAGCTATTAATTAAGCCTCAATGCTTCCCATAAACTATGTTTAGCATCACAACTTGGCGTTACTCTCTCACTCGGAAGAGATGACGAGAGAGGCGTGTTCTATGCTTTCATACAAATCAAAAAATTATTTAATAACTTTAATCGTATACTCACCAATTCCCAACTCACTGGTAGCTAACTCTGCTTCAATCTTAAAATATACATGGTCAATACCAGCTGGAAAAATGCAATCAATCCTATTAAGTCCTTCATGTAAAGTATTAACAGCATTTGAGCCGGCAAACCGTAGCTTTAGCTCTGTATCGAAGGATCCAGTCACCAGATTTACATTAATAACCCATATCTCTTGATTTATCGTATTATCCCTTTTACAAACATACCAATCCTGATCGGTTTTAATATCACCTGTTGGATCTGGTAGTGCATAGGTTAAAACCGAGGCTTCACTGGTACCAACTTCTTCAGCATGATCTTGATCATCATTTGGTTCACAATTATCTGCTTTTGAGTATCGCAAACCATAAACGGAGGTTACATCTTTTCCACGTTCTGCATCGTTACTATTATCTATCCAAGATACAATATATTGATAAAGAATCCCTGGAACAGCACTACTATCATTGAACTGATTTGTTTTTTTTCTGCCAACTTCAGAAAAAGTAGGAACATCTTTTGATTTTCGGTATATTATGTATTCTTTCGGATTTTCCGGATGAGGCAACCAATTGACCTCAACTCTATCTGTAAACTTCATTTTAGTGGCATCTATATTTTGAACCCATTCCGATATAGGATCGCTTGGAGCCGAAAGTTCGGAGTACTGATCTTGACTTAATGTTCTTACAGCGTATTGAACCGTTTTATCCATAGGATACCCGATGTCTTTACAACTTGTCCCTGGAATACTATTTGCAACTGGAACAAACGCCTGTTCCCCATCTTTCCGTTCTAATCTATAACCACTTGCTCCAGTCACTCCTGACCAACTTACTTTCAAACCATCGGTTTCTCTGGTAACTGTTACATTAGTCGGTGCTTGTAACGAGCTTGAAGGAGAGGAACCAGGATCCTTAGGTGATTTCGAACCTCCACCGCCTCCACCCCCACCGCAAGAAGTTAACAAACTCAAACTCAATAAACAAGCCACTAATAAAATCATTCTAATCATATTATTTCTCATGACACCCTCCTGATATAAACATTTCATAACAATATCCAAATTTTATCCAATCTTAAGCTCCGCATAATATAATGTTTTGGACCACAAAGCCCCAGGTTACCCTTCCACTCGGGGAAGCCAGAGCCTGGATGGCTCAAGGTTGCGACATCCAAGGATGGATAATAGTCGCAGAGGGCGATGGTTAGGTGCCTTTTGACCCTAAAAAACCTCTCTCCACCTGCCTCGTGTCGAATTTTAGCACTTTTTGTCGAACAAAAAATTAAACCGATCCTAATATCTGGACCGGTTTCCCAGCAAACCAACACTTATAAAATTCGACAAAATTCGACAAACCAAACAACTTTCTCCAATCAACCAATAATTTATGTAGAATTGTATCATAATGTTTCTTATTTTCCAATAAATTAATGCAAAAAAATAAAAAAACTGTTAGTAAGTTTTTAACACAGGTAATATCCAATAAAAAACATGTTATAAACATATAAAAAAAGCGCCACTAATTACAATGACGCCTCTTTCACAGCTATACTTTTCCATATACTATCTAGAAAATGCTATCGAAGCTTGTCGTTCACCCAGCCTTATTTTCATACTTTCAGGTGCGCAGCGGTAGCTGGCGTGGACGACTATCTTCCAAAAACCAACCACTTACTTCATATGTATTAAAAAATCATATACAGCTCTAAGAACAAGACTATTGGCCTCGGCTTGGCGATACATGTTTCCGGTAACCACAAATGCGGTCCGCAAATCCGGAATAAACAAAATAAACTGGCCACCCACTCCGGCGGAAAAACACATTTTATGCCCATTTGGTAAAATAGTCCGCCACCATTGAAACCCATAAAAAACCTCTTCTTTGGGTATTTGCAGATATGGTGTCAATGACATTTCGACCCATTTCGCCGATAACACTTTTTTGCCATTATACACTCCGCCGTTTAACATTAATTCACCGATTTTCACCATATCACGCGGTCGCAACAATAAACCGCCTCCGGTATGAACCTGTCTTTCATCATTATCCTTGATATCTCCGGCATCGATGATTTTAAGTTGATTGGGAGTTACACTATCCGAAATTGGAGCAAGAACCCACTGAAACTCGAAAATACCCAGTTTGCTAAATAAAGCCTTTTTTGCAAATACCGCCGCATTTAATCCCGTCTTCTTTTTAATGATGTCCCCAAGTAAGATAGAGTTTCCGCTATTGTAGTCAAATTTGGAGCCGGGTTTAAAAGCCAAAGTTTTGCTATGGGTTAAAACATACTCAACCCAATTACCGCTATAATTCATTCGTATATCATCGTTAGCCGGATTTTCCTTACCATCAGGCAAAAAAAGCGGCTCCACCATCTCATTCCAAGTCAATCCCGAAGACATGGTCAAAAGATTTTCGATGGTTATTTGGTTAAGAATTGGATTTACAATGGCTTGTTCCGGGTAAAGAGACCCAATAGTTTCATCAAGAGATAATTTGCCTTCATCATAAAGAATACCAATTAGGATAGAGGTGATGGATTTGGTTGAGGATTGAATCATATGATATTTATCGGCGGAATAACCGTTAAAGTATTGCTCATAAATAATTTTATTATCTACCGCTACCAGAAAAGAATCAAAAGTATGATAACCAGCGAGCTTGGCGGCAAATTGTTTTAAATAATCTTTGCCGGGTAGATGCTCATCTGGATTATCTATATTATTCGCTGAAAAAGTAATACCGGCAAACAAAAAGAAAATTGTCAAAATACAGAACCTTATTAATTTCATCAGACCACTCCGTTTACCAAATGAAGGATTTTCATAATTTAAAATTCAGACATTCGGACACAATATATTGCAAATGACCGAATCTCTTTCCGATACTATTATTTTAGCGGGGAGTTAAGCTTATTCCGGTTCGCTGATTGCGGAATATGATGTTAAATTCAATTACTGATTTCAAAAGCTCTCTGAACGATTTTTCGCATACTATTTGCTTGAGCATTTAATTTCTCAGCCATTGACGCGCTTTCTTCAGCATTAACCGCATTTTGTTGGGTGATTGTCTCCATTTGAGTCAAGGCTTTAGTGATCTGTTCTACCCCTTGAGATTGCTCTTGACTGGCCGCGGCGACCTCGTCCATTAATTGATTGACCTTATTGGTATGCGCGGTTATTTCTTGTAAAGCCTCGCGGACTTTCTCCGCCACCATAACTCCTTTAGCGGAGAGTTCAATATTGGACTCGATAATAGTGGTGGTATCTTCAGCCGCCTGGGCGCTTCGCTGGGCCAGATTTCTTACTTCTTCCGCCACTACGGCAAAACCCGCCCCGGCCTCGCCGGCTCTTGCTGCTTCAACGGCGGCGTTTAATGCTAAAATGTTAGTTTGGAAAGCAATATCATCGATAACTTTGATGATTTTCGAGATCTGATCACTGGATTTCTTGATCTCTTGAATTGAACTCATCATCTCTTTCATTTCATTACTGCCCTTATTAGCCGACTCTTTGGCTTGCTCTGATAGCCCGGCTGCCTGCTTAGTATTGTCGGTATTTTGTTGTAACATAGATGAAGATTCCTGAAGGGTGGAAGAGGTTTCTTCTATGGCCGATGCTTGTTCGGCGGTTCCTTCCGATAGTTGCTGGGCGGATGATGCAAGTTGAATCGAAGTTGCTGCTACTTGCTGTGCGTCTTCACTAAGAGCATTAACGATATTGGTCATAGTTTCCAGCAGGTTCCGGGTACGGCGAGTCAACATCGTGGATATCAAAGCAACTATACCAATTTCCAGCAAATAGGTAATTACATCCAATAGATACTGCCGCATTACCGGAAAATTCCCGGGTAAAGTACCTAAAATCCCCCGGTAATAATCAAATGAATATTGGGAAGCGAACATACCGGCTAGGGTAATCAATACCGCAAAAAAGGTGAGTCTTTTATCAAAATAAAGCAAACTCAACAAAACCGGGAAAATTAGGATAATACTTATCCAGAGAAAAGGGTTGGCGTTAATAATACCGATACTTATTGCACTCATTGTGATTGCGGTATATTTTACACCGGTACTGGAAACCCTTAGTTTTCTCATTAAATAGGGTAGAAAATGACAGATCACCCCAAGCAAACTAGGATAAATTACTTCATTGACTGAGGCATTAAAAACACCTAAAAACGGTTTGCATAAGAGTAACATAATCGGAAAAGCGAATAGTGACCACAATAAAATTCGGGTTACTATCACATTTACTTCTTGCTCGTTTCGTAAGATAAAGTTTTTTTGTTCCATAAGTAATCACCTTTTATAACATATTTAGCGACTCATAATAAGATTTTACTATTATATCCATCTGGTTTCAATAAATAAATGTAAAATTGGTGTATTATTGTCCCTTTTTGGCTAAAAACATAAAGTGAATTATCAGAGAATTATATTTCAAATTCAGCGCCCAGGGCAGCAGCGAATTATTTCAGTCTTCTCAAAACCCCTGGGCTGTTGCCTTTAAAATCATCTCAACCCCCGTTGGGGCTCGGTTAGATTTTGCTGCAAAGCGTTTCCCAGCCCATTTATGGGGTTGAGATTGTTTTTTTACATTAGCCTATGACCCAGGACGGGTCGAAGTCGCGGAAGACAAGGACGTCTGAGAGCGACCGGGTTTTGAATCTATATATGTTGCAATGAGTTTTTTGGATATGAGCTTTCAATGCAACATATATTCCTTGATTAATAAGTTGAAAAAAGTTCAATAATCTTCCATTCACAACTGGCTTTTGAGATGTGAATGCTTTATTCAAAACTTTTTTCAAATTATATGCTTTCAGTTCATCTGCTGCTCTGGGCGATGAATAAACATTGAATTCCGTTTGTTTTTACATCTATATATGTTGCAATAAATTTTTTGGATTTAAACTTTCAGGCAACATATATTCCTTGATTCATATGTTGAAAAAATTTCAAAAATTTCGCCATTCCCAGCCGGCTTTAAGGATGTGAATGTTTTACCTAAAACTTTTTTCAACATATATAGAATCGTCCAATCTTTTCTGCAAATTTCCAATTTTATATTTACAACGTTTACCAAAATATGTTATAGTATCAATATCCTAAATTAAGGTAACTATTCAAGCGAATTTCCATTAAGCCCGGGCAAACTAATGGGAGTTAACTTGGATGGTGAACATCGTTGGAGCTTTGATAAGCTTTGATGGTGCTTGGTATTATCAATAATTATTTTTATAAAGGAGAAATGATATGTCTCAATCTAATTTAGTATCGTTTAATATTCCGGAAGCGGATCTGGCGGAGATCAAGGCCGCTATCAACGTGCTTACCACGAAACTAATGCCTCATCTAAAAACCCTATCTCCCGACGAACGGCATGATTTACCGAAGATGGGCGACAAAACAGTCAGCTTTGTCCAGAAGGCCATGGAGTATTGTCAACAAAATCCTGATCTGGTCCCTCCATTTTTGAATGTTCCGGAATTATCCAAAGATGTCGAAACAGTGGTTTTACTTCGTTCCATATTTCAGCCGCTGTCGCAGATTTACGATGGACTTTCCGATACTATGATCTTATCGGGGAGTGAAGCTTATTCCGGTTCGCTGATGTTTTACAACTCGGCTAAAAGTGCGATGAAGTCAAAAGTCCAAAAAGCGGAGACCATCTATAATGACCTCCAAGCTCGTTTTCCGGGGAGACCGAAAAAAGAGGAGCCGGAAATAGCTTAAGATCAATTTTTTAAAGCAATAAAAACAGCCTTCCCTGCGGTTTTATAACAGCGGGGAAGGCTTTTTTTTGGGAAAAATTTGTTTGAAGGCCGGGAAGAGCTTTTTGGTTCTCAGAGAGAGCTTTTTGTTGCTCGGAGTGACCTTTTTCTCGCTTTGAGTGACCTTTTTGTTGCTCGAAGGGACCTTTTTGTTGCTCAGAGGGACCTTTTTCTCGCTTTGAGCGACTTTTTTGTTGCTCGGAGGGACCTTTTTGTTGCTTTGAGTAACCTTTTTGTTGCTCAGAGGGACTTTTTTCTCGCTTGTGTAAATGATTTTTTAATGAAAGTGTCTAAAAGAGTGCGTATTCCACCTTTCTGATAAAGTCAATAGTTGGATAGCTTAAGAGATGTAGCCGAATTACATACTTACAATCCAAAATTTTTTGCTGGTCTTAATTTGTTAATAAATAAACTCTATGGTAAAAATATTATTGTATTGGATCTGATTCTAGTTCTTCTTATTTCCGCCTCAATTGCCCGCAACTCGTTCATTTTTTCTATATGTTGTTGGTCGGATTCAAATAAATTGATAGCTTCCTTTAGGGTATCAGCCCTTTTATTTTCTATCAGACGAATTAACCATTCCAATGCATAAAAATATTGATAAGCATTAGGAACAATACTATTATTATCTAAATAATTTTTGTTTTTACGATATACTTCCACTAAAGTCTCAATTTTTTCTTTATTTAAGGCTAATTTTTTTTGAACTAATCCTTTTCGAATTTTGTTTGGAATATAACTCATAAAAAACAAAATAACTACAATAAATATTCCAAAATAAAAACCAAGCAGAAGTAAAATTAAAAAAGCATTTCCTTTCTTAGGAATATATTCTTGTAATGAATCTAATACATTAATCACCTCAAACATAATTAAGCCATAAGTAATAAGGGACATTATAAAAAATCCTAAATAATATAAATTTGGAACACTGGCTTCATGTAACATTTTATACTCTTTGTCTATTGCTTGATTCTGGAGTAATAAGTTATAGGTTTTTTGGAGATCTTTCACTAAATAATGCGGCATACTTTCACTCCTTTTTTTATGAAAACAATTTTGGCATCCTAATTTCCCCAACCCAAAAGTGGTGTCAATTTAGGATTAATAATTGCTTCACATTGTTTATTAGTTTTTTTGAACTCCAAAGAAGGTCAATCAACCACTTGATGCAAGTAATGATTAAATAAAATGATTTCCTACCTCATTTCCCCTGCGTCAATTCTTCCGCAATCAATTCAGCCTGTTTCAAAACCGTCTCAGTCGCCAACATCTGCATATCCGGCGGATAACCGTATTGGCGCAATATACGCTTAACAATAACTTTAAGCTTGGCTTTAACACTTTCCTTAATCGTCCAGTCAATTGAAGCGTTTTCTTTAACTTTTTGATACAAAACTACCGCCAGTTCCCGAAGTTTATCTTTTTCCATAACCTCACGGGCGCTCTCATTATTGGCAATAGCGGTATAAAAAGCGTATTCATAATCGGATAAGCCCATCTTCTGCGGCTCTTTATCCATCTCTTGGATTTCTTTGCCCAGATTAATCAGTTCGTCAATGACTTCAGCAGCGGTAATGATTTTATTGTGATACTTTTTAATGGAGTTCTCCAGCATTTCCATTAAGGTCTTGCTCTGGATCAGATTCTTTTTAGTACGGGCTTTTATTTCATCGTTAAGCAGTTTCTTCAATACTTCCAAGGCAATGTTTTTATGTTCCATATGCTTGACTTCAAGCAAGAATTCTTCCGAGAGAATTGAAATATCCGGTTTTTTAATCCCGGCGGCGTCAAAAACATCAATAACCTCTTCGGTTACCAGCGCCTTATCAATAACTTGTTTGATGGCGGTTTCAATTTCCTCATCCGTCTTCCCTGAACCAGTACTATCAAATTTGACCAATCTTGATTTAACCACTTGAAAGAAAGCCACCTCATCTTTGACATCCATCGCCTGTTCATGTGGGATGGCTATTGCGAAAGCTTGGGATAGAGCGGTCACTTCATCAATATATCGTTTTTTGCCGTTTTCCAAACCGAGGATATGTTCTTCAGCAGCCAGAATCAGGGAGAGTTTTCTGCCGGTATCCACTTCAAAGTATTCTTCATAAGCAAAACCATGAAACATCTGCGAGACAACTTCCAATTTAGCCAGCATAACCTGAACCGCCTGTTGTTGAGCAACTGCCGGGTCACCTTTACCACCGGCATTGGAATAAAATGATAGGGCTTCTTTTAAGTCCGAAGCAATTCCGAGATAATCAACAATAAGCCCACCCTTTACTTCTCCGTATACCCGATTTACCCTGGCGATGGCTTGCATTAAGTTATGCCCCTTCATAGGCTTATCGATATAAAGCGTTTTTAGACAGGGAGCGTCAAAACCGGTCAGCCACATATCCCTGACAATAACCAATTTTAATTCATCGTCAGGATCTTTCATCCGTTCCGCCAGACCACGGCGTTCTTCTTTGGTAGTATGGTGTTTGGCGATCTCCGGTCCATCAGATGAAACCGAAGTCATTACTACTTTAATGACACCCTTATTTAGGTCATCATTATGCCATTCAGGTCTTATATCAATAATTGCCTTATATAATTCGGCGGCGATACGGCGAGACATTGTAACGATCATTGCTTTACCATTTATAACTTCTTGACGCCGTTCAAAATGATAGATTATATCTTTGGCTACATGTTTAATCCGATCTTTACTACCGATTAACGCTTCCAGTTGAGTCCATTTCGCTTTAGCATTTTGAGACTCGGTCAGTTCATCCTGGTCCAGTTCTTCATCCAGTTCTTTAACCAGCTTTTTGCCTTCTTCGTTCAGGGCAATCTTAGCAAGACGGCTTTCGTAATAAATACGTACCGTGGCGCCATCGGTAACCGCTTGTGATATATCATAGATATCGATATAGTTACCAAAAACCGCCGGTGTATTGACATCGGTCTTCTCAATCGGTGTACCGGTAAACCCGATATAAGTTGCTTTAGGCAAAGCATCGTGCATATACTTGGCAAAACCATAGACTACTTTCTTACCGACTACATTTCCGTATTCATCTTTATCGTCAATATTTTTCGCCTTAAATCCATACTGGGTCCGGTGGGCTTCATCAGCTATTACAATTATATTTTCCCGGTCGGAGAGTTTTTCATAAACATTGCCTTCCTCCGGCTGAAACTTTTGAATAGTCGTAAAAACAATCCCGCCGGAAGCCACTTTTAAAAGGTCTTTGAGTTGGTCTCTATTTTCCGTCTGGACCGGATCTTGCCTTAACAATTGTCTGGAAGAGGCGAAAGTATCAAAAAGCTGATCATCCAGGTCGTTACGGTCGGTAATAACCACCACAGTCGGGTTGTCCATCGTCAAGACGATTTTCCCGGTAAAAAAGACCATGGATAGAGATTTCCCACTGCCTTGAGTATGCCAGACCACCCCGCCCTTTCGATCTCCGACGGGCTGCGTTTTAACACCTGGTACGCCATAACTTTCGGGTGATTCTTTACTATCTTGAGCTTTCAATATATCCTTCCTTGAAATATAACCCGATGCCCGAAGCGCAGATTCTACCGCCAAATTGACTGCATAATACTGGTGATAGGCCGCCAGTTTCTTGATGGTTTGAATGGTAATAAGTCCGGTATCTTTCTCCTCTTTCTTGGTTTTTTCAAAAACAATGAAATGCCGGATTAAGTCCAAGAGAGTGGCTTTATTCAACATTCCTTTAATAAGCGTTTCCAACTGACCGATTAACGGTGAAGCTTCCACCCGCCCATCACTACTTTTCCAGACCATAAAACGGCTGAAATCAGCGGAGATAGAACCAGCCTTGGCCTCCAAGCCATCGGAGATTACCAAAAAACCGTTATAAGTAAACAAAGTGGGAATAGCCTGTTTGTAAGTTTGCAATTGTTTAAAAGCGGAATGAACCGTTGCATTTTCATCCGTAGCATTTTTCAATTCAATGACTACAAGCGGCAGACCATTAACAAAAAGTATTACATCCGGGCGTTTATTGACATTGTTTTCGATAATCGTAAATTGGTTGCAAACAACAAAATCATTCTTCTCCGGTTCGTTGAAATCAATCAGCCAAACCAGATCCCCCCGGCTCTCTTCGTCCTTTTGGTAGGTGACCTTGATGCCTTCGGTCAGCATTCGATGAAATGATTCGTTATTAGCAATAAGTTCCGGCGAGCTGATTCGTTGGATTTGCTTGATAGCGTCTTCTCTGGCGTCGGCAGGAATAGTCGGATTGATGCGAGCAACAGCGTTCCGAAGTTTCTCAAGAAGAAGAACATCTTCAAAAGAATGCCGGGTGGGTATTTCGCTGTCCGGGGCGATATCGGGGCCGTAGATATAGGTATAGCCTTGACTTTCAAGAAGGTCGACGGCATATTGTTCAATTTCAAATTCGGTGATTTTAGTCATTCTCGCCCTCTCACTTTTTTTCTAGCGTTATACATTCGTTCAGTAAAACCGCCCTCTTTGAGAAAATCTTCTTCAAGCCTTTTCATCTGTCTCCAAAGTAAATAACTTGCCTGGTTTATAAGACAAATCAAAATGTTAGCAAATTCTTCATCCGATCTATCTGCCAACGTTAACCAATTTAAGCTTTGTGGCTTAGCTGAGCGAACTTTGAGAGCTTCGGGATCATCTTTTTTCCATTGTCTAAGCCCGTGCTGTCGTAAATAATCTTCGAAATCGAGCAAAAGCTCACCTAAACTTGCTCTGGCAACTCCAGTAAGTTTTAGCTCTGTTTTTTTGGATGTCGCCGAAGCAAGACTTCCTTCCGCTATGTTTTGGACGCCGCTCCTCGCCGCTTGAACCATTTGATCATTGGTTCGCGAGCGTTTATCAACAAATCTGTTACAAAACACTACCGTGCCGTCATATACCTGTTGAGCGACTTGAAAACTCCGTAGGTTTCTGAAACCACCATGTTCGGGAATTAGATCACTCATTTGTCCTCCCACTTTTAAACCTGTCTGACTAGTCGGACAAGTCTGACCGGTATGACCCTTACTTGCCTACTTATCAAGATTGTTTAAATAATCTATAACTTTTGGATAACACTTACTATTTAAAAATTTATAAAGTTACCTTCACTTCTCCACTCATTAATTTTGGTAAAAGTGTATCACGAAGTTTTTCAAGAATACGAATTTGTGATTGGTTGAAAAATATTTTTTGTAATGTGCTATCTGCGAATTCACAAAAAGCATCTATTTTTGCTTTTGAAGGAATAATTACTAAAATTGAATTTAATAATGTCTGAGTAAGAAGTGGATGGCTTGAACCTTCTGCCATTTGGTTAAGGTTAAAACTTTTTAATAGATAAAAAAGATAACTTGAATGTTTTTCGTTTTTAGGTTTTGCAGACAAGGCATTATCAGTGATCCAGATTGGTTTGTTCTCAATGTACAAACTACCACAGTATGCTCCCACACGTCCAATAATTATTGAAATTCCGTCTGTATTTGAACTAGATGTAAAACCCAATATACCATTGCCACCATATATTGGAACTGTACCATTTTCGATACTTCCCGGCCTCGATTTACCATTATTAAAATCGGCAACATCTCCCAAAACACCTTCTTCCCACTCCTCATCCGCTTCCTCCACAAACCACTGCCGAAAAAGTGTTTCCGCCATAGCTTCAAGGGTTTTGTTCTGGCGGTGGAGTAGGTCTATTTTGTCGTCGAGGTTGGAAAGTACAGAGATGATGTCTCGTTGTTCTGTAAGTGATGGTAACAATATTGGTAAAGATTTTAGAACAGATAAATTTATCAAGGGTATGGTTGAACCTGTATCAGAATTAACAATTGTATCAATCATAAAAGGACTTGCATACCAATAATAAGCATATAACGGTTCAATAATTGCTTTATTCAATGTTACTCTTAATTGTTTATTTGATATTATATATCTTGAATGTTTTTCTTTACCTTGTATTATCCCCACTTGACCTATTGTTCCAGCTGCAGTAAAAATTAAGTCATCTTTTTCAGCCCATGTTCCTAATTCTTCAGCTTTTTCTTTTGATATAAAAACGAAATTATCATCAATAAACTTATCTCCTATATTCAAAGATAAGTTATTACCCCGTATTACAGGAATACCTGATTCAGTGAAATATTTGCTACTAATATTTGAACCAAAAGGCCCCGATATTATTGCTTTCTTGTATGAAGCGGCAATATCAACTAAAGTACATTCCTTCCACTCACTCATCCCAATTTCACCTTTTCTAAATTCTCCAAAATCACCTTATTCAGCCTTTCCTCTTCCTTCAACTGCTCCTCAAATTCCGCCCTTAAAGCAGTAAACCGTTCCTTAAAATTAAAATCATCCTCTTCATCCGGCAGTCCAACATATCTTCCGGGAGTCAATACATAATCCAATTCCCGTACCCGTTCAATACTGGCAGAATTACAGAAACCTTTAATATCCTCATACTTCCCGTCCGGATTTCTCCAATTATGATAAGTAGAAGCGATCTTTTGTATATCTTTCGCCCCAAGTTCCCTTGTCCGCCGGTTAATTAAATACCCCTCATTCCTGGCATCGATAAATAGAATCTCATCGGTCCGGTTCCGATACCCACCATTGGACTTATCACGACTTAAAAACCAAAGACAAGCTGGGATTTGAGTATTTAAAAACAGTTTGGCGGGAAGATTTACAATACAATCCACCAGCCGAACTTCGATTAATTCTTTTCTTATATCGCTTTCTCCAGAAGTTTTAGAGGTAAGCGATCCCTTTGCCAAAACAAAACCGGCAATACCGCTCGGGCTTAAATGATAAAGAAAATGCTGAATCCAGGCATAATTAGCATTCCCAGTTGGCGGTACACCATATTTCCAGCGGCCATCGGTACGAAGTAGGTCGCCACTCCAGTCGCTGTCGTTAAATGGTGGATTAGCTAGTACAAAGTCTGCTTTGAGGTCTTTATGGGCATCATTTAGGAATGAGCCTTCATTATTCCATCGAACCATCGAACTGTCGATACCACGAATGGCCAGGTTCATCTTGCACAATCGCCAAGTAGTCTGGTTACTTTCCTGCCCAAAAATGGAGATATCATTTACTTTGCCTTGATGATTATCGACAAACTTCTCCGATTGAACAAACATACCGCCCGAACCACAACAAGGGTCAAATACCCGGCCTTTATATGGTTCCAACATTTCAACCAAGAGTTCAACAACACTCCGGGGCGTATAGAATTGGCCACCCTTCTTCCCTTCTGCCAAAGCAAATTCACCTAAGAAATATTCAAACACATGGCCGAGAACGTCGGCGCTCCGGTCTTTGGCATCTCCAAGTGCAATATTGCCGATAAGGTCAATCAGTCCGCCCAGATTGGTTGGGTCAAGATTACCACGGGCATAAACTTTTGGTAATACATCTTTGAGGGAAGGGTTGTCTTTTTCGATGGCGTCCATGGCGTTATCGATTTCTTTGCCGATAGTGGGGAGTTTTGCTTTTGATTGCAGATAAGTCCAACGGGCGATCTCCGGGACGAAGAAGACATTCTCCGCTTTGTACTCGTCTTTATCTTCCGGGTCGGCTCCGGCATATTCGCCTTGACCACTTTTGAGTTTGTTGTAGAGTTCATTAAAGGCATCAGAGATATATCTTAGAAAAATCAGTCCGAGGACAATATGTTTATATTCAGCGGCGTCGATGTTCTTACGAAGCTTATCAGCCGCTTTCCAAAGCTGTTTCTCAATCGGTTCCTCTTTGATGTTGTTTTCTTTAACTTTGGCCATTGGGTTTTGTCTCCGTTTCAAATGTTTGTATTATGACTAATTTATATATTTCCAGAAAAACATGGAATATCCTGCCATGTTTCTGTAAAATGTCGTTATAGACCCTTCTTGGAGTAGAAATGGTACTAAACTTTATAAAATTCACTAGTAACATTACAATCTATCAAGTACCACCCAGTGACAAGGAGGTCACTGGCGCGGCTTTAAAACATGATGTTTTTCAGACGTCGGCGTACAGAACCATAAAGAAGACGCCGTAATGGATGCGGCGTCATTAAAATTGCGTCAGCATTCCTTCGGAGATCAGGATGACCGGAGCTATTGCAGGGGTCCGGGGAGACAATTGTCCCCGGCGGGTGGGTAGGTCCTAGGGGATGACCGCCCATCCCCTGGACGATTAACTTCATTGAATAAACAAGACCATCATATTATTTTTATTAGCCCACAAATAAAATAGGCCCCCTCGACTTTACCCTCGAACAGACCCATTTTATCACTTATTTCTTTCTACTCTTCTTCTTATTCTCCAAATCCTTAACTGCTTGTTTAAATCCCAACTCCAATTGTTTTTTCACCCAAACTTTCATTTCTTCATCACCATTTTCCCAAATTTCAACAATCTGAGAAAACAATGCTGCAAGTTCTAAATTAGGTACAGCTACTTTGATACTATTATCATTTGTTTTTTCACTTTTTACACTAACTTGGTCACCAAATAAAATCCAATCCGCCGATACTCCATAAAATTCGGATAACCGAACTAAATTAGTTTTGCCAGGATTATTTTTATTGTTTTCAAGATCACTTAAACTCGCTTTTCCTATCCCTGTGACTCTTGATACTTCGGGAATTGATAGATTTCTTGCATTCCGAAGTTTTTTTAATCGTTCTCCAACAGATTCTATTATTGGCTCCAAAGTTCAAAATTCTCCCTTGATTTTTGTTCGGATTTCCGATATAATGTAATCAAAATTAAAGGAAATTATTAATTCATCAAAACTAATATAAAAACACCCAAGGCCCAAATCTTCTTCTTTGAGCTCAACTTTAGTATTGCCAAAAATTACAATCAATCCTTATTATATCATTATATAGCGAAAGTAAGCAAGATCGAGGGAGGAATAGGCGAAAGGCGCGAAGCGACAGGCGAAAGATGTAGGAGAACATTTGGGCCAAAGATGGTAAATGCGAGTGAACATATAGGCCGAAGGGATAAGGCTAACTTCCTTGCTCTAGCCTATATCATAAAAGGAATCAGCTATAAATCATGATTAAGATTAAACTTCAGATTATGGATCAAAAAACACCACCCGCAAACTTTTGCCCATCACTTCTTGCCTTCTTCCTCTCGCGCTTTTCGCCTGTCGCCTCTCGCCTCTGCCCCTCCCACCTCCAAAAAAAACTGGAACGCGCCCGGAGCCGCCTCCAAACCCTCTGGGACGCCAAAGGCCACACCGACGCCGAAGTCCTAGCCGCCGGAGCCGAGTTTGATAGGTTGTTGAATGAGTATCGAAGAACAGGCGAAAGGCGTGAGGCGAAAGTAAAGTAAGTAGAGATCAGAAGTCAAAAATCAGGAGCCAGGAGCCAGGAGCCAGGAGTCAGGAGTCGAAAGTCAAAAAATCTAAAATTTTTATCCGGGTAGGAATTTTAGAAGCCGGAATCCGGAACCAAGAAGAAAAAGTAAGATGAAATGTCTCTAATGCCTATTGCCTGTTCCCTGTTCCCTGTTCCCTGTTCTCTAATGCCTATTGCCACAAAGAAGGAGGGTAATCCCATGAAAAAATCCTTAAAAACATTCATCCGTTTCTTTTACGAACTTGGAACCATTATTGCGTTTATCATCTATGTAACCTTTGAAAAGATTAGCCGGGCGGTCAATGATAAAAACTCCAAAAACATTCGTTAGATGGTGAGTTTGGTTATTCCTTACTATCTAAGGAAGCGCTGATTAATCCGATTTTGTGCGAGCAAATATGCGGTATTAGGCATTTTGCGAAGCACAAAATCGTCACTTATTC
>JAEYRX010000036.1 GCA_023435225.1 Bacillota bacterium
CGAGTTAATTATGCCGATCGCTATGGAAGAGAAGTTGCGCTTTGCTATCCGTGAAGGTGGCCGAACCGTCGGTTCCGGTGTAGTAACCAAGATTATCGAATAATTGTCAGGGTTGGGCTTTGTCCCAACCCATACTTGGGTATAAGAGGAGGGAGATTTTATGGCCACTCAAAAGATCAGAATTCGCTTAAAAGCATTTGATCATAAACTGTTGGATCAATCGGCAGAGAAGATTGTGGAGACGGCAAAAAGAACTGGGGCTTATGTTTCTGGGCCAATTCCACTTCCGACTGAAAAGAATATTTATACTATTTTAAGATCGGTCCATGTTGATAAAGATTCTCGTGAACAATTCGAGATGCGGACTCATAAAAGATTAATCGATATTTTAGATCCCAGTTCTAAAACAGTAGATGCTTTAATGAGATTGGATTTACCAGCGGGAGTCGATATCGAAATCAAACTATAGGAATTTCGGATTAACTAATTTCAGATTGCAGATTTCAGATTTCGGATTTTTTAAACAAGACAATTGATTTAGGGATTGAAAACTCTCTAATTCCAACTTATTTTTATTCCGCAATCCGCAATTCGAAATCCGAAATTGTAAAAGGGGGTGCAAGAAATGGCCAAAGGTATCTTAGGTAAAAAAATTGGAATGACTCAGATCTTTGCTGAAGGTCGTGCAGTTCCGGTTACTGTAGTTGAAGCCGGACCATGTACTATTATTCAAAAAAAGACTATGTCAACTGATGGATATGATGCAATTCAATTAGGATTTGGTGAACAAAAAGAACGTTTGAGTAGTAAACCCATGAAAGGTCATTTCAGTAAAGCCGGAGTGAAACCGTTTAAATTTTTACGTGAATTAAAAGTTGAATCCGGTGAAAGTTTTGAACTTGGTCAAGTAATAAAAGCTGATGTATTCAGCGAAGGTGATTTTGTAGATGTTGTTGGAACTTCTAAAGGAAAAGGTTTTGCCGGTGTTATTAAAAGGTGGAATTTTAATCGTGCTTCAATGACACATGGATCAATGTACCACCGTAGAACTGGTTCCTTGGGAGCAACAGATCCGGCTCGTGTTTTTAAAGGGCGAAGATTACCGGGACGCTTAGGTGGAACTCGAACCACTATTCAAGGTTTAAAAATAGTAAAAGTTGATCCGGAACGTAATTTATTATTAATTAAGGGTGCTATCCCTGGTTCTAACGGATCATATGTAATTGTAAAGAATACTGTTAAACAGAATAAAAAATAATTTCAGATAAAATATTGAAGGTTGTTGATTCAAGCTATTGATTTAATATCAACTGTTTGGACAACTAAAAGAGGAGGGAATTCGATGCCGACCGTACCTGTTTATAATACTAAAGGCTCACAGGTAGGCGAGATCGCCCTAAATGATAATATTTTCGGTGTTAAGGTAAATAAAGCCTTATTACATGAGGCAGTTACCATGCAGCTTGCATCAAGACGTTTGGGTACTTCAGCCACAAAAAATCGTTCAGCTGTTCGAGGTGGCGGAAGAAAACCATGGCGTCAAAAAGGAACCGGCCAGGCTCGTGTAGGTAGCAGACGTTCACCGCTTTGGACAGGTGGAGGTATTATCTTTGGGCCATCACCACGTAGTTATGACTATAGTTTACCCAAAAAGGCACGACGACAAGCGTTAAAGTCCGCTTTATCCGCTAAGGTTGAAGCAGGCGAAATTATTGTTGTCGATAATATCAGTTTTAAAGAGCCCAAAACTAAAACAATGGTAGGAGTATTAGACAAGCTTAAGGCTAACCAAGCTTTAATTGTTACTTCTGAAGTTGATAATAATCTTTACAAATCCGCCCGTAATATACCTGGAGTAATGACTTTAATTACGGAAGGATTAAATGTGTACGATATTTTGGCTCATAATCATCTTATTATTACCAAAGATGCTGTGAGCAAGGTGGAGGAGGCGTTGGCATAATGGATGCAAGACAATTAATTAAACGTCCGGTCATTACCGAAAAAACCACCAAATTAATGGAAGAAAATAAATATTGTTTCATGGTTGACCCGAAAGCCAATAAAACACAGATTAAACAAGCAATCGAAAGTATTTTTAACGTAAAAGTGCAATCGGTAAACACCATCAATATTTTAGGTAAAATGAAAAGGATGGGTCGACATATTGGTCGTCGTCCCAGTTGGAAAAGAGCAATCGTTACTCTGGAAAAGGGTAACCGGATTGAGTTCTTTGAAGGAGTATAAAAACACGGTTATTAGTTATTGGTAAATTAGTTATTAGTTTATGAACTTTATTAAACTAATAACTAGGAATCGACTTAAATAAGTTTTAATTCTAAGTACTAATAACCAATAACTAGTAACTAGTAACTAATAAGTTGGGAGGTCAGGAAGATGCCGGTAAGAAAATACCAGCCAACCTCACCTGGCAGAAGATTTATGACAGTCTCTGACTTTGCGGAGGTCACCAAAACAACACCGGAAAAGTCATTATTAGAGCCGTTGAAGAAAACCGGAGGCCGAAATTCGTTCGGGAGAATGACCGTTCGGCATCGTGGTGGCGGACATAAACAAATGTACCGGATTATAGATTTTAAACGGGATAAATTCGATGTTCCGGCTAAAGTTGCCGCTATTGAATATGACCCGAACCGTTCGGCGCGAATTGCTTTATTGCATTATGCTGATGGTGAAAAACGTTATATTTTAGCGCCTATTGGATTGAATGTCGGAGATACTGTAGTTTCCGGCCCGAACTCTGATATTAAACCGGGAAATGCTTTGCCGTTAACCAACATTCCAGTTGGTACCGTTATTCATAATTTGGAATTAAAGAAAAACGGTGGTGCTCAACTAGTCCGCTCAGCCGGCGCCGGCGCTCAATTAATGGCTAAAGAAGGCGATTTCGCTCATGTAAGATTACCATCAGGAGAAATGCGTTTAGTGAGTGTAAATTGTATGGCTACTATTGGTCAAGTAGGAAATGTAGAACATGAAAATATTTCGATAGGTAAAGCCGGGAGGTCTCGCTGGTTGGGTAAAAGACCATCCAACCGTGGTGTTGTAATGAACCCAATTGACCACCCACATGGTGGTGGAGAAGGCCGGTCTCCGATTGGAAGAGCTCCGGTAACTCCTTGGGGTAAACCTGCTTTGGGTCATCGGACTCGTAAGCATAAAGCCTCCGACCGCTTTATCGTTAAACGGCGGTCTTAGGATTGACTAAAATATAATATCCACTTTTATTTCTCGGAAATGCATATCGTTCTTAAGCGCTTCCAAGAAAAGTGGAAAGTAATATTTTAGTTGTACCTCAATTGATAAAGGAGGGGATTTAGGTGTCGCGTTCAATTAAAAAAGGGCCATTTATCCAGGAAAGCTTGTTAAAAAAGATCCAGGATATGAATACAAAAGGTGACAAGAAAGTAATTAAAACCTGGGCTAGAAGTTCCACAATATTTCCGGAAATGGTTGGTCATACTTTAGCAATTCATGATGGTCGTAAACATGTACCGATTTATATTACCGAGGATATGGTCGGCCATAAATTAGGCGAGTTTGCTCCTACCCGAACATTCCGGGGACATGGTTCCCATACGGAGAAAACCACCGGAGCAAAGTAGGCATGAGGCAATAGGCATAAGGAATGATTAATTCTTTTGTCTAAAGTCTCCGCCAATAATTAACAAGATATTATTAATGGTTTAGGTTTGTGGTACAGGTTAATAGGCAAGACATTATGGAAACACAAGTTCTATCTCATGCCTCACGCCTCATGCCTAAAGCCTTACCAAGGGGGGGATTAGTTTGGAAAGCAAGGCTATTGCAAGATTTGTTCGCATAGCTCCCCGGAAAGCACGTCAGGTGGTTGACCTGATTCGTGGAAAACGGGTTAGTGATGCCCAAACCATTTTAAAATTTACACCAAGATTTTCAGCTGAAATAGTAGGAAAAGTTTTGAACTCCGCTATTGCTAATGCTGAGAATAATCATAAGTTAAACCGGGATCGTTTAGTAGTAAGTGAAGCTTTTGTGGATCAAGGACCTACTATGAAACGTCATATGCCCCGCGCCCAAGGCAGAGCATCATTGATTCATAAACGAACCAGTCATATCACTATAGTAGTTGCAGAGAAGGAGGGCTAATTATGGGTCAAAAAGTCCATCCGATAGGATTAAGGGTTGGAATAATCAAGGATTGGGAAGGACGTTGGTTTGCTCACAAAAAAGAGTATGCCGGTCTAATTCTTGAGGACTTAAAAATACGTAAATATATTAAAAAACGACTCTATGCATCAGGAATCGCTAAAATTGAAATTGAACGTGCCGCCAACCGGGTAAAAGTTACAATTCATACTGCTCGTCCAGGTATGGTAATCGGACGGCAGGGAACTGAAGTTGAAGTTATCCGGAAGGAAATTGAGAAATTCTCCGGCAAACAAGTTCAATTAAATATTGCGGAAGTTAAAAATCCGGAATTAAATGCCCAATTGGTAGCGGAGAATATTGCATTTCAATTGGAAAGAAGAACCTCATTTCGTCGGGCCATGAAACAAGCGATTGGTCGGACCATGAAATTCGGTGCGCAAGGAGTTAAGGTTTCTTGCAGCGGTCGATTGATGGGTGCGGAAATCGCCCGGACCGAAGGTTATAGTGAAGGAAAAGTTCCATTGCATACTTTACGTGCTGATATAGATTATGGTTTTGCTGAAGCAAATACTACCTACGGAAAAATCGGCGTAAAAGTATGGATCTATAAAGGGGAAATCCTCCCAGCCAAGAGACGGGCTAATCTTAAAGCTGAAGGAGGAGTTTAAGATGTTAGTACCAAAAAGGGTTAAACATCGTAAAGTTGCACGCGGAAGAATGACCGGAAAAGCAATTAGAGGATCACAGCTTATTTTGGGAGATTATGGTCTTCAAGCTACTGAACCCGGATGGATAACCAATGTCCAAATAGAAGCAGCCCGTATCGCTTTAACCAGATCTATTAAGCGTGGCGGTAAAGTATGGATTAAAATATTTCCTGATAAACCGGTTACGGCTAAACCGGCCGAAACTCGTATGGGAAGTGGTAAAGGCTCTCCGGAGCATTGGGTAGCTGTTGTTAAACCCGGAAGAATTCTTTTTGAAGTTACCGGAGTAGATGAAGCAATGGCACGGGAAGCAATTCGTTTGGCTGCTCACAAACTTCCTATCAAATGTAAGTTTTTAAAACGAGAGGAAGCGGGTGGTGAAGTAAATGAAAGCTAAAGAAATCAGAGATATGACTCCTGATGAATTAAAAACTAATTTGACTAATCTTAAAGAAGAATTATTTAATCTTCGTTTTCAACTTGCCACCGGACAATTAGATAATCCGATGCGGGTAAAAGATGTTCGTAAAAGCATAGCCAGGGTTTTAACGGTGATGCGTGAGCGCGAACTTGGACTACGTAAAGCTTAAGTTTTTATTTGTCAGTTGTCTTATTTATTAGTCAATTGACTTAGTGTTGGAGGAGGAATTATAATGGCGGATCGCTCACTTAGAAAGACCAAAATTGGTGAAGTTATTAGCGATAAAATGGATAAAACTGTAGTCGTAACGGTCCAACGTTTGGTGCGGCATCCTTTGTATGGCCGAATAATTAAATTATCGAATAATATAAAAGCTCATGATGAAAACAATGAATGCCGGATTGGCGATAAAGTAAAAGTCATGGAGACTCGTCCCATCAGTAAAGATAAGAGATGGCGAGTAGTAAGTATTGTTGAAAAAGCAAAATAAAATTTCTATTTTAGGCTTGGGAGGAGGAACCAACCGTGATTCAGGCGCAGACTTTTTTGACTGTGGCGGATAATTCCGGGGCAAAACAATTGATGTGCATTAGGGTTCTGGGTGGATCTCGTAAAAGATATGCCCGGGTTGGTGATCTTATTATAGCGACCGTTAAGGATGCTCTTCCCCCTTCAGCCGCCAGAAAAAGCGCTGGTGGTAGCTTTGTAAAGAAGGGTGATGTAGTAAAAGCTGTAATAGTTCGAACTACTAAAGAGACAAAGCGGCCGGACGGTTCGTATATTAGATTTGACGATAACGCTGCTGTCATTTTAAGTGATCAATTTAATCCAAAAGGTACTCGTATCTTTGGCCCGGTAGCCCGTGAACTTCGTGATAAGAATTTTATGAAAATAGTTTCTTTGGCTCCGGAAGTATTGTAAACGAAGTTGCGAGAGGAGGGTTTAAAAATGGCCCAAAGTGTTAATTTAAAAAAAGGCGATGAAGTAGTTGTTTTATCAGGCAAAGATCAGGGTCGCCGGGGTAAAATTCAAAAAGTATTACCACAATCAAATGCGGTAATAATTGAGGGTTTAAACCTAGCAAAGAAACATGCCAAACCTACAAAGACTAATCCGCAAGGTGGCGTGATTGATAAAGCATTACCGGTACAGATTTCTAAAGTAATGATTGTCTGTTCCGGTTGTAACCAACCCACTCGGTTAAAAAATGACCGTGCGGTTGACGGCGATGTAGTAAGAGTTTGTCGTAATTGCGGCAAGACATTGGATTGATAGCGGAGGGAGGTGCGACTATTGTCGCGGCTTAAAGAAAAATATACTCAGGATGTCATTCCTGGTTTAAAAAGTAAATTCGGATATAACAATGTAATGCAAATTCCCCAGATTAAAAAAGTTGTTATTAATATGGGTGTGGGGGAAGCAACCAGTGACGCCAAAGCTATCGATGCGGCTGTCAATGATTTGACTACAATTGCCGGACAGAAACCGGTAGTAACAAAAGCTAAAAAGTCGATTGCTGCATTTAAAGTTAGGGCCGGTGCTCCGATTGGTTGTATGGTTACTTTACGCGGAAAGAGAATGTATCATTTTTTAGATAAATTATTCAATGTTTCCTTACCCCGAATTCGTGATTTCCGTGGTGTTTCTCCGAAAGCTTTTGATGGACGGGGTAATTATACACTCGGTGTAAGAGAACAATTGATTTTCCCGGAGATCAACATTGATAAAGTTGATAAAGTAAGGGGCATGGACATTGTAATCGTAACTTCTGCTAAAAACGATGAGGAAGCATACGAATTATTAAAATTAATGGGGATGCCATTTAGGAAATAATTTTTAAAAGCCAAAAGGAGGAAAAAGTATGGCCAAAACGTCGATGATTATTAAGGCAAATCGTACTCCGAAATTTGCCGTGCGGCAACATAATCGTTGTAAAATATGTGGTCGTCCACATGGTTATATGCGTAAGTTTGGGATGTGCCGTATATGCTTTCGCAAGTTAGCTCATAGCGGCGAACTCCCTGGCGTTACCAAGGCCAGCTGGTAAAGGTTAGTTTTGAAGTTCAAGGTTTCAAAGTTCAAAGTTTTAATAGTAGTCATTTCAATATTGAACATTTGATATTGAACTGTAAAATCGGAAGGAGGGTGAATTTTAGATGGTAATGACAGATCCGATTGCAGATATGCTCACCAGAATTAGAAATGCAACAATTGCAAGGGATAAGATGGTTGAGATTCCGTCTTCAAAAATAAAAATTGAGTTAGCAAGAATTCTTAAAGATGAAGGGTATATTCAAGATTATGAATTTATTGATAATAGCCTTCAGGGAATTGTACGAGTATATTTAAAATATAACGGTAAAGAAAACGTAATTACCGGTTTAAAACGGATTAGCAAACCCGGATTAAGGGTCTATGCTCACAAAGAAGAAATACCTAAAGTTTTAGGTGGCTTGGGTATCGCGATTTTATCTACTTCTAAAGGAATTATGACTGACCGTAAAGCCCGAACCGAAGGTATCGGCGGCGAAGTCATTTGTTATGTGTGGTAAAAATCAAGTTATTAGTAATTAGTATATTAGTTATTGGTAAGTGGTCACTCAATATATTTTTAAACCAATAACCAGCAACTAATAACCAATAACTAAAATGATCGGGGGTGTATATTTTGTCTCGAATTGGACGTAAACCCATTGTTGTACCCCAGGGAGTACAAGTAGAAATAAAGGGAAATACTGTTAAAGTTAGTGGACCGAAAGGTAACTTAACTCAAGTTGTGCATCCTGATATGAAAGTAAAGCTTGAAGATAACCAAATAAAAGTAGAACGTCCTTCTGATGAAAAAGAACATCGTTCTTTACATGGGTTGACTAGAACACTGGTCTCCAATATGGTTCAAGGAGTAACTTCCGGGTTTTCTAAAGCTTTAGATATTAATGGTGTTGGTTACAGGGCCGCTAAACAAGGTAAGAATTTATTATTAACCATCGGTTATTCTCATCCGGTTGAGATGGAGCCTTTGGAGGGTATTGAATTTGAAATTCCGGCTCCTACTAAAGTTATTGTCAAAGGCATTGATAAACAAGCAGTAGGACAAATGGCAGCTCAAGTTCGTGCAGTTCGTCCACCGGAGCCATATAAGGCTAAAGGTATTAAATACGAAAAAGAAATTATTCGCCGTAAGGCTGGTAAAGCCGGTAAGGCCGGTAAGAAGTAATCCCCGGGAAAGGAGAGTGACTTAAGATGTATAAACAACCGAAACGTCGTGAAGCGCGTTTAAGGAGACATGCCCGGCTACGGAAGAAAATATCCGGAACAACTGAACGTCCACGATTAAGTGTTTTCCGTAGTTTACACCATATCTACGCTCAAGTAATCGATGATTCAAAGGGACACACTTTATTGACGGTTTCAACGTTAGATCCTGATCTTCGTAAAGATCTGGCTGGTAAAGGCGGCAATATTAATGCTGCTAAAATAGTTGGTACCATTGTTGCAAAAAAAGCTCTTGAAAAAGGAATAAAACAAGTAGTTTTTGACCGGGGTGGCCAAATTTATCATGGCCGGGTTGAAGCACTAGCGGCCGCAGCCAGAGAGGGTGGCCTAGAGTTTTAGGCAAGAGGAGGATTGGGAATGAAACGTATAGATCCAAGTAATTTGGAATTAACCGAAAAGGTTGTTCGAATAAACCGGGTTGCTAAAGTAGTTAAAGGTGGTCGTCGTTTTAGTTTTAGCGCCTTAGTTGTTGTCGGCGATGGTCAAGGTCATGTTGGCATGGGACTTGGAAAAGCTTCCGAAGTACCTGAAGCAATTCGAAAAGGCGTTGAAGACGCTAAGAAGAATTTAATCGAAGTACCTTTAAAAGGCACCACAATACCTCATATTATTGAAGGCAACTTTGGAGCCGGTAAGGTTCTTCTAAAACCAGCCGCTCCTGGAACAGGAGTTATAGCCGGAGGTCCGGTTCGAGCTGTTTTAGAAAGCGCCGGTATTAGGGATATTTTAACTAAATCACTCGGTTCATCCAATGCATTGAATATTGTCAATGCTACCATAACAGGTTTAAAAATGTTAAAACGGCCGCAAGTTGTTGCAGAACGCCGTGGAAAAAACCTGGATGAAATCCTCGGTTAGGAGGGGAAAATATGCCAAGAAAAAAAGCGGAAGCCAAACCAAAATCAATTACAATAATATGGAAGCATAGTGCTATTGGTCGGACTCAAGTGCAAAAAGATACGATTAAGGCAATTGGTTTTACGAAATTAAATCAAACTTTAGTCAAAGCGGATAACCCTGCTTTGCGGGGAATGATCAAGAAAGTAGAACATTTAGTAGAAGTAAAAGAAGAAGCCTAGTAGGGGGTGTCCTCTGATGAAGTTATATGAACTCGGGCCGGCTCCCGGAGCCAAAAAAGCTCCTAAAAGAATAGGTCGGGGAATTGGTTCAGGATTGGGAAAAACATCCGCTAAGGGACATAAAGGGCAAAAAGCCCGTTCCGGCGGAGTAAAAGGACCGGCATTTGAAGGCGGTCAAACACCATTACAACGTAGATTACCGAAACGTGGTTTTACTAATCACTTTCGCCATGAATGGGTGGAAGTTGCTTTGGAAAAGCTGAACCTTTTTGATAATGGTACTGAAGTTACACCAGAATTGTTAATGGAAAAGGGTATCATAAAAAAAACCGGTGATGGTATAAAAGTTTTGGGTAATGGTGAATTAAAGAAAAAATTAACCGTTAAAAGTAATAGATTTAGCAAATCGGCGATTGAGAAGATTGAAAAAGTCGGTGGTAAAGCAGAGGTGATTTAGTTGCTGGAAGCTATTAAAACTGCTTTTAAACTTCCGGATTTACGGAAGAAGCTTATTTGGACTCTTGTTTTACTAGGAATATTCCGCCTCGGAACTCATATTCCAGTACCGGGTCCTTGGGATCCGAAAGCTTTGGAAAACCTATTCGGTGGCGGCGGTAACCTTTTTGGTTTATTAGATTTATTAGCCGGTGGAGCTTTGCGGAAAATGTCAGTTTTTGCGATGAGCGTTAACCCGTATATCACCTCATCAATTATAGTTCAATTATTGACAATGGTTATTCCGCAATTAGAACAATTAGCTAAAGAAGGCAATGAAGGTCGGAAAGTTATTAATCAATATGTTCGCTATGGGACATTAGTGCTATCCGTTATTCAAGGGGCAGCAATGACTTTTGGATTTCAAGGCGCTATGAAAAATCCGACTGCCTGGGATTTTGTTTTAATTATCTCTTGTTTGACAGCCGGTTCAGTATTCCTAATGTGGCTAGGAGAAGTTCTCTCTGAGCGTGGAATTGGAAATGGTATTTCAATGCTGATTTTTGCAGGTATTGTAGCCAGAATTATTCCAAGTGCTATTCAAGTTTTAAGCACTGCCGGAAGTAAGGGAGTAGGGGTTTCATTTTTCAGTATTATTTTGTTCCTAATTTTTGCTATAATTATCGTTGCTTCAGTAGTATTTGTTACTCAAGGTGAACGAAAAATTCCGGTACAATACGCTAAAAGAATGGTTGGTCGTAAGATGTACGGTGGAGGTTCAACTTATCTACCAATGAAAGTGAACCAATCCGGTGTTATCCCGATTATTTTCGCATCATCAATACTGGCTTTTCCACCGACATTGGGACAATTTTTACCGGCAACTCATTGGTTAGCTAAATTTTTAGCTATGTTTTATCCGGGCCGGACTTTATATCTGGTTTTATATGCTTTATTTATCTTTGTGTTCACTTATTTTTATACGGCAGTAACTTTCAATCCGGTAGATGTTTCAAATAATATGAAGAAATATGGTGGTTTTATTCCGGGAATACGGCCTGGCAAACCTACCGCTGAATATCTGGACCGGGTTCTTACCAGGATTACACTAGCCGGTGCAATATTCTTAACCGCTATTTCATTATTACCTTATATGATTAATGTTCTACCCGGTTTTCGCGGCATGCAGGTTTACTTTGGGGGAACAGCATTGCTAATTGCGGTTGGAGTTGCTATTGATACAATGAAACAAATCGAAGCTCAGCTGCTTATGAGACAATATGAGGGATTTTTGAAATAGTAGTTATCCAAATAACAAAAACAGGAGGAATTAATAATGAATTTAATTCTATTAGGACCTCCCGGAGCGGGTAAAGGCACCCAAGCCGAACTGTTAATTGAAAAATTTAATATACCTCATATTTCAACCGGTGACATTTTTCGGGCCGCTATTAAAGAAGGAACAAAGCTAGGTACCGAAGCAAAAAGTTATATGGATAGCGGCCGACTTGTTCCGGATGAAATAGTTATTGGAATAGTAAAGGAAAGGTTATTAAAAAGAGATTGTCAAAACGGATTTCTTTTAGATGGCTTTCCACGAACTGTTCCGCAAGCAGATTCTTTAGATGGTTTTCTAAAGAATCAAGCTAAAAAAATAGATGTGGTTATTAATATTGAAGTTGAAGATTCAGTTTTATTGAAAAGATTAACCGGGCGAAGAGTCTGCCGAAATTGCGCCAGTGTTTATCATATTGAAACAAAACCGACTAAAATCTCGGGTGTATGTGATCATTGCGGCGGAGAAGTTTATCAACGCGATGATGATACTCCGGAGACAGTCAGTAAGAGGTTGAAAGTATATCAAGAACAAACGGAACCGTTAATTAATTATTATCGGGAGAAAAGTATTTTATTCAGTTTTAAAGGTACGGGCTCTATTCAGTTGCTCTTTGAAGAAATTTGCCAAGTATTGGGGGAAAAAGTTTAATGATTATTCTCAAATCTCCTTCGGAGATTGCCGTAATGAGGGTTGCAGGTAGTATTGTAGCGGCAGTACTCGAAGAGTTGAGAATTATGGCTCGCCCCGGTATCAAATTGGCGGAACTCAATAAGGCTGCGGAATTTAAAACAAAAGCATACAAAGCTATACCTGCATTTAAAGGATATAATGGTTTTCCGGCTTCTGTTTGCGCATCAGTAAATGAAGAAGTTGTTCATGGTATACCGGGTAATAGAACCCTAAAAAATGGGGATATTGTCGGTTTGGATTTTGGGGTTGTATATCAGAATTTTTATGCTGATTCAGCAATCACTGTACCAATAGGGGATATTTCACCTGAAGCAGAAAAATTAATCAGGGTAACCCAAGAAGCATTATTTAAAGGGATAAATCAAGCCAAACCCGGTAATAGGTTATATGATATTTCAGGTGCTATTCAACAATATGTTGAAGCAAAAGGTTTTTCAGTGGTACGTGATTTTGTTGGTCATGGAATTGGCCGCAAGATGCATGAGGCTCCTCAAGTACCGAATTTTGTGGGGAATGATTTTAATCCTCGATTAAAAACAGGTATGACTATTGCCATTGAGCCAATGGTAAATGCAGGAACTTATGATGTTGAAGTAGACCATTATGATAATTGGACGGTTCGAACGGTGGATCGTAAGTTTTCAGCTCATTTCGAACACACAGTAGTAATTACCGGAAATGAACCTGAGATTTTAACATTATTAAGACCGGAATTATTACCGGAGGTTTAAAATGATTACTACCGTTGATGGTCTTCGATATGGACAGTTGGTTCGTTCAATTGCCGGAAGAGACCAAAACAATTTATATCTTATTTTAAGTTTAATAAATGACCGGTTTATTGAAGTGGCTGACGGAGTAAAACATCGGGTAGCCAATCCTAAAAAAAAGAATCTAAAGCATGTCCGAGTTAAGATGTTAGTTGCCAAGGATATTGAAGAAATTATACTAAGAGGTGAATCTGTTTTAGATTCTCAAGTTAGTACGGCGATTCAAAGGTTGAAAAATGAACTTGAGGAAGGGGATCGGTTAAATGGGTAAACAAGACGTCATTGAAGTCGAAGGGACCGTCATTGAACCATTACCCAATGCCATGTTTCGAGTGGAATTGGAAAATGGGCATAAGGTTCTGGCTCATATCTCCGGTAAAATGCGGATGAATTTTATTAAAATTCTTCCCGGAGATCGGGTGACGGTAGAACTTTCAGCTTATGATTTAACCCGAGGACGTATAATTTACCGGTTTAAATAACTGGGATTTTCCTGCCTCAAAAGTTTAGTATAGATTAAAAAGGTATGAAAAGGAGGATTTTACATGAAGATTAGGCCTTCAGTAAAACCAATATGCGAGCATTGCAAAATTATTAAACGTAAAGGCCGTGTAATGGTTATTTGTGAAAATCCGAAACATAAACAAAAACAAGGCTAAATAAATTTGCACATTTAATCAAGTAATTGCGGATTTCAAAATGCGGATTGCGGAATGAAAATCAAAAGCGTGACTAAGAAATGAATTTCATAAATCTGAAATTTGCAATCTGAAATTAAAATCCGAAATTCGAAATCTGAAATCCGAAATAGGATAGGGAGGTAATATAATGGCTCGTATTGCAGGTGTTGATTTACCAAGAGACAAACGGGTAGAGGTTGCCCTGACATATATTTATGGTTTGGGTTTGACCACTTCTAAAGAAGTATTGGCAAAATCAGGCGTTAATCCTGATACCCGTGTCCGTGACTTAACGGAAGAAGAAATCACCAAATTACGTGAAGTAATTGACCGTGATTATAAGGTTGAAGGAGATTTACGGCGTGAAGAGACTATGAATATCAAACGCCTAATTGAAATCGGGAGCTATCGTGGGCTTCGTCATCGCCGCGGTTTACCGGTAAGAGGACAGAGGACTAAGACTAATTCTCGAACTAGAAAAGGTCCTCGGAAAACTGTTGGCGGAAAAAGAAAGAGTTAAAAATAGGAGGTAATTAGATATGGCAAAACCTGCTGCTAAAAAAGGGGTCCGTACTCGCAAAAAAGAACGTAAACATATTGATAGCGGTGTGGCTCATATTCATTCCACTTTTAATAATACTATCGTTACTATTTCAGATCCAACCGGAAATGTTCTTTCATGGGCTAGCGCCGGTCATATGGGCTTTAAAGGGTCCCGTAAAAGCACTCCATTTGCAGCTGGAATAGCTGCGGAAGAAGCTGCTAAAGTTGCAATGGATCATGGGATGAAAAGTGTCGAAGTATTTGTAAAAGGTCCGGGAGCCGGTCGGGAAGCGGCTATTCGTTCATTACAAGCCGCCGGATTGTTTGTGAATTTAATTAAAGATGTTACTCCAATTCCGCACAATGGTTGTCGCCCACCGAAACGTCGGAGAGTTTAATTCAGTTTATAATTAAGTAATTCACAGTTGACAATTAGAATTTTTTAGTAATTAAAAAATAAAAGGTTTTATTATTTAATTGGTGACCATAACCAAATAACTAATAACCAATAACTAAATAACTAATAGGTATGGGGGTGTATAGGGTTCTATGGCAAGATATACAGAAGCTGTTTGTAGATTATGTCGTCGGGAAGGCGAAAAACTCTATTTAAAAGGAGATCGTTGTTATACCAATAAATGTAGTGTTGGGAAACGAAGCTATGCTCCGGGTCAACATGGTCAGGAACGGAAAAAGGTATCCGAATATGGTATTCAACTCCGCGAAAAGCAAAAATTACGTCGGATTTATGGAATATTAGAACGTCAATTTTCCGGTTATTTTACAATGGCGGAACGTAAGAAAGGTATTACCGGACAAAATTTACTTCAAATCTTAGAGACCCGTTTAGATAATGTTGTGTATCGTTTAGGATACGGAGCATCCAGAAAAGAAGCCAGGCAGTTGGTTAGACATGGTCATTTTTTGGTAAATGGAAAAAAGGTAAATATTCCTTCTATTTTATTAAAGCCCGGAGATGAAATTACAATTAAAGAAGGAAGTTTAGATTCTCCTAAACTTAAAGAAAATATTGAAGATGCAGCCGGACGCAGTATTCCGGAATGGTTGGAAGGTAATCCAGCCGGTCATAGCGGTAAAGTAAAAGCATTACCTACTAGAGAACAAATTGACATTCCGGTTCAAGAACATTTAATTGTTGAGTTATATTCACGTTAATTTAGAAGTTGTGTAACTAAATTTTCTATTTTTTGGTTACAATATATAGTGATTGGTAAAAATATAATTATCAATATATTGTAATCAAAAGCTTAAATTAAGATTTATACAAATTCTAAGTTAAAGAAAGTTAGTTAGTAGGGGCGGGATATTTTATCCAACCTGTAACAGATTCGCTAAAAGCGAGAAGGAGGGTTATTTATTGATCGAGATCGAAAAGCCCAAAATTACCATAGAAGAAACAGATGACCAGGAGCGTTATGGTGTCTTCGTCATTGAACCTTTAGAAAGAGGCTATGGAACAACACTGGGCAACTCGCTCCGTCGGATCCTCCTCTCATCCCTGCCGGGTTACGCGGTAACATCCGTAAAAATAGATGGAGTTCTCCACGAGTTTTCAACAATTCCGGGGGTTGTTGAGGATACCACTGACATAGTTTTAAATTTAAAACAATTATTGGTAAAGATCCATGGTGATTGTCCCAAAAAGGTTCATTTACAAGTGAAAAATGCCAAAAGGGTTACAGCAGCTGATATTCAAGTACCAAGCGATGTTGAGATTTTGAATCCGGATCTCTATATAGCTACGGTATCTCAAGGTGGAGCCTTGAATATGGAAATTAATTTAGACCGTGGACGAGGTTATAGTTCAGCTGAACGAAATAAAAGTGCGGAAAATATCATCGGAGTAATTGCCGTTGATGCCAGATTTTCTCCGGTCCAAAAAGTTAATTATGTAATCGAACATACCCGGGTAGGCCAGATTACCGATTATGACAAATTAGTATTGGAAGTCTGGACTGATGGGAGTATTAGTCCAATTGAAGCAGTTTCATTATCAGCCAAAATTATGACTGAACATCTTATGCTCTTTGTAAATTTGAGTCAGACGGTCGGCAAGACTGAAATAATGGTTGAAAAAGAAGAAGAATCCAAAAATAAAATTTTGGAGATGACCATTGAGGAACTTGATTTGTCGGTACGTTCATACAATTGTCTTAAACGGGCCGGTATAAATACTGTTGAAGAGTTGACCCGTAAAACTGAAGAGGACATGATGAAGGTTAGAAATCTAGGCCGGAAGTCTCTAGAAGAAGTCGAACAAAAAATGGAAAGCTTAGGCCTAATGTTAAGAAAATCAGAAGAATAAATTAATTTCGGATTTCGGTTGCAGATTGCGGAATTAAAACAAATACGAATGTAGATTGCCAATTTCGAAATTTAAAGAATTAAGATTCTTAGGTCAAACATTATTATGGGGTTTTAAAATTCGCAATCCGAAATCCACAATTCGAAATTAATGTAGGGAGGTGTTTTTAATGCTGAAACGTAAATTAGGGCGGGAGTCAGCCCATAGAAAAGCTCTTTTTCGAGCTTTAATTACCTCGCTAATTGCTCATGAAAAGATTGAGACAACCGTTATCAAAGCAAAAGAAACCAGATCACAGGCAGAAAAGATAATTACTTTGGCCAAAAAAGGTGATCTTCATTCTCGCCGGTTGGCTGCGGAGGTTATAACCGATCCGGAGGTTCTACAAAAACTTTTTGATAGTATTGCTCCCCGTTATAAAGAACGTAATGGTGGATATACCAGAATTTTAAAAGTTGGTCCGCGGCGCGGCGATGCTGCACCAATGGCAATTTTAGAGTTGGTATAACCGTAAAATTAAGCATTGGGATTGAAAATAATTAACCAGAGAATAAGGGTCGGCTTTGATACCAAGGCAGACCTTATTTTTTTAAAAAAATTTTATTATTATTTAAGCTAAATGGTGATTTTAATGAACGATTCAAAACGAAATATCAAAATTATTTTGGGTTATGATGGTACCAACTATTCAGGGTTCCAGCGCCAAAAAAACGGTATTACTATCCAAGAAAAAATAGAGTCTGCTGGTTTCCAATTAACAGCAACAAATATAACTATTACTGGAGCGGGACGAACTGATTCCGGAGTTCATGCAAAGGGGCAGGTTGTAAATTTTTTTACCCAAACAAAATTGGTGCCGGAAAAGATTCAAAAAGCATTAAATGCTATTTTACCCGAGGATATAGTTGTACAAAAAGTAGAGGAAGTTCCCTTGGATTTTCATTCCCGTTATTCGGCTAAGTCAAAAACTTATTCTTATAGGATATATAATGGAGAGTCTAGGCCGCTTTTTGAAAGAAATTTTGTCTATTTTTATAAGCGCCAATTAAACTTAACCAACATGGAACTCGCAGCTAAGCAGATATGTGGTACTCATGATTTTAAAACATTTCAAGCTACGGGCTCATCAGTTAAAACAACTATCCGGAAAGTAAATTTCTGTACTTTAGATCAAATAGGGTCGGAAATAAGATTAGAAATTAATGCCGATGGTTTTCTTTATCATATGGTAAGAAATATTGTAGGAACTCTTATTATGGTGGGGAATGGTAAAATTACTTTTGAAGATTTTAAGAAAATTTTGGATTCCCAGGATCGAAATTTAGCCGGGCCCACTGCTCCGGCCCAGGGACTTTGTTTAGAAAAGGTGTATTATTAGCTAGGGAACAGAGAACAGGCAACAGGGAACAGGCTTTCTTTTACTACTGTTGCCTGTTCCCTAGTACCTGTTGCCTTATTTTATGCCAAAACTGCTTCCCTTAATTTATCTGGAGATTCAACCCCCGGATTATAAATCCGGTAATCGATATCTGGGAAAATATTATCTCTTAGCTCAATTTGTTTTAAATAATCCTGGTCGATCCTATTATATTTTATCTGGTCATAGATTTTATTAAAACGATTGGTATGGATTTTAGTTCTCTTTACCGCATATTCAACCATTGTTCCGGTTTTCATTATAAAAGCCCAATCACTGCTTTGTAATAATAATACTTCTCTGGCAGCCTGGTTTAAAGCTCTTAAAAGCATACCATCCGCATTTTGAAAAGTTTGGGTTAACTCAACCATCCGGTCTGAAATTTGATGTAAATGACGATATATCCAATCATTACTACCTTCCAGCCAAACCTCATTGAATCCTTTATATCCCCAACTGGACATTGTTGGGGTTGATATCTGGTTCTTAGGATACATCTCTAAATAATCGGCTGGAGATATTAATTTTATGGTTTTTTGATCAAAAGCTATTTTGCGAATTAATAAATCAAGCCATTGAGGGCCTTCAAACCACCAGTGACCAAATAATTCAGCATCATAAGGCGATACTATTATGGGATGACGGTCAAGAAGTCTGTTTAAATGTTCTATTTGTTTTTCTCGGTTAAACATAAAATTACCTGCATGTATAGCGGCTTTCTCTCGTCCAGCCCAAATATTATATGGTTGTTTATCGGCAGTTCTTCCGGTAATCCGGTGGTACTTAATTCCCAGAGGAACTCTTAATCCCGAACTCGGTAAATATGGTTTTACATAGTCATATTCTAAATCAAAACCAATATCACGGTAAAAGTCACGGTAATCATAATCACCAGGGTAACCTTCATTAGCACTCCATACTTGTTTGGAAGATTCCAAATCACGTCCAAATGCAGCTACGCCAGATGGGCAATAAATAGGCGCAAAAACACCATATTTTGGTCTAGGTGAGGCATGCAAAATACCGTGAGCATCCGTAAAAAAGAAGCGTATTCCTTCTTTTTGTAATATTTGGTCTACACCAGGAGTATAACCACATTCAGGTAACCATATTCCTTTTGGTCTTTTGCCAAAAATTTGGGCATGTAAGTCGGTAGCCAGTTTAATCTGAGCCTTAATAGATGTTTGATTGAGCATTAAAGGAATAAAACCATGGGTAGCGCCACAGGTGATTAACTCCAAATTACCGGCATTAGCTAATTCTCTAAACGAATTAGATAAATCGCAACGATTCTTTTCGGCAAAGAAATAATGACAGAAGCGAAAATGTTCCAGATACATCAAAGCCACCTCATGAAATTGGGGTAGCCATTTGGTTCGCTCCACTTCTTTTTCAGCTAGCTCAATCATATTTTCTATTTTTTTTAGATAACGTTGTTGAAGTAAAGAATCTTTAAACATCATAAGAAGTGGAGGAGATAGACTAATAGTAACTTTATATGGAATATTTTCAGTAGTTAACTGCTGAAATACTCTTAATAACGGAATATAGGTTTCGGTAACCGCCTCATAATACCAATCCTCTTCTAAAAAATCCGGGAATTCCGGATGCCGTACATAAGGTAAATGTGCATGTAAAACCAGGGAAAGGTATCCCTGCTCCATGGAAAACCAACTCCTTTTTAAAACTAGGTATTAATGAGTCTCTTTGGAGACTACCGGAGTAATTGTTATCGAATCAATTCCATCATAAGAATTAGCAGTAACCGGAATATATTGAATACCATCCGGTAAAGCGAATCTTAAAGTGAAAGTACCATCCGGACGTAATTTTATTGGTTCTCCTTGTACCGTTACCGAAGCATCCGGTTCAGTTGCACCGTAAACTATTAATTCAGTGTCTAATACCATCCAGAACTTTCGTTCTTTCGGTAAAAGTCGGGATGGACTGGATAAACTACTGACTGCGCCGGAACTAATCTCCCTTTCTAATCTCTTTATCAAAGATTCAACTAATTCTGCCGAGCTATTCCCTACTCCGGCTCCTGTCAGACGGTATAACTTTTGATAATCCTCTTCAATACTCATCCATTCTTCGTCGACAATATCGGATACCGTATCTCTGGGCGTACTAACCATATTGGAACGAGCAATTGTATAAAAATCGCCATTATCAAGAAGAAATCCCAGGTCTACACAAAAACTACGGTTTGGACCACCAACATGGATGTACCAATTTTTGGTTTCTTGACTTATTTCAATATCAAAATAGTAATTACTGTTTAGACCAGTAAAATTATTGATATTGGTAATATCATGGACACGCAAAATTAAGGAAATCCGGCCCCAATCTTTAGTAGTAGCTGAGATGTGTTCAATAGTGGCTTGGTTAATATTCCAATACGAATATAACCAATAGGGGTCACGAACCATTAAAACTATCTTCGTATCATCATAATTTTCAGGAATTTCAGTTTCGCCGGCTTCGATAACGGTAATACCGGTTAAATGCTCCGGTAATGGTGGTTGCATATAAAAATGGTCCGATCCTGCCATTGAATTATTTAGATATCGAGATATCTCCTTTTCTTGTTCAGGATTGGCAGAAAATGGAGGGTCTAGGAGTAAGATATGCTCAATAAGCTCATCCCGAGTTAATTTTGATAAGCCTTTAATTCCTAGTGTTTTGGCGATCTCGGATAACTTCTGCTTCGTTTTTCCCGCCAATTCCTCTCGGGTCATTTGCTATCCCCCTTTCTTGTATTTTTTACTAAAGATCTTCATTAAAAAATTTTTTATACCATAAAGGTAAATTATATTTGAAGACTTTTAGCTTTAGCTTAAGTACTCTTATAATATTACCTTAAAAAATCTCATATATACAAATGAATTAGGCCATTTTTCTCCATAGTTTGTAAAAGGGTTTTAATTATTTTTTGGAAAAAATTTATTTAGTATTTGTATAAAGTAATTTTAAATCTTCTCTGTAGCAGCAGCAGGAATGACACCACCTAATCTCGAAAATAATATAAATATTGGGAGGGCAGGTAATAAGTATGAAAAATGTTGCTAACAAGTGGTTATTCTTAGTAATTTTAATTATAATTATGCAGATTTCTGCAAACTTTTCTGATTATAAATTAACTTTTGATGATCCGCAGTATTTAACGGAAAGTATTTTACAAATAATAGATACTGATCTGGACAATGATCAACAGGATGAAATTACTTTAGCGGGGGCAAATTATATCGCCCGTGAACTTTTTATTTATTGGTTATCGGCTGATGAACAAATGCATCCGGAAGTTAAGTGGAAGAGCCCGAATTTATATGAAGATCATAGTATAATTTGGGCAGCTTCCGGAAAATTCATTTCCGTTCAAAATCAATTATTGGTTTTTAGTAGTACTCGATATTATCTTTTCCAATTTGGAAATAATAATGTAAATCTATTAAAAGAAAATAAACAATCTTTAGATCCATTGTGTTTATCAGCCGGAGATATTGATGGAGATGGTCAAACAGAGATTATATTAGCTAGAGAAGGAAAAATTACTTCGAAAATAATTAATGGGATTATACAAGTTTGGAAGTTTAATGAGGGGAATCTGGAGTTGGTGGCCGAGTCTGATTTGCTGGGTAATATTCGCGGAGTTGGTGTTGGAGATATAGACCAAGATGGTTGTAGCGAGATATTTATAGATGAAGGTTATAAATTTGGGTCAGGTAACATACATATGTTTCGTTTTTTAGAAAGAAAATTGAATGAAAAATTGGTAGTGAAAAAAGCCGCTAATGGCCCAATTTACGCCATGCAGGTTAAAAAATTTTCTGAAGGAGTAAGATTGGTTACTTCTACGGCCAAAGGGAACATTAATTTTTTTGCCTGGGAAAACAATACTTTGGTTAAAAAAGATCCGGAATTAAATTTTAATAAAAATCTTATGTCAATGGCTACACCGGATTTAAACCATGACCAAATCCCAGAATTAGTTGTGGCGTGTTATCCTCAAGAATTTATGATTTTAAAGAAATAAATAATGAAAATAAAAACCTTAACTCTTAATATTCACCGTGCTATTAATTGGTGTGGTATTTATGATCTTAAAGGAATAATTCGCTTTATTCAAAGTGAAAATCCTGATATTATAGGACTTCAAGAAGTTGTACAAAGTCTGGGATTTGGAAGACGATTTCTGGATATCCCCGGAGAATTGGCCAAATGTTTACAGATGTTTAGCTTTTATTCGATCGCGCTGAAGAGAAAGTCTTTTAATTTTGGTAATCTAATCTTAAGTAAATATCCAATTATAAGGGCTTGGAGTTGTTTATTACCGGGAGAATTGGAACCAAGGAGTTTTGCTTTTGCCCAAGTATTGATTAATAGTACTAGAGTAAACTTTTTAACAACGCATCTGGGATTATCGGAATCAGACCGGTGGTGGCAAGTAACCCGGATATTAGAGTTTACTAATCAGATTAATGGTCCTTTAATAATCACCGGCGACTTCAATGCAGTAGCAGAAGATCGGGCCGTAAAAATGTTACGAGAAAAATATTTGGATTTGCTGGATTGTGGCAATATAAAACAATCAGGAACATTAAGGCTAAAAAACGGAAAGATTGATTCGAGGATAGATTATATTCTAACAACTCCTGAATTTAAATATGCTAAATTCCAAATTGTAGATAATTATATCTCCGATCATTTGCCGGTAATCGGAGAATTTTCTTTAGAAATTGATTATCTGGATATCGCCGGAGAACCGGTAATTATACAATCGCAATACTTTTAGATGGAACTTTTAAAGTAATTTGGGAAGGGTTTGCTTCAGGGTAAGTATGGGTTTAAATAAATCCCCCAATCTTTCCAGTCTGGGGAGGACTGTCCTTATATTAAACATTGCCGGATGGGAATCAGGTAATTCTTTCCAATTTAAAGGGAGTGAGACTGGAGCTCCGGAAAAAGGCCTAATACTATATACCGAGGCGATGGTTTTCCCTTTTAAGTTTTGTAAATGATCTATATAAACCTTACCGGATCTATTAGATACTTTCCTTTCATTGGTGGCTTTATCCGGAAAGGTTTTTATAATAATTTCACCGATTTGCTTTACAAAAGCACTAGTGTCTTGATAGGTATAAATGGGGCTTACCGGGAGGTAGATGTGAATTCCGGTGGCCCCTGATATTTTCGGGAAAGATTGTAAGGATAATTCGGATAATATTATCTTTATCGAATCGGCTATTTTAACAGCGTCGCTAAAGACCGCCGGTTCCATCGGGTCGAGGTCAAAAATAATATAGGTTGGGAAATCCAATGATTGAATAGTAGAAAGCCAGGGATGGATTTCGATACAGCCTAGGTTGACTGACCAAATTAAGGTTTCCAGGTTATTAATCATTACATAATTTATGATTCTATCTTCAGAGGTAATTGAAACTGTCTCCACCCACTTTGGCGGGTTGGGGACATCTTTTTGGTAAAAAAAATTACCGGTAATGCCTTCGGGATAGCGGACCAGAGAAACAGGCCGGTTTAGTAAATGAGGAGCTAAATAAGGCCAAACTTCCGAATAGTAATGCATTATATCCCCTTTGGTAAAACCATCATTAGGCCAGAAAACTTTCTGTAAGTTCGTAACCGGGATTTGTTGTTGGTTGATCTGTAGTATAGATTTCATAATCAATTTTACCCTTCAAATTTGCAGTCCTTGGGGTTTAAATCCGGACGAAAACGCTTAAAAACCGGATGCCGTAAACTATTATCATCAGTTAACTCCAAATATTCAACTTCTCCAACAATAACCGGTTTAACCCAGACAGTATTCTTTTGGGTAATTGCTGTTTGGGTGAAAGGACAAATATCGGTTTTAATTTTCTCCAGTTCTTTAAGGATTAATTCTAAGTCCGAATGGGAAAAACCGGTTCCAACCATTCCAAATAACTGTAATTTATAATCATAATAAGCGCCCAATAATAATGAACTAAGTTGGCCGCGTTTAGTTGGCTGAAGATTATAGCCGCAAATAATAAAGTTCTGTTTTAATCTTCTTTTGAATTTCAACCAGGTTTTAACACGTTTGCCGGGAATATAGGGACTATCATTTTTTTTGGCCACAACTCCTTCCAAACCCATCTCAACTATGGAATTATAGTAATTTACCCCATCTTTGTGAATATAATTGGAGATAACTAATTCATCTTCAGATATACAATTTTTGATTAATAGTTCTTTTCTCTCAATTAAAGGTTTTTTAAATATCGGGTTATTATTCAAATAAAGAAGATCAAATGCCACATAAACAACTGGTATGGTAGAGCTCATTTGCTTTATTTTATTAATATTTTTTAGCTGAGCTCTTTTTTGGAGTTCCAGAAAACTAGGTTTACCGTTTCTTAAGGCGATTATTTCACCATCGATGAGGCAATTAGGTAGTTTGAGTTTTTGATGTAGGTTCTGCAAATCAGGGAAAAAATCGGTCAATTCTTTTTGATTACGACTTAGGAGGCGGGTTTTTCCATCTAAAAATGATAAACATCGATAACCATCCCATTTGATTTCAAAAGAAAAATCGGGAGAACTAAAAGGTTCTGATAGAGTAGCTAGCATAGGATGGAAATTTTCCGGTAACATAATTAATCCTCAAATGAAATAGCGAGATATTTTATCTTAGATGAAGAAAAAAAGAGATATTTTGTATATATTGGCCTAAATAAGATAAAATAATTCCTGGAAGAGTTTTAGAGTTCTTGCCAATATTAGTGAGGTTCTATAAAATCATAGTAGAAAAATTAGCACTCACCTTTATTGAGTGCTAACAGGGAAAATTTGAGAGGAGGGAAATTATGAGCTTTAAACCGTTAGCTGACCGAGTTTTAATTAAAGTGGTTGAAACTGAAGAAAAAACAAAAAGTGGTATTCTAATTCCTGATACAGCTAAAGAAAAACCGGAAAAAGGAAAAGTTTTAGCTGTTGGCCCGGGTAAAATGGAAAATGGGCAAAGAATCGCTCCTGAGGTTAAAGTAGGAGATGTTGTTTATTTCGCTAAATATGCCGGAACCACTGTTAAAGTGGATGGAGAGGAATGTACGGTTTTAAAAGAAAGTGATATTTTAGGAATTGAGTAATTTGTTTTAAGATAAGTAATTAAGGAAGGTGAGATAATGGCTGCCAAACAAATTTTATTTGGTGAAGATGCACGTCATGCTTTGGAGCGCGGAGTTAATACTTTGGCTAATGCCGTCAAAGTAACTCTAGGTCCTAAAGGACGTAATGTTGTATTAGAAAAAAAATACGGTTCTCCAACTATTACTAATGATGGAGTAACTATTGCTAAAGAAATTGAACTTGAAGACCCATTTGAAAATATGGGTGCTCAATTAGCCAAGGAAGTTGCTACTAAAACCAATGATATTGCCGGTGATGGAACCACAACTGCAACTCTTTTGGCTCAAGCTATGGTAAGAGAAGGTTTAAAAAATGTTGCCGCCGGCGCTAATCCAATGATCCTTAAAAAAGGAATTGAAAAAGCGGTAAATATTGTGGTTGAGGAATTAAAGAAAGTAAGTAAACCGGTTGAATCAAAAGATGATATTACCCATGTTGCTGCAATTTCTGCTGCTGATGAAGAAATCGGTAAATTAATCGCCGAAGCCATGGAAAAGGTCGGAAAAGACGGAGTTATCACCGTTGAAGAATCCCAAACCATGGGGACCAATCTTGAAGTGGTTGAAGGCATGCAATTTGACCGTGGTTATGTTTCTCCATATATGGTAACTGATTCTGAACGGATGGAAGCAGTTCTTGATGATCCGTATGTTTTGATTACCGATAAAAAAATTACTATGATCAAAGATTTACTACCGATTTTAGAAAAAATCATCCAAAGAGGTAAGCCATTGGTAGTAATTGCTGAAGATGTTGAAGGTGAAGCTTTAGCTACTTTAGTAGTTAACAAACTCCGTGGAGTTTTGAATGTTGTAGCGATTAAAGCTCCGGGCTTTGGTGATCGCCGTAAAGCTATGCTCAGTGATATCGCTATTGTTACCGGCGGACAGGTAATCTCTGAAGATGTTGGTATGACCTTGGAAAATACCACTGTTGAAATGTTGGGTCAGGCTCGTCAGATTAAGATTAACAAAGAAGAGACCACTATTGTCGACGGTAAAGGTAGTACTCAAGAAATTAAGAACCGGATTAATCAGATTAAACTCCAAATCGATGAAACTACTTCCGATTATGACCGGGAGAAACTTCAAGAACGGTTGGCTAAACTCTCCGGTGGAGTTGCGGTTATTCAAGTAGGCGCCGCTACCGAGACCGAAATGAAAGAGAAAAAACACCGGATTGAAGACGCTCTCTCCGCAACCCGTGCTGCGGTTGAAGAAGGTGTAGTCTCCGGTGGTGGAGTTGCTTTATTACAAATTGCACCGGTTCTTGATAAAGTTACTGAAGCCGGTGATGTCGCTACCGGTATCTCCATTGTTCGTAAAGCTTTAACCGAACCTTTACGGCAGATTGCCAATAACGCCGGTGTTGAAGGCTCGGTTATCGTTGAAAAAGTCAGCGCTTTAGAGCAAGGTAAAGGTTTCAATGCCTTAACCGGTGAATATATTAATATGATCGCCTCCGGTATTGTAGACCCTGCCAAAGTAACCCGAAGCGCTCTTCAAAACGCAGCCAGTATTGCTGCAATGTTGCTGACCACCGAGTGCCTGGTTACCGAAATTCCGGAAAAAGATAAAGCCCCGATGATGCCTGGCGGCGGTATGCCCGGCGGAATGGGCGGCATGGATATGTAAGAAAAAATCCCGGCTAAGTCCGGGATTTTTTTTACCCTTTGTTTAATATTTCAAGCAATTTTTAAACTTAAGTTTCTTGGTGATAAAGATGAATAAACATGAATTAGCTCGAATTTTTAATGAAATAGGATTATTATTAGAATTAAAAGGTGATAATCCCTTTAAAGTGAGGGCTTATTATAATGCTGTCCGGATATTGGAGAATTTAACAGAAGATTTAGAGATATTGATTAATCAAGATAGATTAAGAGAGATTCCGGGATTTGGTGAGGCAATAGTTAAAAAGATTAAAGAATGGACCGAAACTGGAACTATTGGTTACTATGAAAAATTAAAAACGGAAATTCCGGCGGGATTATATTATTTCTTAAAAATTCCGGGGTTGGGACCCAAAAAAATTAATCAAATATATCATTCGTTGGGGATAACCGGTTTAGAGGAGTTGGAGCAAGCTTGCCATAATAACAAATTATCAGTATTACCGGGATTTGGGGTGAAGACTCAAGAGAAGATCTGTGCCGGGATTCAATTTATAAAAGAACATAAAGGGCAATATCTTCTGGCTAATGCCTTAAATGACGCTTTAACAATAAAAAACGAACTGGCAAAGAATAGTGAAGTAGATAAAGTAGAAATTGCCGGTAGTTTACGCCGTTTTAAAGAAGTAGTGCATGACTTGGATTTGGTTGCTTCAACAGAAAACTCTGAAAAAGTAGCTGAATACTTTTCACGTCTGCCGATAATCGCAGAAGTTATCGCCAAAGGAAATACTAAGATCTCCGTAGTTTTAAAATCGGGAATTAATACCGATCTACGGATTGTAAAGCCTATTGAATTTCCTCATGCTCTACAACATTTTTCCGGTAGTAAGGAACATAATACTGCTTTACGTCATTTGGCTAAAGAACAGGGTTATAAAGTAAATGAGTATGGTATTTTTCGAGATGAAGAAGAAACCCCTATTTACTGCCGGGATGAAGTGGAGATTTATCAAAAATTAGGTTTATCCTTTATTCCTCCAGAGCTAAGGGAAGATCTGGGTGAGATAAAAGCTGCGGCTACCCAGAAAATGCCAAATTTAGCTGAACCCCGGGATATAAAAGGAATATTTCATGTACATACAACTTATAGCGATGGAACTAATGCATTAAAGGAAATGGTTGAAGCAACAATTGAACAAGGATATTCATATTTAGGAATCGCTGACCATAGTCAATCGGCAGCCTATGCCGGGGGATTGTCAAACGAAAGAGTTTTAAAACAATTAGCGGAAATTGACGCCTTAAGTAAAGAGTACCCCGGGTTTAAGATTTTTAAAGGTATTGAGGCTGATATTTTACCAAATGGGGAGTTGGATTATTCTGCTGATATTTTAAAGTTGTTTGATTATGTAATAGGTTCGGTCCATTCACAATTTCGAATGAGTGAGGAAGCAATGACCGCTAGGATATTAAAAGCTATGGAAAACCCTTTTTTTACGATATTAGGGCATCCAACCGGACGAATATTGTTGGAACGGGCTGCTTATGAAGTTGATTTGGAGAAAGTGATTAATAAGGCGGCGGAAAAAGGTATCATTCTTGAGTTTAATGCAAATCCTTACCGCTATGATCTCGATTGGCGTTGGTGCCGTAAAGCTAAAGCAGCAGGAGTTTTAATTGCAATTAATCCGGATGCGCATAGTATTAAAGAGATTGATTTGGTTAAAGGCGGTTTACTGGTAGCCCGCAAAGGCTGGTTGGAGAAAAAAGATGTCTTTAACACGAGAGAATTGAATGAGATTGAGCAATATTTTAGTTCCAAAAGGAATAAAGCTAATAGTTATTTTTTTCAAAAAAACTGATACCCAACCATCCCAACAATCCAGATAACAATAATTCGGAAAAAAGTCGGATACTATTGAATTGGCTGATAGTATCTTTAAAATCGTTATCTGGGATAAATGTTGATGGTAAGGTATTGCTATAAGCGTTAATATATTGGATAAAGATTAGGTAAAAAAGAAAACATCCGCCGGCGATAATGAAGCTGATTTTTTTGGTTTGATTCATTTTAAACATCCTCTGATAACCAGATTTAAATACTGCCAATTAAAGTATATACTTTGATTTTTATTTTTGTATTCAAGTGGCTTTAAGAGTTAATTAATTTTGAAGAGTTGGAGGTGAGTGAATTTGTCTATAATTGAACCTGTTATCAGACCACCTGCGGAGGCGGAGAGTTTTCTATTACAAGTTACCCTTGGTTGCTCCGCCAACAATTGTTCTTTTTGTGGAGCATATATGAATAAACCATTTAGGGTTAAATCAGAACATGAAATACTTGAGGATATTGAATACAATAAAAGGCGTTATCCGGATACCCGCCGGGTTTTTTTAATGGATGGGGATGCATTGGTATTATCAAATAAAAGACTAGTCCCAATTCTTCAACATTTGCAGTTATCTTTTCCAAAGTTGAACCGGGTGGCCAGTTACGCCAATGCCTTCAATCTTACCAACCGAAGTGATTCTGAATTGGAAGAGCTTTATCAGCATAAATTAAGACTGATTTATTTAGGACTGGAGAGTGGTAATCAAGCAATTCTCGACTTTTGTCGTAAAAAGGCAAGTGTCTCCGAAATGGTTGGAGCGGTGCAACGAGCTCAAAAAGCTGGTGTTAAGTCATCAGTTATGGTTTTGTTAGGTCTTGGCGGAAGAAAATATTCAGCGGAACATATCAGGGATACAATAACAGCTTTAAATAAAATGCAGCCAAGATATCTTTCATTTTTATCAGTTGTGTTGATCCCGGGGACCGAGCTTTTCCGAGCGGCTAAAAAAAATAAATTTGAAGAGTTGGGTCCTTTGGAACTACTTTTAGAGGCTCGGGAGATTATTAAGGGCTTGGAATTAACACAAACCGTTTTTCGTTCTGACCATGCATCAAATTATCTATCGCTAGAAGGACGGTTTCCGGCTGATAAAGATAGACTATTGTTTATAATAAATCAGGCAATAGATGGTCAGTTGAAGTTAAAACCTGACTTTTTACGGGGGTTATAAGTAATTGTATTTCTCTTTCCAAAACTGCCAATAATGATAGGGGAGGAAGAGGAAATGAGAGTCAAGCAATTATTTTATTGTTTTGGATTGTTATTATTACTTTTTGTCATAGATACCGAAACTAATGCTACAAATTATACCAGCTCACCGGTAAGGACCATTTCCGGGGAGATAGTTGATATAACACCGACTATAGTAGTTTTAGAAATTGCAGAAATACGTTTTAGATTTCCTATTAATCAAAAGGCAGTATTTTTTTGCAACGGTTTGAGAGCTAATTGGAAAGCTCTTACACCAGTGTATTCTGGCGCTTTTTTTGAAGCCCAAGTTAGTCTGGATCCTTTAAATAACGTTATTCTTATTAAAGGTAATTATGATGGGGAAGAATGTGTGATTAAAGGTTGGGCCGGAGAAGGTAATAAGTTGAGGTTAGAATTATTTTCACCGGAGAAGCAATGTTTGAAAGTTAGAATAGTTAAGGAGGATGCTCATCTGCCTGAATCTAAGTGGCTGGAAACAGATCAAATAATTTATGTTCTATATAACCGGAGTTCACAAATAAGAGCCGTATTTATGCCTGAATAGACTAGGTTAAAAATAAAGTTTAAGCAGGAATAACTTTTTTAAATGTCGAAAATTTAATATTCTAATATTTCCAGGGAAGGATTGAGCTTATGGCGATTAAAGTTTTAATTGTTGATGATTCAGCCCTGGTACGGCAGGTATTGTCCGATATTATTAAAGCTGAACCAGGCTTTGTGCTTATTGGAACTGCTAATGATGGTGAAGAAGCACTAAATAAAATCAATAGTTTACGTCCTGATGTAGTAACTTTGGATATTGAAATGCCCCGGCTAAACGGTCTGGAATGTCTGGCGAAAATAATGGCCAATTCTCCATTACCGGTTATTATGGTGAGTTATTTATCAGTCAAGGGCGCTGAAGTGACTATGAAAGCTTTTGAATTAGGCGCTGTTGATTTTATTACTAAACCGTCACCACAAGCTATCGATACTTCCTCACTTAATCTGATCAAACAAGAGTTAATTCAAAAGATTAAAACCGCTGCCGGAGTTAATCTGAATAAATTAAAAGAGGTAGTTCCGGTTGGAGAAAGCCCAAAAGCAGTTAGGATAAAGAAAAATTTAAATCTGGATTTGGTCGCTATTGGTTCTTCCACCGGAGGACCAAAAGCGTTGTATTATTTGTTATCTCAGCTTCCAAAGGACTTTCCATTGGGTGTTGTCGTAGCTCAGCATATGCCGAAAGATTTTACCGCCGTATTTGCCAAAAGACTTAATGATTTTTGTGCTTTGGAGGTTACTGAAGCCAAAACCGGTGATTTGATAGAACCTGGGAAGGTTTTAATCGCTCCTTCGGGTTATCAGACAAAAATTATCCGGGTCAAGGATTCGTTACAAATTGTTGTCTCAGAAGAACCAAGATTAATTTTGAAGCCCTCAGTTGATTATTTATTTAGCTCTTTAGCAGAGAGCTGCAAAGGAAGGGTTTTGGGAATAATTTTAACCGGGATGGGAAGTGATGGCTCCCACGGGATGAGTCAATTACGTAATTTAGGAGCCAGGACTATAGCTCAAGATGAAGAAAGTTGTGTGGTTTATGGAATGCCGCGTGCGGCTGTAGAAGCCGGCGGAGTAGAGTTCGTGGAGAGTCTTACAAGTATTTATTCTAGAATAATAACAATACTTAATGAATAAATATTGATTTTTTGTCTATGGTAAACAGGAGTTAATTTCTACTAATACTCCGAATCTTAAAGTTTTTTTAGTCCTTAATCGTAAGTTAACATTAATGAGATTATTTCCTTGGTACTTGTGCCAAAAAAAGGAGGAGTTATTTAAGAAGTGCCGAATCCTTAATTGAATGGAGGCGGTTGGCATGATACTTTCAACCCAACGAAGTCTCGCTTTACGTTGCCCCCTATGCGGTAGATTGGAGTTTCACCGAATATCTCTTTTTGAGTTTTCGGGACATTCTCAGTTAAAAGTCAGATGCAAATGTGGGTTTAATAAATTAATAATTAATACCAAAAATTTACGTGAGTTTTTTTTGCAGTTGCCTTGTTTAATATGTGAAGAAGTACATATTATTAAATTAATTAGATCCGATTTGTGGGAAAAACAGGCTTTAGTGCTACGTTGTACCGAAACCGGACAGGAACTAGGATATATCGGTACTGAATCAAATCTAGAGAATATTATTCAACAGAAAAAAGATGATATAGAAAGTATTGTTAATAATCTTGGTTTTGATGATTACTTTTCTAATCCACAGGTAATGTTCGAAGTTCTTAATCATCTTCACCAAATAGCAGAACTGAATAAACTGTTTTGTTTATGTGGTAATAATCAGATTGAGATTGATGTATTTCCGGAAAAACTTGAGCTCCGTTGTCCCATATGTCAAAGTTTACATATTATTTATGCTGAAACAATTGAGGACTTAAGGATAGTAAAACAAGCAGATTTAATTGCACTTACCGAGAAAGGTTTTACCAGTTTTGACGCCAGCAAAGTACATCCTAATTTAAAATCGTGATTCCTCCTGAGTATTATCAAATTAGGATCAAGTTAAATCTCACCTTATTTTCCCACGGTTTTGTTAACCAATAGATTACCCTTTCACCTCCGGTGATAGAAAATTTATAATCGAATAGAATAGATTATAAGAATATTACTCCGCTTAAACTTCAATTGAAAATTGAGAATTTACAATTGACAATTAAAATCCAAAATATAATAATGAATAATATTGATTAAAATAAGTATTGTTGTTTCTTACGAAACTTGAAAAATGAGTTTTAAGGTGTTAATTTGGACTTATTTTAATTATGTTATTATATATATTTATTTCCTATTTGAGGAGGCAACAATTGTATGCAATTAGCTGAATTAGAATCAAAAACACTGCAAGAATTGCAGGATATGGCAAGGGAATTTGAAATAGAGAATTATACCAAATTCCGAAAGCGGGAGTTAATTTTTGAACTCTTAAAAGTATTAGCCGTAAAGGAAGGATTAATTTTTTCCCAAGGAGTTCTGGAGATCTTGCCGGAAGGCTTTGGGTTCCTCCGGGTCGAGTGTTATAGTCCGGGGCCGGAAGATATATATGTATCAGCTTCACAGATCCGGCGATTTAACCTTCGAACCGGAGATCTGGTCTCCGGACAGGTTAGACCACCAAAGGATAATGAAAGATATTTTGCCTTATTAAAAGTGCAGGCTGTTAATTATGTAGATCCCGATACTTTACGATTACGTAATCATTTTGAAGAATTAACTCCGATTTATCCCACTGATCGTGTTCGTTTGGAAACAGTCCCTAAAGAAACCGCTATGAGATTGGTTGATATTATGGCCCCGGTTGGAAAAGGGCAAAGAGGAATGATTGTAGCCCCTCCAAAAGCAGGCAAAACTACCCTCTTAAAGAAAATCGCCAACAGCATTACGGAAAATCATCCCGATATTAGTTTAATTGTCTTACTTATAGATGAACGGCCGGAAGAAGTAACCGATATGTCCCGCTCGGTAAAAGGGGAAGTTGTAAGTTCAACCTTTGATTTACCGGCTGATAACCATGTCAGGGTGGCTGAATTAGTACTTGAACGGGCCAAAAGAATGGTTGAAATCGGTAAAGATGTGATCATTTTACTTGATTCAATTACCCGGTTAGCCCGCGCCTATAACTTAGTAGAACCTCCCAGTGGAAGAACGTTATCCGGTGGTGTCGACCCCAGTGCTTTGCATAAACCGAAAAGGTTTTTTGGTGCAGCTAGAAATATTGAGGAAGGTGGCAGTTTGACCATAATGGCCACTGCTTTAGTTGAGACCGGTTCGAGGATGGATGATGTGATCTTTGAGGAATTTAAAGGAACCGGTAATATGGAGCTTCATCTTGACCGTAAGCTGGCTGATCGTCGGATTTTCCCGGCAATTGATATTATTAAATCCGGTACCAGAAAAGAAGAATTATTATTAAAGCCGGAAGAGTTAGAATGTACTTGGGTTTTAAGAAAAGTATTAGGCTCATTAGGCCCGGCGGAGACCACCGAGCTTTTATTGGATAGGTTAACTCATACCAAATCAAATGAGGAGTTTCGAGAGATGATTATGACCTCTTCTTTTGCCGAAAACGTTTTAAAGAAAAGAAATAATACCGACAAGTAATCATAATATATATTAAATTGAATTGATAGAAATAATTTCCAGAATTAGGTCCTCCAGGTAGGGTAAGACTACAGGTAGGACTTTCTTTTTTTGGAGGATCCAGCGTGAAAATAATATTTAAAAAATGGCAGGTTTATTTTTGGCTAATTTTTTTATTGGTAAGCGCTATAAATAATTTTTCGGTTTCATTGGTGAACAGTCAAATGCTTAGTAAAATAAACTCCGATCCGGGGGATTCGTTGACTCCGGTTCGAAGCTTTATAACTAAAAGAGCCTTATTAGAAATAGAATTAATAAAGCATACTATAAAAAAAGGTGAGAATTTATATCAGTTAAGTAAGGAATACTTTGTCCCGCTTGGTTCATTAAAAACAATTAATAATATCAGTAATCCTAACCGGATAAAAGAGGGGCTGGTTCTTTATATCCCACCGGTAGATGAAAAAGCTTTGTTTATACAGCGATACCGGGTTTTACCGGACGACTCCTTATATTCTATTTTAAAGAAGTATAATATAAAATTGTGGCAGTTTAGAAGGCTAAATCCTTTGGTTAAAAATAAGTTGATAATAGGTACATCGATTTTTTTACCGTCTAGGCCTTTAAAATCTGCCAAATCAAGTTTTTTTATTAGACCGATCAGAGGATTTATGACTTCCCGTTATGGAATACGATGGGGAAGAATGCATTACGGTCTTGATCTGGCAGCGCCTATTGGTACACCGGTAAAAGCAGCCGGTTCCGGAAGAGTAATATTTGCCGGGTGGTTGGGAAGTTATGGGCAGTTAATCAAAATTAAACATGGTAGATATTGTACCTATTACGGACACTTATCCAAAATGATGGTAAACAGAGGGGAACTGGTAAAACAAGGGGAGATTATTGGTTTAGTCGGAGCGACCGGCCGGGCTTACGGAAGTCATCTTCATTTTGAAGTGGAACAGAATGGAAAGAAGTTAAATCCATATTTGTTCATAAGGCGATAAAAACGAAGTAATTTGCATAAAACATAAAGGAGAGCTTCTAAGAGGGAGCTATTTATTATAAAAGAGCAATTTTGGGAAGGAATATAATTCACCTTCCCTTGTTTTTTGGAGTTCTATTTATTACAATATGGTCAGATAAGGTCAGGAGTAAAAAATGGGTAGTTTAGCTGATTTTATAGAACAATATTTGCGCCGTATTTTGGTGGAGAAGAAAAGCATAGAACTGCAGCGTAGAGAACTTGCCAAAATGTTTCGTTGTGCTCCGTCACAGATTAATTATGTCTTGGAGACACGATTTGGTCTTAATAGTGGTTATATTGTAGAGAGTAAAAGAGGCGGCGGCGGTTATATTAGGATTACCCAGGTTTCATGGGAAGTAGAAAGCTATCCTCAGTTGATTGGAGAGTTAATACCGGATGAGATTGATGAAGAAAATGTAGCCCAATTGTTGAGTAGACTAGTAGAGGGGGATTTAATCGGGCTGCCATCGGCTCAATTAATTCATAAATTATTGAATGATGAGTTATCCGGTATCCCGGTAGAACAAGCGGATTTTTTACGGGCTAAATTTTTAAAAGCTCTTTTAATGGTGTTAGGTAGTAAAACCGGAGAATAAGATGTCATAGTCGTTCACGTCAATTTTCTATTGACCCAAATAAAATAATGAAGATTAACGTAGATCGACAAGCCTCGATAGCATTTTCTTGATAGTCGTCCACGCCAGCTTCCGCTGCGCACCTGAAAGAATGAAAATAAGGCTGGGTGAACGACAAGCGTCGATAGCATTTTCTATATAGTCGTCCACGCCAGCTTCCGCTGCGCACCTGAAAGAATGAAAATAAGGCTGGGTGAACGACAAGCGTCGATAGCATTATCTAAGTAGAGAAATGGGGTGTTAATATGCTGTGTCAAAAATGTCAAGAAAGACCCGCTACAGTTCATTTAACTAAAATTTTAAATAATGATAAAACTGAACTGCATTTATGTGAGGTCTGCGCTAAAAATGCCGGTAATGAACTGGGGATAATTTTTGAACCCAGTTTTAGCTTTCAAAATTTGATAGCCGGTTTATTGGAGGGTGATTTAAACCTTTATCATCAACCGGATTCTCAACAAGAAATATATTGTCAAAATTGTGGTTTGACTTTCTCTGATTTTACTAATAACGGTTTATTGGGTTGCGGGGAATGTTACCGAAACTTTCAAAGTGGGCTGGAGCCTTTACTAAAAAAGATACATGGTAGTGTTCGTCATACCGGAAAAGTTCCCAAACGTTCCGGCGGCAAATTCCGGGTCCGCAAAGAAATTGATGATTTGCGAGTACAATTGCAACAAGCAATTGGGAGAGAGGATTATGAAAAAGCGGCCTTTCTTCGTGATGAAATTAGGAATTTGGAAAAGGAACTGTAAGGAGGGATTAGTTTGAATAGACAAGAACATTTTAACGATTTTTTACCCTCATGGATAAAGTCCGAAGGAGAAGCCGGTGACGTCACTATTAGCAGCCGGATACGTCTGGCGCGTAACTTTAAGGGATATCCTTTCCCCAGTTATGCCAAACAAGAGCAATTGAAACAGGTCGTGGAAGAGATCACCGGGATAATTAAAAATAAACCACCGTTGGAACCGATGGCTGTGATTAAAGTTGAAGATTTATCTCAGAACGACCGTTTGATTTTGGTAGAAAAACATTTGTGCAGTCCACAGTTTATTGAAAAGCCACAAAACCGGACCTTACTGGTAAATCAAGAACAATCGGTCAGTATTATGGTTAACGAAGAAGACCATTTGCGGATTCAAGCCATCACACCGGGATTTACTTTAGAAGAAGCTTTGGGGTTGGCTAACAGAATTGACGATTATCTTGAAGAGCATATTGACCTTTGTTTTGATGAAAATTGCGGTTATTTGACAGCATGTCCTACTAACGCGGGAACAGGAATCAGGGCATCAGTTATGCTCCATCTTCCAGGACTGGCAATGGTTGATCAGGTGAAAAAAGTGTTGGCTGCTTTGACTCATATAGGAATAAGCATTAGAGGCCTATATGGTGAAGGTACGGAGTCAATGGGTGATATTTATCAGATCTCCAATTCAGTAACTATGGGTCATTCTGAGACAGACTTAGCAAGTAACTTGAAGAGCGTCTGCCGGCAATTGATTGAACGGGAAAGGGCAGTAAGAGAAGCTTTAATGCGAGATTCGAAAATTCAATTGGAAGATCGGATTTGCCGTTCTTATGGAGTCTTGACCCAAGCCCGAATGCTTACTTCACAGGAGGCCTTGAAGTTGTTATCTGATGTTAAATTGGGTTTGGAGTTGGG
>JAEYRX010000066.1 GCA_023435225.1 Bacillota bacterium
AACATGATGGTAAGCCAGGTGTCAAAGTCTTATGGCGCGGCCTACAAAAACTTAATGAAGGACTTTTATTTGTTGAATATTTTCGATCAATTCAATCTTCTTCCCAAGATATGGGTAATGGTTAGCCGGGCGGGGAAAGGTGGCCTCGCAAGGCCAGATAGGGGTATCTACACCCAAGTTTCCAATATACATTTTTACCTAACCAAATCAACCAAAAATAGGCGTCCTCGTCACCTCACTCACACTCACGCCTATCCCGGGAGGAATAATCCATGCCGATAAAACTCCACCACCACACCGTTGGCTCAATCCGCACCAACGGAAAAACAGTCCCCCAGATCCGCCTCTCCGGCCAATGGCTGGAACGTCACGGTTTCAAACCCGGCTGTAAATTTACCGTCTATGAACTCTCCGGCTGCCTGGTCTTGTCGCTGCCCTGGACGGGAAAGAATGAAAGTGAAGAATAAAAAGAAAGGTTCGTGAGGGAGATTAGTGCTTCGGGTTGTATCCATTTTTTAAACACAATTGAATCCCAAAAAAACCGCCGGAGTTAATAGCTACTCCGGCGATTGTCTGTTTAATTTCTTATTCTTTCTTCTTCCTTTTCTTGCCTTCCTTCCCGTCCGTAGTACCTTCCGGATTTATCTCCTTTTCTACTTCCTCTTTTATATCCGTATTCATAGGCTCGATAATCTTTTTAGTTACCTCACTATTTTCTTTTCCATCGTAAACCAGATGAGGAGTAATTAAAATAACAAACTCTTCCTGCGAATCGATGTTTTTTCGTTTTTTAAAGAGGTAACCCAATAGCGGAATATCACCTAAAATCGGGATTTTAGAAATAGTAGTCGATTTATTGGATTTTTTTAAGCCGCTTATTACTATCGTCTGATTATCATCTACTCTTATTGTTGTTTCGGTAGAGCGTTCAAAAGTCTCCGGTACACTGGTATTATCAGGAATAGATCCGTATTCACTAATTTTCGGCTTAATCTCCATTGTAATCTTATTTTCCGCAACCCAAGGAGTAATAGTAATATATAAACCGGAATCAAATGATTTATCAGTATAAGCCTGTACGGGTTTATTATCTGAATCGGTTGTAGCTGTTTTAATGGAATAAACTCTTTTAGTGGAAACACTAAAGTTTGTCGGATAACCGTTTAAGGTAGTAATTGTAGGATTGGAAAGTACTTTAGCCTTGCCTTTATTAATCAAAGCAGTTAGAGTAGCCTTAATGGAACCGGATGCTTCATCATATGTAAATGTAGACTCCTTAGGACTAAGACCAATAGATAGTTGTTTTCCATCATTTAATTTAATGGCTCCGGAAGGAGGCGTCCAATCTAAATCATTGGAATTGGATACCTGGATTATACTAATATCAAATACAATCATCGGATTAACCTGGTCCACTTTCTCAATGTACTGTTTTACTTGATTGATTACATTTTGGGGACCGGTGACGGTGATTGAATTCAACTCCTTAACCACAATAATATCGGTTTTCGGAATCGAAGCCGGTATTAACTTCAATACATCCTCAGCCTTTAAATATTTAATTTTAATTAGTTCCGTACGATCTTCGTTATTTTCCGCATCAATTTGTTTTAAATACTCCTCAAAAAGCTGATGCACCGCAGGGACGGCTGTTACTATTAAGGCGTTTTTTTCCTGCATCAAAACAAAACTCTGCCTTGGAAAGACCGGGGGCAAGGTATTTAGTAATTGATCGGCTTTTAAATATTTGATCGGGTATACCTTTACATCGGCAAATTCGGCATTTTCGGGCCTGATTGATAAACCATCGCCGATTAAATAGGTATCGTTTATTAATTTATAGGTAAAGATGGTACCTTTTAATAAATAGTCCAGCGCTTCAGTGAATTTTAACTTTTTGAGACGAATATTATTGACGGTCCAATTAACTTGGGCCATTATCACCAGATTGAGGTTGGCTTTTCGGGCCATATCACTGATTACCGAAGTTATTGAAGCCGTCTGAATCTCCAGATCGAATAATTCATTCCTGGAGTCATAATTAATCTGGAGGTTTTGGCCGCCTTGAGAAAAACTGGAACTCCGGGCGATCCGCCAGGCCAATCCGTCCCGGATTAATTGCAAGTTATTGGATTGGCATAAAATATTCAAGGCGTCCGGTAAAGGGAGATTTTGAAAATAGATAGTGATATTAGATGTTACATCTTGGTTGGGGACGATCGAGACCCCCGTCTTTTCAGTAATTGATCGGGCCAGAATGGAAATAGGGACATTTTTAGCGTCAACAGTCAATAAATCATTTTGATAACTTATATTAAACGGCATTTGATTGGTTGGCTTCTTTCTGATGAAAGTGACGGCGCCGTTTTTCTCGGCCATACAGTTGGCCTGAAATAAAACCGTATCAATCCCGTTTTCCAATGAAACACGACTGAAGCTGAGGGTAATTCGTTCTTTCAAATCAGGGTCAGGAACCAGATTAACTCCGGCCTTCTCTGAAATAGCTTTTAAAACCTTAATCAAACGGGCATTTTGGGCTTCCAGAGTCAATAAGTTATCTTGATATTCAACGTTTAAAACCGAGTTATCGACTTGGGTGATAGTATATAGATTGTTATCTTTGGTAATAACCAAATTATTAGTTTGGGCAATAATACCTAAAGCGTCCTCAAAGGTCACTTTGCTAAGATGAATGGTGACTGAACCACTAACTTCATTATCAATAAGGAAATTGGCGCCTTCTTGGGAAGCAAGAATCCTTAATACATCTTTTAAGTCGGCATTTTTAAAGTCCAAATTAATTGGCTTGCTGGTTTGTCCTAGGGCAAGAGGAGAAAGTAGGATAATAAATAAAAATATCAAAAAAAATGAATAAAATCTTACAAACTTTCGCATTTAACTAACCACCTGTTTTTCTTTCTGAATATTACATTATATTACATTACTTCTTATCAAAATACTAGAGCTCGTTCACCTGTATTATTAAAATTAACAATTGAGGATTTTGATAACAAAAAATTTAACATTCCGATACAATATATTGATAGCCGCATCTAGGTTATTCACTATATGGTTGTTTCCATCAATATCTATAATAGATATTATCTCTTATTGATGTAAACAACAAGCATCGAAGCATCTACTTCATCGAAAACTCAATTAAGGGTAATTATGAAACTCCCTTAATTTGCATATTAACTTGTATTTAATTCGATTAATTACCAAAATTTCCTTCTTGAGATTTGAAATTGACTTTCGCTATAATATTTGTTATATTATTTTATAGTTAAGCTTTAGTTTAGAAAGAATAGAATAGTTAAGACGAGTTAAGACGAGTGCAGTGGTTGACAATACATAAAGTTATTTAACCGGGCGCTGGTTGCCCGGTTTTTTGTTTGGTCAAAAGACATTTGTGTTTCATTTAATTACATCTTTGAAAAATGTTATTGATTTTTAGGGAAGCGCTGATTAATTGAATAAGTAACGTTTTTGTGCTTCGCAAAATGCCTAATACCGCATATTTGCTCGCACAAAATCGGATTAATCAGCGCTTCCTTAGATACAAATGTCAGGAGATAAAAAATATTATTAGGAGGGCTTTTAGATGAGTGTAGAGACGAGAGTAGTAGAGAAGAAAGGTTTAAAAGCAGTAGATGTAGCTGTAGTTGCTGTTTTATTAGCCGTAGGAGCGGTTCTGCGGATGTTTACCCCACCGTTCGCCGGTATCACCCCTAACTTCATTATTGGCATGTATTGCTTAGCAATTTTACTGTTACGCCCAAAAATGATCGGAATCATCGGTATCGGGTTAGTTTCAGCCGCCGTATGTATGGTAACCACCAAGTCGATTATTCCATTTTTAAACTTTATTAGCGAGCCGATTGGAGCAATTGTAGTTGGAATATTAGCTATGATCAGTCTGGAAATGGGTTTTCTAAAATATGTCCGTCCATTTGTTATTACATTCCTCGGTACTGCTGCCAGCGGGTTCTCATATATTAGTACTATGATTTTCTTACTGACTGCCGGTGGGAAAAACGCTCCGGCTTTTGCAGCTTTAACAAGTGTAGTCTTAATTACTGCCTTGGCCAATGCAATTTTGGTAAGTGTTTTATATTTCCCATTAAAAGCCGCTTTAAGGCGTTAATATAAGCCTCTAACGCGATCTTCAAAATCCATGTTAATCTGTGTAAATCCTGTCTAAATGAATGTTTTTAATAGACAGGATTAACACGGATTAAATGGATTACGGATTTCTATAAAATTACAAAGAGGATATTTTTGGTTCCGGCTTTGCCGGGATAAATTAGGAGATAAAATTAATGAAGCCGGTAATTTCAATTGAAAATCTTTCATTTACATATTCAGGTTCGGAATATCAAGCTTTATCGGATATTAACTTTCAAGTGCAAACAGGTGAATTTGTTGGAATTACCGGCCCGGCCGGCGCCGGCAAATCAACCTTAATGCTTTGTATTAATGGAATCATCCCGCATTTTCAGGATGGTAAATTCCAAGGCAAAGTGTTGATTAACGGGGTTGATACTTTTGAAACAAGCTGTGCGGAAATATCCCGGCAGGTAGGAAGTGTTTTTCAGGACCCGGAAGCCCAAATTGTGGCGCCAACCGTAGAGGATGAAATTGCCTTTGGATTGGAGAACTTCGGAGTGGAGCCGACAATAATCGAAGAGCGGATAACTGAAGCGCTAGAACTCACCGGGATTACTAAACTACGTGAACGTTCAACCACCGAACTGTCGGGCGGCCAAAAGCAACGAGTTGCTATTGCTGCAGCCATAGCATTACGGCCGGAAATTTTAATCTTGGATGAGCCTACTTCGGAATTGGACCCAATCGGGACGATTGAAGTCTTTGAAGTTCTTAAACAACTTAATGAACGTTACAACTTGACTATCGTTGTAGTGGAACAAAAAATAAACATTATAATGGAATACATCCATCGTTTAATAATTTTTAACCAGGGGAAATTGGTAAGCGACCGGTCTCCCAGGGAAGTTATCAATGAACCGGAGCTTTTAAGCGGTATTGGTTTAAAGGCGCCGCCGGTGAGTGAATTGGCTATTTTGTTAAAGGAAAACGGCGTTTATAATGAAGAGCTCCCTTTAACCGTTGATGAAGCTTATTGGGGCTTATTGAAAAGCTTTGGGGGCAAATTATGATTAAAGTACAAAAATTACAATATCATTATTCAAACGGTATCCCGGTTTTGGAAGACCTTGATTTCGAAATCCGCCAAGGTGAATTTGTGGCCCTAATTGGACAAAATGGGGCCGGAAAGACTACTTTGTTAAAACAGTTTAACGGACTATTAAAACCTTCTTCCGGTGACATTTTTATTGATGGGATTAACACCAAAGAGAGTACTACCGGGGTTTTAGCGCGTAAAGTAGGCTATCTTTTCCAAAATCCCGACCATCAGATTTTTATGCCGACAGTTGAAAAAGAAATCGGATTTGGCCCTGGAAATCTTGGCCTTAATAAAAGCGAAATCAAGGATAGGGTTTTAGAAGCTGCTTCTCAAGTAGGCTTATCAGCTTATTTATCGGAAAATCCCCTGTTTTTAAGTAAAGGGCAACGGCAGCGGGTTGCCTTTGCTTCTCTGCTCTCCATGAAGCCGGAAGTAATGGTTTTAGACGAGCCAACCACCGGCCAGGATTATCAAGAAGGAATTGAGATTATGGAGATGGTAAAAAAACTCCATACTCAAGGGCACACAATTATTTTTGTCACTCATGATATGGAGTTGGTGGCCAGATATGCGGAAAGGGTTATTGTCCTTAGCCAAGGCCGGATTTTACTTGATGATACCTGCCGGAATGTTTTTTATCAGCCGGAAATCTTAGAAAAAACTAATCTCTATCCGCCGCAGATTGCCCGTTTGGTTCAGAGATTCGGAAGTAACCAAAGCCGGTTCGATAAAGCAATCTCGGTTGAAGAATTATTTGCTCAGGTAATGAAAGTTTTAGGGAGTGACCTAAATGTCAATTGTAGCTAATTATATCCGCCGTGATTCATTTGTGCATAAACTTAATCCTTTAACCAAATTATTATGGTCACTACTGGTAATGATGTTAAGCTTTGTTTTTAAGGATCCGCTGGTGTTGGCTTTATTATTTTTATCAGTGGTCTTAGTGGCTTTTTTTGCTAAAATATTAAAAGAAATGCTGCCTGTTTTTAGAGGATTGTTGTTTTTTGCGCTTTTTTTTCTGGCCTTTCAGATATTTTTTATCTCCGAAGGAAAAACCTTGTTTGCTTTAATCCCTAATACTAATATTCTAAGGATTACGGATCAAGGAGTAATTATGTCGCTGGCTTTAGGTGTTCGTTTAATGGTGATAGCCTCCAGTTTCCCAATTTTATTGGCTACAACCCAGGTAAAAGACTTAGTGATAATGCTGGTAGAAAAGATAAAAATTCCTTATACATATGCCTTTATGTTTATTACTTCCCTCCGGTTTATTCCGACTTTTATGAATGAAATGGAACAGATCGTACAAGCCCAATGTTCCAGGGCTCACCGTTTGGATGGGCGTAATTTCTTGACCAAGTTCTTTTCAATTTGCCCCTTAGCTATCCCGCTAATGATTACTTCGGTAAAAAAAGCCGAGCGGTTGGCGATTTCTATGGAAACCCGGGGGTTTGGAGTTGGAAAACGCACATATTTGCATCGAAATAAATTTACTACGGTTGATTTGTTAATCAATATAGCTTTAGTAGTATTTGTAGGAATAAGTTTATATTTGACTATTTAATAATAAACGGCATATCAAAGTCCAACATACATCTGTTATTATCCCGCAGAGGCGCTGAGGCGGGGAGAAAAACAAGAACATAATATCAATTATTTTTTTAACTCTGCGTCTCGGCGCGAGTTAATATCCTTAATAAAAAGGAATCCTCATTTAAATCGCGAATATAGCACTTCAATGAATAAACCGAGGTGACCTTTGTTGGCTAAAAAATTACTAATGGGGAATGAGGCGATCGCCCGTGGCGCGGTTGAAGCAGGCTTAAATTTGGCAACTGCTTATCCCGGGACCCCATCCTCAGAAATAGTGGGAACCTTGGCTGAATGGTCAAGGGATTTTGGTTTTTATGCTGAATGGTCGGTCAATGAGAAAGTAGCACTAGAGGTAGCAGCTGGAGCTGCTTATACCGGGGCTTATACTTTGGTGGCCATGAAGCAAGTAGGTTTAAACGTCGCTAGTGACCCTTTGATGAGTTTGGCTTATATTGGCGTCAAAGGAGCAATGGTGGTAGTAGTGGCGGATGATCCCGGTCCGCATTCTTCGCAAACCGAACAAGATACCCGGGTTTTTGCCAAATTTGCCAAATTACCTGTATTTGATCCGTCTTCTCCGGAAGAGGCATTGGCAATGACTAAAGCGGCATTTGCATTATCTCATCGATACCAAACACCGGTCTTTTTACGTCCTACCACTAGAGTCTGCCATGCTACTGCCGGTATTGAAAATGATATTATTCAAGAGAACAAACCTGTTGGGTTTGTCAAAGATCCTAAGTGGGTAATTTTCCCTCGTTTATCTTATCTAAATCATCAGAAATTGGAAGAACAATTAATCAAACTTAGTAATGATTTCAGCGCCGGCCCCTGGAACCCAATTAAACCGGGAAACCGCTTTGGCATTGTTGCCGGAGGTATTTCTTATCTTTATGTAATGGAAGCGGTTGAACGCTTAAAACTCAATCCTACCATTTTAAAGATTGGGACGCCTCATCCGGCGCCGGTAAATAAAATTGCTGACTTCTTAGAGATGGTAGATGAAGTTTTAGTGGTTGAGGAGCTAGATCCGGTTATTGAAGAAAATATTATTACTATCGCAGGTAAATCCGGCTTTAAAGGTGTAATTCACGGTAAGAATTCCGGAGATTTGCCCAGAGCCGGTGAATATAATATTGATCTTATCATTAAGACTATCTCCAATATATTGAACTTGAAGAATGGAACCGTTAATCTTTCCTTGAATAAAGAAGCGCCGGAATTACCTGTCAGACCCCCGGTCCTATGCGCCGGCTGCCCTCACCGGGCGGCTTTTTATGCGGTAAAGGCTGCTACTAAAGGTAGCGATGCGATTTATACCGGAGATATCGGATGCTATACGCTAGGAAATGCTCCGCCACTTTCAATGGTAGATACTTGTTTGTGTATGGGAGCTGGGTTGACAATTGCCCAAGGTCTTCAACAAATGGACCCTAATCGACCTGTTTTTGCCTTTATCGGGGATTCTACTTTTTTTCATACCGGGATACCCGGAGTTATCAATGCGGTTTATAACAATCATCCTATAAAAATAGTGTTGCTGGATAATAGCACTACCGCTATGACCGGACATCAACCGCATCCCGGTATGGGACGGACTGCGGTTGGTTCTCCGACGGCCGCTATCGATCCGGTAGCAGTTATTAAAGCTTGTGGCGTTCAATTTGTCGAAACAATCAATCCGCTGGAATTTAAAAATACTGTAGCTTTAATTAAACGAGCTCTTGAATTTCCCGGAGTAGCCGCTTTGGTATTAAAGGCTCCTTGTGCTGCAATTACTAAATCAAAACGCCGGTTCCAAATCGATCATACTCTATGTAATAATTGCCGTCGTTGTATTCGGGAACTCGGCTGTCCGGCGTTTTTGGTCGAAGATAAGCCCCAAATCAGTTCAGCCTGTCACGGATGCGGTTTATGCAGTCAGATTTGTAGTGTAGGCGCAGTGAAGGAAGTGATTCCGGAATGAATAACAAACTTGATATTATTATTACCGGAGTAGGCGGTCAAGGGACGGTATTAGCCTCACGTGTTTTAGCTCAAACAGCTTTAAATGCCGGGCTTTTTGCCAGAACTTCCGAGACCATCGGAATGGCCCAAAGAGAGGGATCTGTTCAAAGTCACGTAAGAATCGGCGCTGCTGATTACGGCCCCTTAATAGGAGAACGCAAGGCTGATATTCTGCTTGGTTTTGAACCGGCCGAAACACAACGGGCTTGTAACTTAGTTAAACCCGACGGCTTTGGATTGGTAAATATCCACTCTATACAGCCGGTAACGGTGACATTAGGAACTTCAGCTTATCCTTTGGAAGCAATTCAAAATTATTTATGTTCACTTCCGATAAAAATGATTTTTTTAGATGCATTTAAACTAGCAACAGTAGCTGGTAGTTTTAAAACCGTAAATTCGGTGATGTTGGGAGCATTATCAGCTTCAGGGTTGCTTCCTTTTGATAAAAATGAGTTAAAAAAAGTATTGTTGGAAATGGTCCCGGAACGGGCTAAAGAGATAAATGAACGTGCCTTTGAAATGGGAAACGAAATTTCAGTTAATAGTTGATAGTTTAAAGTTAATAGTTAAAAACATATATATTTAGCTTTTCATATTATTGGTTTTAATTGTCAATTGTCACCTGATTTAAGTGGAGGTTAGATGAGATGATTAACAAGGAAATCGCAGTTGAGCATCAGGACTTACATAATCCTGATTATTTAAAGCTAGTGGAGAATGGAGCTTCGGAGTTTCTTGATGGAGCTCTGAAAAAGTTGGTATCCAGAGTTGTGACCAATAGTCCTTTTTATCAACGCAAATATAAACAATTAGAACTTGATACCGCAAAATTTAAAGGAAATGAAGATTTTATTAAATTGCCTTTTACCACCAAAGAAGAACTCCGAGAGGTTTATCCTCTGGGCCTTCAAGCAGTACTGGATCGCGAAGTAGTCAGGATCCACTCTTCTTCCGGTACAACGGGACAGGCGATTATTATTCCATATACCCGTCACGATGTTCATGATTGGGCTGTAATGTTTGCCCGTTGTTATACTTATGCCGGATTAAACAGAGAGGATCGGGTACAGATCACTCCGGGTTACGGTTTATGGACTGCCGGCATTGGATTTCAAGCTGGAGTTGAACGAATGGGTGCAATGGCCATTCCAATAGGACCAGGTAATACGGAAAAACAATTACAGATGATGATGGACTTAAAATCAACCGTCCTGTGCAGTACGTCTTCTTATGCGTTATTATTAGCCGAAGAAGTCCAGAAGCGGCATTTGAGAGATAAAATTCGTTTAAAAACCGGGATTATGGGTTCGGAACGCTGGGGCGATAAAATGCGTTCCCGGATTGAAAATGAATTGGGGATTGAAACTTTCGATATATATGGTTTAACCGAAATATATGGGCCAGGAATTGGAATCGACTGTCAGTTCCATCAAGGGATCCATTATTGGTCGGATTTTCTTTATTTTGAAATAATTGATCCAATTAGCGGTAAGGTATTGCCTGATGGAGAATTAGGCGAACTGGTAATTACTACTTTATCTAAAGAAGGCGCTCCTCTAGTACGGTACCGGACACGGGATTTAACCAGGATCATCCCGGGGATCTGCCCATGCGGCAGTGTATATCCAAGAATCGATCGGATCTTAGGCCGTAGTGACGATATGATCAAAATAAAGGGAGTAAACATTTATCCGGGTCAAATCGAAGATTTGTTAAAAGAAACTCTGGGCGCCAGTAGTGAATATCAAGTCAAGCTTACCAGAATAGAAGCCCGGGATCATATGTTATTGAGGGTTGAAGGAGAAACCGGTGTCAATCCGGAGCAACTTCGCGAACTGGTAGGTCTTAATTTTAAAAAGCGGATCGGAATAATTATCGATGTTGAAGTAGTTCCGATAGGAGCTCTACCCAGGAGCGAAAAAAAATCAAAACGAGTCATTGAGGAAAGAGACATCTAAGGAAGCGCTGATTAATTGGATAAGTGACGATTTTGCGCTTCGCAAAATGCCTAATGCCGCATATTTGCTCGCACAAAATCGGATTAATCAGCGCTTCCCAAAATATTTACTAAATGAAAAAGGTTTTAAATACCTAGACGTGGAATAAATTCTCATTATTTTTATTTGGAGGAGTATCATGAAAGCCTGGGGCGGACGTTTTCAGAAAGAAACCGGGGCTTTAATGGATGATTTTCATTCATCCATTCATTTTGATTACCGTTTAGCGGAAGAGGATATTCAAGGCAGTATTGCTCATGCAACTATGCTAGGTAATTGCGGAGTTATTTCTCATGCTGAGGCGGAAAAGATCGTCATTGGCTTAAAGAGAATTTTAGAAAGAGTAAAAACCGGGCAGGTTGAATGGGATGTAGCTGCTGAAGATATTCATATGAATATTGAAAAACTTTTAATCACGGAAATCGGCGAGTTGGGCAAGAAATTACATACAGCCCGTAGCCGCAATGATCAAGTAGCTTTGGATGCCAGATTATATACTAGGAAAGAAATAAATCTTATTCAAAATCTTTTAAAAGAATTATTTAAAACAATTTTAGAGATTGCGGCTAGGGAAAAAGAGACAGTTCTGCCGGGATATACTCATTTACAAAGGGCTCAGCCAATAATTCTGGCTCACCACTTGTTGGCTTATTATGAGATGTTTAAACGGGATTATCAACGTCTTACTGATTGTTTACAAAGAGTAAATGTTTCACCATTGGGAGCAGGAGCGTTAGCAGGTACAGGATTTCCAATTAACCGGCAACAAGTGGCCGAAGAGCTAGGACTTAACGGGGTTATCCAAAATAGTCTTGATGCGGTTAGCGATCGGGATTTTGTAGCCGAAGTTATTTTTGGTATTTCATTAATTATGATGCATCTTTCCCGCTTTTGTGAAGAGTTGGTGATTTGGTCTTCCATGGAATTCGGATTCATTGAGATGGATGATGCTTATAGTACCGGTTCCAGTATAATGCCGCAGAAAAAAAACCCGGATGTGGCGGAACTAATTCGGGGCAAAACCGGTCGGGTTTACGGGGACTTAATTACAATTTTAACGGTGATGAAAGGTCTGCCTTTGGCTTATAACAAAGATATGCAAGAAGACAAAGAAGCGCTTTTTGATGCGATTGATACCGTGAAAATTTGTTTGAGTATTTTTATTCCTATGCTTCAGACAATTTCTTTCAAGCGAGAAAAAATGTTGGAAGCGACTAAAGATGGATATCTTAACGCTACTGATCTGGCCGACTATCTAGTAGCTAAAGGATTGCCGTTTAGATCGGCCCATGCAATAGTTGGGAGATTGGTGAAATATTGTATAGATAATAAAAAGCGCCTTGAGGAATTGAGTCTGGAAGAATTCCAGGCTGAGTCATCTTTAATTACCGAGGACGTCTATGAAGTCTTGGATATCTTAAGAGTAGTTAGTGTACGTAGTTCCGAGGGTGGAACCTCTTTTGAACAAGTTGAGACTAGATTATCAGAGGCCTTTAAGTGGTTGGATATTATTACTAGGCAACAGGCAACAGGCAACAGGCAACGTGAATAGTTTTGAAAGTGGCCTTTGTTCCCGGATTGTATGGGTATTGTTAAATGTTAAAAGACGGGTCGAAACTAGCAAGCTAAAAGTCGACGGTAAATACTCCAGCTTTGGACTTCGGACTTTTGACTTTTAGACTTTAGATTAAGATAGCAAGGATGGTAAAGATGCGAATAATAGTACAGAAATTTGGTGGGACCTCAGTAGCTGCCGAAGATGGCAGAACAAAAGCGGTTGCTAAAATAATTAAAGCTAAAGAAGAAGGTTTTTCGGTAGTAGTAGTCGTTTCTGCTATGGGCCGTAAAGGAGAACCTTATGCAACCGATACTTTGATTCAATTGGTAAAATCAATCGACCTGGATGTTTCCCCGCGGGAACTTGATTTACTTATATCTTGCGGTGAAATAATTTCAACTGTCGTAATGGCCCAAACTTTGGAGAAACATGGGCATCCAGCGGTAGCTTTAAGTGGTGGGCAAGCCGGTATTGTTACTGATAATAATTATGGCGAAGCCCAAATTTTAGGAATAAATCCCGAGAATATGTTGCAACATCTTGGGGAAGGTAAAATAGTAATTGTGGCCGGATTTCAGGGAATAACCGCCGGCGGAGACATAACTACTTTGGGTAGAGGTGGTTCCGATACTACTGCTACTGCTTTAGGATCCGCTTTAGATGCAGAGATTGTAGAGATTTATACCGATGTTGACGGAGTAATGACTGTTGACCCACGAATTATTCCGGAGGCCAAAATTCTTCGGGAGTTATCTTACCAAGAAATATGTGAAATGGCTAATCACGGAGCTAAAGTAGTTCATCCACGCGCAGTAGCTATAGCCAGAGATAAAAAAGTCCCGGTTAAAGTTAAAAGTACTTTTTCTGAGGATGGAGGTACCCTAATCTCCGACGGAAAATCTTCCCGGATAATTACGGGAATAGCTCACCAAACAGGATTAGGCCGAGTGTTGGTTAAACCGAAGAGCGGTTCTTTAAGCTCTGAGGATTCGGTTAAAGTATTTAAGGTTCTGGCAGAAGCAGGTATAAGTGTTGATATGAATTCCGTTTCCGCCGGACAAGTAAGTTTTATTGTTAAACAAGAAACGCTGGGTAAAGTTGGGGATCTGTTGTTGCCTTTAGGCTTTCAAGTGGAATTACTGCCTCATTGTGGTAAAATTGCCTTAATTGGGGTTGGGATGCAGGATGTCCCTGGTATTATGGTCCGGGTGGTTGAAACTCTTCATAAACAACATTTAAAATTGCTTCAGACAGTAGACTCGGAAATAACCATCTCTTGTCTCATCCCGGAAGACGAGGTAGCCCAAGCTATTAAAGTGTTGTATAATGAATTTGGATTATAATTTTCTTAGGCATTAGGCATTAGGCATTAGGCATTAGGCATTAAGTAAGCGTCCACCTGTGCAGCCGTCTCCCGCCCTTCCGCAATGGCCCAGACGATGAGCGACGCGCCGCGCCGTGCGTCGCCGGCCACGAAAACGCCCGGCGCCGAGGTCTGACGCGTCACCGCGTCGGCCTGTACCCGGCCGCTCGCATCGCATGCGACGTCGAGCTGCGTGAACAGGTCGTGCTTCTCGGGGCCGGTGAAGCCCATGGCCAGCAGCAACAGGTCGACCTCTTCGCTGAACTCCGTGCCGGGAATCGGCTCGAACGCCATGCGACCGTTGCGCTGCACCTGCTCCACGCGCACGGCATGCAGGCGCTTCAGCACGCCGTCCTCGCCCTCGAGATGGGTGGTCATCACCGCGTAGTCGCGCACACCACCCTCTTCGTGCGCCGCCGAGACACGGTAGATGTTCGGCCAGAGCGGCCACGGATCCCCCGCACTGCGGCTGTCCGGCGGACGCTGCGCGATCTCGTACTGACGCACGCTCGCGGCCTGCTGCCGATGGGCGGTGCCGAGACAGTCGGCGCCGGTGTCGCCGCCACCGAGGATGATGACCCGCTTGCCGGTGGCGAGAATACGCTCGGCGTCGGGCACGGCGTCGCCGGCCACGACCCGGTTCTGCTGCTCGAGGTACGTCATCGCGTAGTGCACGCCCTGCAGGTCGGCGCCGGGCACCGTGAGCCCGCGCGGCTGCGTGGCACCCACGGCCAGACACACGGCGTCGAAC
>JAEYRX010000099.1 GCA_023435225.1 Bacillota bacterium
TCATAAAATAACCTGGCAGATTATAGGTTTTCAGGAATGCAATACCGTAACAATAGAGTTATGGCGTTGGGGTCAGCGCATCGGAGCGATTGCAACCGTCCCGAATACCGGGGAATATAACTGGAAAATTTCGATGGATTTGGAAGGCGAGGGTTATTCCATTAAGGTATACGATGCCTACCGTTATGATCTTGAAGTTTGCGGTTACAGCGAATCTTTTAACATAACCGAGGCTATCTTGGGTGATGTCAACGGAGACGGAGTCTTAACTATGGATGATGCTTTGCTGATTGTCAAATTTGTATCAAAGTCAAATCCGCCCAACTTCAATGAGGGGCCGGCTGATTTCAACAAAGACGGAAAGATTGATATCAATGATGCGTTGCTTATTGGCCGGTTTCTCACTGATATCCTACTCATAACTAATGATGGGAATGGGACTACCGATCCCTCCGGTGAACTTGGTATTGAGGGTGTTGACGGAATATATATAAACGCCACCCCGAAACCGGGTTATCATTTTGAAAAATGGACCGTTACCGACGACAGTACCGGGAAAGTAGTATTTAAAAATGCCATTTCGGCAAAGACCAAAGTAACTGTTAGCGGCGGTGACGCCACAATCCGAGCGAATTTTGCCGAGGGAATCTTGGGCGACGTGAATGGGGACGGGTCGGTAACAAGCGAGGATGCCCGGCTGATTACCCAGTTTATAGCTGGTATTAATCCGTTCAACTTTAATAAGAGTCTGGCGGATATTAACAGGGACGGAAAAATTGACACCCAGGATGTATCATTAATACCTATAAAAACACCACCTATCGGAATTACACCGTTCTAAAAGGTTGAACTTAAATTACTAAAATATTTTGGCCAAGCGTGATGCTTGGCCACTTTTCTAAGGAAGCGCTGATTAATCCGATTTTGTGCGAGCAAATATGCGGCATTAGGCATTTTGCGAAGCACAAAATCGTCACTATTGAATTAATCAGCGCTTCTCTAACAGGCGGAAGTTGATTGTTAAACAACAACCATGACAAATGTCATCATCAAAAATGACAAATATCATATATCAATCGGTAGTAATAATATTTTATAATAAAGTTTATTAACAAAATATTTACAAAGATAAATTAGCCCCTTAAAGCAATAAATATTAGGAGGTAATATGATGAGTACAAATATCTCTCTTGAATCAAATAATGCTATTGGCGATTTTCAGAAGGAAACGACGAAAAATATATTTCAATGACAAATGATAAAAAAACTCAATAAACCTGAAGCAGTTAAAACTTATTAAGGAGATTTTTTAGTGGTTAAGAAAATGATCATGGTCATGGCTTTATTTTTAGTAATTGGACTTTGCTTTTATCAACTCTTTTGGGGCAGATTATTTCCATGGTCTCCAATGAAATTTGATTACTTACAGCTGAATACTTTGAAAGCTACTATAATTTTACCTAATAACTTTTCACTTCCCGAAAAACTTCAAAATATTGATAACTTATTCACTGAAGTTGAACAGTTTCACCAGTTGAAATTTAATAAACGGGTCACGATTATCCTGCCGAAAACTATCAACCAATTTACCGGATTTACCGGCCAAAAGTCAGCTGTAGCTTGTTCTCTACAAACAGGCACGGTCATTTATTTATCACCAAAGATTTTTGATGAAAAACGTGATATTGCCGCCATTCTTAAACATGAATTATCACATGTTATCCTATATCAGCATACATCATTCTTTAAATCTTATAAAATACCAAGATGGTTGAATGAAGGCGTGGCCATATATTCGGGTAATCCTCGCGATTATTATGAAGGAATGGAGTTTACCGAGTTAGTGGTTAACCAGGGCTATTTTTTTGATATATTAAGTCCCGGCCAAACCGTAAAGAAAATTCCTCAAGAATATCGAAATAAGTTCATTTATGCGGAATACCGGAGTTTTATTGCCTTTCTTGTTGAAAAATATGGAATCGGGAAGCTACAAAACTATTTGAAATCCGTTATTGTTCATCCCGAACTGGAAAGAGCAATATTTAAACGGATATATAGGATTGAGTTGCCTGAAATGTTGATATCCTTTCGAGAAGAAGTTTTTAGGAAATAAGTGCCGTTAATTAGTCGAATCTGAGCCGGTAAATATTGAGATTTTGCGAGGTAAGAAATGAGAATATTACATGTTAAAAAAGAAAAAATCCAATATACCGATATTTCAAAGATAGACCCCGGTTATACCGATAAAATGGACCGCGAATACGACTGGATGGCACCCGGATATGATTTGTTCATGATTCTTTTTCCTATGTGGAAAAGCTGGATAAAAAAAGTAATTCCCCATATCAGCGGTAAAAAGGTTTTGGAGGTATCATTCGGCAACGGTTATTTAATTACTAAATATGGTGTATGCAATGATTACGAAATATCCGGGATTGATTATAATCAAAAAATGGTGGCCATAACCACGAAAAAAATTGCGGCTAAAAGAATTAGCGCTGATCTGTTACAGGCAAATGTAGAAAATTTGCCTTTTGAAGACAATACTTTTGATACCATAATCAACACCATGGCATTTACCGGATATCCCGATGGTGATAAGGCTCTGGCCGAAATGAAGCGGGTATTGAAAAACAAAGGTAAATTGTTGATAGTTGACTTTGATTATCCAGCAAACGGCAATATTTTTGGCTTCATGTTGGTCAAATTAATGGAAAAATCAGGTGATATTATCAAAAATATCGGCTTAATGCTTAAAAAACACGGGTTTAATTATCAGGATTATCCGGTGGGCGGGTTTGGAAGTGTTCATTTGTTTATTGGGGTAAATTTAAAAGAATAGAAATTAATTAGCGGAGGTAATAATGACCTAATAAAGTTTGATTATTAAATTAATTGATTTTTATTTTATTGATAAAAGGAAAATTTGATTATGAAAAATCCATTGATAACAATAGGCGATATGGAAATATGGCGGGTTGTGGATATGGAAACAGTGGGTTGCGTACCTACCGATACATTCCCAGAAGCTTCAATTGATGTTATCAAATCCAATTATGACTGGTTATATCCGAACTATATCGATTCCGATAATAATTTGATAATGGCTATGCAATCATTTGTTATAAAAGCCAATAATAAGATTATATTAGTTGATGGCGCCTTAGGTAATGATAAACATCGTCATACAAATTGGGCTGATAAACGTCAATCTCCATATTTAGATAGATTTAGTGAAATAGGTTTAAATATTGAAGATGTTGAGATGGTTTTAACGACTCATATGCATATGGACCATGTCGGTTGGTTTACAAAATGGTCTAATGGTGATTGGATTCCGACTTTTCCGAATGCGAAGTATATATTTGTGAGGAAAGAGTATGAATATTGGAAGAATACACCGGAGAACGGTAATTTAGATACAAGTTTTGGTTTGATTGACAGCATTGAACCGGTTATGAATTCAAAACAGGCGGAGTTTGTTCCGGTTGATTATACTCTGAATGATCGGATTTATTTTGAACCGGCGCCCGGTCATACACCTGGTCAAGTTATGATTCATATAAAGTCAAATAAGAAACATTTAATTATGGCCGGGGATATTTTTCATCATCCTATTCAAATCGCTCAACCGGATTGGACGGCGGATTATTATGATGTTGATACTACTGAAGCCGAAAAAACTAGAATTGAGTTTTTAAACAAATATGTCGACAGTGGAGTAATTATAATCGGAGCGCATTTTGGAAATAAACCGGCCGGAATTATAAAAAAAAATAATGGAAAAATAATTTTCAAACCGATCTAAATAAAATATATTTTGCAAAGAAGCTGTTGCAAAAAAACAATAAATAAATGTCTTTATCTCCACCAGGCCCTAAAGGACCCGGCTAGGTCTAAACTACATTCTCAAGCCCTATGAATGGGGCAGGGTTAGTGCTTCGAAGTCTTCCCGAGCCCGTTTTAACGGGCTTTAGAATATATTTATGTCTTTATTAGATGGTAAACAAATAAATGAGTTGGAGTGAAGTATTATTATGAGTACGGAAATTTATTATTTTTCTGGAACCGGAAATTCATTGTACGTGGCCAAAGAACTACAGAAACGAATTCCCGAATCAAAGCTGATACCAATTGTCGGTTTGTTAAATATGGATACTATAGAGGTAAAAGCTGAAACAATAAGGATTGTATTTCCGCTGCAAGGTCCGACTTTTCCTATTGCCGTAAAGATGTTTTTACGGAAAGTTGATTTGAAGTCAACCAACTATATTTTTGCTATAGCTACCAGAGGTGGTACTACTTGCAGAATTAAGTCGGAAATTAATAAAATTTTGCGAAAAAAAGGGAAAAGTTTAAATTCGCATTTTATTCTTACTGTGTTTAACAACGATCCTAAACATAAAAATGATAATAATCAATACAGTTTTCGTATTCCTTCAACGGAAGAGTTGTGCCAAAAAGAAATTGAACTTAAGACGAAGTTTGACTTTATACAAAAAATTATTGTGAATAAAGAAACAAGCCATGAAAAAGATACGCAATATTTTTATAAATACGGTTTTATACTTGAATGGATTATTCTCCTGGCTATCAAATCGCAGGAATCAAAAAGTATCAAGAATTATTTTTATACCGACTCCAAATGCACCGGTTGTGGATTATGCGAAAAAGTCTGTTTAGCAAAAAAGATTAAAATGAAAAACGGCGAACCTTGTTGGCAGGAAGATATACTTTGTTATATGTGTTATGCTTGTCTTAATTTTTGCCCGGCGGAGTCAATCCAGATTAACTCTAAATGGTATATGAAGTCTTATACTACAACTCAAGGAAGATATTCTCATCCATTTTGTTTGGTCGAAGATATCGAAGCACAAAAGAGTAATGAGTTATAATGGGGCTAAGGCTGGCTTTGGAACGGAAAAGTTAAAATTTTGAGTATCAATCCTGATAAGTTGAATTGATTTTCCTATAAGTAAATATTCTAAATCGATAAAAATAAAAGGAAGTGATTCCAATCGAAACCGAGATTTATTACTTTTCGGGGACTGGCAATTCGTTATATATCGCTCGGGAATTGCAGAAGCTCATACCCGAAACGGAGTTGATGCCAATCGCAGCGATGTTGAAATCGGAAAATATCAAAACCAATACAACTAATGTTGGTCTGGTATTTCCTTGTCATGGATTAACCGTTCCAATTCCAGTCATTGAATTTTTGAAAAGGGTTAATGGAAAATCCTCCGGTTATTTTTTTGCGGTAGTTACCCGAGGTGGATCGGTTTTTCGAGGGTTTCCGGTAATCGATAAGATCTTAAATAAGCAGGGCAAGAGTTTAAATGCAACATTTGTGGTAGATATGGGACAGAGTGATCCGAAATTGAAATCCTATACCGTTCCGACCAAAGAAGAATTAAAGGAGATGGAACCGAACATCCGGCAGAAGCTGGAAGTGATTAAGAATACCGTCATACATCATGAAAATTATCAAGATGATATCAGCGGACTTACTTTTTCCCGTTTTGGCTTACTCAACAATATGCTGGAACGGTTTATTCCTTTCCTGGTGCATTATATAGCCCCAAAGGTTAAAAAATACTTTTACGCCGATTCGAAATGCACGGGTTGCGGAACTTGTAAGCAAGTTTGTCCATCCCAGAAAATCACCATGGAAGGCCAAAAGCCTTTATGGCGGCACAACGTCGATTGCTATTTTTGTTATGCCTGTTTGAATTTTTGTCCGGTTAAGGCTGTTCAGATCTACTCTAAGATTTGGATGAAATCCTATACGTCTGAAAATGGACGCTATCCGCATCCCTATGCGACAGTGGATGATATTGCCGGTCAAAATTCGAGGTAAGCATTATTTTATTAATTAAGGAAGCTGATTCTTTTATGTTAATTCCCTTATTACGTTGGTTAACTTTTGCCGTCTCCTTAATCTGGGTGCTCTTATATTTTAAAGGAGGCATAGCGATTATAAATGATAATAAACAAACAGCAGCCGGCAGTGAGAAAATTGCAAAATACCATTATATTGTCCCCATATTTTTAATATCTTTTGCTGGATTGACAATGTTCTTAACTCAAGCTTTAATTTGTTTTGGAATTATGAATGTACCTCTTCAGTCTGAACATCAATTAACCGTAATTCCGGGAGCCATTTTGGTTTTTATAGGAATTATGGCCGAATTTTGGATTCGTTATCGCTATCTAGGCCGATTTTGGAGTGGTGGGGTTGAGATTCAAGAAAATCATCAAGTGATTGTAGATGGACCTTACAGAATAGTACGCCATCCTCTATATGCCGGAAATCTGCTTATTTATCCGGGAGCGGCTTTAGCATTTGCCGTATGGTGGAACTGGATAGCGTGTATAGTAGTAATTGCCGGATATATTTATTTAGCGGCCTTCGAAGATAAATTTTTGGAAAATAATCTTCCCGGTTATCGGGAATATCAAAGACTGACTAAGCATAAATTTTTGCCTGGTATATGGTAAATGATACCTAATAAATGGATTTTTCCATTGTTTCAATCTTTCTATATTTTTTTAATTTGTTTATATATAATTACGCTGTTTATTCTAATGGAAACTAGTATTTTAATGAGGAGTGTATCATTAAAAAGGTTCTTATAGAAAGGTGGAAGTTTAAATGAAAAAATCTATTCGGTACATATTAGGTTATCTGATTGGACTTTTAATCTTTGTCTTAGGTTTCCCAACGCTGATTTTTTTGATGGCGAAAGGCTTTGATGTAATAATCTACATCAAATTGATTCAGAATCAGTACCTTCAAGCGATTATAGGGGCTCCCTTTTTCCTTTTTGGCGCTATATTCGTAGTTTGGTCCAATATTGCCTTGATTAAAATAGGTAAAGGTGGTCCGCTAGAAGGTGCAGGAATCGCCGTCAGCCCGCCAACTGAAAAATTGGTAATTACCGGGCCTTATAAATACACTCGTAATCCAATGGTGCTGGGGACTCTTTCCATATATATTTCACTTTCAATTTTTTTGGATTCGGTACTTACTTTAGTTGTATTAATAATTTTGATTAGCATCATGTTAAATTACTTAAAGTTTAGTGAGGAAAAGAGACTGTTGAAGGATTTCGGTGATGAATTTATCGAGTATAGTAAAAGAGTCCCAATGGTGATACCCAATTTTAGAATCAGAAAATAGAAGTGGCTACTTATGAGGAGATTTTTTCAATGACTAAGAAACTGTTCGCAATGACGGCTTTGTTTTTGATAATAGTAGTTAACTATATAAGAGTAGCCATAGTCAGACCGGAAATGGCAAAACAACTTTTTAAAGATATTTATCAGGTTGAGTTATCGGAGATGATCCATAGTTTTCAAAAAGCGCTATTAAGAAAAGTGGAGATGTAATTATGAATACCAAATATGTTGTTATCATTCAGTGCGATATCGCCCATAATGTGACGGTTGTAGTATCTGTAAAAAAATCTGTCCGGCGGATAATATTGAAATGGTTAATAACAAGCCTTCATGGTCGGAACATTGCGCCGGGTGTTTTGCCAGTCTCCATTGGTGTCCGATGGATGCTATTAAATTAGGCAATATAGACTTGAATATAAATAAGTACCACCATCCGGAAGTGAAGATTTCGAATATGATTAAACTTTAAAAACTAGAGTTATACTGGTGTATACTCTTGAGCAAAGTCTATAATTCTATTAGCGGGCTATATATTTCAATATAGTTAATCCGGGTCTGTATTTCGGTGGTATAACCCGAATCCAAAGTTAAGACACCATCGTTCACATAGATTTCTTTTGTTTCGGTTAAAAATTGACCGGCTGGTATATTAGTTTCTTTCCAATAGTTTACATTCTCCGCATTTAAAGTATAAGTACTGCTGAACGAAGCATCTCCGACACAGACGGTCACCAGATATTTACCATTAGGGAGTTTTATTTCCCAACGTGCTCCCGCATGAAAATGGCATAAGCTGTCTTTTAGAAAATCCGGTTCCATTGACCTGTTCCGGACCAGATTGCGATGATCCCGGGACCAGCCGAAGGGATATTTGCAGCCCTCTTTTAAACGGAACAAATCGCCATAATCTCCGATAAATCCGTTCGGAACAGAGACGCCGACGGCTTGAAAATTGATATGGAGCGCCGGTTTGGTTTGATATATTTCGATATAGTTTATCCGAGTTTCTTTATCTACCGAATCTCCGGCATCAATGGTTAAATGCCCGTCAGAGACAATAACCGACTTTAGCAGTTTTATAAATTGGTTTGCCTGAAGTGGTATTTTATTCCAATAGTTTATATTTTCAACATTAATCGTATAAGTCTTGTTATAAACGGCATCACCGATGCAAACCAGAACTTGATATTCACCGTTGGGTACTTCGATCTCCCATTTGCCTTGATTTAGGAAATGGCATAGCGTTGCCTTTTCGGGATCAGGGTAATATTCATATTCCCGGGTTAGAAAGGTATGGTCCAGATTCCAACCATATTTAAAATTAGCTACTCTGGGACCAAATTTTTCTCCACTGTCGGGCATATATCCGGCTGGGGTCGGGAATGATGCCGGTTGGAAATTTATTCTGGTTATTTTGGTATCCAACTCCAGTAATGGACTTCTAATTTCCAGATAATTAATTCGGGTCGTATTAATAGACGAACCGGCATCAACGGTTAACCGCCCGTCATTTACTTCGACTTCCATTGTTTTGACAAAACAGTCTCCAGCGTAAATGAATTCGTAGTTACAGTAGTTTACGTTCTCTACGTTTAAAGTATAACTATTGGAATATGATGGGTCACCAAGACAAACCGTGACGGTATAGCTACCGTTTGGTACTTGCATCTCCCAAAAACTTCCGTTATTAATCATACAAAGACTGTCCTTGAAAAAGTCGGACTCTCGGTGGCGAAAGCGAACTGCACCCGTTTGATCTTGAGACCAGCCGTAAGGGTAAACGCACCCCTCTTTATACCCGAATAATTGGCCGTAATCCGCCAAATATTTCCCCGGTACCGACGAGTCCGGAGGCTGGAAATTGATACGGAGACCTCCCGGTTCGGGCGGAGGTGATTTAATAATCGGAGTTTCACTACTAATATAAATTGCGGCAATCCGGGTTTGGAGATCCGGTGATTCTCCCGCATCGATAGTTAGTTTCCCATCATTAACTTCAACGGCTAAGCTTACCTCCCTAAAACTACCGGCTGGAAGCGGCAAATCATGAGCACATGTAAATCCTTCAATATTGATGGTGTAAATACTGTCAAAATTGGAATCACCGATAATTACTCTGACTAAATAAGTGCCTTTTTGTACTTGGAACTCCCACTTTCCAAGATAACGGATTTGGCATATCGTATCATACACTGGTTGCTCATTAGAATTATTACGTTTACACATGGAAGTTGTGTGTGGCAATTCCCAATTCCATCCGTAGGTATAACCATTGTCCTTAAGGCCGTATATATCGCCGTAGTCTGGTAAAAAATCCGAAAAGAGCGTAGTATCGGCAGGTAAAAAATCGATACGTAAAGTTGCCAAACAAGAGGCTCTATTCGGTATAATAGCTGTTAATACAAACAAACATAAGAGAAAGATTCCAAAGGGTTTATTCATGATTAATTCCCCCTTACATGTTTATATCTGAAGTGGCTGAATATACAATTGCATCCAATCAATTCCATAATATATCAACATTTTACAACAGTAAATATGATATTTGTCATTTTTATAATGATATTTGTCATCGAATATATCATTATTGATTAGTTTTAATTTAATTGATACTCTTGATTTAAAAAATCTATTACCATAATAATGTTTATAATATTGCCTACAAAATGACCGGAGACTGAACAAATCTTTCCGATGTTAATCTCTGATTAACTTCTCTTAAGTAGACTCTTGTATTCCGAGTTCTTTTATTATTTTAAAATCCGGTGTAATAATTGCCGTCTTAAAAAAATCATAAATCACAAACCCCGGCTTCGACCCTGGGGGTTTTTTTACATTTTTTCGTTGGGTATAATCCACCGGGACTTTAGTCGATTCCCGAGCTTTGGAAAAATAGACCGCTAGTTGGCAGGCGTAGTTCAAAGACTCATCATCAATGGCAATACCGGGTTGCGGCCGTAAAACAACATGGGAACCGGGGATTTTTTGAGTATGAAACCATAAGTCGCCGGGATCGGCAATTTTAAAAGTCAAACGATCGTTTTGGAGATTATTCCGGCCTACTAAAACGGTATGTCCGGCCGGTGTTTTATATTGCCTCGGTTCAGCCGGGGCTTCTTTTTTAGCAAATTTTTTTACCGTTTTATTTTGTTTTCTTGGTTTCTTCTCATTTTGCTCCAATTCTTCTCGGACCAGTTTTAAATCATCAATAGATGAAGAATTCTGGGCCATAGTTTCAAGGCTTTCCAAATATTCAATATCTTCTTTGGTTTTAGCTATCTGCTCGGCAATTGCCAGTTGGCCTTTGCGGGCTTTTTGGTATTTTTTAAAATAGGCTTGGGCATTAACTTGGGGAGATAAGGCCGGATCCAATTTAATAATCAATTCTTTGCCTTCAGGGTCGTAATGATTTACTAAGCTGGCTTGAGAACTTCCTTTTTTAATTTGAAAGCTATAACTGGTTAAAAGTTCACCCATTATCCGGTACTGATCTCCCTTTTCAGCAGCAGCGGCTTCTGACTCTTGTTTAGCCAATTTGGTTCGGGATTTATCCAGTAGGGACTTAATTTTACGCATTAGATTTTGCTTGGCTTCCTGAAACCGGCTTCTCTCATGACGGTGATGAAATATTTCAGCTATTACCGGGTTTAACTCCGAAATTTCTTTAACTATAATTCCGGTTGGTGGGAATTTAATCTCTATTGCGGAACAATCAACCGGGATACCGGATTGTTCATATAAACAAGTTGGATGAAACTCTCCAGAATCTACTTTACCGGCCCAATTTAAAAATGATTGGTAGAGTTGGGGAATTTGGGATTCGAGTATGTCTCCGCAACATGTACTTGGTTCTAACCCGGATTGCCTGGTTATTTCATTAATTGACAGCGGAGAAAGGCCATACCAATGCTTCAATAAAAATTTATCTATAGAAATATCCCTCGGAACATGACTCCAAATATTTTTGAATTGTTCCAAATTTATAGTAACCGGCTGCCAACGTCCTTTGGTGCTGGGAAGCTCATATTGGTTTCCGGTTAAAATCTCCCGTTCATCCGGTTTGTTTAAGGAAATTTTACGCCAAGCATCGATAATTGTTCCGTCAGACTCGGTAATAATCAAATTCGAACTTTTACCGGTAAGCTCAACATAAAGATTTTTTTGGCGCAACCCTAATGCTTGGTCATAAACTTCGAAAGTAAGTTTACTGATCCTTTCAAAAGGGACTGCCTCGAACCTCAGTAACTTAGAACCGGAAAAATGCTTGCGGAGCAGCATGCAAAAAGGAGTCGGCGCTATCGGATTATCCTTACGGCCTTGAATAAGATGCATCCGTCCATACTGACTATTTAGCGATATTACCAATTTAAAACTTTCTCCTGAGCCATAGCCACAAAATAGAAATTCGTCGGTGAAAGGTTGATAAATTTGGTCAATCCTAACTGGTAGTAGTTGAGTTAATTCTTTGCTAACCTGAGCAATTACCGGAGCGTCAATTGGCATTTTTTAAAATCCTCCCTAATGGGTTAGCTAAAAAATTACGGACACTTTTTTCAAAAACACTCATGAATGAGATGTGTGTTTTTAATATTTATAGTGGAAGTTATATTTTAGCTAATCCTAAGTATAGCGGTGAAAAAGTATTTGGTCAATGGTATGAGTAACAAGCTTAAAGCATAGTTATTAGAGATTAAAGTTCTGAAAGAAAAATAACTTAAAGAGAATAAATCATATTAACCACGAAAACCACGAAATACACGAAATTAAAATCCTTTTTCGTGACTTTCGTGTGTTTCGTGGTTTAAAAATTATTCCTTATCTTCATTGAATGAAAAAATTTGGAGGCAAAAGATGACTAACTGGTACAATATTCAGACAAATGAAGTAGTTAAAGCATTTTCAACTTCCCGAGAACTGGGGTTAACTACGGTAGAGAGTAATAAAAGGCTGGCTAAGGTTGGCCATAATCAACTGGAGGCGGCTGCGAAACTATCTCCGTTGGCTATTTTCCTGGCTCAATTTAAAGATTTTATGGTTTTAGTTTTGATCGGTGCGGCGATTGTTTCCGGATTGTTAGGAGAGAAAGCTGATGCGATTACGATTATTGCTATAGTGATTTTGAACGCCATTTTAGGGTTTATCCAAGAGTATCGGGCGGAAAAATGCATGGAAGCTCTGAAAGAATTGACAGCGCCGTTAACTAATGTTTTCCGGGACGGTAAAATCCAACGGATATCAGCTAAACTATTAGTACCCGGCGATATTATTGTTTTAGAAAGCGGCGACCGGGTGACCGCCGACGGTAGAATTATTGCAACAATTGATTTAGAGGTAAATGAAGCTACTTTAACCGGAGAATCATTGGCTGTTAATAAAAATGAAAATATACTCAAAGAGGCTAAACCCTCACTGGGAGATCAACGGAATATGGTCTTTGCCGGTACGGTGGTGACTAACGGCCGTGGCCGGGCAGTGGTAACCGCCACTGGAATGAAAACTGAGATCGGCAAAATTGCCGGGATGATTAGCACGGCAAAATCGGAAGAAACTCCCCTTCAAAAACGGCTTGAACAATTAGGCCGATGGTTGGTTTATATCTGTTTATTCATTTGTACTACAGTCGGCACAATGGGGGTTCTAAGGGGCGAACCGCCGCGTCAAATGTTTCTAGCGGCAGTTAGTCTGGCGGTAGCGGCGATACCTGAAGGTTTACCAGCTATAGTTACAATCGCCCTGGCGATTGGTGTCCAGAAGATGATTCGCCGGCAGACAATTATTCGTCGCTTACCGGCGGTTGAGACCTTAGGTTGTGCTACGGTTATCTGTTCCGATAAAACCGGCACTTTAACCCAGAACAAACTAGCAGTAACCAAATTATGGGTTAGTAATCAAGAATATTTAATAAATGAAAAGAATCGGCTTCCGTTGACGGAACAATTTAAGAACTTATTAAGGATCGGAGTCCTTTGCAATAATGCTCAATTGGAACCCGATTCCCAGATTGCCAAAATAATCGGAGATCCGACTGAAGGAGCATTGTTAATAGCCGCACAAAATTTAGACGTTAATATTCAGCAATTAATTAATAGTAACCCCAGAGTTGGAGAGATTCCTTTTTCGTCGGAACGAAAAAGAATGAGCGTCTGGGTGCGTAATCTATCCGGCCGGAATGATTTTTTGGTAAAAGGAGCCGCTGATATAGTCTTGGAAAGGTGCACTAAGATACTTACCAGAGAAGGAATTACTTCTATTAATCATCAATTAATATCTGAAATAAAAAATAAAGTTGAATATTGGAGTTCTGAGGCTCTGCGAGTATTGGCTTTCGCTTACCGATCCGGTAATTTGGGAGAAATCAATTCTAAAAAAGGTGACCTGGAAAAGGATTTGATTTTTGTAGGTTTAATGGGAATGACCGATCCGCCGCGACCGGAATCCCGAATGGCAATTGAAAAATCACATCGAGCCGGTATTAAAACCAAAATGATAACCGGTGACTATCCAAGGACAGCAGCGGCCATCGCTAAACAAATTAATTTATTACGGCCACAGGGGAAGATAATTACCGGGTTAGAATTAGATCTTTTGCCTGATGAAAAACTAGATCAGCTTATAGCGGATATCGATGTTTTCGCCCGGGTTTCCCCTCACCACAAATTAAGGATTGTTAAAGCATTAAAACGCAATGGCGAAGTGGTTGCCATGACCGGTGATGGCGTCAATGACGCTCCGGCCATCAAAGAAGCCGATATCGGAGTAGCTATGGGGATAAGCGGAACTGATGTAACCAAAGAAGCTTCGGCCATGGTAATTGCCGACGATAACTTCGCTACTATTGTAGCTGCAGTTGAAGAAGGAAGGACAATTTATGATAATATCCGGAAATTCATCCGTTATCTTTTAAGTTGTAATATGGGTGAAATTTTGACCATGTTTGGCGGAATTATGCTGGGCATGCCGTTCCCGTTATTACCCATTCAAATTTTATGGGTCAATTTGGTAACGGATGGGCTTCCAGCTATAGCTCTGGGAATGGAACCAGCGGAATCAGATACTATGAAACGCCGCCCACGTCCTCCGAAAGAAGGAATTTTCGGTAGGGGGTTGGGGTTGAAAATATTATTCCAGGGTTTTATGATCGGTGGAGTCACTTTGGCTATATATATCTATAAACTAAAAACCGGCGGTAGTTTAATCGAGGCCAGAACGGCAGCTTTTGTAGCTTTGGTATTTGCCCAGTTATTTTTCGTTTTTCAGTGCCGGTCCGAACAACGGACTTTATTTCAGCTAAATCCAATGAAAAACCTATATCTGGTAGGTTCCGTTGTTATTTCTTCACTGATGCAATTAGCTGTAGTCTCGATCCCAAGTTTGCAAAAAATTTTTTACACAACCAGTTTAGTTTTTTTCGACTGGCTGTTAATTTTAATATTTGTCTTAGTTACCCTGTTTATTAGTGACGTAGTCTTCCAATTCAGAGGCTTAATAAAGAAACATTTAAGTGTTTTCCATTTGAGGGAATTACATAATCACTAATACAATATCTCCAATAAACGCATAGGGTTAACAGTTAAGTGGGAATATATATAGAATCAAGTAAATTTTTGACATTAGTTTGCATTCCCGGGGTGGCTATGTGATTGAACTCATTTTGTTTATTGGTGCTATTTGTTTGCTATTCTTTATACCCATTCAGTTTCGAATCTTTTATCAAAAAGTTGCTTGGGATGACTCTTTAATTTTAGAGATGTCTTTTTTAAAAGGAATGTTGAAAAGACGTAAAATAATTAGTTTGCTCAAATTAACTCCTAAAATAATAAAAAAAAGGGAAAAAACCTCTGGAAGATGGTTTTTTATTCATAAAGCTCAAACAAAAGAAGTTGAATCATCATATCAAAGTAATTCCCATAATTGGCAGGAGTTTTTACAGCGTTATCAACAATATGGCTTAGGTATGACTTTATTGACTTATTTTCTTCCCGCTAGATATCAGCATTGGTTATATGTGGCTGAAGATTTGGAGAAACGAGGATCTTTTACCAAGTTTATTTGGAGAACTACAGTTGGCGCCGGAGATCCCGCAAGTACGGCTTTAATTTACGGGTTAATTTGGAGTTTGACATCCGGGTTGGTTAATTTTCTTCATCATCGGACTGATTTTAGCAATACCCCGGAGATTCGGGTTGTACCTGATTTTCAATCTACTCGTCTGGATCTATTCTTCGATTGTATATTCCAAGTTAAACTGGGCTATATTATTATTGCTGCTTTTATAGCACGTTTCCGTCATCGCTTTTTGAAAGGAGGTATCGGTGTTGGAGAACCATCCAATTGAAGGTTTGATGAAGACTGCAATGCAGAATATTAAAGAGATGGTTGATGTTAATACCATCTTAGGCGACCCGGTCGAAACATTGGACGGAAGTGTAATAGTACCAATTTCCCGGGTTACTTTCGGATTTGCAGCCGGTGGTAGTGAGTTTGATGTAACACAAGCTAAAGCTAAAGAGAAAGATCGAGACCGTAATCAGAATCAGGAGGCATTAGAAGCAGGCAAGTTTCCGTTTGGAGGTGGTAGCGGCGCTGGAATCACTATTAATCCAGTTGCTTTCTTGGTAGTTGGGAAAGACCAAACTAAATTATTACCAGTTCAAAGCAATGTTTTAGTTGACAGGATTTTAGATTCCGCACCACAATTGCTCGATAAATTACAAAACCTGATTGGTCCTAAAAATTCTGAAAAAGAGCTCCACTAATCAACCGCGGTAAACGCGGTTTTTTTATTGTTATTGTAACCTGAAACCATTTATTCCCGGATAAAAAAGATAATAGCAACAAGGGATTTAAAGTATCTTTTCGAAGTATAAAAATTAATATACAAGTTTCGTTTAAACATTTCCGTATTACGAAAGTTGAATTAATAAAATATTCGGGTGACAACTAATGAGATTACACTTTATTTTTTTATTGCTGCTTTGTCTTCTACTATTTTTTATACCTTCAATCGTTCTTGCCGAATCAGGCCCGGATCTAACAGCTACATCAGCATTATTAATGGATTATACTACTGGAAAAGTTTTATACCAAAAAAATGCTCATGAAAAAAGACCGCCGGCTAGTACCACTAAAATAGTGACTGCTATCATTGCTATTGAACAAGGTAATCTTCATCAAACAATAATCACTAGTAATAAAGCATCCAAAGCGGATGGCTCATCCATTTGGCTGGCTAGCGGAGAAGAACATAGCTTAAATGATTTATTGTATGGTGTTTTATTAAGTTCCGGAAATGATGCATCCATAGCCGTAGCTGAGGCAATAGCCGGTTCTGAGAGTAAATTTGCCGCATTAATGAATGAGAAAGCAAAAAAAATCGGGGCTAAGGATACTAATTTTGTTAACTGTAATGGTTTACCGGAAAAAAACCATTATTCAACCGCCTATGATTTGGCGGTAATTACCCGTTATGCTCTACATAATTCTGTTTTCACAGAAATTGTTAGGACTAAAAAAAAGATTATCAGTTGGCCAGGACATGAATGGGATCGGGTGATGTATAATCATAATAAACTTTTATGGCGGTATGAATATGCCGATGGTGTAAAAACGGGGTTTACCAAACAAGCCGGAAGATGTTTAGTTTCTTCCGCGACCAAGAATGGTCATCGCCTAATTGCCGTTGTGTTAAAGAGTAAAGATATGTATAGCGATTCAAAAGAATTGTTTGAATATGGATTTAATCATTTTCAATTATATACGGTGACTACTCCTGATAATAAATTGGGAGAAATCTCTGTAGTGCAGGGAGTAAAGTCACAAGTCCCTGTTTCTACAGCGAAACCTGTTAATCTGGTAATTCCTAGAGGAATCGAAAAAAAATTAAAAGTAACTTTGGAATTACCGGAATTAGTAAAAGCTCCGGTAAAAAGAATGCAACCAGTCGGTGAATTGGAAGTTCAACTAGGCAATCAGATATTAGATAGAGTACCGGTAGTAACTGTGGCGCCGGTTCTTAAAAAAAGTATATGGCTACGGATATTGGACTGGTTTATAAGAATTTTGCACTGATTTAAAAAATAGTCAAGAGCTTAGGAGTCAAGATCTTAACAACAAGAGATAGGAGTATAGGAGCCAGAAGTCAATAGTAAAAGTAAGTTTAAGGTCCGATTTAATAACTTCTGAGCATTGTCAAAATCTCCTGACTCCTAGCTCCTGAATACTAACTCTAAATTAATACTTTCTATGTGTATGAAATGCTTGACGTACCGGTTTAGCGGTGCTATAATCTTTATACGATGCGAGAGTGGCGGAATGGCAGACGCGCTAGACTTAGGATCTAGTGGGCAACCGTGCGGGTTCAAGTCCCGCCTCTCGCACCAAAACTTTTAATGATTTGTTAAAGTTTTTAAATTAGGTCTATATATGTCTCAATAATCCACCTTATCCAAGAAATTTATTGTGGCATATATAACCGGAAATTCTCAAATTCGTTCGAAATCGCTTTATTTATAGTATTGACTTTTAGTATTGACAACGGTAATATTTTGATATATCCTCGGATAAACCGAGGTTTATTTTTGTGTTGATTCTAAGATTTACCGTTGAAGGAATTCAACTGCAATTGTCGAAATGCAGATTAAGGAAGCATTATTACAATGTAGTATAATTTTAATTCAATTTATAATGGGGCAAGAATTCTTAATGTTAAACATATATTATAGTACAGATTCGGGAGGAGCATAAATGCAGTTTAATCTGGAAAAGCTAGAGCAAAATTTTGTGAGATTGGAAGTTACGGCGGATCCTAAGGAAATTGACGAAGCATTAGCGGAAAGTTATAAAATTGTTGTCAACAAAGTTAACTTACCGGGATTCCGAAAAGGTCATATCCCCCGCCGGATACTTGAAGCTCAATTTGGGAAGGAAGTTCTATATGAAGATGCTTTGGAAATTATTGTCACAAAAGGATATTTAAAAGGCGTTGAAGAATTTAGTCTTGAACCGATTGCCCAACCTAAGTTGGAGATGGATAATGCTTTTGAAGAAGGAAAACCTTTTATTTTTAAAATTAAAATAGAAGTATTACCTGAAGTCAAACTTGGGCAATATAAAGACCTTGAAGTAGAAAAAGAAAATCCGGAAGTTACCGAAAAACAGATTGGCGAAAGACTAAAATCTCTTCAAGACAGGCATGCTGAATTAGTTTTAAGCGAAAAGACCGTATTAGAGAAGAATGATTTTGCAGTAATTGATTTTGAAGGTTATATCGATGGAACTCCATTTCCCGGAGGAGCAGCCCAAGCCCATACTTTGGAAATCGGTTCCGGTAGTTTTATCCCCGGTTTTGAAGAACAATTAATTGAGATGAAAGTAGGAACGGAAAAAGAAATAAAGGTTACTTTCCCGGAAGATTATCCAAGCAAGGAACTTGCTGGAAAAGAAGCTACTTTTAAAGTGTCTCTTAAAGAAATTAAGGTTAAGGAAATCCCCGCTTTAGACGATGAGTTTGCCAAATCAGTCGGCAAATTTGAAACTTTAGAAGAATTAAAATTAGACTTAAAAGAAAAAATGGCGGAAATGAATAAACGTGATTCCGAGGTAAATTTTGCTCAAGCAGTGATTGGCAAAGCGGTAGAAAATGCTACGGTTGATTTACCGGAAACAATGGTAGAGCAAGAAATGCATGATCTGTTGCATCGTTTCGAACATAATCTTGCCTATCAAGGTTTAACCCTGGAAAAGTATACTGAATATGCTAAAAAAACCGAAGCGGAAATTAAAGAAGATTTTCGCCCGGAAGCGAATAAGCGTGTAAAGACCGATTTGGTATTAAATAGTATTGCCAAAGAGGAAAATATCCAGGTGTCGGATGAAGAGCTGAATAATAAAATTCAAGAGTTGGCAACTTTATATGAACAAAAAAATCCTGATAAATTCCGGAAAACATTAGAGAAAAACGGTCGTTTGTCTGATATTAAACAAGCTATTTTATTGGAAAAGACCGGTGATTTTGTTAAGGAACATGCAAAAGTAATACGGAAATAATGGGGGATCATAAAATGAATTTAGTACCAATGGTAGTTGAACAAACAAATCGTGGTGAACGGGCGTATGATATTTATTCAAGGTTATTGAAAGATAGAATTGTCTTTTTGGGTGGACCTATTGATGATAATATGGCTAATCTAATCATTGCCCAATTACTCTTTTTGGAGAGTGAAGATCCTGATAAAGATATCTTTCTTTACATCAATAGTCCTGGTGGAGTAGTTTACTCAGGATTAGCTATTTATGACACTATTCAGTATATTCGTCCGCAAGTAACTACAACTTGTGTGGGTATTGCCGCCAGTATGGCTGCATTATTATTAACTGCCGGCGCTAAAGGAAAACGTTTTGCTTTGCCAAATTCCCGGGTAATGATTCATCAACCGCATGGTGGAGCCGAGGGTCAAGCTGTCGATATTGAAATCCAAGCTAAAGAGATTTTACGATTAAGAGAGATTGGCAACCAGATACTGGTAAAACATACCGGCCAACCTGTTGAAAAGATTGAGCGCGACGTTGATCGGAACTTTTGGATGTCGGCCCAGGAAGCTAAAGAGTATGGAATAATTGACGATATATTCATTAGTAAGAAAAAATAATTGATGGTTATTTTAACATCCACTAGAAGTAAAAACACTTTAAACAGGGTTAACAGGGATTTTCATTGATTAGAATATTTTTCATAAAATCCCCTCAAAAAAGTTAACTTCTCTATATGCGCTAGCTGTATCTTAATAGTATATAATAAGTTATTTTTGGCAATTATGGTAAAAGAGCTTGTATATATAAAAATGGGGAACAAAGAAGAACTTTCAAAACTGTCGACTCTTGCCTATTGCCTAATAAAAGAACCCCAAAATTCCGAGAGTGAGGTGGAGAGATGCTTAAATTCGGAGACGAGAAAGGCCAGTTAAAATGTTCGTTTTGTGGAAAAGCGCAAGAACAAGTCAAAAAATTAATTGCTGGCCCCGGGGTTTATATCTGTGACGAATGTATAGAATTATGCAATGAGATCATCGACGAAGAGTTAAATGAAGATGTAAGTCTGGATATAGGTAATAATCCCAAACCGAAAGAGATCAAAGAAATCCTGGATCAATATGTTATCGGTCAGGAAGATGCTAAAAAAACTCTTTCAGTAGCTGTTTATAATCATTATAAACGCATTAACTCCGAAGATCGGTTTGAAGATGTTGAGCTTCAAAAGAGTAATATTTTGTTATTAGGACCGACCGGTTGCGGTAAAACTTTATTAGCCCAAACACTGGCTAAAATATTAAATGTGCCGTTTGCAATCGCCGATGCTACTTCTTTGACTGAAGCCGGCTATGTTGGTGAAGATGTAGAAAATATTCTCTTAAAGCTCATTCAGGCTGCGGATTATGATGTTGAACGGGCTGAACGGGGAATTATTTATATTGATGAAGTTGATAAGATTGCCCGTAAATCTGAGAATCCCTCAATTACAAGGGATGTTTCCGGAGAAGGTGTCCAACAGGCTTTATTAAAAATTCTGGAGGGAACTGTTGCTTCCGTTCCACCCCAAGGTGGTCGTAAACACCCGCATCAAGAGTTTATTCAGCTTGATACTACCAATATTTTGTTTATTTGCGGCGGAGCTTTTGACGGTTTAGAGAAAATTATCGAAAACCGGATCGGTAAAAAGACTATGGGATTCGGGGCTGAAATACGCTCGAAAGTAGAAAAACCTTTGGGCGAAATTTTACGCCAAATTATGCCGGAGGATTTGTTGAAATTCGGCTTAATCCCTGAATTTGTAGGAAGATTACCGATAGTTGTCGCTTTAGATGCTTTAGATGATAAAGCTTTGGTTCAAATTCTGATGGAGCCTAAAAACGCTTTAGCCAAACAATTCCAAAAATTATTCGAACTTGATAATTTGGAATTGGTTTTCGAACCGGAAGCATTGGAGTCCATTGCGCAGCAAGCGATCAAAAGGAATACCGGAGCTAGGGGACTCAGGGCTATAATTGAAAAACTTATGCTGGATTTAATGTATGAGTTACCATCCAGGAATGATCTTAAACGTTGTGTAATCACCAAAGCTATGGTTGAAGAAAAAGCCGAACCGATTTTAATCGCGGTTGAAGCCCGTAAGAAAAAGAAAGAAGAAACAGCATAAAACAATAATTGAAAAAACCCCGATATTTCCGGGGTTTTTTATTTTGGGACTATATGATTTATAGATTAAAAACGCCTAATTTTGGTGATACTATTGGTAAACTGCCTTTGAAAGGAGTATACCAAGATGGAACTATTAGGAAATGTAATTGGTCTAATTAATCTCTTTTTCGCGATAGTAATCGGCTTATATTTTTGGAACCTCTTAAAGTCTCAACAGGGAAATAAAGTAGCGGTAGACCGGGAATCGCGGAAGGAAATGGAAAAGTTACAACGTTTACGGAGAATTTCATTAACCGAACCTTTATCGGAAAAAACCCGGCCAATAAGTTTTGAAGAGATTATCGGGCAGGATGATGGCTTAAAATCTCTCCGGGCAGCTTTATGCGGTCCCAACCCTCAACATGTAATTTTATATGGCCCTCCGGGTGTGGGAAAAACTGCAGCAGCCCGAGTAGTTTTAGAGGAAGCTAAAAAACAATCTTTTTCTCCATTCAAAGATTCGGCTAAATTTGTGGAGATTGATGCCACTACAGCCCGTTTTGATGATCGGGGAATAGCCGACCCACTAATGGGATCGGTTCATGATCCGATATATCAAGGAGCCGGACCATTGGGTATTGCCGGAATTCCGCAGCCAAAACCGGGTGCAGTAACCAAAGCGCATGGAGGAATACTATTTATTGATGAAATTGGAGAATTACATTCGATTCAAATGAACAAACTCTTAAAAGTCCTAGAAGACCGAAGAGTATTCTTGGAAAGCGCCTATTATAGCTCGGAAGATACAAATATCCCCAGTCATATTCATGATATTTTCCAAAATGGATTGCCGGCTGATTTCCGGTTAGTAGGAGCCACGACCAGAATGCCTCAAGATATTCCGCCGGCTATCCGTTCACGGTGTTTGGAGATTTTTTTTCAGCCTTTATCTCCATCGGATGTAAAAATTATAGCCGAAAACGCCGCCCGGAAGATTAATTTTGATTTTGATCCGGGGGTTATTGATATTATTATTAAATACGCTACAAACGGCCGAGATGCAGTCAATTTGATTCAGATAACCGCAGGTTTAGCAATTACCGAGGGCCGAAAGAAAATTACCGTTAAAGATGTGGAATGGGTAATCCATAGTAGTCAATATTCACCGCGGCCAAATGTGAAGATTCCACCAAAACCGCAGGTTGGTTATGTTAATGGTCTAGCTGTTTTCGGTCCTAATATGGGCTCGGTAATACAAGTGGAAGTTTCAGCTATTCCGGCGGAACCTGGAAAAGGAAAAATTACAACTACCGGAGTAGTTGACCAAGAAGAAATGGGGCAACCGGGGAGAACTTTGCGTCGGAAAAGTATGGCTCTTGGCTCAGTGGAAAATGTCTTAACCGCTCTCCGGAAGTTTTTAGATGTTAATCCCTATGATTTTGATATTCATATTAATTTTCCCGGTGGAGTGCCGATTGACGGACCTTCAGCCGGTGTTACTCTTGCTACGGCAATTTATTCGGCTATTACCGGAGAAGTGATTGACAATGAGATAGCAATGACAGGAGAGATCTCAATTCGTGGAGGAGTAATGCCTATTGGCGGAGTAGTAGCTAAAATTGCCGCCGCTAAAGAAGCCGGAGCAAAACGAGTAATTGTCCCCAAAGAGAATTGGCAGGCAATATTTGAAGAAGAAACAGAAATAAAGATTATTCCGGTTGAAAGAGTAGAGGAAGTAATCAAACTGGCAATAGTAAAACCCAGTATAAACATTGAAGTATCTCCGGTACTAGTAATTAATAGTGAACCGGTAATTTCAGCTTAAAAGCAGGCAACAGGAAATAATTTGATTTTGGTGTCGGATACCCCGAATACCAATATCTGTTCCCTGTTGCCTGTTTACTGTTCTCTCAAATATATCGCCCGGAATTGATTACTTTTTTTTTAACACTTTGATTCCAACATTTACCCATGCGGGTAGATAATGTATTATAGTAAGTGAAATTATGTTAATTTTTAAGTCAATAGTATTCAGTACCCAGGAGCCGAAAGTCAGTATATTTTAGCTTATATTGCGAACCCAAAAACATATATGCACCAAAGCTTTACTTTCACTCCTGACTCCTAAACTGCTGTCTCCTATACTTTTGACTCCTGCTTTTAGATTAGGGGGTATCTTTTCAGTGGTGTCTGAAAGTAGTTATCCAAAAATCAATTTAGCGCTCGGAGGCGGAGGAGCTAGAGGTTTCGCTCATATTGGAGTGCTTCAGATATTTAAGGAAGCAGGTATAAAAATATCCGGAATGGTTGGAACAAGTATGGGCGCATTAGTCGGTAGCACTTATGCCGCTGGAACTGACCTGTATTACTTGGGTCAATTAGTTGAATATCTGCGTTGGGAGGATTTAATTGATTTAAGAATTCCCAGTCTTGGATTGATAGACGGCGAGAAAGTTAAGGCGGTCATTGATTTATTGACCAAGAAGAAATGCTTTGAAGACTTACCAATCCCATTTTGGGTGATAGCAACTGACTTGTACACTGGAGACGAAGTTATTTTCAAAAGCGGGCTATTAGCTCCGGCGGTCCGGGCTAGTATTTCAATCCCTGGAGTGTTTCACCCGGTTGAATTTAAAGGAAAAATATTAGTTGACGGAGCAGTAGTGGCGGGAGTGCCGGTTTCAATTGCCAAACAAATGGAAGGTGACATTACTATAGCTGTTAATGTAGGATTCAACCACACCCAGCATCAAGTAAACAATATTTTTGATGTTATGTCCAAAGTAATGGATATTATGGGAAATCGCTTGGATGAACAACAAACTAAGCTGGCAGATTTAACTATTACCCCTCAATTGGGTAATATTGGAACAATGCATTTTCAAAGAGCGAAAGAATGTGTAAATATTGGGCGAAATGCGGCGGAAAACATATTGCCTGAATTACTAAATAAAATAACTTTAGCAACTCAAAGAGGATTAACTGGTGAGAAATAATGATGTGGTTGTAATTGGAGCCGGCGCTGCTGGGATAATGGCTGCCTTAATTGCTGCCCGCAACGGCGCCAAAGTTGTTTTAATTGAAAAAAATAAAAGTATCGGTAGAAAACTGGCTATTACCGGAGCCGGGCGTTGTAATGTCACTAATTATTCTGATATTAATGAATTAGTTGCCAATATACCAGGGAACGGCCGGTTTTTATTCAGCGCCTTTCGAAGTTTTAGTCCGGAATCATTAATGGATTTCATTCAAAATGAATTAGGAACTCCTTTAAAAATTGAAAGGGGAAACCGTGTTTTTCCTGAATCCGATAAAGCGCAGGATATTGTAGGCGCCTTTTATCAAGGCTTAAAAAATTACGGAGTGGAAATAATCACTGAAACTAAAGTGACCGGAATAATAGTCAGCGCTGAAAATAGGATACATGGTGTAAAAATTGAAGATGGAACAGATATTAAGAGCCAAGTGGTGATTATTGCCACCGGAGGTTTATCATATCCCGGGACCGGAAGTACCGGAGATGGATATAAGTTTGCTAAAGAGATGGGGCATACTGTAACCGAATTAACACCGGCTTTAATTCCTCTTGAGACCAGAGAAACTTGGGTTAAAGACCTCGAAGGACTTTCATTGATTAATGTCGAAGTTACCAGTTTTTATCAAGGGAAAAAGCTACAGTCGGAGTTTGGAGAGATGATATTTACCGGCTTTGGATTATCGGGACCGATAATATTGAGTTTAAGTAGAGCAATAGCTCCTTTAGTATTAAAAAAACCAGATTCGGTAATTATCAATATAGATTTAAAACCGGCTTTAAGTGAAGATGAGCTGGATTTAAGAGTTCAGAGAGATTTTGCCAAATCAGTTCGAAAAATATACAAAAATTCCCTGGATGATTTATTACCTAAAAAGCTTATTCCGGTAATTATTGAATTAAGCGGAATCAATCCTATGAAACCAGTACACCAGATCACAAAAGAAGAACGGTCTGAGCTGGTATATATATTAAAAAACCTCCGGTTTACCATCACCCGTCCAAGGCCTATAGCAGAAGCTATTGTTACTGCCGGTGGGATAAATATTAAAGAGATTAATCCCGGAACAATGGAATCAAAAATGGTCCCCGGATTATATTTTGTTGGAGAAGTGGTGGATGTAGACGGATATACCGGTGGGTTTAACCTTCAAATCGCTTTTTCTATGGGATATGCAGCCGGAATGGAAGCGGCAAAAACAGTAATCAGTAGTTTAGGAGACAGGAGTCAGGAGCGTGAGTAAGTCTTGGGGCTAAAATTAAACTCCAAAACATAACAATAAAATCTCCTGACTCCTGAATACTATGGACTCGCGGGAGGGTGTTGTATTGTCCAAAAGATACCGATGGTATGAGAAACTTTTTTTTCGCCTGGAATTAAATAAGAGAAAATGCGGGCAGTTGCTTGCCGGGTTGCTTATTATAATAATCTTGGGCCAAATTTTACTGACTAATTCAACAGTTCGTAAATACCTGGTTTTAACTGAAACATATGACGGAAAACCAGCCAAGTTTTATCATAATTATAAATAATCTCTTGTATTCCCTATGATTTTATGCTAAATTTTTGGTATAATTTGATATAAAACTTCGAATTGTCGTTTAAGAAGCACTTATCGAAGTGCTTTTTATACTTAAGGGGTATTGCTTCACCTAAAAATCAGTTTCCCTGGAAAGAAGGAGAAAAATGATGCTGGAGACAGGAAGCAGGGAAGTTGCCAAAGCAGCAATGTCTATTGCTATGACATCATCCCGGGAAGACGAGAAAGTAATGAAAGAAGAATTTAGAGCGCGTGAAATACGGGCGGCGGCGATTGATTATGGTGGTGAAGCGATTCCGGCTATGAAGACTATTGTTGAGAGAGCGGTCGTAGCAGCCAAGCGTGAGTTGTTGATTAAAGAGTGTCATGCTGAAGAAGGAGCAATTGCCGGAGCCACCAGAGAAGCAATGTCGCAAATTTTAACCAAGGCTATTGGTCTGAATATCGGTGGTAAAGTCGGTATTGCCCGAAAGGGAGACCATATAAGTGTAGCAGTCTTTTTTAGTATTGGTTTAATTCATTTAGATGAAGTAGCGGTAGGGTTAAGTCATCGAGCCATCGGATAAAATCAATTTTTACGCAAGGAAAATTCATGATATTTTAAATACTATATAAGGATGAGTCTAATGAAAAATATATGGGCAGTACGAGGAGGCACCACCATCTCTCATGATGATGCAAACGAGGTAATTCAAGCTACTGAAGAACTTCTACAGGCTATTTTAACAGAAAACCAAATTGAAGCAGAAGAGATCGTTAGTATTATTTTTACAGTTACTCATGATATTACCAGTGAATTTCCGGCGGTAGCCGCCCGAAATCTTGGTTTAACGGATACTCCGTTAATTTGTTCTCAAGAAATACCTAAACCAGGCTCATTACCACTATGCATCAGGGTATTAATCCATTTTTATACCAATTTAGGTAAAAACGATATTAAACCCATATATTTGCGGGATGCCGTAAAATTAAGACCGGATCTAATTAGAAAATAGAAGTTGGATTATTAAAATCAGGTCATCCAAGGAGCGAGTAATGAAAACTGAGAATTTTGTCCGAAGTTGTGTAAAAAAAATTCCTACTTATGTTCCAGGCAAACCAATTGAGGAAGTTGAAAGAGAATTAGGTATTGCCGGAGTAGTTAAAATGGCTTCCAATGAGAATCCCCTAGGACCTTCCAAAGAGGTTCGTCAGGCAATTACCCAATTCCTTGAACGTATATATTTATATCCTGATGCCAATCATTATTATTTAAAAGAAACGTTAGCGTCCGAATATAATGTTACCACGGATCAAATTTTAATTGGAAACGGTTTGGATGATGTTAACCGGATTTTAGCTGAAACCATTTTAAATCCAGGAGATGAAGTTATTATCCCCCAACCAACCTTTAGTATGTATGAATCGGTAACTTTATTAATGGATGCCAAACCCGTTAGGATCGTAAGTACCAAGATTTTGGGAAACGATTTACCGGCTATGAAGGAAGCAATTACTGATCGTACCAAACTTATCTTCATCTGCAATCCTAATAACCCAACCGGTACTTTTGTAACTAAACAAGAATTAACTTCCTTTTTGAATGATATTCCCAATAATATCCTGGTAGTCATCGATCAAGCTTATGCGGACTTTGCCGATAACCCCGAATTTCCCAACGGATTGGAACTTTTAAAAGAAGGATATGATAATCTTATTATTTTCCAAACTTTTTCTAAAATCCATGCAATGGCTGGGTTAAGACTTGGTTTTGCAATTGCGAATCAGGAGTTGATTCAACAAATGCAGAAAGTCCGAGACCCCTTTAACGTCAATTTGTTGGCTTTAACCGCCGGTATAGCAGCTATAAACAGTAAAAAACATATACTATTAAGTAAAAAATTGGTCCAAATGGGCCGGCGTCATTTTTATGAAGAACTGGAATCTTTGGGAGTCGAATATATTCCAACTCAGGCTAATTTTATCCTAATTAATTGTGGGAAAGACAGTCGGGAACTATATCAATATTTACTGAAAAACGGTATTATCGTCAGACCTACGCATTCTTTTGGTTTACCGAATTATATAAGGGTAACCTTTGGAACCGCTGAACAAAACGACCGGTTCTTTAAATTCTTCCGGGCTGGATGGAAACAGTTTAATAATAGTTAATAGTTTATAGTTGATAGTTAACAGTTAAAACTCAGTCAAGGATCTTACTACTATATAAAATCCATTGTTTGCGATGGAAGTATAGACTAGATTAAGGTCCTTTTGATTTATTTTTAATCTTTTCGAAAGGATTACCTGTTTTTGGGGAGAATATTATGGAACTTAGGTGTAACTAAAATATGACTCAATATAGAAGTCATATTTTAATATGGCCTGTAAAAAGAGGAGGATTGTCAGTGAGTGTAAGTATGGTAGATACAAAACATATACCGACCAGAGATGAGATTTCCAGTGAATATAAGTGGAAACTGGACGATATTTACGGATCCGATGAACAATGGGAAGCTGATTTTCGTAAACTGAAAAACGATATCTCGGAAATTAACCGGGAACAGAAGGACTTTTTGGATTCGGCCGCCGATTTAGTCAAAGTTTTAAAGTTAAAAGATGAAATCGGCCGTTTAATGGATAAATTATTCGTCTATGCCAGAATGCATAAAGATGAGAACAATGCCAACTCTGTTTATCAGGCAATGACTAATCGCATACAGAGTCTGTCTACCGAAGCTGGAAGCGCTTTATCATTCATAGTCCCGGCTTTGGTTGAGTTTCCCCGTGAAAAACTGGACCTTTATCTTCAAGATTCAAAAGAACTTCAAGTCTATCAGCATTTTTTTAATGAAATATATCGGCAGCGGAAACATATCCTCTCCGCTAGTGAAGAAAAGATTTTAGCGGAAAGTTTTGAGATAGCCGATGCCGGTGGAACGGTTTTTGGTATGTTGGATAATGCAGATTTTAAATTTCCAACCATTATTGATGAACATGGCGAGGAAATAAAATTAACTAAAGGCAGATATTCTAAGTTTATTGAGAGTAAAGACCGTCGGGTACGCCGGGAGGCATTTGAAGCGCTCTACCAAACTTATACCGGATTTCGAAATACTTTAGGCGCTACTTTGGATTCTTCGGTTAAGTCCGATATTTTCTATGCAAAAGTCCGCCATTTCGAATCGGCACTTCAAGCATCACTTGATAATGATAATATACCGGTTACTGTTTACGAGCGTCTTATTGAAACTATTCATAGTTTTCTTCCTGTTCTTAACCGCTACTTAATACTACGTAAAAATCTGCTTAATTTGCCTGAATTACATATGTACGACCTGTATACACCGCTGATTCCGGAGTATCAAAGAACTATCGATTATCAGGAAGCGAAACAAATGGTCCTCGAAGGATTAAGCCCTTTAGGTCCGGACTATATTAAGTTGGTTAAAGAAGGTTTCGAAGGAAAATGGATTGATGTATACGAAAATGAAGGAAAGACAGGTGGGGCATATGCATGGGGAGCTTATGATACTCACCCATATATTCTAATGAACTACCAGGGAAAAGTACATGATGTCTTTACCATCGCCCATGAAATGGGTCATGCTTTGCATAGTTATTTCTCTAATCACCATCAACCATATATTTATGCCGGATATAAAATATTTGTGGCCGAGGTTGCCTCAACTGTTAATGAAGCTTTACTAATGGAATATTTATTGGCCAAATCTTCGAAAAAAGAGGAGAAATTATATCTGATTAATCAATATTTAGAGCAATTCCGAACAACTGTTTTCAGGCAAACCATGTTTGCCGAGTTTGAAAAAGTTATTCATGAGGAGGTTGAAAAAGGAGGCGCCCTCACTGCCGACTGGTTCTCCCAAAACTATCAAAAATTAAATGAACTTTATTATGGGAAAGAAGTAATAATTGATCCGGAGATTTCTATGGAGTGGTCAAGAATCCCTCATTTTTACAGCGCCTTTTATGTTTATAAATATGCCACCGGATATTCGGCGGCCATAGCATTGTCCCAACGAATTCTACATCAAGGTATGGAAGCAGTTAATAAATACCTTGAATTTCTAAAAGGCGGCGATTCCGATTATCCGCTTAATTTATTAAGAAAAGCCGGAGTAGATATGGAATCGCCCCAACCGGTTCATGATGCCTTAAAAGTATTTGAAAAACTAATCGACCGGATGGTAGAATTAACTGGAGTTAAAATATAGAACCAATGGGAAAAACGATGATTAAACATCTCCGAAACTATTTTTTGACCGGCTTATTGGTATTAATCCCAATTGCAGTTACTGTAAAACTTTTGATTTGGGGATTTAATGTTACTGATTCCATACTAGGTAATTTAATTTTCCAAATATTTAAAGTCCGAATCTTAGGATTAGGTTTAATAACACTGATTGTTTTATTGATAATTACCGGCTTGGTAGCCCGTAACTATTTGGGACGCAAACTTATTGATTTCGGAGAATTTATTTTGGGTAAAATCCCAATTTTAAGCGGTATATACGGAACGACTAAACAAATAACCCACAGTTTTGCTAATGCTGACCGGAGTGTATTTCGAAAAGTGGTTTTGATTGAATACCCCAGGGAAGGGGTATTTAGTCCCGGTTTTTTAACCGGTCTTTCGCCGGCTGAAGCATTGGCAAAAACTAATCAAAAATTAATGAGTGTTTTTATTCCAACAGTACCAAATCCTACTACCGGTTTCTTGGTTTTTGTCCCTGAAGAAAAGGTCATTATTTTGGAGATGGGAATCGACGAAGCTTTTAAACTTCTAATCTCGGTCGGAGTTATAAAACCGGACTTTAAAGAGATTGAAACACCTAATGATTCATCATTCAGTAATCAAAATAAGTGAAAATTTACTGAAATAACTAAACTTATCAATAGATTAGGCCGATAAAATTAGTGAAATTAATACTTATGCGATTATGTAATTATAGATTTATCTTCATCACTATTAAAATTATGAACCGGATATGGAGTGGATTAAATGGATCTGGCAACGATTCTAGGTTTACTGATTGGTATTAGCGCAGCAATTATTACTACTATTATTGAAGGTATGCATATGGGAGGAGGACATGGTGGTTCGTTAATTGAACCCGTATTTCGTTTAGTTAACCTCCCTGCGGCGATAATCGTTTTTGGAGGAACCATTGGAGCAACCATGGCTTCCTTTCGGTTAAAGGATTTTATTAAAGTCGGTCAGTATTTTTCTGTAGCATTCAAAGAAAATAAAATGGATATTACTCAATTAATAGGTGAAATGGTCCGATATGCGGAGATGGCCCGTAAAGAAGGATTATTGACTCTTGAAGAGATGATTTCTAATGTAAAAAACGAGTTTCTTAGAAAAGGAATTCAGTTAATCGTTGATGGCACAGACCCGACTTTAGTTAGAGAGATTTTGGAGATTGAGACAAGCTATATGGAAGAACGTCATAAGACTGCTGCTATGCTTTTTCAACAAGCCGGAGGATTTGCTCCGACCATGGGAATTATCGGAACGGTTATGGGACTTGTTAATGTTTTGGCCAACATGGCTGATACCGCTAGTTTAGGACCGGCTATTTCTACTGCTTTTATCGCTACTTTGTATGGGATTTTTTCAGCGAATATTTTATGGCTTCCGATTGCCAACAAATTAAAAGCCGGTAGCAAAGAAGAGTCTGCTGCCAGACAAATTATTATTGAAGGAATTCTTTCAATCCAAGCCGGCGAACATCCGCGGGTTATTGGTGAAAAATTAACATCTTTCCTGCCACCTGCTAAACGGCCAAGTCAATCAAAAGCAGCGGAAGGATTTGGAGCGAGAGGTTAATACATGAAAAAAAAGCATGAAGAAGAACATGAAAATCTTGAACGTTGGTTGCTCACTTATGCAGATTTAATTACGCTTTTGATGGCTTTTTTTACAATTTTATATGCCATGTCTACTGCTGACATGGCTAAATTTAAACAATTATCGACTTCTTTGAGTATGGCTTTTGGAAGCGGCGGAGGTAGCGGCGGTTCCAATATGCTTACCAATTATAGCGGATCCGGATTAAGATCAAGCAATTCATTTATTCAACTCCGGGAAAATAATGAATATAAAGCGGTAGTTAAGCTGATTAAAGAATATGCTGCCAAGCAAGGGCTATCTAAAAAAGTTGATGCTAATATAACTGAACGTGGTTTGGTGGTCAATTTGGCCGACTCTGTATTATTCCAATCAGGTAGCGCTGAATTATCTTCAAAATCAAAAGAAATATTGGATCGTTTAGGCGATATTTTATTTGCTACTAAAAAGCAAATTCGAGTTGAAGGTCATACTGATAATGTTCCGATCCATACTTCCAGGTATCAGTCAAACTGGCAACTTTCAACCGACAGGGCCACTAATGTAGTAATGTACTGGATTTCAAAATACTCGGAACAAGCTCCTAATCTATCGGCTGCCGGATATGGTGAATACCGCCCCATTGCTTCAAACGATACTCCTGAAGGACGCAGTATGAATCGCCGAGTTGATATGGTGATCATGCGGGAAATCGCATCAAAGAAAGAACCTACCAAATTTCCTTCATCAGAACCCGACAAAAATAATTAAGCAAATCATCACAGCCGGCTTTAGGGACGCGCTCACCACAAAAATGTCTTGCAGTAAAGTCATATTAATTAAAATCAACTTTTTATTTTAATGCATTAAAATAAACATGCGAAAGTTGTATATATCAGTTTACATTTTGATAAACTTTAGTTAATAAATATTGTAAACCGATGTTAACTTTGTTAAGATTTATTGAAAGCACAAGAAAGGAGAACCAATGAAAGAAAAAGTAAATGATGCTTTAAATAAAATCAGACCGTCATTACAAGCTGACGGTGGCGATGTGGAATTAGTCGATTACTCGGAAGGAATAGTTAAGGTTAAACTTAAAGGCGCTTGTGCTGGTTGTCCGATGTCGACTATGACCATAAAAAACGGAATTGAACGTTATTTAAAACAAGAGATTCCGGAAGTTAAAAGTGTGGAACAGGTATAAACAAAACCCCCAAATTAAAATAGTTTGGGGGTTTATTTTTCAATATTTTACTGTAAATAATCAAGTTAATCCCGGGAAATCAGTTTGTCTCAATGCTTCATAAAGTATTATCCCTACTGAATTAGCCAGATTTATTGATCTGGCTTCTTGATACATAGGAATCTTTATATTTGAATCCGGATTTATGCTTAGAATTTCCGGCGGTAATCCTCTGGTTTCCGGACCAAACATTATTACATCATTGGATTGGTAGTTTATTTCCGTATAAAAATGGTTGGCTTTTGTAGTGGCAAAAAAAATCCGGTTACCGGGATATTTATCTAAATAGGCCTGCAAGTTGAGATGGAGTTCAATGTTAACTAATTCCCAATAATCAAGTCCGGCTCTTTTTAACCGTTGATCATCCCAAAAAAAACCTAACGGTTCAATTAGATGTAATTGTACTTTTGCTGCCGCACACAGCCGGGCAATATTTCCGGTATTTTGAGGGATTTCCGGTTGATATAAAACAATATGCATAAGTGCTCCTTTAGCAGTTTTTTTGCAAATTACTTTTAAATACAAATATAAATCATTTTTAATAATTTTGCAAAGTGAAATTACACCTAAACTCTAATTTACAATAGGATTTGTGATACAATAATACCAATAATTTAAAAGATATTATATCCGAAATTTTAATTAAATGAAATTTCCTCAGGATAGAAAAATATTAACAATGATTTTTATTTCTCAATTCTCAATTATTATTTGGGGGTTAAATGAATTATCAAGAAGCGCTTCTTTATATAAAAGAATGTACCAAATTCGGGATTAAATTAGGTTTGAAACGGATGACGGAGATTTTAAACCGGCTCAATAATCCTCAGGATCAATATAAAATAATTCATATTGCCGGAACTAACGGCAAAGGCTCTACAGTGTCTATGTTTGGCTCGGTACTACAACAAGCCGGATACCGGGTAGCCAGATATAATTCTCCCCATTTGGTCACTTATCGGGAACGCTTTGTGGTAAATGGCGTTTTGATTACCAAAAATGAATTAGCTGAGATAGTAACCGTAATTAAGCCGGTTCTGGAGTCGGTCATAAGTGACGGATACGGGGAACCTACAGAATTTGAAGTTGGAACCGCAATCGCATTTACTTATTTTGCAGTAAAAAATGTTGATCTGGCTATTATTGAAGTTGGAATGGGTGGACGATTTGATGCTACCAATGTTGTTAAGCCGATATTAAGTGTAATTACTCATATTGCTCTTGACCATCAAGAATATTTAGGAAGCGATTTGGAAAAGATTGCTTTTGAGAAAGCCGGGATTATTAAACCGGAGATACCATTGGTAATTGGGAAGCAGGATTTTTATATCCAGGAATATCTTCGGAAGATCGCTGTTGATCGTAATACTCCGGTTACAACCGTAACTCAATTAGAAGTGAATTCATCATTAATTACCGAGAATGGCACTGAATTTACAATTGAAAATTCCTTTTATGGTTTTTTACCAATTAAGTTAGGATTAATTGGGGAACATCAGATTGACAATTGTTTAAATCTTCTGGCTTCACTGGATAACTTAAAAGAGTCCGGTATTAATATTACTAAAGAACAATTACTGGCCGGATTGGCTCAAGTAACCTGGCCGGGTAGGATGGAAAGAATTACTTCAGTTACCCCTATAAAACTTTATTTGGACGGCGCTCATAACCCTGATGGCGTAAAAGCTTTAACCGAGTCAATTAGAAAGATTTTTCCAGGTCAAAAAGTGGACTTGCTGTTAGGGATTTTAAATAACCGGCCGTTGGAGGAGATTGCTAGAATTTTAAGTGAAATTGCCAATAAGGTGATAATAACCAGAGTACCGGATCCAAAATCGGCTTCATTGGAAGATGTAAGAACTGCTTTTTTAGAAAATGGGGTTTTAGCAATTACTGAACCTTCACCTGATAAAGCATTAAAAATCCTTCTGAACACAGATAATCGACTGGCTGTAGCGACTGGTTCCCTTTATTTAATTGGTTATCTTCGTGGTTTGCTATACAGTTATCATGATTAAAAGTAATTATTTACCACCGAAGGTCACGAAGAACATAAAGATTATAATCTTTTTACTTGGTTTTTTTCGTGCTTTTCGTGTTCTTGGTGGTAAATTAGTTTGAATCTTTTTTAATATATACAAATCCATTAGTTAGTTGTTCGATAAAGGAGAATTAAAAATGTCAAGAATCACAATTGTTTGCGGCGCATACGGTAGCGGAAAAACCGAATTTGCCGTTAATTATGCTCTGGACCTAAAACAAAAGACACCGGGAAAAATCGGTTTAATAGATTTGGATATTGTGAACCCTTATTTCCGTTCCCGTGACTTAACTAATGAATTAGCCAAAGAAGGACTGACAATAGTCTCCAGCGGAACCGGTTTTGAAGAAGCAGATATACCAGCGTTATCACCAAGGATATTTTCTTTATTACAAGATACCAGTTACCAAGTAGTTTTTGATGTCGGCGGCGATCCGGCCGGCGCCAGGGCATTAGGACGTTTTAATCAATATTTCCAAAAAGAACCATATGATCTCTGGATAGTGGTTAATTCTTTTCGACCTGATACTAGGAGCTCCGTAGAAGCTACCCAATTAATCAAAGCTATTCAAAACACCAGCCGCTTACAGGCTACCGGAATAGTCTCTAATATTAATTTTGGACCGGATACTACTCTTGAACTATGGAAAAACGGTTTAAGATTAATTAATGAGATTTCGGAACAACTTAAACTTCCTATCGTTTATCATGCTGTGGAAGAAAAATTTTTAGAAAAGAATCTGTCTTTTTTTCAGAACTATCAAATTTTTCCAGTTGAATTACGGATGTTACCGCCTTGGTTGAACGAGTAAAATAAGACAAGAGGCAAGAGTTCGAGGTATAAATGAAACTCCCAAAACCATTTAACGTTTTACACTTATTAGTTCAATTATTCTTCTAAAGGTAGATATGTTTTTTTAATAATGGATTGCAAATAAAATTTAAAGGGTTTATAATTATTATCAGGTAATAATAATTTGTTTATAATGAGTTGAAATAGTATTGACCTAATACTTCAAATTAAAGGAGGGTAAGTAAATGTCCCAAGTGAAATTCGATGAAGAACGTTGTAAGGGCTGCGAGTTATGTATTAATTTTTGTCCTAAAAAAATTTTAAAGATGGCTGATCACTTTAATTCCAAAGGCTATCGCCCGGCGGAAATTACCGACCAAAGTCAGTGCATTGGTTGCGCATTTTGCGCCAAAATGTGTCCTGATGTGGTTATTGAAGTATATAAATAGGCAGTAGGTATTAGAAGTAGACAACGGCATTAACTAACAACTAATAACTAATGAACTAATAACTCATGACCAATAACTATCACTGTATTTTCTAAGGAGGTTTATAAATGGCTGAACGTGTAATGATGAAAGGTAATGAAGCCATTGCCGAAGGAGCACTCCGGGCCGGTTGCCGTTACTTTTTTGGATATCCAATAACTCCCCAAAATGAAGTCCCGGAATATATGGCTAAGAGAATGCCGGAGATTGGCGGTACTTTTATTCAAGCCGAGAGTGAAGTTAGCGCCATCAATATGGTTTATGGCGCTGCCGGAGCAGGCGCCAGAGTAATGACTTCTTCCTCCAGTCCGGGCGTTAGTTTAAAAATGGAAGGTATCTCCTATGCCGCCGGTTCTGAGTTACCTTGTGTTATTGTCAATGTATCAAGGGGCGGACCTGGTTTAGGAGGATTAACTCCCTCACAAGCTGATTATTTTCAGGCAACCAAAGGCGGCGGCCATGGAGATTATCATTTAATTGTTTTTGCACCGTCATCCGTTCAAGAAATTATTGATTTAATGTATGAAGCATTTGTAACAGCTGATAAGTACCGCAATCCGGTTATGATTTTGGCTGATGGCTTGTTGGGCCAGATGATGGAACCGGTAATATTAAGTGAAGTTCAAGATCTGCAAATTCCACCAAAACCTTGGGCAACCACAGGCATGGTATCTGGAAAACCACAAAGTATTATTAATAGTTTGGGGTTGTTAGGTGAAGATCTTGAGAAGATTAATGTACGGATTCAAAAAAAATATCAGGAAATTGAAGCTAATGAAGTAAGATTTGCTGAAGAAGGAACAGAAGATGCAGATTTAGTAATAGTCGCTTACGGAACATCCGCCCGTATCGCCAAATCGGCGATTGAAAAAGCCAGAGCTCAGGGGAAAAAAGTTGGTTTATTCCGTCCGATTACCTTATGGCCATTTCCGAGTAAACGTCTAAATGAATTGGCTAAGAACGGCAAACGATTTCTAGTAGTGGAAATGAGCGCCGGACAAATGGTTGAAGATGTTAAACTGGCAGCTAATGGTATGACTAGTGTGGATTTCTTTAGCCGACTTAATGGGGCAATTCCTTCAGTAACCGAAGTTTATGAAGCAATAACTAAGTGTTTTAACAGTCAGGGGGTGGCATAATGGAAAAAGTCTTTGGCAGACCTGAAGCTTTACAAACTAGGGCTTTTCACTATTGCCCCGGGTGTACTCACGGTATAATTCATCGGCTGGTTGCCGAAGTAATTGACGAGTTAAAAGTTAGAGAGAAAACAATAGGTATTGCTCCGGTTGGTTGTGCAGTAATGGCCTATGATTATTTTAATTGTGATATGCAAGAAGCGGCTCACGGAAGAGCCCCGGCGGTGGCTACCGGTATTAAACGAGTATTACCTGATAACGTAGTATTTACCTATCAAGGTGATGGCGATCTGGCTTCTATTGGAATGGCGGAAATTGTTCATGCTGCCAATCGCGGTGAAAAATTTACGGTTATTTTTGTCAATAACGCTATTTATGGTATGACCGGCGGACAAATGGCCCCAACCACTTTACCTGGTCAAAAAACTACCACTTCTCCTTATGGCCGAGATGTAAATACTACCGGATATCCGGTAAAAATGACTGAATTATTAAATACTTTGGAAGCACCGGTGTTTTTAGCCCGGGTTAGTGTTCATGATCCTAAAAATATTAATAAGGCAAAAGATGCTATTAAAAAAGCTTTTGAAGCTCAGATTCAAGGTAAAGGCTTCGCGATGGTTGAGGTTCTGTCAACTTGCCCGACTAACTGGGGGATGTCTCCGATGGAGTCTTTAAAATGGCTTGAATCCAATATGATTCCCCAATTTCCTTTAGGTGTTGTCCGGAATCGGGAGGAGGTAAAGCAACAATGATGTTAGAGTTTATTTTTGCCGGTTTTGGTGGTCAAGGGGTAATGTTAATGGGGCAATTGTTTGCTTATTCGGGGATGTATGAAGGCAAAAATGTTACCTATTTCCCTTCTTATGGGCCGGAGATGCGGGGAGGCACCGCTAATTGTTCCGTAGTAGTCTCTGATGAGACTGTAGCTTCTCCGGTAATATCCGAACCAAGTGTGGTAGTGGCAATGAACCGTCCATCAATGGAGAAATTTGAAAAAACTATTAAGCCTGGTGGGACTTTGTTTTATAATTCTTCATTGATTGATATCAAGCCAACCAGGACCGATATTAAAGTGATTCCGATTCCGGCCAATGATATTGCCATTGAATTAGGCAACATTCGGGTAGCCAATATGGTGGTTACCGGCGCTATTTTAAAAAGTACCGGAGTCGTAAATATGGAAACGCTAATGAAAGTATTACAGGAAAAGGTTTTAACCGGTAAGAAAAAAGAGTTGGTGACTATAAACCGCAATGCTTTGGAAAAAGGAATGGATTTGGTTGGTTAAACAGATTTAAATAAAAGGGGCTGTTGCATCTTATTTGGCAACAGCCTCTTTTATATTCTTTATGTTATTTTAAGTTTACCAGCTTTAACAGGGAATTTAAGATATGCGGTACTTCCTTTTCCTACAGTACTTTGGAGAATCAATTCTCCGCCATGTTTTTGCATTACATTATAACAATAGGTTAACCCGAGCCCTAAGTTGTTTTGCCCTTCTTTAGTAGAGTAAAACGGTTCAAATACTTTGACTAAATCCTCCCTGGCAATTCCGGAACCAGTATCATTAATTTCAAGTACAATCCAATTTTTTTGTTTATATGATTCAAAGTTTAATTCGCCCCCATCCGGTAGCGCTTCAATTGCATTAATAATAATATTACTTATTACTTCCCGAATATAAATAATATCAACATATATGTTGTCTTTATAAGAATAGTTTTGATTGACCTTAATTTTTTTCGTCTCAAGTACACCGGTAAACCCTTGTAGGACTTCAGCGACAATAGATTGAAGATCCATCGGTTGAAGCAGAAGATTTAAAATTTGAATTTTTTTCTGAATCAAATCTGTAAAAGATAAGATTTGATTGATTGAAGATGATATCGTGTTTAAGTAACTCTGTTCCTTATCATTTTGGGGTAACCTCTTTTCTAATAAAGATAGACAAGCTTTTATTTTAGCAGCTTCATTTTTTACAGTATGGTTGATATATGAAGCGCCATAGTTGATAACTTGAAGATTATTCTCATATAGTTTTTTTTCAAAGTTTAATTTTAATCCAAAAGCTCCATAATGATTTAAATAATAAAAATAAGGTACGACAAATGTTAATATTTGAATTATTCGACAAAATTCATTTCTATTTAGTTCCGGATATAAGTTCCCCAAAAAAAGACTGGTAATAGTAGGTAAAAAAATGATAATAAAATTTACTAGTGATTGTTTTTTTAAGATAGGATTGGTTTCATTAATAAATGTATAAAATAGAATACAATTTGACAAAACAATATATGGAATTACCCATAAATTGAGAATTTTAAATGAGAGGATATTAACTGGTACAAGTGGAAAGGAGAAATTAATAGGGACGAAAATATACATAAAAAATGCAGGTATGAAAACTAATAAACTAAGAAATTTATATTTTTTGATAAGTTTTGAAAAAATTAGACTAAATATTACCAATAAACAGGGGTAGAAGTAGTATGCTATTGTATAAAAATATCCGATTATAACAATTATTAAATGAAACCATATAGTATTTTTTTGTATATTAGGTAAGACAAATTTCTCTAACATTTCAGACAAAGGCGTAAAACTTATTACAATTGCTATCCAACCGATTAAGCGGATGAAAAGTAATTTAGGCCCAAAATAAAATATTATACCAGCAGTCACCCAAAAAACTAATAAAAATAAAAATGAACTTATCATATTATTATTATACCAGATTACGCAAATCCACATGTATCTAATAAATTGATAAAATAATATGAAGAATATTTCTCAAAATACAGGAAGTTTACTAAAAATGGTCGAAATAATTATTACAAATCTTGAAAGGATGATTATAATGAAACCGAACATTTTATGGTGGATAGCTGCTATTGTTGCTATAGTTGGTATTTTAATGTTTGAAAAAGTTGTTTATATATCTCAAGTGTCCAGTTTCTGGATGGAAGTAGTTGCGGCCGGGTTATTTGCAATCTCAGCGCTATTTAAAAAATAAAGCCGAAAATTATTAAGACAATCTTAAATTTCATTTTAATATTACTTTTATAAACAACTTAAAGAGGAAAAATAAATGCGGAATACTCCGGCAATAGTTTTCGATTTTGGGGGCGTCCTTATGGATTGGCACCCTTATCACCTTTATCGCAAATTTTTTAACAACGATCTTAAAGCAGTTGATCAATTTTTACAAGAGATTGGTTTTGCCGAATGGAACTTGCAATTTGATAAAGGGCGTCCTTTTGCGGAAGGAATCATGGAGATGGCGGAGCGTTTCCCCGCTTATCAAGAGTTAATCCAGGCTTTTGATGAAAGATGGGAAGAGACCTTAGCCGGTGCGATTCAACCCACGGTGGATATCCTTAAAACGCTTAAAGAGGCCGGGTATCCGCTTTACGGACTGAGTAATTGGTCGGTGGAGAAGTTCTCGCTGGTACGCAAGAAGTATGAGTTTTTTGACTGGTTTAATACCATCGTTTTATCCGGAGAAGTAAAGTTGGCTAAACCGAATCCCCGGATTTTTGAGATGTTGTTGGACAAGATCGGCCGGCAAGCCGGAGAATGTTTATTTGTGGATGACTCAATCCATAATGTATCAGCTGCTATGGAATTAGGTTTCGATACTATTAATTTTAACTCTCCTAAACAAATGAAAATGGAATTATCTCAAAGAGGATTAATATAGTATATTTTAATTCATTAATTTTAGATTTAATTATCGCATTATAGACCATCAAAAAAATTTGTGCTGCCGATTGGCAGCATTTTTTGTTTATTATGTTCGATTACTAATTTGATCAATATCGATATTCCCATTTCAAACTCCATTGTGAAAAATCATTATTTTCAAGATATTGTACTCCAAATGTTTCTTTTAGATCCGGGGTAAACGTAAACCTCAACCAAAGGTTTTGTTTATTATCCAAACCGACCGACCAGGTAAACTTTTTAGCTGGAAGATAAATTTGTTCAAAGATCCAAACTTGATCCTGCTTGAATGAACCAATTATTTTGCTGCCCCAGTGGTTACTCCATCGGTAATATTGCTCCCACTCCAACCAGGTGTCTTCTTTCAAATCGGAAAAAGCCGAAATTATCCATTCTCCTTTGCCGCGCCATCTCCGCAATGAGCCATAATCTCTTAAATCAATGGTTGTTAAGAGGTAATTCAAGCCCAAAACCGGTTTTTCTTCCCAATAAGCTCCGGAAACACTTAATTTATCGGCAATCGGAACAGTTAATAAACCGGTGAAAATATCAGGTTCAGTTAATGTGATTTCAATTTTTGTTGTTAATTCTCCGATATCCGGCAGTAAAGGATTACCGACACGGTCAAAAGGAGTAATCTTCGGTGCTTTAAACGAAATGGATTCCGGCTGATTTAATTCGAATTCGGCTGCTACCGGTAGATGGTCGGAACCATACCAGAGGATTACCTCCGCTTGTACCAGCTGCCAATGTTGACTATACCAGATAAGATCGATCCGGTGTTTAGGGTTGGAGCTTGGAAAAGTACCAGGCAAAAGATATGAATCACCAATTTCTTTAAATTGTTCTCTAAAATTTTTAAATAAATCATCCGTTGCCGATCTGACATTAAAATCTCCGACCACAATAATCGGCTCATTTAGAAAACCAATAATCCGAATTATTTCGGCAAATTGACGCTGCCGTTCCTCTTTCCCTAAACCCAAATGAGTATTTATTACTGCAAATTCCCGGCCATTTATCTCCAGTAACGCCAGATTAATCCCGCGCTGTTCCAGGTTGCTTGGAAGATAGAAATGACGTTTATAGATCACCCGGTGGCGGGTAAGTACGGCATTCCCGAAACGGAATGGAAACCGATTGGCATTCATCCCTAATACTACTTGATAGCCGGCTTTTTTAAAGATTTTAAGATGTTTTGGCTCTACTTCTTGTAAACAGATGAAATCAGCTTGTACTTTCTTAAAAAAATTGATTGTTCGTTCCAGGTTATCTATCTTTTGTTCATCCCGGCCATCATGAAGATTCAGAGTGATCATTTTAATAACCGGAGAATTTGACTCAGCTAAAACCGGATTTATGACGAAGAAGATTAAGAAGACCATTAGTAATAGACAATACTTTGATTTTAAGGTAATATATTTAACCATAATAATCCTTCACTATAAACTTTTATAAATATGAATCTATGATTCGATTTAATATAAAATCTTCCTTTAGGAGAATATTAGATCATTTTTAAGGAGTCCCGCAACATTGCTGGTTGAAAGGGATGAATTCATTGAGTAACATAGAGATAATCCAAACGGATATTACTAAGCTTAAAGTAGATGCGATTGTTTCATCATCACGCAGATTGTTAAATAGGTATGATTTTCTGATATTAAATAGGTTACAAAAATGTTAAAATAAGATTAAGAAGATTTCTATTCTCTTAAAAGAATGCTTATCATTATTATAGTTTTTATTAGTTCTTTTAAATTCTCAATTCTCAATTCTCAATCAATTTTACCGGGGGATATTCAATGGTAAAGCATATGAATGCTTATGATCGGGCGTTAATGGCTCTCAATCAGAAGTTATTGCAAATGAGTAAAATAGTCGGTAAACTGCTTGAAGATGCTATGAACTCACTTATAAACCAGGATGAAACTACCGCCCAAAAATTAATTGCGGCAGATGATGAAATCGACATAATGGAAGAAACTTTAGAAATGGAATCTTTGGAATTAATCTCTTTGCAGCAACCTTTTGACCGGGAGCTACGTTTTTTGGCAGCTGCCATAAGGATTGGCCGTGAACTTGAACGGATTAGCGATTATGCATGTGATATAGCTGAATTGGTTCTCGGACTGAAAGAAAAAACCCCTTATTTTAAGCCTTTAATTGATCTTCCTCGAATGGCTGAATTGGTTTTGGTTATGATGAAAAAAAGCTTTAAGGCTTTTCTAGATAAGAATACCAAATTAGCCGGGGAATTGGATAAGGATGATAATGAGGTTGACCAGTTGTTTCTGGCCTTAATGGAGGAGTTAACCGGATATATGAAGCAGGGTCCGGAGTATGTAGATCAAGCCAGCAGTTTATTACTGGCCGCCAGATATCTCGAACGAATCGGGGACCATGTGGTTAATATCGCCGAAATGGTGATTTTCATCGAAACCGGCGAACGCCATCCCTTTAAAAGTAAAGAAAATCAAAAGTAATTGCGGATTTTGGATTGTAGATTGCGAAACCATCAAATTTCGGATTTTGGATTGCAGATTGCGGAATTAAAACCAAAAATTAGTATTTCATTTTTAAGTCCAACTTCCTTAAAGCCGGGGGTTATTTTTAACTCCGAAATTTGAAATTTGCAATCCGCAATTGAATATTCCGAAATATACTAACTGGGGTGTCTTCATCATGCCAATTCTTACTGCACTTATCGGTTTGGCCGGCGGTATCGGCCTTTTTATTTATGGAATGCAATTATGTTCCGAAGGTTTACAAAAAGTCGCTGCTTATCGTATGAAACAACTGGTTAAAATATTAACCAACAATCCAATATTGGGCGTTTTTATCGGAGCAGTTGTTACTGTAGGCCTGCAAAGCAGCAGTGCCACTTCCGCCTTGGTAGTAGGGTTTGTTAGCGCCAACCTGATCTCGCTTTCCCAGGCTTTGGGTGTATTTTTAGGTTCAGCAATTGGGGCCTCCTTAACAGCTCAGTTGATAGCTTTTCAAATAACCAGTCTAGCCCTGGTTTTACTTTTTTTTGGAGTAATTCTTTATTTATTTTCTAAACGCTCAAGATTAAGAAGCATTGGCCAGACGATATTAGGGTTCGGTTTGATTTTTTACGGTATGTATATGATCTCCAATGCGATGACTCCAGTTAAAGATTATCCGATAGTTGCCCAAACATTAACCAACTTGGAACAGATTCCTCTATTGGAGTTTTTAGTAGCTTTGGTGATAACCGCTATCCTTCAATCAAGCCCGGCATTTTTAGCTTTGATGATGTCTTTAGCGGTTCATAAGTTAATCGGGGTTGAGTCGATTATTCCGTTTGTGCTAGGGGCGCATTTAGGCGGAACAGTGACCGGTGTTATTTCCAGTATCGGCGCGCCGGGAATCGAAGCTAAACGTGCCGCTATTGCTAACTTCTGTTTTAAACTCTTTAACGGTTTACTATTTTTACCGTTTTATAAGCCTTTAACGGACTTAATGCTTTCAACCTCCCCGGATTTGAGCCGGGAAATTGCAAATGCACATACTTTTTTCTCAGTAATAATGGCTTTGGGATTTTTACCATTTACCGAACCGATGGCCGCTTTGATGAAAAGATTTATCCCTAATAGACATTTTGCTTTCGGGGAAGCGGAGTATTTGGATGAAAGTTTGCTGGAAATTCCCGAACTAGCTACTGACCAAGCCAGGAGGCAAACTTTAGAGATGGGCCGGATTGTTCAAGCGGAGATGTTAAGCAGGACTTTACCGGCGTTGCGTTATGGTAATGATGAAACTATTGATGGGATTAATCAAGTTGAACCGGCTGTTGATGAGCTTTATAAAAAAATCAGCAGTTATGTTACCAGACTTGGAAATGCAAATATTTCTGATGATTTAATGCAGCAGAGTATTGAGATTCTTTATGTAGCTAATGATTTGGAACATATCGGTGATATTATGATTAATATCGCCAAACAAACCCGGAAAATTAAAGATGAAGGGATAACTTTTTCCGAAGAAGGCCTGGAAGAGCTGGAAATGATGTTTGATCAAGTTTTAGATCGCTTTAATCAGACCTTAAAAGCCTTTGAGAATAAAGATCAAACATTAGCGACCAAAATAATCAAAGAACATCCGAAAATTCTACGATTAGATAAAGAGTTACGTTACAGTCATTTTGACCGGATGCAGGGCGGTAATCAAAAAACCATTGCCACTAGCGCCATTCATTTGGACTTAATTGAAGGATTTCTGCGAATCGATGGACATACGCTTAGTATTGCCCAAGTTATAGTGGGAATTGTATGAATAGACAGCTCATCCGGAACATATTGTTATATGAGGTTAAAAGATGAGGCGAAAGGCGAGAGGCTAAAGGATAAAGGCAAAAGACAAAAGGCACTAGGAAATAGAGAACGTTCTTTAGAATTAAATTCTTTTTTACTTTCGCCTGTCGCCTCATGCCTTTCGACTAAGAGGGGATGAGCCAAATTGAAATACCTCTTTCTCCATAATGTCCTCTACAGTTTTTTGATCTCATTCGGAATTGTCATTGGGGCCAGTATTTTTGCCGGTCTTGGCGCTTTAATCAACAATCAACCGCCTTTAAAAACCATGCTTGATTTGGCCGGTTCCATGAAGATATGGGCGGTAGCTGCTGCATTGGGTGGAACCTTTTCTTCATTTGAAATTATCGAAAAAGGGTTATTCAGCGGTCAAATTAGAACCATTATCAAACAAATGATTTATATTTTAACAGCTTTATTGGGAGCCAATATCGGTTATGGTTTTATCCGGCTTATTCAAAGGTGCGGAAATATATGGCCCAAATAAAAGTTGCCGTAAATAATATTTTTTTAGCTTTTTTTACCGGATTATTCTCCGGATTGATAATAGCTTCCACACTTCTGACTATTTTAATCAGTTACCGGATGGATACTTATTATCAACATGCTAAAGAACTGGAGATTACTATCGAAGAAAAAAATATTAATCTCCAAAAATTAGAAGAATCAATCAATAAAAATAAATATATTCTGAAAAACATTGCCGTGGTTTTACAATATGAAGGAGATAACCTTGATAAGCTTAATCTGGAAAAGTATATCAAAGATAAATACCGCCATTTGTTGGGAAAGGATATCAACAGTATGGACCCGGATATGATGGCGGAAGTAATAGATAAAAGATTAATTAAGATTGTTGATCAGGAATATTTATTGAAATTATCCAGGCTTATTCTGGCTGAAGAACTAAAAATCTGGGTTCAAGTAAATAAGGTAAATTAAATAAGGGAGTTTCATAATCTCCATAATGAGATTTTGGATATAATATATAGTGAACACCCCAGATGTATCTATCAATATATTATATCCAAATGTCAAATTTTTCAATTATGAAAATCCCTCAGACTTTTAAGAGGGAATTCGAATTAAATTGTGGAAATACAATTTAAAATTCGGCTTAGGACAAACATTTATTGCTAAAAAGTAATATGAATGGGGAATCGTTTTCATGTTATATGTTAAATGGATTGACGAAAAGTATTCGGTAAATATCCGGCAGATTGATGAACAACATAAAAAACTAATTGCAATTATTAATGAAGTTTTTGAAAAAAAGATGGATAATGTCGGAGAAGGAACCGCCGCCGATATCCTGGCCAAATTGACCGAATATACTCAAACGCACTTTCAAGATGAAGAAAAATTAATGCAACAATTTAACTTTCCTGATTTGGAAGTTCATCAAAGAACCCACCAATATTTTGTAAAGAAAGTCCGGCAGTATGTTCAAGATTTCCGGAATAATCAAGAGTTTCTAACCGATGATCTGCTCTGTTTTTTAAGAGATTGGTTGATTAATCACATTATGGAAACAGACAAAATCTATGCAACATTTTTGAATAAAAAAGGAGTTTTTTAGGTGGAGGACAAGCTGATGAACCCTTTAAAAGCATTTAAAAAGCCAGCAATTAGATTCATTACGTTTTTTATTACAATTATTTTTTTGTGGCAAATTGTATTAGCTAAAACCTCAGATTCGCTTTTAAATCCCTATACCAAAGTTCAACTTGAAAACGGCCTTACATTAGTAGTTAAAGAGGTTCATTCAGCCCCGATTGCCGCAGTCGACATCTGGGTCGGTACCGGGTCTATAAATGAAACTCCGACTGAAGCGGGTATTTCACATTTCTTTGAACATATGCTTTTTAAAGGAACCACCAAACGTAAAGTCGGTGAGATTGCCCGGGAGATAAAAGCGGTCGGCGGATATCAAAATGCCGCTACTTCACTTGATACTACCCATTATTACGTGGTTGTCCCCAGTGAGAAAGTAGACTTAGCGCTGGATGTAGAAGCTGATGCTATTATGAACTCTACTTTTGAACCGGCAGAGATTGAACGGGAACGAAAAGTAATTTTGGAAGAAAGACGCTTAAAAGAAAATAGCCCCAATGGAAAATTGGGATTATTGGTTTATCAAACAGTCTTCAAAGGGACTCCATATGCTAATGATATTTTGGGGACTGCGGACTCTTTGGGAAATATCAATCAAGGAACATTTCTTGATTATTACCACCGGTATTACCGTCCCAATAATATGGTTGTAGCGGTTGTTGGCGATGTGAATACCGAAAAAATCATCAGTCAAGTCCAAGGATTGTTCCGGGATTTTAAAGCGGGAGATATACCGGAATCAGCCAAATTCTCAATACCGGTGCTAAAAAATATTACCAGAGTTGAAGCGGAAATGCCGGTGGATCAGACTTATTTATACTTTGCTTTTCCGGGACCGGGAATCAATCATCCTGATGAAGCTGCTTTGACAATGCTTAGTATTATTCTCGGTGATGGTCAGGGTTCGCTTTTATATCAAAATATGTTGGAACAGAAACAAATGGTTAATGAAATTGCCGCCGGTTATCAAACTTATCATCAGATCGGTTTGTTTGCGATTTATGCTCAAACAAGCAATACTACAATCTCAACTATAGAAACCGAGATCCAAAAAAATATCCGACGAATTATAAATAAGGGAGTTAGTGAAGCTGATTTAAAACGTGCCAAAGCGCTTATGGAAAGCAATATCGCTTATGCTATGGAAACGAATGCTGATATTGCTTCGATAATTGGTGATTATCAATTAAATGGTGATTTGAATGATCTTGATCGCTTTATGAAGGAGTTTCGGAAGGTTTCAATCAAAGATCTCCGCAGAGTGGCCAAAAAATATTTAAATCCTAAGGCTTATGTATTGGCAATAGTTAAGCCGCAGGAGGTGGCGAAATGATTACTAAAATGCGGAAGTATTCAAGAGTCGGGAGTCATGAGCCAGTAGTTTTCTTGAGTTATTTTGGATCTAAATGGAAGAAACTCTTTTTTGCCTGTATAACATTATTTTTATTCTGCAATATAGTTTTTAGTGATATAAACATTTTTGCACAGTCTAACGATTCAGGTTCAGGAGAGATAATTCGTCGAGTGCTGGATAATGGGTTAACTATTTTAGTAAAACCAAGTTCAGCCAATGAAGTAGTCGCGGTTACCGCTTTTACCGGAATGGGCGGTATTTATGAACCTTTAAATCAACGCGGGCTCTCCAAATTAATGCAAAGTATTTTAATTAAAGGAACAACAACCCGTAACGCCCGGGAAATTGTCTTCGAAACAGAGTCAGTGGGTGCTTCATTGGACGCAGGTCTGGCCGGCTATGGTCGGGGTGTGGTGACTCTTAAAACCACTTTATCGGGTTTGGATACCGGATTAAAAGTATTTTCAGATGTAATCCTGCATCCCATATTTTCGGATACGGAGGTAGCAAAAGAAAAGGAATTAATGATTCAACAACTTTCCGCCGCCGGCGATCAGCCTGTCAACGTAGCTTATGAAAATTATTTGCATTTATTTTACGGAGATTATCCGATTGGCATAAAATCAGGAACCATCGCCGGAATGATAGCCAAGATTACCAGAGAAGATATTTTAAACTGGTATCGCCAGGTATATGTACCTAATAACATGGTTATTACCGTCGTCGGTAAAGTTGATCCGGAACGGATTATCAATCGGTTTCAGGATGATTTCGGAGAATTAGAGCGTGGTAGCCTCTTCCAACCGATGAAAGCTAATGTTGCAACAGGAGATGAAGATCGGCAAATCATTCAGACCAGAGATTCACAGGCTTTATTCATGATCCTTGGCTATCCGGCGCCGGATATTTTTGACCGAGATTATCCGGTGATGGAAGTTATCAGTTATATTTTGGGCGGTGATATGGGATCCAGACTTTTTATGGAGTTACGAGATAAAAAAGGACTGGCTTATAATGTCAGTACCGGTTATTACCCGTCCAATTATCCCGGTAATATTTACGCTTTTATGGCAACCGCTCCCGAAAACTATCAGACGGCTAAAAATGGCATTGTTGCCGAGTTTACTAAACTTACTTCGGAATTAATCCCTGATGATGAACTGGCAATGGCCAAGGAGGCAATCAAAGGCGGCTTTCTGATGGGTCATGAAACCAATATGGATCAATGCCGGATCCTAGGTGGCTATGAGTTGCTGGGGTTAGGGTTTGGGCATGACCTTTTATATTCTAAATTGGTTGAAAGAGTTACCTCCGAAGACATTAGAAGAGTTGCTCGAAAATATTTTCAACATTATACTTTAAGCGTAGTTTCACCGGGAGAGTATTAACCTAAGGAAGCGCTGATTAATTGAATAAGTGACGATTTTGCGATTCGCAAAATGCCTAATACCGCATGTTTGCTCGCACAAAATCGGATTAATCAGCGCTTCCCTAAAACGGAATGTAAACGGGAAACCCCTTCTTTAATCTCCTCCGGGCTTAAATGACTGTATCCTATAATTATTTTTTGCGAGTGAAATCCTTTTTGAAAAGCATGTTCTTCAACCGGGTGTACTTTAACCCCGGTTTTTTTTATTTCCTCTAATAAATCCGTAGTGAACTTTATACTAACAAACTCAACTATCAGATGTAATCCGGTTGATTGACCGGTGATTTTTATTTCATTTATGAATTTATCCCGTAAGCAGCTTATTAGAAGATCCCGCTTTTTTTGATAAATTTTTTTCATTTTGGCAATATGTTGTTCCAAATAACCTTCTTTAATAAACCGGGCCAAAGTCAATTGCGGTAAAATTTGGGAATGATTGTCCTGTAAATGTTTATATTGTCGGCAAATTTTTACTAAAACAGAAGGAACAATCATGTATCCAAGTCTAAGAGCCGGGAAAAGAACTTTACTAAAAGAACCGATATAAATAACCCAATTAGGATCCAGGCCTTGAAGTGAACTGATTGGCGGACCTTCATAACGGTATTCACTGTCATAGTCATCTTCAATAATATAACATCCGCTGGTACGGGCATATTCAATTAATTCAATTCGCCTTTGAATCGGCAGAACAACACCCAACGGGTATTGATGAGAAGGGGTTACCATAACTAATGCCGGTTTAAGTTCAGCAGGGAGTAAATCCGTTTTTAAACCGAATTCATCTACTGGAATAGGATATTTATTACTGCTGTTGAAAGAGAATATATTTTGGATTTCCCGGTGGATGGGCTCTTCAATGATATATGGACGGTCAGGCGCCAGAAGGATTTGAGTCAATAAGGATAAACTTTGGACTGCTCCGGTAGTAACGATAATTTGGTTGGGCTCGGCTTCAACCCCACGGTATTTATGTAGATGATTACAGATTGCTTCTCTTAGTTCTAACCGGCCTTCCGGTGGGCCATAACTTAAATTAGCAACCGGGGAATCGGTCCATATTTGTTGCTCAAGTTGACTCCACTTTTTACGCGGAAATGCCTCTAAAGCCGGGATACCGGAACGAAAGTCTATTAAGTCATTATTGTCTTTACTAATATTATTATCTCCCGAAATAGTATGGGTTCTTTTGGAAGGCGTATCCGCTAAAAATGTTCCCTCCGCAACATAGGTCCCCGATCCAGGCGCTCCAATCAGGTAACCTTCGGCGATTAATAACTCATATACTTCTAGAACAATATTTCTGGAGACCGATAAAGTAGCCGCCAACTCCCGGGTTGAAGGAAGTTTCTCTCCCGATTTAATAGTTCCGTGTAAAATAGAGTTTCTAATCTGCTGGTAAATCTGCTTTGTTAAAGATATATCGCTTTTTCGATCCAATACAATCCATATCATCTTAATTATCCTCGAAGTGGTACCATAAAAATTAAAGATGAGTGGCTCTATTAAAACCACTTTCCTCATGATAAATTATACTAAACATTTAAATAAATACCAATTATTTTTTGTAGAGGAGAAGTGGCTGAATGAATTCTAAAACATTAATAATCCGGCGGGCCGAGATTGGGGATATTGAAGATATATGGAGTTTATTACATGCTGAGAGCAAAGGATGGGATGTTGAACAAATTAATGGTAACCTCAAGAATTTGTTAGTTTTAGTGCAGCCTCCCAAATTACTTGGAATATTATTTGGTCAGCTATTACCGGGAAAAGAAGAAGTAAAATGGGTAGTTATTCATCCTTTTTATCCGGAAAAACCATTAAGGGAAGTTTTAATTCAAAGTTTGATAGGAACTCAAAATATAATAGGGGGTAACAAAGAAATTATTGTAAAACCAATTTCTTTAACTTCTTTGTAAGTACTGTTTTAATTTTTCTAAAAATGCTCGATCCAGTTCAAGACAGTATTCCAGTATTTTGATTCGTTCCGGCACGAGCTTCCTAACAGTATCAATTACCGCCCGCGAACTGACCAGATATTCAATTTCGTTAATCATCCGGTTAAAAGATTCCCTATCTTGAGTTCCGCTATGTTTAAGGATTAAATGGTCAATTCCGGCTTCTTTTAAGGCCTTCTCCATTCTGGCGGCAAATTGTTCAGTAATACAAACCAAACCAACTTTAGTACCGGCAGGCAGCTTTCGCATTTCCATAAAGATATGAAGATGGGGTGCGGCCATTACTCCGAATACTTCTTTATTAAGCGGCTCCAAAATAGCTTTAACATCTTCGAGATGAGTAATATTGGTAACTACAAAGTCAGTATTTCTAATAAAATCTTCAGACTTTTTGTCATCAAGTTCATCAAGCAGACAACCATCAACTTCAATACCCAGCTCTAATCGAAGTGAATTTTGGTAATAAGCCAGATCAGGAGAATTACATTCCACCATTAAAGCCCGGAATGCTTTTTTGCTATAATAGGGGATATCCAAGCCCAACACGGTCCGGTTAAAGACAACCGTAAAAAGGTCTTCCGGATCAAAACCTAATTCTTTAGTCTTTTCTAAGGTTTCTTGAGCCAGAGTAATTAGGGCTTTCCTTCGTTCATCCTCGGGAGTTGAGGGTAATTTTTCGGCAATATAAGTCCCTTGACCGTGTTTACTCACTAATAACCCCTCCTGTTCCAATTCTTTATAAGCCGCAATAACGGTATTACGATTAATCTGCAAATATGTTCCCAAATCTTTCGGAGTAGGTATTTTAGTGCCGGGTTGTAAAGTGCCGCTTAATAAATAAAACTTGATTTGTTCTTTTAATTGTTGATAAATCGGAAACTCAGAGCTTTTATTGATCCGAAATTCCATCAATAACACCTTCAGTCTTGAGGAATAGCTTCCCTGATAGTATCCAAAGTTTTCGTAAAAAAGAAATAGAGCTCTTTTTTATTCCATTACCCGGATAGTGACAAAAAATGCTTGAAAATTGTTGAATCATTGCTTCACGGAGCGAATCTTCCGGATATAATGGATGAATGGCTACCCAGGGAATATTGACCTGATATTTGAAATAAGTTCCGCAGAGAACGCCGAGAATCCTTTTTTGATACTCTAAAACATATAATTGCTCAATTAGTTCCAAGATTTTTGGAGCACTAATCATTTTACTATCGGCATGCAATAAGTACCATATTTCCTCGGAATCATTTTCAACAGCTTGCCGGAAGATTATTGATTCATTAAACATATAACTCAATCCTTTATATTTTATAATTTTATAGTTTACTAGTTAACTAGATAACTATATCTTAAACTATTAAAATTTTAATGTCAAGCATTTTTTGGAAAAAATCAGTCAATAAACAATATGCATTAAGCAATATAATTGTATGGTAGGTTTTTGACCTATTTAATGTACCAATTTATTTACGGAATATTTAAATAAACAGTTTTATTTCATCTTAACTTAAGCAGCTAAATAATAAATTGCAGGAAAAAGTTAATATCTGACGAAATTGCTTGGTATTATATTTAAAAATAAGGAACTCAGGAGTCTTTCACTCCTTACACATATTGCCTTATGCATATTACATGGCTTTTTAAGGAGGTTTATCCATTGAACGGCCGTTATTTTCTGACTATTTGTTTGAACCCTACCTTGCAGAAGACAATTGTTTTAAATAGGTTATGGGAAAACGAGGTCAACCGGAGTGATGAGTATTATTTGGATGCTTCCGGAAAAGGAATTAATGTCACCCGGGTATTGAATCAATTGGGGGAAGAAGTAATTCATCTTACGCAGGCTGGGGGTTCCAATCGGGAACTCTTTTTATCATTTGTTAAAAAAGATAATCTCACTTGCAGCTGGGTAGAGTCAGAGGCCGAAATCAGGTTTTGTTATACGTTATTAAATAAAGAAAAACATACCACTACTGAAATTATCGAAGAAGCTGAAACAGTTGGGAAAGAAACTGAAACTAAAATATATCAAGAATATCTACGGTTGTTACCTGAATCTCATACTGTTATTATCTCCGGGACCAAAGCGCCAGGTTTTTCCAATGAATTATATCCGGAAATGGTAAAGTCAGCAAAGGAAAACGGAAAGATAGTTATTCTGGATCTTAAAGGCGAGGATTTGAAGAACTCCCTTAAATATAGACCCGATATTATCAAACCGAATGTAAGTGAGTTTATTGATACCTTTATTAATGGTTTTTCCGTTAGTGAAAATGAACTTGAGGAAGAAGCTTTAAATGCGGTTCGTCATAAAATGATTGAAATTCACCAACAATTCGGTATCATAAGTGTTCTCACCAAAGGTAAATATGGTACCTTTTTTTACGAAAACGGAGCTGTAAGGAATTTACCGGCGGAGATGATTGAACCGGTCAATACTATCGGTTGCGGGGATGCTTTTACCGCCGGTTTTGCTTCTCTCTGGATTCGAGAAAAGAATATAACGGATGCCATAAAAAAAGGAATGAAATGCGCTAAACTAAATGCTCTTTCGTTACATCCCGGTGTAATTAAGTGATGAGGTTATTTTATATCATACAACTATAACGGAGGATATACAGATGAATAAAGTTATTATTGTTACCGGCGCCGGACGTGGATTGGGTTATCATATTGCTTTACGTCACTTAAAAATGAAAGACCGTATCTATGCATTAGATTATCAAATTACCAATGAATTAAAGCAGCTTACCGCTGATACGGATCTATTAAAAATATATAATTGCGATACAGCTTCTACCGAGAGTGTAACCGGAGCAATGAAGGAAGTTTTGGCAGCCGGAAAACAAATTGATATTCTTTATAATGTAGCTGCTATATATTCTTTTAACGATAAAGTAGGCTTGGCTGAAACAGACCTTGATCTTTGCGCTTCCATGTATAATGTTAATGCCGTTGGCGCCCTTCGTGTTTGTAAAGCGATTTGGCTGCTTTTACAAAAAGGGACTGTAATTATAAATATTTCTTCAGAGGCGGGAAGTATCGGCGCTTGTTACCGGGAGCAAGAATACGCTTATTGTATGTCTAAAGCGGCCTTAAATATGGGAGCTAAAATTCTCGCCAATGAGTTGGCCAAACAATCGGTAAGAGTTCTGAATTTACACCCGGGCTGGTTACGGACAGCTATGGGTGGCGAAGATGCTTTTAAAAGTGATAATTCTATCACTCCTGAAATAAGTGCGGAACATATCGTAGGTATCGCTTTAGATATTGATAATATTCCGAAGGAACAAATGTATATGGAACATACCCGGACACCTTTGCCATGGTAAAGGTAAAAATGGAAATTTTGATTTTGGAATTTAGCGGAACATTTTCGGCTTAATACGGTCTAAAAAGACATGAGTGGGTAAGTGAATGATTGAATTAGAAAAGGAAGATTATATTTTAATCCGTGACTTCCTTGGTAATGATTTGAGCGCTTTCGACAAGTTGGTGTTCAAGTATCAGCATACCGTTTATAATTTGTGCCTCCGGATGCTTGGTCAACCGGATGATGCAGCCGATTGCGCTCAGGAAACATTTATCAAAGTGTACAAATCGTTAAAGTGTTTTGAATTCAAATCGACTTTTACCACCTGGTTATACCGGATAACGGTCAATACTTGTAAAAACAAATTAGCTTCAGCAGAGTACCGGCGTCATAAAAATTTTGTTTTAATTGACCAACCGGTAAATTCCGAGGATGAATCATATTACCGGGAAATACCTGATAATTCCAGTTCTCCGGCTGCCGTCTTTGAACAAAAAATGACCGAAACTAAGATTATGGAAGCCATTCAATCGTTACCGTCCGGTCAAAAAATATTAGTAATTCTCTGTGATATTGAAGGAAGATCCTATGAAGAGATCGCCCAAATTACCCGTTTACATTTAGGAACGATTAAGTCAAGATTAGCCAGAGCCAGACACACTTTACGCCGGAAATTGGAAGGGGTGATTACCGGTTGAAATGTCAAAAAGTAAGGGAAAGCCTCCAAGATTATTTGAATGATAAACTTAGTGTTGAATTTAAAAAAGCAATCGAACAACATCTGAAAGAGTGTCAAGACTGTACCGCGGAGCTTGGGTTTTTACAAGTTTATTTTAATAAAGCTAATAATGCTATGATAACCGAAGCCCCGTCTGATTTATTAGCAAATATTCATCGGCGTTTGGAAGAAACCAACGCCCCGAAAAGGTTTTTTGCCGGTTTTTTTACTCCATTAACTGCTGGATTAGCCGGGACTATTGGTGTTGTAGCTGTTCTAATTTTGGTGTTTTTCCTGTACAATCCTTTAACATCTATACCGGAAAAGGAGCCCAATATTGATAAAGCAGTCGGTACGTATGATCAAGCTGCTCTATTTAAAGAATCTAAACCGATTGCTACAGTTGCAAGTGTTGGAAAAACTAAAAACAACCGGACGATTCAACCGGAAATACTGATTACTCTTGCAGTTTCTTATGGAGAAAACTACCAATATTCCGAACATGAACTGTTAAGGAAGAGTGTTCCTGTTAAAAAAAGCGAAAATTCCAAAGTACTCACAGAATCCTTAGAAGAAAATCAACCTCAACTTAACTCAACTAAAAATTCAATTGTTAAAGATGAGATGGCAGCTAAAACAGTACCACAGTCGGAGGAAGAAGAAACCCAATTAGAAATATGGCAAATAAAGAATCTTATTCTACAGTTGCAAGGTAATATTTTAGAAGAAAAATATAACCAAACAGGAAAACCGGAAGAATTTCTGTTTCAGGTTCCCGAGTTAAAATATCAGCAACTTTTGAGTGAATTAAGTAAGTATGGAACCTTTATCAAGCCGGAAATAAATAAGCATTTTTCAGAAAAGATAACAATTAAATTGAAATTTTGTTATAAACCAGCTGACGAATAAAAGTTTATTCACTTTAGAATACAAATTCTTAAACAATTAATTCTTTGTGTTCTTCGTGGTAAAAGTGGTTATTTTTTGAATATACAGGATGGATAATGAGTAAAAATTTTATAAGTTTTGATGTCAATGCTCAGGTTATAAGAAACTTGAGCATTTTAATTTTACCCTGTAGTTGCGTGTTTCAGTGTTGAAATCAATTTTAATTACACGGAACTTTTTTTTCGTTATTTTGTCTAAATAGTATAATCAAACTTAAGGTAATTACAGGAAATGAACCTTTTACTCAAGGCGAAATCTATTATCGGAAAGCGTGTAAAACAAGGTATTTTTGCTTTGGTGAAGAATTTATTTAAAAACTTTTGTGAATCTTTATAGAAATTGTTGTTAGGAGAATAGATTTATGATGCAAAAATATTTGAGTAAACAAAGATTAATCTCATTTTTTGGATTAATATTTATAATTTTATTGTTATCGTTAAATATTCCTCCCATAAATGGAGCAACCGAATTTGATTTAAAAGTTCTAAATCTTTTACAACAAATGACTCTCGAAGAAAAAATCGGTCAAATGACCCAAGCGGATCGTACTTCGATAGCTGATGTTAATGATATTCAAAAATACGGACTTGGGGCTTTATTGAGCGGTGGTGATTCTAACCCGCCGAATACCACTCCGGAGCAAATGGCCGATTGGGTTGATCAATGTCAATTTGCCGCATTACAGAGTCGTTTAAAAATTCCGATTTTATATGGAATTGATGCTGTCCATGGCTATGGTAATATCATAAATTCCGTAATTTTTCCCCACAATATCGGGATGGGCGCCACTGGGGACCCTCAATTAGCTGAAAAAGCTGCTCGAATTACAGCGATAGAAATGGTTGGAACTGGAGTAAGATGGGCTTTCGCGCCTTGTATAGCTGTTGCCGGGGATGAGCGTTGGGGCAGAAATTATGAGAGTTATGGAGAAACTTCCGATTGGCCAATCTTACTTGGGGTTGCCGCTATTAAAGGTTTTCAGGGTGATTTAAATAGTCGGTATAGTGTCCTGGCTTGTGCTAAACATTATATAGGTGATGGAGGAACTCAGTTCGGGACGGGGATATACGGTGGAAATGACCAAGGCGATACCCGGGTCTCCGAAGAAATTCTGCGCCAACTCTATTTACCTCCATATATTGCAGCAGTAAAAGCCGGAGTCCGGACAGTAATGGCCTCATATAGCAGTTGGAACGGTCAAAAATTACATAACCACCAATATTTGCTTACTAAAGTGCTTAAAGAAGAGTTGGGATTCACCGGCTTTATTGTATCGGACTTTCGGGGAATTGATCAACTGCCGGGGAGTTACAATAACCGGGTTGCCACCGCTATTAACGCCGGGATCGACATGGTGATGGGACCTGTTAGCTATGAACAATTTATAAACACGGTTAAGACACTGGTTGAAAAAGGCCAAATACCAACTTCGCGAATTAATGATGCGGTAGCCAGGATTTTACGGGTTAAATTTGAATTAGGGTTATTTGAAGCTCCATATGCCGACCGGAATTTGTTGCCAACTATCGGTTCACAAGAGCATCGGGAAGTTGCCCGGCAATGCGTCCGGGAGTCACTGGTTTTACTAAAAAATGATGGCCAAATTTTGCCTTTATCAACCCAAATCAAACGGATTATAGTTGCTGGAAGGTGCGCTGATAACCTGGGTTACCAATGCGGCGGTTGGACTATAAAATGGCAAGGGGATAGCGGAAATATTACTACTGGTACTACGATTTTGCAAGGGATTCGTCAAACGGTTTCAGCGGGTACCACTGTTAGTTATAGCCGGGATGGCAAAGTGGAAGGTAAAGCTGATGTTGCAGTTGTTGTTGTAGGAGAAACTCCTTACGCTGAATTTCAAGGAGATATTACTAATCCCGACAAATTAACGCTTAGTAGTCAGGATCAGGAAACTATTAATAATATCAAGAAGACTAAAATTCCCATGATAATTGTATTAATCTCCGGACGGTCGTTAGTGATTACCGATGAATTGAAAAAAAGCAAGGCTTTTATTGCTGCCTGGCTACCCGGTACCGAGGGTCAGGGAGTGGCTGATGTTTTATTTGGCTCTTATAATCCTACCGGTAAACTCCCGTGCAGTTGGCCGAAAACTCCGGAGCAGATTCCCGTAAATACCGGCGATCCTAATTACGCTCCTTTATTTGAATATGGGTTTGGATTGAGCTATTAAATCAACTTTCGGCTTCAAAAATAACTCGCGGTTAATCATGGTAGCTGGAGGTTTATCAATTTGCTAACCGATTTTGGCCAATTGATTGATAAGTAAATCCCGTCTTCGTTCATAAGTCCGGACAGTATAGGTTACACAATCCTGTGGTCCTTTTAAAGCGGCAATAGCCGCTTTTTGAATTGGCAGAAAAATTCCATAATCCAGATGAGATTTTAAATTACGGAGCTGTTCGATAACGGCCTTATTCCCCAGCGCAAAAGAGATCTGGCAAATCGTTAACCGCGTACCGGTAATTTTCCGGCCGGGTTGACTCTTCCTGAAGCTTTTTTTAAGGGATTTTTATTTAGTGAATTAATGTTTTAAAAGGAAAATGTAGAAGAAAGAAGAATTCTATTAACAGGAAATTATGTAAAGTATGGATCGAAGTGACCGAAATGAAATTAAAAAACAAATCCTATCATCATAAATTTCATATTGATATTGAAAATATTCTTGATGGTTTTGTACTTTTAAAAGTGATTATAGACCAGAATAAAATTCCGGTTGATTTTGTTATTCTGAAAGTAAACGATGGTTTTGCTAATTTGGCCGGCTTATCTAAACGAAGTTTACTTGGCAAAAAGGTTTCCCGGATATTTCCATACTTTAAATCAGCTTATTTTGATTGGCATCAAGCTTTAGAAAAAACTTTTTTATCAGGAAAAACCTATAAGTCATTTTTTTATTCCAAAGTATTAAAACGCAGGTTCTTTATAACTATATCCAGCTATTTCAGAAAGTTTTTAGCAATAACTTTTGAAGAAATTAACGATGTAAAGTTGGATTTAGATCTGGTCAATCAAACATTGGAATCCAACCCTGATTTTTTAAATGAGATCGCTCTTACAAAAGACTTAGTCAATCCGGTTGAGCAATACCAGACTTTATTAGATGGAACCCAGGATGCAATGTTTTTAATTAATATTGGCTCGGATGGCAAATTTCGGTTTCATATGGTTAATCATAGATATGAAATAGATACGGAGTTAACTTTGGAACAAGTCCGAGGAAAAACTCCCCGGGATTTATTTGGTGAAGAAATGGGCAGTTTTATTGAAAGTAAGTATCAATATTGTGTTGATTTCAAAACCACTTATTCTTATGAGGAAACTTTTTATTTAAGAGGAGCTGCGCGAAGCGGACAAACCGTATTATCACCGGTTATTCGAGATAATACAGTCGTACAAATTGTTGGTTCAACCCGTGAGATAACCGAACAAAAAAAAGCGCAAGACGAATTAAACCAATATATGCAACATTTTAAGGCTTTAGTAGAAAACTCACCGGATATTATCGCCCGTTTGGACAGGAACTTAAAATATATGTACATTAATCCGGCGGTTCAACGTGAATTAGGGATAGCTCCTGAGAAGTTTATTGGTAAAACCGACCGGGAATTGGGCACTGGCGATAAAGATTTGAAATGGGAACGGACACTGAAAACCGTAGTGGAAACCGGTAAGGAAAAGTCGGTTATTATTAAACGGAAAACCCCTAAAGAAATAAAATATTATTTTTCCCGAATTGTACCGGAGTTTGATAATCGCGGTTCTTTAATTTCACTTATGTGTGTTAGTCATGATATCACGGAACGGAGAAAATTTGAAGATAAGATTAAATTTTTAAGTTTTCATGATAAACTTACCGGTCTTTATAACCGGGCTTACTTTGAAGAAGAATTGTTAAGGTTGAATACGGGACGGCAGTTGCCATTAAGTGTTATTATGATCGATGTTAATGGGTTAAAATTAGCAAATGATGCTTTTGGGCATCAGGAAGGCGATAAATTGTTGGTCAAAACGGCGGTTCTTTTAAAACAAATCTGCCGTAAAGAAGAGATTATATGCCGTTGGGGCGGGGACGAGTTCATAGTATTATTACCGAAAACCAATGAACGGGCAACCATGGAAGTATGCAACCGCATAAAAAAAGGATGTCTAAATCAAAAATCAGCTATAATGCCGTTAAGTTTGGCGATAGGATCCGCAACTAAAAAGGAAGAACTCCAAAACATCCAAACCACTTTGAAAATAGCTGAAGACAGAATGTACCGTAATAAATTATTGGAGAACAGAAGTTCTCGGAGCTCCATTATTTTATTTTTACAGGAATCATTACAAGAAAGAACTTTGGAAACTAAGGAACATCAGCAACGATTGAAGGATTTAGCGGTTTTAATCGGAGAAAAGCTTGGTTTTTCCGGTAATGAATTAGATGAATTTATTTTATTAGCTTCTTTACATGATATCGGGAAAATTGCAATATCAGAGGCTATTCTATTAAAACCGACAGGTTTGACCAAAGAAGAATGGCAGGTTATAAAGAAACATTCGGAGATTGGCTACCGTATTGCCAAAACTACTCCCGAATTAACCGCTATTGCCGAACAGATATTAACTCACCATGAACGTTGGGACGGGACCGGTTACCCTCAAGGAATTAAAGGTGCAAATATTCCTTTAATGTCCCGGCTTTTAGCTATTATGGACGCTTTTGATGTAATGACTAACGGCCGGCCTTATAAACAACCAGTCAGTAAAGAGACGGCAATCGCTGAAATAAAAAAATGCGCCGGATATCAATTTGATCCATCTTTAGTAGATATTTTCATTGAGGCAATCATTTTAACCCGGCTTAAGGAAGATAAACAGAATATATAATTAACTTAACATATCTTTTAATTCATCAAGTAAACGTGATTGTTCTTCTATAAAATTTTTAATTCTTTCATTTTTTATTAATAGTTGGCAAACCTGACGCACTTTTTTTACAAAGTCGGGGTTTAAATCATTTCGTCCCATTTCCCGCGCTAAAGGACAAACTTGAAAAGCGCCCGGATCTATTATAATTGTTAAAATTCCTTTTTTAGTAAAATAAGGAGTCAGTGGAAAGATCCTGCAAGCAAGCGGTCTTTTATTTCTATCGCATTCTCCATTACATATAGCCAGTAAAACCTGGTTTCCATTTATAGTTACCGGTTTTAAGTATAAAAAATCCGACTCAGATTGCATTATTTCTTCACCTGGGAATAAATACATCCCAAAATCAGTTTCTTCCCCTTGACAACAAGCTTTCCGGCATTCTCTACCGCAATCTGTATTTAAGGGGGTTACCTTGTTTAAAAGTTGATAAACCTGATTATATAGTATTCTAAAGTCATTCATTTTTAATAAATAATCCTTTTACCAAAGTAATAATTTCCGGAATAAAGTAAGCGAGGGATTTTCACTCCCTTAAAAAACGAAACTGGGACACAAATTCAAAAATAAAACGCCGTGGGATCACCAAGGCTATTTTACAAAGAAAAGGAGGAGTAATAAGTAACTGACTTTATATTAGCATATGGAAGTTTATTGCTTATAAAAAAGAAGTAAAAATTAAGTAAAATATTAAAATTTGTGGCAGAAGAATTTATTAACCTAAAAAAATGGTAATATTTAAAAGGCAAAGCAGGTAAATAATGTTTTTATCTAGAAATAATAACTAAATTTAATCTTCGAAAAGGTGATAAAAAATGGCTGATTGTGAATGTTTAGTTGGTTGTCCCTTTTTTAATGACAAAATGGCAAATATGCCAAGCACTGCAGAAGCGATTAAGCGAGCTTATTGTCGAACCAACAATTTAGAATGCGCCAGATACATGGTTTTTAGTAGTTTGGGTAAAGAAAAGGTCCCGAAAGATCTTTTCCCTCAAGATAAGGATGAAGCATTGATGATTTTGAGAAGAGTCAATGATTCAACTAATCAGGGAAAGTTGGAAGAAAAAGAATCTTGTGAATATTGGCCTGCGTGCGAAGCTTTCTTCGCCAGAAGCATGGGAAATATGCCGGCTACTGCTAATATTATTAAAAAGAATTATTGTAATAATCCTAAAAATCATAAAGATTGCGCCCGATATTTAGCTGCAGTAAAATTAGGAAGGAATAACATTCCGGAAAAATTATTTCCTAACCAAAAAGCTCATGTTAATGAAATATGATATTAGGTTAATCTATATAAGATGAACTAAATCATACGAATAAGCTTTCCCATACTGACAGCATATTCAGTGAAGTTTGGCATTTATCCAGCCTGATGTTATTATTTGTAGCTGTATAAATGCCGATCAAAAGCCGAATGGGAAAGAGTAAATAGCAGAATTTAGTTCATCTTATTTAATTAAAGAATGTATTTTCATAAAGTTTGGCGAGCGTTTCTAAGATTGGCAGCGCCTCGGTTTCGGAGATTTCTTCCGGTGCTCTTAATTCGTTTTGTGAGAGTATTTTATTTACGGTCATTAAGGCTAAGTTATTGATATTTTTAAGTTCATTACGACGGGTAAGTAAATTTTTAATTAGTAAGTAATCCTGTTCGGTTAATGCAGGGAGAATGGAGCTTACCCATTGGTGTTTTTCAATGATTACAAATGTTTCAGACGGTTCAAGATTGGTTGGTTGTTCATTCAAAAATTGATCAATTTTTCGGCGGGAAATCTCTTTAACCACAATAGTACCGGCCGCATAATCTCCAAGTCGTTTTGATTTTTTATTTAAAAACATTACAATTAATCCCGTACCATAAAATGAAGGGAAAAAATCAGCTAGTCTAATAATATTTCTTAATAAAATATCCCAAAAAGACGGAGCATACCCCCCTTCCTTACGCACTCTGATATTTACTATCTTTTTTCCGATCGTTTGGCCGTTCATAACGGTTTCCAAAATGATATAATAACCAATAAGTATGACAAATAATAATCCGATTAAAATTGCGCCGGTTATTGAGGTAGAGAGTTCCGTGATTTTGCTCTCTAAATTATTGAGTTTTAGTAAATCAAATAGAAACAATAGACCCAACAGTAGACTGGTTTGAATAAACATATCGATAAATAACGCTAAAAAGCGGGAACCAATCCCGGCAATTTCATAATCCAATTCTATATTTTCCGGTGTTACCACTTTATAAATATCACTCATAACTGTACCTCCATTTTAAACTCAGACTTCGAACTATAGAGGAGACCTTGCATGAATATTCCTTTTATCCAAACCCGCCGGGAACGGTGGGTGAGGTTGCAACAATTATTAAAAAAAGCTGAAGGAAGTAGACTTACATCATTTACTAAAGAAGAATTAATTGAATTTTCGGTTCTGTACCGACAAGCGTGCACCGATCTGTCGCTGGCCCAATCACAGGGACTTCCTGGTGAAATAATCGAGTTTATAAATGATCTGGTTACCAGGTCTTATCATTATGTTTATCGTTCTGAAAAAACCACTTGGCGACAGTTACGGAGCTTAATATTCAACGAATTCCCCGTTTTATTTCGTCAAAATACTCCGGTAATATTATTTGCAATAGGACTGTTAATAATTGGCTGGTTGGCCGGTTTTTTCGGTTACTTAACCGGTCCCCAGGTGGTAAAAGAACTACTTCCTAAAGATTTAACCAATAAAATAATCAAAGGCTATGAGCAAAAAACTTGGTTTAATGAACCTTTGGTGGCCAGACCGTTTATATCCTCATTCATTATGTATAATAATATTATGGTTGCCATACAAGCATTTGGCGGCGGCATGTTGTTAGGAACATTAACTTGTTGGGCTCTATTATACAACGGTTTTATTTTAGGAGCTTTATCAGCCGTATTCTTTCAAAAAGGTTATTTTCTTTCATTTTGGGCAATGATTCTTCCTCACGGAGTAATTGAGTTAACTGCCATTGGTTTATCAGCAGCGGCCGGATTATTACTAACCAAAGCTATTATTCTTCCGGGAAAATTCAGCCGTCAGGATTCCTTGAAAATTCATGGGACTGAAGCCATAAAAATGATAGTTGGAACAATAATAATGCTGGTAATAGCCGGTTTGATCGAAGGCTTTTTTAGTACAATACCTACCAAAAATATACCGGAATACGCCCGTTTGATATTTGCCGCCCTCACCGCAGTCTTACTGGTTTGGTACTTTACAAGAAAGGTAACAGGGAATAGGGAACAGGGAACAGTTTGAAGCTTCAAAGGGAAGGAGAATAAAGGACCACTTTCAATACTGTTGCCTCGTGCCTATTTTTAAAACATTCCCTTATTTTTTAAATACTCATAATGCCGGACAACTTCGCTTCTGATAGTTGAAGGGTTTACCTCCAATATTTTAATACCGTAACCGACCAATGAACGAATTAAAGCTCGTCTTTCTTTAAGCAACTCAAATACAGTTCCTTTAAGATAAGCGCTTCTTTCATCAGTAATTGGGGTAGCGGCTATTGCTTCCAAACTGTTTTGCCGGTATAAAACACATACCACTAGATGATGACGGTTAAGTATTCTTAAATAGTTTATTAAATCCTTAGAAGACTCAGTATCCAAAAGATCAGTATATATAAAAATTAAGGAACGTTTTTTTACTTTACCCTGCCAAAAATTAAAAGCTTCACGGTAATCGCTTTCGACCATGAACGCTTCAAGATTATAGAGTTGACTAAGGAGTAATTCCAAATGATGATTTCCTTTTCCGGCAGGTATAAAGCGTTCCATTCGGCAATTAAAACTTAAAGCGCCCACTAAATCCCCATGTTCTTGAATATTATAGGCCAGAAGAATAGCCGAATCCAGTATATGATCAAAGCGGCTATAAGTTTGATTTATTTGATCATATAATAATCTCCCGGTGTCAAATAACAAAAATACGTTTTGGTCTTTTTCCGGTTCATATTCATTAACATAAGGTTTACCCCGGTGAGCAGTTACTTTCCAATTGACTTTCCGGTAGTCATCTCCCCGGACATACTCCCGAACTTGGGCCATCTCACCGCCTACACCAATTATTTTTTGGCGTAACAGACCTTCGGCATTACTTCCAACCAGACGGGACAATCTTTGGGTATTTATTTTGTTTAAATCAGGATAAACCCTGACCGATTGTTTTATTTTAATTTTAAACTGATAGGAGAACAAACCTAATCTGCCGATTAACCTAATATTAAGATCGCCAAAAACAAATAAACCACGTTTTAACGGTTTGAGCTTATAAATTACAGTTACTCCGCTGTCGGCAGGGATAAATAGACGGCCCGAATAGTTTTCGCCAATCATAGTCAATGGAGGTTCATCTTTGAAAAAGATTCTCAATGGATGATTTATAGGATTGACCAAGATTAGTTTAACTTCGACGCCTAAGTTGTTGTAAAATGGGTCTTCAAAAATTCGTTTAGCGATTATTTTTGGTTGTTTAATTGTTTGAATCAGATCAATCAACCATACTGAAAAAACTAATAAAACGGCATAGAAAATATACCAACCAATCGGGAACAATAGACTGATAAGAGAAAACAGTATGATTAAACTAATAAAATACCAAGAAAAAAACATTGATTACCTCGGGATCTTTATCCCTGCTAAAATATTTTTTAACAATTGATCGCTGTTCTTGCCATCGATTTGAGCTTCCGGTTTCACTAATAAACGGTGTCGTAACACCGGATAAGCCATTTCTTGAATATCATCAGGTATTACATAGGTCCGCCCGTGCAAGCCGGCATATGCTTTGGCAACATGTAGTAGATAAATACCGGCTCGCGGACTCGCGCCTAAGATCAGTAAAGGATTTTCTCTGGTAGCTTTGATTATCTGATAAACATATTCGGTAATTTCCGGGCGGATATTAATTTCAGCCAGAGAAGAACGGATTTTTAAAATATTATTCATAGTTAATACGGGAGATATTTTTTCTAAATCACCGGCTCCAACCAGATTATTTTGATAGCGTTGGTAGATAGCGGTTTCCGTTTCGCTATCCGGATAAGAAACTTGAAGTTTCAAGAGGAAACGATCTAATTGAGCTTCCGGTAATGGATAAGTTCCTTCAAATTCCAAAGGATTTTGAGTGGCTAAAACCGTAAAAATTGGTGACAGAGCCCTTAATTTTCCATCAATAGTAACCTGTTTTTCCTCCATTGCTTCCAGTAAAGCTGATTGGGTTTTTGGAGGAGTCCGGTTAATCTCATCCGCTAAAAAGATATCCGTAAAAATTGGGCCGGGGTTGAAAGAAAAGAGTTGTTTTTGAAAATCAAAAATATTAGCACCGGTTACATCAAGAGGCATCAAGTCCGGAGTAAATTGAACCCGCTTATATTCCGCCGAAATTGCCCGGGCTAAAGACTTGGCAATTAAGGTTTTAGCTGTGCCGGGCGGTCCTTCAAGCAGAACATGTCCACCGACAAAAAGGGCTATTAATATACATTCAATAATATTATCCTGGCCGACTATCACCTTTGCCAGCTCCGATTTAATTTGTTCATAGACTACCTGGATTTTTTCCATTCAATTAACTCCTTTCGATAAACATCCAATTTAGCGCAGATTTTTAGAAATTCCTGTTTGGGAATTTTTTTAGTTAAATTAGCTATTTTTATTGAGATTTCCGAAATATCCTGATAATTTCCTCCGGTAATTATGTTTAAACTTGATATTGTTCCGGTTATTGGAGCATCAGGAAGAGAACCGGTAATCTCCGTCACAAGTTTCCATAATTCTTGATAGAGGTTTTCCAAAACTAATTTCTGAATATTGGCCTGTTGAAAAAGACCAGCCATGGATACTACAAACTCTTGATAAGAACGTCCTGGAGTGAAGGAAAGCGGTACTATTCGTCCGAACCGGACGGCTACTTTCCATAATAATAGGATTATTCCCAACCCAAATAGCAGGGAAGCTCCCCAATATCGGTTAAGCATTGGCGCTAAATTAAAATTTTCCAATGGTTGTAATGGAGGTGGCGGTAATTGAAGAATACTGATCTCTTTTACAGTGGGATAAAGATTTTTTAATAATGTAATTAAAATTACTACGTTATCGGGATGTTTGGTTATAGCTTGATTAGTTAAGCCGTCAAGATCATTCCAATAAAGTATACTTCCCAGTCCATATTTTTGAGCAGCAATAAAATAGCCTTCTTTGGCGCCATAGAAACCTTGTTTCGGATGGCGAATAATATTTGTAGTCTTGTTACTTAGATAATACGATAAATTACCCAAACAATAAGCTTTAGAAGTAAAGGTTGTTTTCTTTGATTTCAAAAGAGAACTAAGCTGTAACCCTGAAGCATCAGGGATTAAGTTTGGAGTATTTTGAGCCAGCTCCACAATAGCGCCGCCGGATTTAACCCAGTTAAGTATATGTTTTTTTAGTTTCTTAGAGATTTGGCTGTTAGTTCTCAGAATAACCAGCTGATTCCGGTCGTTGGGGAGATTTTCACTTAAGGTAAACCGGTAATTGGATTTTTCCAACGATAAACAAAGGGCTTTCAATCCATAAGGACCATAGCTGTCCGGGTTATAAACGGTTAGCTTTTGTTGTGAAAGTGAAATCCAGTCTAAAAAGAGCAGAATACCCAGAATAATTGCTAATAGTATTAAACTAATAATAATTTTATGTTTACCCATTTATCCTCAGGCTTGCCGGAAATTTTTAATTACGACTTCTTCTGGGTGTATTTGATGTTTAATTGCCAAAAACCTACTTTCCGATATTTTCTTGAATAATGTTTATGAAATGTAAAGCCTGCCGGTATTCCTCATTTTGGCAAGCACCGGCGCCGTACCATTTATCCTGAAAAAGACGTACTAGGTTATAAAAAACCTTAACAGTCGGGTGTTCAGGTCCGATTACTTTTGAAATAGCCTCAATATTGGCTTTATCGGTTAGGCGGATTCCATTAGGTAAAATTCCGTTTATTTTTAAGTATTCAAGATTCGCCAGATAAAGATAACGAATAGCCTCCCTGTAATTACCTTCTTTTGCTAAACTGGCAGCTTGGGTTCTTAATACTGATGGATTTTCGTTGTTAGTGGATAGATTAACCTTTTTTTGTCTAATGCTCCGGGAACCGGAGAAAAGCTTCGGAAGTAAAAAAACTAAAACAATAAGCAATAAGGTTAAAATACCCAAACCTATCCATTTAAATATATTAAATAAACTCTGTTCATTGGTTTTGGTCTTGATAAGAGGTAACTTTTTTAGCCAATTAATAATCTTTTGGAACGTTTTTTTAAACCAACTAAAATAGTCCGGATAATGGAATCTTTTATCTTTTAATACTTCCCGGACAACAGCTTGGGTATTCTGGATGGTTGGAGTATTTTGAATAGATATCGGATTATGTCTCTGGTCAACTTCACCAAAAGCAATACCAGTAAAAAAAATAAAATATACGGATATTAAAATTAGCTTATTTCGCAAAATTCTTCCTCATTAACAAATTTTAAATAGTTAAACCTGTCTCCGGGGTTTCAGGAGTTGATAATTGAAGTTGAATATCATAACCTTCTTTACGGATCATTAAATCATAATAGATTGCAGCCATCGGACCATAATAATAAGATAATAAAATATTGAAAACCAATAGGCCGGCAACACCAAATAAAACGGCTAGCGCATAAATGATAATTTGTTTGGCCATTATTGCTATGATAATCGGAATGCTTATTAACCCCATAATAATCATGCCAAGCGCATAACCAAGCAAGTACACCAGTAATAATGTCCAAAAAATACGCCAGCGTTTTTTGGACATCAACTTAAAAGCACGGGAGATAGATTTGATGACATCTTGATTTTCAAAAATTGCCACCGGTAAAGTTAAATAGAAAAAGAAGCTGATAATAAGTTGTAAAATATTATTTCCAAAGGAGATTAAGTTTCCGGCTAGCGGTGAAATAAAATTGACGATTATCGATATAATCATACCCGGAATTGCGATTAGGTAGAATATAGCCAATATTAAAAACTGAATTAGAAATATCCGGACTCTTTTGTCTTTGATCCCGGCGAAGGCTTGTTTGGAATTTATTTTTTCCAAATGTAAACCGGCTTTAAAAATTTGCAAATTACCATAAACATAATAAATACTGCCGATAATTAAAGCAATAATCCAAGCGGCTATGATTATTACTAATAACAAAATAACTAATATAGTGCTTATTAACGAACTGTGGAAGAGTTCGGACCAAAATCTTTGATCACTAAAAGGGATCTGGGAAATAGAACCGACTATAATAAGATAAATTGCTACAATTATAGCTCCTAAAAGGAAAATTACTAACGAAGGAAGAAATGCTTTAAATATTACCCCTTGAAAAGACCAAAAGTTTTCCCGGAGGATAGAAAAGGTATTATCGAGAATATCTCTAACTCCCATTTGTTTTAAACGTGTTTTCATAGTTCGCTCCTTTTTCACTAAAGCATCCATAAATGTAGAAAAGTATTTTTAAACATTTTAGCTAAGGAAGCGCTGATTAATCCGATTTTGTGCGAGCAAATATGCGGTATTAGGCATTTTACGAAGCATAAAATCGTTACTCATTCAATTAATCAGCGCTTCCCTAATATTGTTTAATTAAGGAAGTTAACTGGAAAGGAATAAAATCCTGATTGATTATTTTTCGCCATTATCCGATTTTTTCCTGCTAAGAATTAAAGATAGCCTTATTAACAATTTTATGGTAGTATTAGTTTTAGCTTTTAATTCAACTTTCGCGCCACAGATCAAAGGATGTCTACTGGCTTTACAATGTTAGTGCCAAAATTCATTAGTAATACGCAAGATTACGGAGAAGAATATGTTTTCAATCGAATCTTTATTTGAGCTCTTTTTTCATCTTGATAAACATATGAACCTTTTAATCCAAAACTTTGGTAACTGGTCTTACCTGGTCATGTTTATCATTATATTCTGTGAAACCGGTTTGGTAGTTACCCCATTTTTACCAGGCGATTCATTGATTTTTACAGCCGGAGCGATTGCCGCCAGAGGTTATTTGGAAATCAGCTTGTTATATTTAGTTCTAAGTTCTGCAGCCATAATTGGAGATTCCACTAATTACTGGATAGGCTACTTAATGCGATCGAAAGTTTTTCGGGGGAAAAAGATCCGTTTTATCAAACATGAATATTTGGAAAAGACCAATCGTTTTTTTGAGCGGCATGGCGGAAAAACGATAGTTCTAGCCAGGTTTATACCAATAATCCGGACTTTTGCTCCTTTTGTAGCCGGTATCGGTAAAATGACTTACTGGCGCTTTTTGTTTTACAGTATTATTGGAAGTTTTGTCTGGATGGCAATTTTTATTTTAGCCGGATATTTTTTCGGCAATCTTCCATTAGTTCAATCTAATTTTTCACTGGTGATTATTGCAATTGTCTGCATATCCGTATTACCGGCAGTTACCGAATTTCTCAAAGAACGTTTTAAAAGCCCGAATACTAAAACCGATGTTTCTAAAAAAGAATCAAATAAAATTTTACCGGATAAACAGAAAAGCTAATAACGGCAGTATTGGGAATGTTGATCAAGCCTTAATGAGCATGCTTGACTTTATTTATTTAAAAATGATAAAATGAAAAGGTTAAGACAAGTAAATACTTTAGCAATCCGGAAATTGGACGAGTTAATTTTTCCGGATATTTTTTGTTAGAAGGTTTCTATGTTAATGGCGTAAATTGGTAAATTACCTAAAATTGATTTAATCTTTGTTCAAGAAACTATTAGGATTTATTTTCGTTGGATAGTTAGGATGAAATAAGATTTGAATCTTAAATCGTATTAAAACATATTTATTCCTATAAAGGTAGAAGAAAGTTGGTGAGAATATGGGGGTAATTAAACGGGTCATGAATTCCTGGGGAACTAAGTTGAGTGAAGAGGATCGAACTTTTATTGAAACATATCTTGATGACCCGGGAAAATTCTTGTTTTACCAGATGAGCAAGCTTGACCAACAACACGCATTAACAGTAGCTAGAGCTGTTTTGCTTAAGGCTGCCATCGAAAATACTACCAAAATGGAACTTGATACTCTGATAAAGGCGGCTCTGCTTCATGATATCGGGAAAGTAGAAGGGGACTTCAGCTTTTTAAGCCGGATATTAGTTGGGTTAGTACGGAGAATAAAACCAACCTGGCGGGGTAGGTTCGCCAAAACTTATCCGGTTACATTTTGGGAAAAGGTTGGATATGGTTTTTATGTGGATCTGGTCCACCCGGCCCGTGGAGCCCATATGGCCAGAATATTCGGAGTGGATAAAACCGTAGTCGATATTATAAGACATCATCATGATCCTCCACGTTTAGGACAGAGCATTGAGTTAACATGGTTGCAGTTAATTGATAATAAGAATTAGGGGAGCAGCTCAAAAACTACTTAATACTTTTTTCGGAAATACTCACGAAATTAGGAGGTAGTGGAAGAGCAATACCAAAAAATGGAATATCAAATCAAGCTTGATGTATTCCAAGGTCCGCTAGACCTGCTTTTACATTTAATTGAAAAAGATGAGATCGATATATACAATATTCCAATTGCTTTAATAACCGAAAGATATTTGGAATATCTTCATACAATTCAAATTTTGAACTTAGAGACAGTTGGCGATTTTTTAGTAATGGCCGCTACTTTAATGCAGATCAAAGCGAAGATGTTACTTCCGCAACAACTTAGTTCCGATGAAGAGCAACTTGAGGAGGAAGATCCCCGCTGGGAACTGGCCCAAAAGTTAATTGAATATAAAAAAATCAAAGAAGCCGCTTTAAGCCTTCAAGAACTTGAAGGACAACAACTTAAAGTTTATACCCGCATCGCCGGAGATTTTGCCGACCAAAAAGTAGCTCCGGAACAAAACCCGTTAAAAGAATTATCTATCTGGGATTTGCTGGAAGCTTTTAAAGATATTATGGAAAGCTTGGAACCAAAGCCAATAAATACCCTTCCCAAACAGGAAGTCTCCATAAGACAACGGATGACGGAGATTTTAGATCTGATAACGGCGGAGGGAAGGATATTTTTTAAAACCGTTTTTAATGATGTTAAAACTAAAATTGGATTAATAACATGTTTTTTGGCCGTTTTGGAATTGATCAAACTCCATAAGATCTCTGCATTTCAAGAAATGCTGTTTGGAGAGATTAGTTTATCATTACCGGAAAAGGTGTGTAATAACGTTTGAATCTTATTATGGCTCGCGCAATTATTGAAGCGCTCATTTTTTCTTCTTCCGAACCTATTACCGCCAGAACTATGGCCGAAATAGTTGGTATCAACGAACATACCGTTAAGCAATTATTAAACGATTTAATAGAAGACCGGCTCAAAAATAAAAGCGGTCTTCAAATAATGGAAGCAGCTAATGGATATCAATTTGTCACTCATCCGGAATGCGCTCCATACGTGGAAAAGCTGCAAAAAGTACCTCGAAATGTAGGTCTTTCACAAGCGGCAATCGAAACTTTAGCGATCATCGCTTACAAACAACCAATTACTAAAGCAGAGATTGAGGCTTTGCGTGGAGTAAGTATCGAAAGTGCTTTATCAACATTGGTTGAAAAGTGTTTAGTGGAAGAAGCCGGCCGGAAAGAAGCACCCGGCAGACCGATTCTTTACCGTACTTCCAGACAATTTTTAAAATATTTTGGTTTAAATGATTTGAATGAATTACCCAAAATTCCCGAATGGATTGAACCTAATTCCTTTAAGTTTGGCGTCGAACAAAACGGAGGCGAACAAGATGGCGGAGTGGATTAAGAAGTGGTTTAAAGTTGAATTAACCCGGGATAATAATTATTATTTCGGTTTAGTTCTGTTACAATTGGCAATTATATCTTTAATTCTTTATTTGTTGTTGGATGCATATGAACCATTGGCTTTTTTAATAACATTTTTAATTGGCGGCTGGGGTTTTGTTTTACTCTGGAAAAGTGATAATGACCTTCGCTTTAAGCTGGCTCAAGAGAAAATAGATGAACTTGAAGCAAAACTGGAATATTCCAGATTATTTGTTATCCCACCGCATTTAACTAAAAAGGTTAAGAGGAATAATTGATGTTCTCGGTTGCTATTGGTTATGTGAAAGAAATTGTTAAGGATAACCCTGAATTACAGGAACTGCTGGTTGAAGTTGAGGGTAGGCCGGAACTGGAACGCGCTTATAACTATCCTCAATTAAATCATCAAATTAAACTCGGAGAAAAAGTAGTCTTAAATACCGCCGCCGTCAAACTTGGTTTAGGAACCGGAGGGCGGCATTTTGTTATCCCGGAATACCTTCCTGGTGGTAATGAGCAATTTCCCGGGCATATAATGAAGTTGCGATATACGCCATGGCAATTTCCGGTATTAGCGGCTGAAGAAGAATCAAGTATTTATCATAATCAATTAGTGGAAGCCGAATCTTTAAACGAAACCCCAGTGGTGATTGCCCCCTTACATAGTATGATTCCGGGAATTATTCTTGGTTTCCGTAGAATATTTAAAGGTAATCCCCGTATCGCCTATATAATGACTGACGGAGCCGCATTGCCGATAGCCCTTAGCATATTGATTCGGGAACTAAAACAAAAAAAGTTATTGGATTTAACGGTAACCACCGGCCATGCTTTTGGAGGAGATCTGGAAGCAATAAGCATCCCTTCCGCCTTATTAACGGCTTTTCAAGCTATTAAACCAAATCTAATCATAATTGCTCTTGGACCGGGCATTGTCGGTACTGGAACCAAATATGGTTTTAGCGGAATTGAACAATCATGGATTATTGATTTAGTATTCAAATTAAACGGAATACCGGTTGTAGTACCCCGGATAAGTGATGCAGATAGCCGTGAACGACATATGGGTATTAGCCATCATTCACTGACTATTTTAAATTTAGCTAACAATCCGGCTCTCATAGGATTATCAGCTTTAACTCCCGCTGCGTTAATTGATAAGATTAAATCAAAACTACAGACAGATCACCTTTTGACCAAACACCAATGGTACCTTATAGATGACCAGCCGGCTGAAGAGCTTTTTAACGATCATGAAATTCAGGTAAAAACTATGGGTAGGAGTATAAAAGAGGAACCCTGGTTTTTTCAAAATACCGTAGCTTCCGGATTTTTGGCTGCTGCTGCTCATGAAAAGAAGTTAAGGCAATTGAAGAGATTAATGTGAGGAGAACTATTATGGACAAGTTAATTGAAAAAACTCAAAAAAAAGAATTGGTATATAAAGGTCATTTTTTAGAGTATTATAAAGACCAAGTACTTTTACCGGATGGCAGGGTGACATCCAGGGAATATTTACATCACCCCGGCGCCATTGCGGCTGTGCCATTACTTGACAATGGCCAAGTGTTAATGGTAAAGCAATTTCGTTATCCAACCAATTCAATTCTCCTGGAGATTCCTGCTGGAAAGCTGGAAACCGGAGAAGAGATTAAAGAGTGTGTCAGGCGGGAATTAATGGAGGAGGTTGGATATGAACCGGAAGAGATTATTCATTTATCATCAGTTTGGACAACTCCCGGTTTTACTGATGAAATAATTCATTTATTTTTAGCCAAGGGGCTCAAACCTTCCAGTAATCCTAAAGATAACGATGAATTTTTGGAAGTGGTTGCTATGAATAAGGAAGAACTGTTAAATCATATTCACTCCGGAGAAATTATCGATGGGAAAACCGCTTTAGCATTATCTTTGATGGAGTTAAGAAAATTGTGGTAAAAGAGGTAATATTATTTTACAATTTAGTATAATTATAAATATTAAGATAAAAATTTTATCTATATAGTTAAACTTTGAATGTCAACTTGGTATAGTAATTGATTATAATAAAACCGGAATGGGTGGCTGAATTGAAAAGCTTAAACCTAACCTTTAATGCTACGGGAGCGGTGGAAGGAGCAAGAAGAGGCGATGTTGTAGTAATTGTCGATATTATCGATATGACTACCAGCGCCGAAGTAGCTATTGAGCATGGAGCTATTGCGATTTTTGGAGCTGCTCCATCCGATAGCAAAGCTCCAGTCAATCTAAATCCGGACCGGATTGGTTATATGGCTGGAAAAACCGCTCTAAAATATAAAACCTCCCTTATTGTGGTGGCTGAACCCCGTTATGGAGATGATGCCGAGCGCCGAAAACGGGCGGAAATAGGATTAATGGGAGTAGCCAGAGCAGGAGCGGTGGTAAATGAGATTATTCCTAATATCGGTTCGGAAATTCATAAATTAGTAGATTTTAACGGTAAAGTAGTCTTGTTTATTACCGATACCGGCGGAGTAGCTTTTGATGCCGCTTATAATAATGGAGCAGCAACTGTTCTAACAGCTACTGTTACCCGGACTCTTAATAAAAAGGGTCCTATCCCGGCCAGAATTGGAATAGAAAGAGCTCTTGAAGCTGCCCGAAAGTTTAATTGTGGAATTACAATAACTGCCGCCAGCGCCAATTCTATGGAAGATGTTTTAGCTGCCCAATACTTGACTCAACTAATTATTGACAGTGGATTTTTAAGTATATAAGTTGAATAAAATTTCCTAAATAATTATTACGTCCCTAAAACCGGACGTAATAGAAAATTAATGAATTTAATTCAACTTATTACAGTGGTAAATAAGATGAACTAAATTCCGCAATTTCCCCTTTCCCATACGGCTTTTGGGATGGGAAAGCTTATTCGTACAATTTAGTTCATCTTATATATTTGACATATATTCCTCTACTTTACCATAAATTTAGTATGGGACAAGGGAGGAATGTTTTTATGGTAAAACTGCAACAGATTATCCGGGATTATTTCCAGGAACGAATATTCTTATTGGCTTTGGTCTTGATCTTATTTGTAATGGGATTAATATTCGGAGTATTAGCTGCAGGAGTTCTAGATAAGCACCAAAAAACCGATCTGATGAATTATTTAAATCAAGGTCTTCATGGAGAAGTGCTTCGTAATGATTTTTATACCCGGCAAACAATCATAGCCAATGTGCAAATGGTTTTTTTTCTTTTTTTTATGGGTATTAGTGTAATTGGAGTGCCTTTAGCATTGTTATTGATTTTTACTCGCGGATTTATTCTAGGATTTAGTATGGGATTTTTATTTCAAACAATGGGAATTAAAGGTTTTGTTCTTTCGGTAATAGGTATTTTGCCTCATAATTTATTATTGATCCCGGCTTTGTTTTTAATGGTTGTAGCAATTATGGATTGTGCGGCTGCTTTAACTAAAATTCGTTTTACTAAAAAACAAGTAGCAATCGGTAATGAACTGATCAAATGCTCGGTGATAACGTTAGTAGTCTTAATAATAGTGGTACTAGCCGGTTTTGTCCAAGGTGATGTATCACCGGTTATTACAGCGTGGTTCGGTAAATTTTTATAGTTAGTTGAATTAAATTTTATATCTACATTTAAACACCTTTTCTCTAAAGCCGGCAATTTACTTCATTTTTTATAAATAGAAATTGGAAATGTTTCCTGTCTGCTGAAAAAAGGGTTGTCATAAAAATTGTCGAAAACTATTCTAAGAATCACAGAAGTGCTTTATTTACCCGGGTAGAGTTATCGGAAATTAGGTTTCAGACTTCGAGTCGTAAATTCATTAAAGGAGTTGACACCTTTGCAAGACAGCATCCAGGAATATCTGAACTATCTTTCCGTAGAACGTGGTTTAGCTAAAAACACTTTGGAATCTTATGGCAGAGATCTTCATCAATATTTAAATTATCTGCAAGAAAAGAAAAATTTAGATTTTTCGGCAACAACTCAAGCAACCGTTATCGGATATTTACTACAATTACAAGCTAGAGGCAAGGCCACCGCTACATTATCAAGAAGCTTGGCAGCGATTAAGTCTTATTATCACTATATGGCCAGAGAGAACAAGATAGAGCGCGATCCGACCGTTAATTTGGACGCCCCAAAACAGGAGAAACGCTTACCACGGGTACTTTTGGTTGAAGAAGTGGAAATGTTGTTGGAACAACCTGATTTAAAAGTTCCAGTCGGGATTAGGGACAGGGCTATGTTGGAAGTACTTTATGCGACAGGGTTAAGAGTTTCCGAGCTTGTTTCTTTAAAAATAGAAGATGTTAACTTAGAAACCGGTTATATCAAATGCTATGGGAAAGGTTCAAAGGAAAGAATCGTTCCATTGGGTTCGGTAGCTATCAAATATCTCCGTCTTTATATGGAACATGCCCGGAAGTTTCTAGCCTCCAGGTTAATGGAGAATACTCTCTTTTTGAACCATCACGGCAAAGGTTTAACCAGACAGGGATTTTGGAAAATCATTAAAAAATACGCTGATAACTTAAATATCCAAACTGAGATAACACCACATACATTGCGCCATTCATTTGCCACCCATTTATTGGAGAACGGAGCCGATTTACGATCTGTTCAAGAAATGCTGGGACATGCCGACATCGCCACTACTCAAATTTATACTCATTTAACCAAAGGCCGGATTAAAGATGTCTATGAAAAAGCCCATCCGAGAGCGAAATAACCATTAAATTGAGAATGTAAAATTGAGAATTGAGAATTTTAAAAATGAAACCACTTAAATATTTTTAAATTTAAGGAACCCATTCCGGGCTTCCTTTTTTTATTGTTAATTTGGTATAATATAATATAAGCAATTTTAAGTTAAATATATCTACTAAATGAGTTTTAATTGTCAATTCTCAATTGTCAATTACTGAAACGGAGTATTATGCAGGAAATACATTGGTATCCCGGTCATATGGCTAAAGCCAAACGACAATTAGCGGAGTTAATCAAATATTTGGACTTAATCCTGGAAATTAGAGACGCCAGGCTTCCGATAGCTAGTCATAATAGTGACTTGGAATCGATACTGGAAAAAAAACCAGGGCTTATTATTTTAAATAAGGTTGATTTGGCTGATTCTACAGTTACCAAACAATGGGTAAATTATTTTAAACTAAAAGGAAACTCGGTTTTAGAGGTTAACGGGAAAAATGGTTCCGGGGTGGAAAATATTTGGAAACTTATGTCCCAGCAGATTATTCCGAATAAAAATCGTTCAGTGGTCCGAGTCGGAGTGGTTGGTATACCTAATGTCGGTAAATCATCAATTTTAAATCGTTTAATCGGAACCGGCTCGGCCAAAACCGGCAATCAACCTGGAATAACTCGAGGAAAACAGTGGATTAAACGAAATGGCTTTGAGATACTTGATACACCCGGATTGCTTCCACCTAAAATAGTTAATCAGGAAGACGGATTTAAACTTGCTTTGATTGGTACTATCCGGGAAGAAATTATTCCATCATATGATCTGGCATTACTTTTATTGGATAATTACGGGGGAATACTCTCTAAATTGGAGCCTAAAGGCGATTCAGTCGAGGAACAGCTTGAGAACTATGCGATTAAGAGAGGATTTTTAATTAAAGGAGGGTCGCCCGATTTAAATCGGGCTGTCTCGACTATCCTTAAAGAGTTTCGGGATGGAAAATTGGGGAAGATTACTTTGGAAAACCCGCTGGTTGGGCCGGTCGGTTGATAATACGTAATAAAATGATTCCTCCTACTAAAGTAGCCAAATGATAGCTTACTAAGCGCCAAGCAAAAATGAATATCGCCCGGAAATGCAATGGAATAAATACAAAAACCGAATATAAGCCCAACTCCATAATACCACTTCCGCCGGGGACCGGCAAATAAGCCAGTACAAAGACGAGAATAAATTGGAAGAGGATACTCTCTACAAATACTTCGGTAGCGTTAAACCCAAATGCAAACATCATTAAAGGCGCAATTGAAAAAAATGTCGCCCAATAAAGGAAAGTGCATAAGACTACTAAATAAAAATTGATTCCTTTACGAAAAGCCTTAATTGATTGGTGAAATACTTCCAGTTCTTTTAGAAATTTTTCCAATAACGGCTGGATTTTATGACTTAATTTAGTAAACTTCAGGCATTTGATTAAGAAAGAGAATAAATAATGAGCTATTTTCGGTTTAATAATAAAACTAATCAAGCCGATAGATAGTAAGCAAGATAATGGTATAGCTACAGTTGTTATTCGGTGTAATAAACCAAAAGGAAATTTAGTATGATAAAAAATTAATAAAATAGGCGAAAATAAAGTGAATAGCAGAGTTGTCATTATAACGCGTAAGGTTACTATAGCGCTGGCTTTTCCTGGTTGTACCCCTTGCTGGCATAATAAATAAATTTGGGTTGGAACACCGCCGGAACTGAATGGAGTAACATTACCAGTAAACAAAGTGGCCAAATTGATACCTAATACCTTGGTAAAAGAGATGGTCTCCCCTAGGCCGGAAGCTATCAAACGAATCCTGACGGCTTCAATTAACCAAGAACCTATTAAGGCTGCAAAAGCCATTAAAAGACCCCAGTAATTTAAATTATTCCAATTGAACCATCCTTCGGTAGAGGACGAAGAACAAAATAAAAACCAGGAACTTAATAAAGTCAATATTAAGACCAAACTAAGTCCCTTTTTAAACCATGATTTAATAGGGAGAGTAGTTGAAATCACCGGGAGAAACCTCCGAGATATTAATAATTATTCACCAAACGGTAATACATGTGATAAAAAAATTTGATAAACCTTTCACATACTCAATTAAGATAATTATGAAACTCCCTTATAATAGGAAAACAGTAATTATAATAGAATTATTATTACAATCGGAATTTACGTAGATGAAGATTAGCTGTTTGTTTTAACTTATAATTCGCTTCTATTTTAGACAAATCCTGCAAGTAAAAGTTGAAATGGCAGTTGGATATTTCCTATTTACATAATTTAAGGAATGTTTTTATAATAAGAACAGGAATCAGGAGATTCGGAGTCAATAATGTAATTAAAGTTCTGTGATCCACAATCAAAACTCCAAATCATTAATGTAAACCTCCTGATTACTATCTTCTGATTCCTGAATACTATATACTTGAATAATTACGGTTATCTAAAGTTTACTGTCAAATTTGCCGATGTCTCCGATAAAGGTGATATTTTTGTCGATCAAATCAAAAAAACAAACAATAAATAATCCCTGTTTATCCTGGGATGAACGTCTTTTAGAAGAAAAGAATTGCTGGCAAAGCGGCTGTCAAAGAGTAGCCGGTCTTGATGAAGCCGGTCGCGGTCCTTTAGCCGGCCCGGTAGTTGCCGCAATCTTTGTAATAAAACCTGGATTTAATCTCGAAGGCTTAAATGATTCTAAAAAACTTACTCCTTTACAAAGAGAGCGGTTTTATCAAGTTTTAACCTCGGGGGAATGGGAATACGGGGTAGGAGTGGTTCAGCCGGAGGAGATTGACCGTATTAATATTTATCAAGCTTCTAGAGCGGCCATGTTTAAAGCGTTAAAAATGTTAAAAGAACCGCCGGATTTTCTATTAGTTGATGCTTTAATGGTTCCGGAGACTGATATCCAACAAAAAGCAATTATCCATGGGGATGCTTTATCGATATCTATTGCGGCTGCTTCAGTGATTGCCAAATACAAAAGAGATATGATGATGGTTGAACTAGACCAGCAATATCCCGGTTATGGTTTTGCCAAGCATAAAGGCTATCCAACCAAAGAGCATTATAATGCTTTGGAAAAATTAGGGCCATCTCCGATTCATCGGCGTTCTTTCCGTTTAACAAAATTTAAAGTTGCAGAATCGATTAATTTATTTGAGAAAGAAGGGATGGAGCTTTGAAAGTAAGCGGTTCAAACATTTTCAGTTCCATCAATCAGCTTCAGGTATTATCAGAACTTAATCTAAAAGAGGGGCAAAAAATAATCGGCCGAATTATCAGCCGTTCCATGGATGAGGCTATACTTGATATAGCCGGACGGCAGGTTCAGGCCAAAATCGAAGGTAACCCTCCTCCCACAGGAGCTCCGCAGACCTTTTTAGTACAAACAGATGAACAAGGACGCACTATTTTAAAAGTTTTCAATAACCCTCAAGAATACCCCGCTGAAACAGCTGCCAAATCTAACAATAACCCTGTTCTTGTTAAAACTCCAATTAATGAAGGAGAAATACTTCAAAAAAGTATTACCGCCTCTCTGATTAAAGATGGTTTAAAACCTACTCCGGAGAATATTCAGAAAGTCAATCAATTTATTCAGGAGTTTCAAACCAAGTATCAGCATACTTTACAACCAAAAGTATTTACTTTTATCATGGCCCAAAAATGGCCGGTTACTCCGGGAACAGTCCTTGCATCCTGGGTTTATCAAGACCAAGAGGTTCGCGATTTGTTATGGAATAAGCTCCCGGAGTCTATGACGGAAAAAGAAGCAAATGCCATTTTTCAAAAATTATTAACCGGCATGAATACTAGCGCTTCCCAAATTGAAGATAAACTAAAATCTTTGACCGGATTTAAACTACAGAATTTATTGGAAAAGCTTAATGATTTTATACAGCAAGCCAGAACAAGCCCACAAACCGATTCGCAAACAGCGAAAGTATTTACTCGTCCCAATACTACCGGCCAAGCCCAAGCAGAATTACCTACCGGCTTAAATCTATTAAAAGAACTAATTAAGCAACCATTGAGCCAAAGTAGTAATCAGACTAAAGTGAATAACGATTCAAAAACCCAACTCAACCTTAAGAATGATAACCCAAAGATACAACCGGAATCTAACCCCAATATTAATAGAGAACATCCGGTTGTAACTAATAAGAATATTAATATTTCAACCAATACCAAACCACCTATAAGTTCCGAATCTGCTCCAAAAGATATTTCTGCTAAAATTGAAAAGAGTCCGGCAGGAGATATTAATATCGAAGCGAATCATGAAAAGGTTAAATCGCTTTTAGACCAAAATTTGGCTCTGAATAAAGCTATTCTCAAAGAAACCGCTCTTAACGGCTCCAGTAATTTAATACCCTTATTGGTAAATGATTCGCAGACTTTAATCCGGGAATGCCTGGTTCAGTGGAAAGAAGAAAAAAGCAATAGTCATGATAAAACCACTAATCAAGTGGTATATATGACAATACCTACGGAAAATCTGGGTGATATCAATCTGGCTTTAAAAATTGGCGCAACGGGTAGTCGGCTTGATTTCCGGGTTAAATCAGAAGAGATTCGGAAATATTTTCAATCGCATTCGGCCGAGTTAAAAGAGATTTTAGCCAAAGAAAATATGATAATTTCTGTAAACTTGAAAGAAACCGATGATTCGAATCGTGTTACGTTTGGAGTCGACTTATGGATGTAAAATCAAAGCCCGAAAAACAGTCGGAAATGAAATATGCCGCTGCGTTAAGGTATCGACCGGGAATTGATGAGTCTCCGGTAGTAGTCGCCTCCGGAAGAGGAAAAATAGCTGAAATTATCATGAAGCTAGCCGAAGAAGCCGGAGTTCCCAATCATAATGAACCGGCTTTGGCTAAAATTTTATCAAAGCTGGAACCGGGAACCCCAATTCCTGAAGAAACGTATCAATTAGTCGCTCAAATCTTGGCGTTTATTTGGCGGCTTGATAAAAACTATCATCCTATAAAATGACTGATTAATAAGTGAGGGTTATTACATGGAGAAAGTGCGCATCGAAGAACTAAAACCCGGAATGAAACTGGCCAGAACTATTTATTCTCCCGACGGATTGATACTTGTTAGGGAAAATGCCGAAATAACAAGCCATGTTATTGAAAAATTAAGAATACTTGGACTACCGGCCGCTTATATTAGTACAACGGAGACTAATACCATACCGGAACCGGTTTCGGAAGCGACCCGGGTTGATTTAATTAAGAGTTTATCCAGGTTGGACGCGGATGTCCGTTCCGGCAAAAATGTTAACCTTTTAGCCAGTAAACGACCGCTTTATGATTTAGTTGATGAGATAGTATCCAACCAAAAAAATTTAGTTGGAATTACCGATATCCGTTTACGAAAAGATTATATTTACGGGCATTCGGTTAACGTATGTATCATCGCTGTTAAAATTGGGCTCCAATTGGGTTATAATCAGTTGAAGTTAGCGGATTTAGCCGTAGGGGTTCTTTATCATGATATTGGAATGACTAAAGTTCCGGTGGAGATTTTAGATAAAATCGGTGGTTTAACCGATGCTGAGTTGAAAATTATTCATGCTCATCCGGAAGAGGGCTATAATATACTAAAACAAAATCAAAATATCTCCGCCAGTTCAGCTCATGTAGCTTATCAACACCATGAACGATATAACGGGGACGGCTATCCCCGTGGAATGGCCGGGGAGGCGATTCATGAATTCGCTAGAATTACCGCAGTTGCCGATGTTTATGATTCGATGACTACCGAGCGATTGTATCGTACGGCTAAAACTTCATTGGAAGCGATGAAATATATCAAAATGAACCGTGGAATAGAATTTGATCCGGCAATGGTAGATGTTTTAGAAAAGATAATTAATGTATAATATAAGCTTGATAATACGGCAATAAATAAAAAATACAAGTTATATAAATGAATAAACCACGAAACACACGAAAGTCACGAAAAAGATTTGTTTTATTTTATATTCGTGTGTTTCGTGGCTTTCGTGGTTGAATTTAAATTGTTTTTATATCCTTAAAATGGAGGAACCATTTTGAAAATAGCGCAGATTCGGACTGGGAGATTATCGGTTCCACTGAGAAAGCCTTTTAAAACGGCACTTAGAACTGTTAGCCAAGTCGATGATGTTATTGTTGAAATCGCTACGGATAACGGTTTGGTTGGTTACGGGGAAGCAGCTCCGACTGCTGTGATAACCGGTGAGACTATTTCGTCAATTACCGGTTCAATAAAGGAAGTAATTACCCCGGTATTACTGGGAGCTGATATTGAAAATATTGAAGAAGTAATGAAACGGCTTGAAACATGTATTGCCAAAAATACCAGCGCTAAGGCAGCCGTAGATATAGCTGTTTCCGATTTATATGGGCAGTTATACCAGGCTCCTTTATATAAATTATGGGGCGGATACCGCAGAACACTCACTACCGATATTACCATCAGCGTCAATGAGCCGGAACAAATGGCTCAGGACAGTCTTCAGGCGGTTCAATTAGGCTATGATATCTTAAAAATAAAAGTAGGTAAAGATTCCGCTAAAGATATTGAAAGACTTAGAGCAGTTCGTCAAGCAGTTGGTGGAAATGTGAAAATCCGTATAGATGCTAATCAGGGTTGGCATCCCAAAGAGGCGGTCCAGGTTTTAAGAAAAATGGAAGATGAGGGATTAGAGCTGGAACTTGTAGAGCAGCCGGTAATCGCTCATGATTTTGAAGGTCTTAAATATGTAACCGATAATACCACTATTCCGGTTATGGCTGATGAGAGTGTTTTTTCTCCGATAGATGCTTTGAAAATAATGCAGATGCGGGCAGCCGATCTGGTAAATATCAAATTGATGAAAACCGGAGGCATTCATAATGCGCTGAAAATATGTGCTATGGCCGAAGTTTATGGAATGGAATGTATGATCGGTTGTATGCTTGAAGGAAAGATTAGTGTAACTGCGGCGGTACATTTGGCAGCGGCTAAGCGGATAATTACCAAAATCGATCTTGATGGACCGGTTTTATGCAGTTTTGACCCGATAGAAGGCGGAGCAAGTTTTAATGAGTCCAAAATTAGCATTGGAGAAGAACCAGGCTTTGGGTTTAAAAGACTCAATGGAGTAATTTGGGATAACTAAAAACATCATCCTGAAATAAGGTTAAGGAGATTCTTTTATGAGTAATGTTTCTTATGAATTGAATAATAAAGTTGCCAAAATACTTAATGCAATGCCAGGGGAACAAGCCATAATTGTTATTGGAAGGGAAGGATTTAAGGCTGACCTTTATCTTTATGAGTTTTTCGCTAATGAAAACGGCGGTATGTGGCGTATATTCCGGCAAATGGAGGCTAATATCGGCATTAATGGGATGGGAAAAGCCAATGAAGGTGATCTAAAATCACCTAATGGGATTTTTTCATTGGGAATTGCCTTTGGAATTAATCCTCCTCCTCAAGGCGTAAAGTATCCTTATAAATTATTGACCTCTGAGTATTATTGGGTGGATGATGTTAATTCCAAAGATTACAATAAATTAGTCCATTACCGGGACGGAGAAGTTAAAGACTGGCAGAGCGCGGAACATCTTTGGGATGAAAAGATCTGTTACCGTTATGCGGTAGTAATTAATTATAATACGGCTAGAGAACTAGGTAAGGGAAGCGCTATTTTTCTGCATGTTTGGAAAAGTGAGAACACACCTACTCAGGGGTGTACTACAGTTTCTGAAGTCGATATGATTCAAATTTTGCAATGGTTGGATCCGGATAAAATTCCCCTTTTTATTCAGGATTCTTTAGATAATATTTTAGTGTAGAATCGTAGGTTTATCGATATCGCTTAGCTCCCCAAAATTCTTCGCCATAAATACCCGTTTCATAAATTTCAATTTTAATAGCCGATTTACTATTAGGCGCATGAATCATCAGACCTTCTCCAATATACATCCCTACATGATGGATCTTACTTGAATCAGAATGAGCAAAAAACAATAAATCGCCCGGCAGGAGACTTTCTTTGGCTACTAAAAGACCTGATCCGGCTTGTTCCGAGGCGTCTCTAGGAATAATTATACCCTGAGATTGATAAAGACGGAACATAAAACCGGAACAATCAAATCCGGCACTAGATGTTCCACCCCATAAATATTTTAAGCCCAGAAAATGTTTAGCTTCTTTTATTATTTTTTCAGAATGAAAGTTAAGTTGAGAACTTTTTTTTGTGCTACAGGGGTGGATATAGCCGGTTTCACCATTCGGTAAAAGTACTTGTAGATACTTTTCGTTTTCGGTTAAAAGCGGAAGTCTAGTCATATAGCTGAGTTTATTTTCTACTTCAGTTAAAGCGACATCTTTAGCTAGGTTTGCTTGGGAAACCGAAATAACAATTTCGGGCAAACTTAATTGTTCGTTTATATAAATTGGATTGCAACAAACGTGATCAGCTAAAATCCATCCGGGGTAACCTAATGAATTTTTTTTGGTTGGTTGGGATATAGCCGCCACTTTAACCCAGTCACCCTGATGTTCAAAAATTGCGACCCGCTCACCATATAAAGCGGTAGTATCAACTTTACCAACCAGCCATAATCTTTCCTTAATATTTAAATTATCAGCCCAAGCTGTTGAATTATTAGCGGCTTTATTACTAATTTCCTTATAAACCTTATCGTGAAAAGGTTTTGCCCACAAAATAGCTAAAGGGACATTTATGCTTCCAAAAACCTCATGTTTATAATTATTCGACATATAAATATCTCCTTGGGGAGTATTTTAAACTAATTATACCGAGTGATCTTCAGTGGGTCAAAACTATAATTTTCATATTTTACTCAAAAGTTAGAAAATCACCAATTACCAATAGATTTCTAAAGGTTTTTATTTCAGAGTGTCGAAAAAATCTACAGTTAAATTTACAGAATTATTTCCATGAATTTTAAAGACATGTATCATTTATAGCGCGAAACATACTTAATATTATTTTCCAGCTTGTCTTCATATACTATTACAAAGCTTAATAATGTTGCTTCAATTCTTTTCAAATGAAATAGGAGGTAATCTTAATGAAAAAATACGGCTGGGTATGGATAGGTCTTACTATTGCCTTAATAATCGTATTAATTATCGGTATTGGAGGTTTGTCTAAAAAGACTTCTTCAACCAAAGAAACCACTGCTAAAACAGAGATTCTAAAATATAATTTGGCAGTTGAGCCTCAATATCTAGATCCGGCTAAATCAGTTGGTTTAGCGGAATACCGGATTGAATATGCCTGCTTTGAAGGTTTGGCAACTTTCGGCGCCGATGATGCACCGGTCCCGGGAGCCGCTGAAAAATGGGAAATCTCATCTGACGGTAAAACCTATACCTTTTATTTGAGAAAGAACGCTAAATGGTCTAATGGTGATCCTGTTACAGCTTATGATTTTGAATACGCTTGGAAAAGGTTACTGGACCCGAATACAGCTTCCCCCAACGCCAGTATGTTATATTATTTGAAAAATGCTAAAGAATATAATACCGGTATAATTAAAGATACCGATCAGGTAGGCGTTAAAGCCAAAGACCAATATACATTGGTGGCAACCTTAAATGCTCCCTGTAGCTATTTCTTGGGATTAACCGTTAATCCTTGCCTATACCCGGTTAACCAAAAGATTATCAAAGCAAACCCTGAGAAGTGGACAGCCAGTCCGGATAGCTATGCCGGGAATGGCCCCTTTAAATTAAGCAATTGGGTCCATCATGAGAAACTTGAGTTTGTTCCTAATCCATATTATTGGAATAGAAATAAGATTAAGTTACAAAAATTAATTTTTTATACCATTGAAGAGCAAAGTACTGCTTTAACTATGTTTGACAACGGACAACTGGATTTGACCGATGAATTGCCCCGGCCGGAGATCCCTAGATTGTCGGCGGCAGGTTTGGTGAAATACAGTCCCAGTATTGGCACTTACTATTATATGTTAAACACTAAAAAACCGCCGTTTAATGACCATCGGGTTCGTAAAGCTTTAGCTTTAGCCATCAACAGGAAGCAAATTGTCAAGTATATTACCAAAGCAGGAGAAAAGCCGGCAATGGGATTTGTGCCATATGGCATACCTGATTCCGATTCAAAAAGTGTATTTCGCCAGGTGGGTGGCGCTTATTTTAAAGATGCCGGTATCAATGAAGCAAAAAAATTATTGGCTGAAGCCGGGTATTCCGATATCAATAAGTTCCCCACAATTGAAGTGCTTTACAATACCAATGAAACCAACAAGCAGATCGCCGAGGTCATTCAGGAGATGTGGCAGGAAAATCTGGGGATTAAGGTTAATTTGGTAAATCAAGAATATAAGGTGTATTTACAGTCGCGCCGCGAAGGTAATTTCCAGGTGGCCCGTTCCAGCTGGATTGGGGATTACGTTGATCCTATGACTTTCCTGGGAATTTGGGCAACCGGCAACGGCAATAACTATACCGGTTGGCAGAATGAACAATATGATAAATTAATAAATATCTCCATAAATACTAATAATACAAAAACACGCTATCAAGCATTGCATGATGCTGAAAAAATATTGATGAACGAGATGCCGATCATCCCAATCTATTTTTACACCCGTCCGTATATTATCCAACCATGGGTAAAAGGAGTCAGGTACTCGTCAGTTGGATTGGTGGATTTCTCAGAAGCTGGCATTAATGAACACTAATCAATTGCAGATTTCGGATTGCGAATGCAATCTGCAATCCAAAATAAGTGATTTTGCAATCCGGAATTAAAGTAGAGGTGAATTAATGGGCAGATATGTTATTAACCGTTTGACTTCGTCATTGATAACGCTATTTCTTATCATAACTATTACGTTTATATTGATGCACGCTATTCCCGGCGGACCTTTCGACCAGGAAAAAGCGGTATCGGCCCAAATCGCCCAAAATATTAAAGCTCATTATCATTTGAGTGATCCGTTATGGCGGCAATATATCGACTATTTAAAACGGATTATCCATTTTGATTTCGGGCCTTCGTTCAAGTATCCCAATTCGACGGTGAACGATTTAATCCGTCAAGGTTTTCCGGTATCAGCCGCTATAGGATTATTAGCTGTTTTGTTGGCGATCACATTGGGGATACCGGCCGGAATTTTGGCTGCTTTGCGGCACTCAAAATGGCAGGATAATTTAGTTATGTTTATAGCGATAATGGGAGTATCGATACCTAGTTTTATTGCAGCTACTTTATTGCAATATTGTTTCTCCTATAAACTAAAATGGCTCCCACCTGCCCTTTGGGGTAGTCCATCTCAGCTGGTTTTACCGGTATTAGCTTTATCACTGTTACCATTAGCTTTTTTCGCCCGGTTAATCCGTTCCAGTACGCTGGAAGTATTATCGCAAGACTATATCAGGACCGCCCGCTCCAAAGGTTTGAGTGAGGCAGTCGTTATATTCCGGCATGTATTAAAAAATGCTCTAATCCCTTTTATTACTGTTTTGGGACCGATGTTGGCCAATCTGCTGACCGGTACTTTTGTAATTGAACGAATTTTCGCCATACCGGGGCTTGGAAGTTATTTTGTAAACGGTATCTATAACCGGGATTATTTTGTGATCCTTGGTTTAACGGTATTTTATGCCGGAATCTTATTATTACTAAATCTGATAGTTGATATAGTTTATGCTGTTATTGATCCCCGAATAAAATTAGTTTCCAAGGAGGGGTGAGAGTGGAAAGGTCGTTTGATTTCCAACCGTTAAATTCTTTTAATGAAACGAACTTACAACCGGAAGATACCCAACGACCGGTAACCGGTTATTGGCAAGATGCATGGCACCGGTTAAAAAGCAATAAGGCGGCTATAGTCTCGTTATATATTATTGTTTTGATATTTATGGCGGCGATTTTCGGCCCGTTATTATCACCGTATTCTTATACCAAACAAAGCTTGATTTTTCAAAATATGCCGCCCTCAGTGGAACATTGGTTTGGCACCGATAATGTAGGTCGTGACTTATTGACCCGTTGCTTATATGGGGCCAGAATATCTTTAACGGTGGGAGTATTCGCTACCTTTATCAGTATCATTATTGGGGCTTTGTATGGTGGCATCTCCGGTTTTTTAGGCGGAAGAGCCGATAATATTATGATGCGGATCGTTGATACTTTTTATGCTATTCCACTACTTTTATGGGTTATTTTGTTAATGGTAGTTTTAAAACCGGGGTTGCAAAATATTTTGATAGCCCTTGGCATTACTTACTGGTTGAATATGGCCCGGATCGTCAGAGGTCAGGTATTAAGTTTAAAAGAACAAGATTATGTATTGGCGGCAAGAGCCATCGGCGCCGGTAAAATGCGAATTATTTTAAGGCATTTGTTGCCCAATAATATAGGACCTATCTTGGTAACCGCTACTTTCAATATACCGCAAGCTATCTTTACCGAGGCTTTTCTAAGTTTTATCGGACTGGGAGTCAGCGCTCCGATGGCTTCCTGGGGGATGTTGGCCTCCGATGCCCTTGGCGGATTAAGATCATACCCTTATCAACTCTTTTTCCCGGCTATAGCGATCTGTATCACCATGTTGGCTTTTAATTTTCTAGGCGACGGCTTAAGAGATGCACTGGACCCGAGGATGAGGAAATGATTTAATCTATGAGTGTGGTGGAAATTAGGGTCAACAGTGTATAGGAGTCAGGAGCCAGGAGTAAGCACTTAAAACTTTGTAACAAAGAGTTAAAGTCAGTAGTTAAGTAAGCAAAGTTTTATTAGTCTTTAACATTATTAAGTTCAGAGCGTTATTGTTATTCTTCTAGCTCCTGGCTCCAAAACTACTGTCTCCTGTTCAAAATAGTATAAGGAAGAATTATCATGAACAATCTTTTGGAAGTAATAAATCTGCAAACATCTTTCCATACCTATGCCGGTGAGGTTAGGGCGGTTGATGATATCAGTTTTGAAGTGGCTGCCGGGGAGGCAGTGGCTATAGTAGGGGAGTCCGGTTGTGGTAAAAGTGTTACCGCTTTATCGATTATGAGTTTATTACAGTATCCGGGAGAAATAATCGGCGGTAATATAAATTATAAAGGGATTGATTTAACCGGATTGTCGGATAAAGAAATGCAAGCTATTCGGGGAAATGAAATCGGAATGGTTTTTCAGGACCCCATGACTTCTTTAAACCCGGTTTTAACGGTTCAACAACAACTAATCGAAGGTCTGATACTCCATAAAAATTATTCAAAATCGAAGGCAATTGCCAGAGGGATTGAATTACTCAAACTGGTTGATATCCCGTCTGCTGAAGAGAGGATACAGCAATACCCCCATCAATTTTCAGGCGGCATGCGGCAAAGAGCGATGATAGCTATGGCTTTGGCCTGTGAACCACAAATTCTAATCGCCGATGAACCAACTACCGCGCTTGATGTTACTATTCAAGCTCAAATTTTAGATTTGCTGAAGTCCTTAAAGAAAAAACTGAATACTGCTATTATTTTAATTACTCATGATTTAGGGGTAGTAGCCGGATTTTGTCAAAAAGTAATCGTAATGTATGCCGGTAAAATAGTGGAACAAGGCAATATTAACGATATTTATTATTATCCGGTCCATCCTTATACCTGGGGTTTATTATCATCAGTTCCCCGTCTGAATGAGAATACAAAACGAAAATTGGTTCCAATATGGGGGAAGCCGCCGGATTTATTAGTACCGCCTCCCGGCTGCCGGTTTGCGCCCCGGTGTCGATTTGCCATGCAAATTTGTCAAAAAGAGATCCCGCCTGATTTTAAAACATCAGATGGACATTATGCGGCTTGTTGGCTATTGGACTCACGAGCGCCTCAAGTCGAAAGGCCTCGCCTTCAGGGAGGTGTATCATGACACTTCAAAAATCCGAATCTTTGATAGATGTCCAAGACTTAACTAAGCTTTTTAACATTAATAATGGTTCTTTTAAGAAACAACATTCGCTTTTGAAAGCGGTAGATCATATCAGTTTTAAAATCAATCAGGGAGAAACTCTAGGGTTAGTCGGGGAATCCGGCTGCGGTAAGACTACCGTCGGCAGGACTATTATCCGGCTTTACGAGGCTGATGGAGGCCGGGTCTTTTTTCATGGCCGGGATATCCTACCACTCCGGGAGAAAGAGTTATTGCCAATCCGCCGGAAGATCCAGATGATTTTTCAAGATCCTTATTCTTCACTGAATCCCAGAATGACAATAGCTGAAATACTCCAAGAACCTTTGACGATACACCGGATTGCCGAGGGAAGAGCGGCCTGGGACCGTGTCCATGAATTGTTACATCTTGTCGGCTTAAATAAGGAACATGCTTCACGGTTTCCGCATGAGTTTTCCGGAGGCCAGCGCCAGCGGATCGGCATCGCCAGAGCCTTAGCGGTAGAGCCGGAGTTTATCATCTGCGACGAGCCGATATCGGCTCTGGATGTGTCTATCCAGGCGCAGGTTGTTAATTTGTTGGAAGACCTCCAGGAACAAATGAAGATTACTTATCTGTTTATCGCTCATGATATTGCTATGGTCCGTCACACCAGCCAACGGATTGCCGTGATGTATCTGGGAAAGCTGGTTGAATTGGCTGAATCTAGGGAATTAACTGATAAACCACTGCACCCTTATACCCAGGCTTTATTATCAGCAGTTCCCATAGCTGATCCGGTTATGGAAAAAGAACACCAACGGATTATCCTTGAAGGAGATGTGCCAAGTCCGGTAAACCCGCCACCAGGTTGCCGGTTTAGGGCTAGGTGCCGGGTGGCTTTACCATGGTGTGCCGAGAGTGAGCCGGAAATGAGGGAAGTGGGAACGGGGCATTTTGTAAGCTGCTTTGCGGTGTGAATCACATATATTCCTATAGGATTAAAAACAAGACATAATCAAAGGTTATTTTCAAAATTTTAAATATTGAAGATAACCTATTTTTTTGCAGGAAATTATTTGAATATAGCGAAAATAACACCATGGTAACATTTTCAAATAAAAAATCATTTGGCGACTGGGGCGAGGAGATTGCCGCCGAATACTTAAAAGAACATGGTTATATCATTATTGAGCCAAATTATCGCTCACCGTATGGCGAAGTTGATATCATCGCTAAAGACGGCCAAGTCTGGTGTTTCATCGAGGTAAAAACCAGAAGGAACCAAAAATACGGTTCCGGGGTCGACTCGATCAATTACACTAAAAAGAAACATATAATCAAAACCGCCACTCACTATCTCTGTCATAAAGGCCTATACGAAGCTCCAGCCCGGTTTGACGTTGTTTCGATTGATTTTAATTACAATGATGAGTATAAGATCGAACTGATAAAGAATGCTTTTTATAATTAAGGCATTAGGCAATAGGCATTGGGCATTAGATATAAAAAACGGGTCCTCTTGCGAGAAAGGAATTTAGGTGATTTATTTGGTCAAAGCTTATGATTTAGTATTTGATTTTAACTGTCAACTGTCAACTGAATTTAAGGGGGAAACTTTTTGCTTGCTAAAATCGAAAGTATGGCGGTAAATGGGGTTGATGGCTTTATCGTCCAGATTGAGGTCGATCTGGGCGGAGGAATGCCGAGCTTTGATATAGTAGGATTACCAGATACTGCGGTAAAGGAAGCCAGGGATAGGGTTAGAGCGGCGATTACCAATTCTAGTCTAGAATTTCATTACCACCGGATTGTAGTTAATTTAGCGCCGGCCAATATCAAAAAAGAAGGTTCTAGTTTTGATCTGCCTATTGCTGTCGGTATTTTAGCAGCCAAAGGGGATTTAAACCAGGAGAAGATTCCTGAGGCCGTATTTATTGGTGAATTAGCTCTGGATGGAAAAGTCCGCCCGGTTAATGGGGCTTTATCTATGGCAATAGCCGCTAGGGCGGCCGGGAAGAAATACTTGGTTCATCCGGTAGATAATTTGACTGAAGTTGCGGTCATCTCCGGAATCATTCCTATTCCGGTGGAGAACCTTACTCAAGTAAAAGATTTTTTGGATGGCCGTTGGAGCGCTGAACCTATAGCTGTTCTAAATCAAATTGCGGCAGAACATATTGTTGAAGAAGATGATCTGGCTGATGTTAAAGGACAGGAACAAGCAAAAAGAGCCTTAGAAGTCGCCGCTGCAGGTGGGCATAATCTTTTGATGATCGGTCCGCCCGGTTCCGGGAAAACTATGTTGGCTAGAAGGCTTCCCGGCATTTTGCCTTCCTTGTGCGAAGAAGAATCGATCGAGTTAACAAAAATTTATAGTATAAGCGGGCTATTGCCTCCGGGATTATCTTTAATCAAAAAGCGACCTTTCCGGTCACCCCATCATACCACCAGTCCGGCGGGTTTAATTGGAGGCGGACGAATACCCAGACCAGGCGAGGTCAGTCTGGCTCATTATGGAGTGCTTTTTTTAGATGAGTTGCCGGAATTTACCCGGGAAGTACTGGAGGTATTAAGACAACCTATTGAGGATGGCAAAGTGACTATTGCCCGGGCGGCAACTTCAATTTCCTATCCGGCCCTTTTCATGTTGACCGCTGCTATGAACCCATGTCCTTGTGGCTATTTTGGCGATTCCTTAAAAGCTTGCAGTTGTACTCCGCTCCAAATCCAACGTTATCAAAGCCGAATATCCGGACCGCTTTTAGACCGGTTTGATTTGCAGATAGAAGTGCCCAGACTACATGACTTTGAATTGGAAACAGTAGTTAAAGGGGAGTCTTCAAAATCGATCCGCAAAAGGGTGGAGGATGCCAGAGAAATTCAACGGAACAGATTTGTTAAAAAGCCTTATTATTGCAATGCCCATATGACCAGCAAAGATATCCGGGAGTTTTGCCGGATTGATCAGTCCGCTAAGGATTTGTTACATCAGGCAATGCAGCGTTTTGGATTCAGTGCCCGGGCATATACCAGGATATTAAAATTGGCAAGAACGATCGCAGATTTGGAACAGTCTTCTGAAATTGAACTTTCGCATTTAGCGGAGGCTATCCAATACCGGAGTTTGGATCGAAAAGGAATGGTATGAAATTTTATTTTTATAGATTTTGATCGATGCTCTTTTTTTCATAAACAAACTTGGGAATAAACAATCAAAAGGAATAGATTTAATTCCGGTTAATTTGTGGATTAAGTTATACAAGTATTCTTCATGAATCCGGAAATTGCTATTAAACATGAAAAGATAAAAATCAGCCGAGTTATTCCGGAGATTTGAATATTAAGAACACTTCGGACAGAAACCTGTTGTGCTGTTAGTGGGATAATGGCAATTCAGACATTCAACCATGGTTAATTCTTTAATGTTAGCTTTATTTCATCTTACATTTTTTATATAACAACAGCAAATTAACAAAAATTAGCAATTAAATATTGTTTTCACTGTTAATAACTGTGATATAATTATATCGAACTAATGTTTGAGTTGGAAGAGTGAGTATAATGATTGAACAAATTGACGAACCGATTGAAGTGTTAGCCAATTTTTCCGGAGGAAAACCGCTCCCGCTACTATTCACTTGGCGTAAACGGCGATATCAAAACTTTAAAGTACTTTCAATCCGGATTAATTATGAAAAAAATGCCCTCAGAATATATTTCACCATAGTAATGAACAAGATCAATTATTTCGAATTATGCTTTAATTCCAATAATATGCAATGGCAATTGGTACAGATAGAATATGAGTAAACTATGATGGAATTTAATGGGTATAAAAAGGAAAAATTAGTTTAACAGCGAATAATACACTTTAATAAAAGTTTAATTAATAAGAGAGGTACTATAATGGAGGTCAAACCTCAAGAAAATAATAATCTTGCTGAGTTAACTAAAGCTTTGCAGAATTTGGAACCGATTGAGTTATCTTTTAATGAAATCAAAGCTGTTAAAATTCAGCTAAATTCACCAACCGGAGAGGTAAATCAAGCTTTTATAGTCAGAAAACAAGATGAAAAAGGAATGACCCGGTTTTTCTATTCATCAAAAGATCAAATGATAGTGTTTGACCGGGCCCCGGAAATTTGGGAAAAAATATTAAAAAAACATGATTGGAGTTTTGTGGCAGTTAAGATGAAAAAATAATTTATGAGTTTAAGCTTCTGTCCAGCCATTCCTGATAGGCAATAGCTTGCATTTCTTTCCATGAAGCGAATTTGGTATGCTCCTTAACTAACTTATCCCATTTTTCGGGTGGGATTTTTTCATAATCTTGTTGTGAGGCTATTCCAAATCCGCTTGAAATCAGCATTACTTCAATTGAATTAAAATCAGTATGCTTTTTCATAAAACTTTCGGGAAATAAATCGCTTAATTGAATGGAATGTTCACTATGGAGCTGTTGGGCTAAGCTCAATAAATTATCAGCCATCTACTTAACTCCTTTTATTTCCTTACTGAATAATAGGGAGTATGTAATCGCGGCCGAAAATAACTCCCTAGAATAAAGCTTCTTCAAGTACGGGTTTGAAGAAGATTCCAAAGTACGGGTTTGGAATAATTATTTTATCGGTAGTTTAATTAGAAACTTTATATGTTTTTTAATAAAAACTTTATTTTATTTTAAAGAAGAGGTTGAATATGGCTAAACTAAAACTTCAACCCAGAGAGTTCAGGTTAAGAGCCGGAGCTAGAACCGAGTTAGATAAACAATTTTTGCAGATTGTTGGTAAACTGCCTGAAGATATCAATTTAAGTGAATTTATTAAGACTTCGGTTGTAGAAAACTATCAACGGCAAAACGAACTTTCTGAATTGGATTTATTAGAAGAGGATTTTAATGACTTAGCTGACAAACTATATCAAATAAAAGCAAATATTAAGATTATCGAGGAAAAACAGATAGAAGTAGAAAGACTGGAAAACATAAAAAAAGAAGTGAAATCTCTAATTGAAGTGATAAATACAATATAATATTTTAGGCATTAGGCATTAGGCATTAGGCATTAGGCATTAGGCATTAGGCATTAGGCATTAGGCATTAGGCATTAGACGAAAGGCAACAGGCAACAGTTTAACTCTTGGCCTTGAACTTTGAACTAACGAACTTAATGAACTAATAACCAATAACTAATGAACTATGAACTATCTCGGCGCGCAAAAGGGTTCAAACTCATTTAAAGGAGTTTTCGTCAAATTAAACTGGGTTGTCCCTTTTATTTTTATAGAGCAGATTTCCCAATTAGTATCCCGGAATGAAGCAAAAACAATTTCCGAACCATCAGGCGACCAAGTCGGCCATTTATCCTCGAATATATTCGTTGTTATTCTCTTCAACCAACTACCGGTACTATTGGTGATATAAATATCTTCATTTCTGTTCCGTTTCGAGACAAATGCTATCAGTTTACCGTCAGGCGACCAAACCGGATTTTCGTCGTTAGCTATATTTTGGGTCAAATTAATCTGGGTTCTTCCGTCGCTATCCATAATATAAATTTCATAATTTCCGTCACGATTGGAACGGAATATAATATATCTTCCATCCGGAGACCAAGCGGGCGAGTCGTCTAAGAATTTATTATTGGTAAGGTTTTTAATCCCGCTTCCATCGGTGTTGATTGCATAAATTTCCTCATTACCATCACGATTGGAAACAAAAAGGATCTGTTGACCGTCAGGGGACCAACAAGGACCCCAATTGTCGGCATTAGCGGTTGTAAGTTGGGTTTGTTTACTTCCATCACTATTTATTGTCATTATTTGCAGATACTTATCATTTTTTGATGCAAAAGCGATTCTAGTATTATCAGGAGCCCAAACCGGGTTAGAATTGGTTTGATTATATGTTAATTGACGGATGGCATTTTTCTCAATCTCGAAAATCATTATATTAGTATCGTCATTTTGTTCGGAAATAAAAGCTATTTTTGAACCGTCAGGTGACCAAGCCGGGCTAAATTGCCAGTCGGATGTTTTAGTAAGGTTAAGATGGCTGGAACCATCAGATTTTATTAAATGAATTTGTTCATTTTTTTCAGGGAGGACGGTAAAGGCAATCCAATATGTTTTTGGGCTGCAACTTGATATGGTAAAAACAATTGCTAAAATTATTAATCCTATTAGTATGTATCTTTTAGACATTTGTTTTTCTCTCAATCTTTTAAAATAATTCTGGGAATTTTAAAATTCCCTTAATAACGAAAAAGCCCCGCAGGGCTGTAGTATTTACTTTCCATTCTGAATGTTACCTAGTTCAGTTTCACATTCAGTTAATTTATCAAGCACTGAATTAAGACGTTGGCTGTTTTCGCCTCCTTCTTTAATTATTTCAGCCACTATAGAGCGGGATTTATTCAATTCATTACAAGCCATGATTAGTTTTGCAATTTGTTCACCTGTCATATATACACCCTCATTCCTTTATATTGGAACAGCGAAGATATAAATCAAAATATATAAAAAGTTTTGAGTATTAAAAGTAAAACATCAATACTATGAATTAGAAAACAATTTATTTTTAATTTAAAAAGAAAAAAATACTTTTTAAAGTTGCAATTGTTTGATTAATATTAGCAAGATTGGAATTAATTTCTTTTCTATTCTAATTTTACAATGGATGAGTCAGTTTCGCAAGAAAAAGCTTGATTTCAATCCCAATAATTTTATAATATATGAGAATGTTATCAAATGTCCCGGGAGGAAGAGATGAAAACGATAACTAATTTTAGAGTCAGATACCAGGAGACCGACCAGATGGGTGTAGTACATCATTCCGTATATTTAATCTGGTTCGAAGCGGGAAGAACCGAATGGATGCGAGCAAGAGGTATGACTTATCGTGATTGCGAGGAAAAGGGTTGGCTACTTCCGGTAGTTGAAAGTGGAGTCAAATATGTTAATTCAGCTAAATATGACGATTTGGTTGAAGTTGAAACTGTCTATGTCCAAGAGAAGGGTTTAATTTTTCATTTTGATTATACGATTCGTTTAATGCCGGAGGGTAAAGTACTAGCTACCGGTTTTACTAAACATGTTTGTATAACACCGGAAAATAAAATAAAAAAGGACCTAACCCGATTATTAAAGAATATTTTAGATATATGATTATGGACTTTGTCTCGGGTTGTTCACAGCATTCCCATCCAAGACATATCATGTATCAGAAAAGTATACCCGCTTCGCAAAGGAATATTTTTACTAAATCATTCAATCTTAATCAAAACAACGCCTAGAATACAGGTAATAAGAACATCAAGTTTATTATTAACATCTAATTATAATTTTTATAACCAACATCAAACCTCCGCCTTAAGCGAAGTCGGTTGGAGGGGGAGAGGTATGGCGCCGTTAATGAATGGTAAAAGCCAACCTGATCCGGTAGAGAGATTAAGTCCAAGAGAAAAAGAGATTCTTCCGTTAGTTGCACAAGGTTTAGATAATCGACAAATAGGGAAGATGCTTTTTATCAGTGAAAAGACTGCTAAAAATTATATTACCAGTATTCGAAAGAAATTAGGGTTGGCTAACCGGACTCAAATAGCTCTCTATGCAATCAGGGAAGGTCTGATAGACATTAATCAAAGCACTAATCAGTAAAAAAATATGGGCCGAAAGGCCCATTAATCATCTATAAAGTAATATTATTGCTATTTATCCAAAACGTGCTGGATATGCCCGATATTTCTTAAAGGAATGACTCGAGAAAAGAGGAATAATCTCAGCGCCGAAATAGTTTGAGACCAATTTAGAGTGGAGGTTTGATCCAGTAACAAAGAAATAAATATAGAAAAATTCACAGTAAAAAAGGTGATACTATGGGCGATAAAATTCCGGTAATATCTAAAAAAATTACTTTAGCATTTTTTACACTTATTATTGCACTTACAATTACTGTTTGCACTCCTGTTATTGCTAGAGCAGAAAATCGCAGCAATCATCCTAATTCAATATCTGACCAGGATCTGAAGACCTCTGTTAAAATCTCAATGGCTCTTTTAGCAAAAGTTATAACTGGTAATGAACCTTCCGGAAATTCTAAAGCAAATTTACTTTCTTCCGATGAAGACGAAATGATTTCTTTAATAAACCAGGAAAGAGCGAAAGCTGGTTTAAAAGAATTGGAACTGGATTTATCACTGGTTAAACTGGCGCACCAAAAAAGCCAAGATATGGTAACTCATAACTATTTCGGTCATAATTCGAAAACACTAGGCTCGATTTACCAGCAGTTAGAACGGGAAAAGATATGTTATCAAATAGTTGGAGAAAATTTAGCCGGTGCTGGTAGTGGAGAGAAAGCCCAAGAATATTTTATAGACAGCCCTGCACATCGGAATAATATTTTTAATCCTCATTATACCAAAATAGGTGTTGGTATAGTAAGAGGAGGGCCGTACGGGATGTTTATTACGCAATTATTCTTAGGCTAGATAAATGATTTAAAGTGCAAACTTGGCCGCAATCGAAGATTGCGGTTTTTTGTATTTTTGATTAAAAAATATTTTCCGAAATTCGCACATACTTGGACGATTGCATATACTGTACTATGTTATAACAACATTATTCAACTGAGGGATTTTCATAATTGAAAAATTCAACATTTGAATACAATATATTGATAATGATATCCGGGCGGTTCTCCATATATTGTATTCAAAACTAAGTTAAAGAAGTTATGAAACTCCCTTAAATATATAATATCTTGGATTGAAGATGATACATGTTTACAATTTGAATAGTGAAGTTATGGTAGAGTTTTACACCCTTTCAGCAATGGAAAGGTTCGGCGGTAAAACCGCTGGATGAAGAAAGGAGGTAGAGTTAATGGATGATGAAGAAATCAGGGAGGATGTTGTAGAAGAAAAACCGAAAACTAAAAAAACCACTAAACCCAAAAAAACTACAGCCACTAACAAGTCGTCCAAGACTGCTAGTGCTAAAAAAACAAAGAAACCAGCCAAAAAGAAAGCTACTTCAACTGCGAGAAAGAAAAAAGTAGTTGAAGATGATATATCTCAAATTAATCAACCTAACTCCGTATCAGTTCAACCGGAGATGGCGCAAAGTAAAGTTATAATGAAAAATGATTTTGTAAAAGGGTCGGAGTCGCAGTCCCAGGGTCAGGCTGTGATTTCCAAGCTAAAAGTGGAGGTTGTCAATAAAAAGGAGAATACTGTTAATAGTATTCCCAATCTTAGCTCGAATGAATCAACGGAATCAAATGTATCCAATGTAACTTCCAATATTATGCTGCCAGTAATTTCAGCAAACAGCCGGGTAGAAACTACTCAGAGTCAAGTGCTGCCGTTTGCCGCAATTAAAGTCAGAAATATTGTAGGAAAGATAATTAATCTAACGGCAGAAATTATCTGTAATAAAGTAATTGTTCAAGGTACAGTACATGAGCAGGTATTTTTTGTTGGTACTGACAACATAGTTCACCATCTGGCCGATGATGTACATTTTAGTACTTTCTTGGATATTCCCGGAGTTCAACCAGGCATGAATGCACAAGTTACGGGAATTATAGAAGAAATTATACCTGAGTTGGCTCCTGATGGTCTGAGTCTGGTCAAAAAAATCATAGTCGAAGTCTTTGTTAAAGTCACTGAAACCGTTCAACTAGCTCTAGCTACTGGAAAAGGCCCGACTTTGCTTTTAAAACAAGTAGTTGGGGAAAATTCAGAACAATTATTGGTAGAAACTGATCTATCTTTATTTACACCAGCAATTAAAATCGATGAGATCGTTGGCAAAATTCAGGATATCACCGTAGAAACTATCTGTGATAAAGTTATTATCCAAGGAATAATTCATAAACAAATCTTCTTTATTGATACTAATAATCAAGGACGCCATCAAGCTGAGGATATTCCGTTCAGTCTGTTTGTTGATATACCTGGAGCGGCTCCCGGTATGGATGTTCAGGTTAGTCCAAACATTGAAGCAATTTTCTTTAAACTAATCACTCCGACAGTAGTTAGACAAAAAGTAGTAATGGAGTTCTTTGTAAAAGTAACACAAAATGTAATACAATGCGTTGAAGTAGGCGATGGTCCGTTAATCAAAGCAGAGCAATTTATCGGTGAGAATACGGTTCAAGAGTTAAGTGAAACTGTCCTAACTCTAAATACTCCAGCAATCAAAGTTCGGGAGATCATTGCTCAATTACGTAATTTAGTCACTAATGTAATCTGTAATAAAGTAATAGTACAAGGAATTATTCATAAACAGATATTCTTTATCGGAATAGATAATGTTGAACGGCATCAAGCTGAGGATATTCCCTTCTCACTATTCCTGGATGTCCCGGGAGTAAATCCCGGAGATAATATTCATCTATCAACTAAAATAGAAGCTATCTTCTTTGAACTAGAAACTGCGACTATCCTTAGACAAAAAGTGATTTTTGCAGTAACCGCATTTGCAACTCAAGAACTGCAAATAAATCTGGTTATCTGTCCTAATGGTACTCTCTTCAAACTAGAAAAAGTTATCGGCGAAAACACTAAACAGGTCTTAATAGTTCGAAGGGAAGAGATAGTAAGTCCAGTAATACCTATAAAACCAGTGGTCACTAAAATAACTATAGTATCTCCAGGGGAAGCGGTGACCGCATCACAACAAAAATTAGTTCAAAATACGGTTCAGTTACCGGTAACTGCAATCAAGGTAAAAGAAGTAAATGCTAATATCACTGATGTCGCAGCTCAAATAATTCCGGAGGGAGTATTGGTTGAAGGAATAGTAAATAAAACCGTGGTTTTTGTCGGGAACGATAATGTAGTTCGAACGGTTAATGAACAAGTACCTTTTACGATTCTGGTTAACATACCCGGTATAACACCTTCTCAAATAACCAATGTTTCGGTTATGATTGAAGATATAATCTTTACCTTAGATCCAACTGGGACAGCGGTTAATCAAACTATTGTTCTCAAGGCAACCGTAGAAGCTCAAGAATCCGTCCAGGCACCGATTACCGTAGTAACAAACGTCTCCGGACCTGATATTATGCAAACTAAAGTTCGAGTCCAAGGATTGGTTCAAACTCCATCAGGTGCGGTTTTTCAGGAATTTGACGTAGTAACTGATGTCTCTGGTCTGGGAATTATTGGAGTTACCAAACAGACTGTTCTCCTCCAAAAAGTAGGGGACGCAGCTCCGACACCAATTACAGTAGTAACTGATGTTCAATTGGAAGATCCCTAAGTAGTCGTCCACGCCGGCGTTCGCTTTGCGCCTGAAAATATGAAAATAAGGCTGGGTGCACGACAAGCATCATAGCATTTTCCAAACAAAAAAATCCAAGGCTAACCACCCTGGATTTTTTTGTTTAATTTTTAAATTTATACTTCTTGTCTATATATAAAGTGCGTAAATATTTATATAAAAGTTTTATTGAAAACAATCATTGATTTTATTAAAAATATCACTATCAGTGTAAATCCATTTTTTAATCCTGTTAATCCGTGTCATAGTTCCTTATTTTGTTTGCCTATTCTTATTTAGACGGATTTAAAATCAATTAATCAAATATGAACGGAGGGGTAATTTGAAGTTCTTAATCACTGGGGTTACCGGTTTTACCGGTAGTCATTTGGCGGAGTATATTTTAAATGAAGTTGATGATGCTGAAGTATATGGAACAATACGTTGGCGCAGCCACCGGATTAATTTGAAAGGTTTTGAGAATCGGCTTAAATTATGCGAATGCGAATTAAGAGATTCAAAATCCGTTAGGGACTTGATTGAATACGTTAAACCCAAATATATTTTCCATTTGGCCGGTCACAGTTATGTTCCGGCTTCATGGAACAGCCCCAATGATACAGTGGTTAATAATATAATAGGGGAAATAAATATTTTAGAAGCGATAAGAAAAGTGTGTCCGGATTGCCGGATACACTTGGCTTGTTCCAGTGAAGAATATGGAATGGTAATGGAAGAAGAATTACCGATAACGGAAGATAATCTCTTACGACCATTAAGTCCGCATGGTGTCAGTAAAGTAGCTCAAGATATGTTGGGATTTCAATACTATAAAAGTTATGGTCTTGATATAATCAGAACCAGGGCTTTTAATCATACCGGGCCTCGCCGTGGCGAAGTTTTTGTGGCTTCGAATTTTGCCAAACAAATTGCGGAGATTGAATTAGGTTTAAGGATTCCTGTGGTATACGTCGGTAATTTAGAGGCCCGTAGAGATTTTACCGATGTTCGGGATGTAGTGCGCGGTTATTGGCTGGCAGTTCAGAAAGGAAAATCGGGAGAGATCTACCAGATATGCAGCGGGAATGCCTATTCGATTCGTAAAGTTTTACAAATTCTTATGGGATATTCCAATAAAGACATTGATATTAAAGTTGACCCAACCAGAATGAGACCGTCTGACGTACCTGTTTTATTGGGATCTTACAAGAAAGTTAATAAAGCTACCGGGTGGGAACCAGTTATTCCTTTTGAGAAGACACTGGCGGATTTATTGGACTATTGGCGCAACCGTTTGAAGTCTAACATTTAATAATGCTGTTCTATTAATATCCGACACAGAGAAAAAATATCCGGGGAAATAACTTCATCCGATAAGTGGGAAAAAATCCTGATTTATTGGGAAATTAGCCTTTCTATGATATTTATCATCTCCTGAATGCTTTTTTCTTCATAAACTAAAATCGGGAGGTGAATTTAATGAGTAGTAAATGTTCGGTTCTCCGGGATTTAACGCATCTATCTCAATTGGTTGATGATTTCTTAAGTAATCCGGGCGCTTTAAATAATTCAAGCGTTAACTTTCTAATCAGCAGATTCTTATCGGTTCAAGGCGCGGCTCAGGCTCTACCCATTAAGAAAGCAAAGAAATGTGATATCTTACATCGGTTTGCACAAGCCATCTCAATCTTGCAAAGTAGGGACGGATTATCCAATATCAATATTATCTTGGCGATATCCCAGATTCTTCAAACGATACGATTGAAAATTGAAGATCTGTGTATTCCTTGCCCACAAGGGATAGTCACTGTACATCCTTCCAATACATTTAATACCAGCTGTAAATGTTGCAAATGCTAATATAAATTGATTGGAACTTAAAAGCCCGGATTCCCGGGCTTTAGGTTTCTTATCGCTGTTCACTGGTTATTTTGTTAATCTCGAGATTTTTATAATTAACCAACATTAAATTGTTGGCTTCATTTAAAGATTCAAATGTTCCTGCGTCAATCCAATTTCCAAAGAGGTAGTCATATTGTATTTGTCCTTGTTTGATGTAAAGGTTATTGACATCGGTAATTTCCATCTCTCCTCGCGCCGAAGGAGTAATAAGTCTGATTAAATCAAAAACTTGTTCATCATACATATAACACCCGGTTACAGCAAAGTTGCTTCTAGGTTGGACAGGTTTTTCTTCGATGGAGATTATTTGTTTTCCATTAAATACTGCAACCCCGAAACGTTCCGGATTATCAACTTCCTTCAAAATAATTCGGGCGCCGGCTTTTTGTTTTTGAAATGCTTGCACATAAGAAGTAATTGGATATTCAAAAATATTATCTCCCAGCATTACAATAATCTTGTTTCCCTGGGTAAAATTTTCTCCCAGTGCTAGGGCATCAGCAATCCCACCAGCTTCTTCTTGAATTCGGTAAGTAAAATCACATCCAAAACGTTTCCCCGAACCTAAAGTTTTGATTAAATCACTAGAATGATCATTGGAAGTGATTATGAGAATTTCCGTAATACCCGCTTCAATTAATTTTCTTACCGGATGCCAAATCATTGGTTCTCTTCCGACGGGTAACAAATGTTTATTAGTAAACTCCGTCAACGGCGTTAGTCTTGTCCCTTTACCTCCGGCCAAAATAAGTCCTTTCATTGAATTTTCAACCCTTCCTGATTTATTAGTTAAGGGAGTTTCAGATTACTTTAATTAAGGTTTTGAATACAATATATAGTGAATGACCTAAATATATCTATCGATATATTGTATTCGAATGTTCGAATTATTTAGTATGAAAATCCCTCAGTTAATTGAGCTGACTATTCTCTTTACTTAGGACGGCAAATATCAACTTACTCTTGATTAAAGAGGCTGAGCTGGTTTAATTTTCCTGAGCGAAAAGTATAGTCAAATTAATTAATGTAATGATCATTTTATGACAGCTTCAAGCCAGGTGTGAATTAAGGGAATTTTACAATTACCATATTTATCGGATTGGAATATTCAATGTTACCGGAGCATTTTATGTATTCGCTCCGTCTCTTTATCAGACTGTGGCTCATATGATGTATAAAGCTTAGTACGAATGAGTCCTATTTTTTTATATGGAAAGTCTTCTCGCCTATTCATTAATATTCCAAGGAGGAAAAAGATTGAGGATACTTTTTGTTGATTCAGGAGCCGGGGGTTTTCATTCCCGTTATGCTTATGACATTTATAATACACTAATAAATAGTTATGGGAGTAGTATTAAAGATATTTCTCCCCAAGATCTTAGTTATCAAGTGATTAATTTTTATAAACCGGATGTTTTATTAGTGGTCCATGGGAGTAGAACGCCACTGAATCTAATCCGGTATGCAAAATCCCATGGATCGATCACAGTATTATGGATCGTGGAAGATCCTTATGAGATTGATTATCATCGGGGGGCTATGGTAAATACGTATGATTGTGTTTTTACAAATGAAAGACTGGCTCTGAAAGAATATAGTCACCCAAGGGCGTTTTATCTCCCCTGGTGTTGCAACCCTCGTATTCATCGCCGGATTATGGTCTCCAATCACTATCTTAGCGATATTTGTTTTGTAGGAATGGGTTTTGTAAATCGAGTTAATACCTTGAATGCAATTGTTCCTACATTAAAAAAGTATAATGTCAAATTGATTGGAGATTGGAACCGTTGGGGGGCTGAACTTCATCCGGATTTACAGCGGTTTACGATTCCGGTAGTCAATAATTTTTTAGAAGTCCAAAAATACTATAATGGAGCAAAAATTAATCTAAACATCCATCGTGATCCGGTAAATCCGCCCGCTGGAAACAGCAAAGGTATTAAAGCGTCCAGTCCAAATGACCGAGCTTTTGCCTTGGCCGGTTGTGGAGTATTTCAACTGGTTGATAATACCCGTCCGGATTTATGGGAGTGTTTTGAGGAAGGAAAAGAAATAGTAAGTTTTTCTGATCCGGCTGATTTAGCGGCGAAGATTGAAGAGTTTATCCCAAAACAGGAAAAAAGAGAGGCTATTGGAAGGGCGGCTCAAAATAAGGCTTATCAGCTACATACTTTTAAACATAGGCTGGATAAAATTTTTCAAATTATCTGTCTTCAAAACAACTATACAAATGTACGTTATAATCAACCAGTTTATCGAAACAGTTATAAAATTTACGATCTAAGTTCCAGGTGATTAATTATTCTATACTTTTTAGAAGAAAGTATTAAGGAAGCGCTGATTAATTGAATAAGTGACGATTTTGCGCTTCGCAAAATGCCTAATACCACATATTTGCTCGCACAAAATCGGATTAATCAGCGCTTCCTTAAATATCTAATTGATGGTAATTTTAAAAAGATACCCCTAATGTAATTAAACAACACTTAGGGGTTCTTCATTATTTTGACCATTTTCAGTTTGTTCTTTTGACAACAATTTCTTAATTTCTTCGATTTGAACTTCGGGATAACCGAATTCTTTCATAATTTTAATTTCATTCGGGCCTAGCTGAAAAGTTTTTTTCCAATTTGGGAAATCTAATCTTTGTCTCTTTAACTTAACATAAAATAGTTTCCAAGCGCCATATAGAGGGTCCGATTCTTCGGTCCGCCCTAAACTGGTACATATATGGGAAGTAAGATAAGCTTTTTTCAAACCTAATTCATTAGCTTTGCGGGTATAATCACGTTCTCCAACACCATAAAGGGGAAGTTTTGTCATTACAAATTGGGTTTGCCATAATTTGCGTTTAATCATCATACACCAAAACAAAATAGTATCTCGGTGGATTTCCAGTGTATATCCATTTTTTTTCAAACATTTATAGTTACTTGTCTTAATGACTGAAGGTTTTAAAGCTATATAAGCTATTTTAGGAAAGTCTATTAGAGCTTGATGCATTGCATCAAGCCAATTTTTTTTCGGTACAATTACATCATCATCCAATTTAACTATATACTCACCTTTTGCATTTTCCGCACCATATTGAAAACCGGGCATACAACCTATATTTTCTCCGGGATCAAGAACTCGTACCCGTGGATGGCAAAATTCTTTTAAATAATCCATAGCTTCTTGATATGGCGGATGGTTATTGATTAGTATTATTTCCGTCTTTTGATCAGTTGTTTCCAAGGCTGCATCCACACAGTACTTGATTAATGGGAGAGTATTATAACAATTTATAATAACGGAGTATTTCAAAATGCCATCTCCTCTTAGTATTTATTTTTACTACCTATTTAAAATGAAGAACATCTTGTAATCAAGCTTCACATCCCAAATGCCGGATGTGAATAACCAAACTGTGGTATTTTCTTCATTTTATTAATCAAGGAAATATGTTAAATAAAAAAACTCAATTCAACATAGTTAATATATTTTACTACTGACAATTGTCCGCTGTGATGTTATCTTTGCCTAATGTAAAAAGGTATGATTAAGAAACGGCTTTTCGCCTTTAAAAATAGGTGTTGGATCATTAAAGAGTTTTTCCCAACCATATTGTTGAAGTTCCTTTGACCATTTTTGGCGAAAATGCTTATAACTATCGGACTCCATCCTTCGACTTTCTTCAAGGTTACTTCTATTAAAAGAAACATGGACAAAATGGTGTATTAAAAGATCACAAGCTATTCGAAGTTCAAAACCGGCTTGACGAACCCGCAATGATAAATCAAAATCATCAGCTCCCAAAGGAAGATTTTCATCAAAATAGCCTATATTTTTAAGTAAGCGTTTATCGAAAAGGAGAAGGCATCCAATCAGAAACTTTGTCAACTCCGATTGATGATAATATTTTTTAGCGAATAACCGGTCAGCTGCTGCCAAATTACTTGAAAACGAAAGAGGTCCCGGTGATTGTTCTCCGCCAATTCCTATTCCTTTTGGACCAACAGCTAAAGTTCGGGGATTATTGTGGAGATGCCAAAGAAGTCTGGTTAACCAACCTTTAGGGACCAATATATCAGGATTCATTGTAATAAAAAAATCCCCACAAGCTTTATTTAGGCCCTGGTTACAAGCCTTGCTGAATCCCAAATTTGTCTGGTTTGGAATCAAATGGATCCTGGAATTTTTTTGTGTTAATAAAAAATGGCATGACTGATCGGTAGAATTATTATCAATTATCAGTAATTCCAAAGGAAGGTCTGAGTTTGACATAATCGAATCTACACATGATTTTAAATACCAGCCGGAATTATAATTTACAATAATGATACTGACCATTTAAACACCAACATTTATTTTTTCTCCAAGCCATCTTTTAAGTTGATATTTATTGTGAACAATCGATTGATAATGGGTGATGGGACAATATTTTCCTTCAGGATCAGCCGATAAATACTGTCTATATTTGGAATAGTGTTCGTTTTTTTGGGCATATCCCAGGTGAAGAAGGTTAATAGACGATAAAGTAGCGGGTTTCTTACAAACTTCAAGAGGAAAGCGCCCACAATGTAACTTTCGCATCGGCCAATGATAGTCAATATTTTTATGATAGCGAAACAAACACCCAATTTTAGAATATAACGGATTCCACATCCCATCAACCCGGTAATGGGTCAAACACCCCCAAAAATGGTATACTGGAAAATAAACCAAATCATATTGGTTCTGTTGTGTTAGACGAGACAATTCTTTTTTTATTGTAGATTCAAAGATTTCATCTGCGTCCAAAGCCAATATCCAATCCGGATCGAGTTCTATTGTCATTTCCCAGAGTAAGTTTCTTAGAGCTGCCTCATCTCTCCAAAAAAGGGATTCATCCAAACTTTTAAATCTGGTTACTTTTGAAAAACTTCGACAGATCTCAGGTGTTTCATCGGTGGAAGCATCATCAAGAATCACAATTTCATCTATATATTCGGTTAAATGAGATAAAACTAATTTTAGATATCGATGGGTTTCGTTTCTTACCGGTAACATAGCTACTATCTTAGGTCTATCCATATATAGTGCCATCCTGTAAAAAAGACTTCCACTTTTTCCGAAAATACCTTTCACCTTGTTGAAAAAAACTATGTAATTTTTGGATATCGTGACAACTGGCTGATACATGGTGAATTACGGTACTGTCCGGACAGTAAATTACTTTATAACCGCGAAATCTGGCGTTATAACAGTAATCAGTTTCTTCAAAGTAATGAAAATAATGTTCATCAAATAAGCCAAGTATGGGTAGGAGTTGGCGTTTGATTCCCATGCAGGCGCCGCAAACACTCAAAACTTCAAGGTTTTTGTTATAGCGGTGCGGTTCATTCGGTTCACCCCAACCGCGTAATACGGGTCTGGCATTGGCGCCAACCACTCCGACACCTACCAACAAACCTTCGGGATTAATTAATCTTGGTCCAACCACTGCTACTTTAGAGGAATTTTCCAAGATCCGAATTAAAGGAGGTAACCATCCGGCAGTGACCATGGTATCGCTATTTAATAAAAAAATGTATTTACCTTTTCCGGCTAAAATACCTTGATTGCAAGCTGCCCCATAACCGCGGTTTTGTTTATTTAAAATTCCGATCGGAAAATCGGTTTGGCTTTTGATAAACTCAACGCTACCGTCGGTACTGCCGTTATCAACGGTAAAGACCCGATAATTTTCTTTAGGGCCGGAGAACTCCCCGATACTATGGAGGCAATCGGAGAGATATTTTTTGGTGTTATAATTGACAAGTACAATATCTGCCAGGTACTTTGTTATCATATTTACACCCTTCTACAAAGTTTCTTTGGAATAGGTTTTTCTCAAACAAATAACTGTTTTATTAAATCCCCTTTTTTTGCTGGCTATTAGGAAAGGAATATGAAGATCTTTTTAATTTTTTCGCCCAATCATCTGAAACTGTATAGGGGGCAAATACAAAATGTTGGAAGAATGGATTAGGGTTACTAAAAAAATCGATTAATCTTGATTGAATTCCGCCAATATCATTAAAATTAGGCACATGAAGGACTCTACTGATTTTTATGAATAAATAATACTTCCTTTTGGGCAATTTTGTCTTTATCAATTCTTTAGGTCTTGTCTTTTATCGAAAATAAATAATTGTATTCACAATTATTTTGGTCTCCATGGTTCTATTTTCTTACAGGGACGTACCGTATACATCATGGTTTTTCCAAAGTCAACAGCAACCTTGCCAAAACATTCGGCTATAAGCGGCGCTAATACTACTGCATTAACACCTGCGGATATCAAGGCAAGATCAAAATCAATCTTTTTCATTTTTTTCATTATTGAGGGAATTTGGTCATAATGAGTTAAACTGATTCCCCCGACAATTTTAGGTTTTTTCCGGGGGTATTGTGCAGTAATTATTCTAGTATATTCTTCCCACCATTTAGAAATAAGCAAGGTCCGGTTCCGGTGCATAATTTCCCAAAAAAATCGTTTGGATACCATTTTTCGGTTAATAAATACATGACAAAGTTTGGACGGATTAATATGATAATAATCAAATATTTTGTTGGTAAGCTCTCTTTTATATTTTTTCGGCGCGGATACTTCATCATTTTTTAAACGGCATATTCCAACAATATCAGCTTTTTTAATCGCGTCAATCATTTGGTTTTGTATTTCGAAGCAAGGTAAAGTGACCCCTTTACCATATCCGGTTTCTGATTGGCGTACCCAATAAGAGTTCATAACCTCCGGTATAGACAGCAAATTTTGTTGGGCTAAAATTATGTTTTCACCATCGCCCACCCGTACCAATGAAAAAGGATGTTTTTTTGATAAAGCAATATTAATTTCTTTTAGTACTTCAATATCAGTCATTAGGCTTTGATCGGGAAAATCTTTTAAACGCATAATTAACCTCGATAGGAAATTTATGATTTAATTCAACTTATTACAACGGCAATTAGGCTTTTACGTTTTAATCCTTAATCTATATGAGCGTTATTATATGTAGTGATGTAAATACTTTAG
>JAEYRX010000082.1 GCA_023435225.1 Bacillota bacterium
TTGGTATTTATTTCATCCTATTACAGCTGTAATAAGTTGAATTAAATTCATTGACTCTCCATCACGTTCGGCTTTAGGGATGAAGGTGTTTAGATATTTATTAAAGAAATTTAATTCAACTTATATACATAAATTTAAAGAGTAATATACAACAAAATATTATACTATATTCCGGAAGTATTTGAAAAGATCAATACTCTGATTAAATATCCACTCAATAATTCCTAGAGCTTTTAAGGCATCTAAAATGAATCCGGCTGCAATAATAAGTAAAAATATACCGCAGACTCTTAATAACCAATGATAAGCCACTTCCGACATATAATGGCGTCCTTTGGCTACGGCAGCTGAAATAAAACTATACCAGGCAAAATCAGACAAAATATGGCCGATAAAAAATACCGTAACTCCAACCCAGCCGAAAGTAAGCGCTTGGGTAATTAGTCCCAGCCCAATCATAGCCCACCAAAGAGCCCAGTAAGGATTGCTTAATGAAATAATTATCCCGGCTAAAACAGGGTTCATATTGGTGGTTTTTGATGCGGTTGATACCTCCCCGGCAGCTGAAACTTCCAAGGTAGTATTAATGCTTCTTTTAGTTTCTTTCCAGATTAATTCATAACCCATCCAGGCAAGTAGCATCCCACCAACTAACCACAAAGTAATCTTGGTCACCGGAAGTTGGATAAAACTTCCTAAACCAAAGATAACCCCTAAAATCAGTAATCCCTCCAGGATGGCATGACCGACAATTAACTTCGGGCCTATCCAAAAACCTTTTTTGTAGGTTAATTGAATATTATAAGTTAATAAAGGACCCGGAGCGACAGCCCCCGACAATCCCACCAAAAAAGCCTGAATAAAAATCGGCAATAAACCCATTCTATCCATCCTTCCTTCGTAATAGTTTTCGTTTAGCCAGGTTAATTGTCATTTGTAACTCTTTCATCTTTAATAACCAAGCAGTTGTCAGAAAAGCCATCCCACCGAAGAACATTCCGGAAGCTACTAAAAATGCCGCTTCCATATGACCGCTTAAATGAAGCCTTCCGCTTAAATAACCAACAACAGGTTTTAGCAATTCGATAACTACTACTAAAACTAAAGAGGCTAATAAAGCTTTACCAAAGGATTCTAAAATACTATATCCTCTTATCCCACCTATTTTACGGCGAAGAATTTCCATTAGCAGCACCATATTGGTCAATCCCATAATCGAAAATGAAAGTGCAAATCCACCGACCCCGAGTTTGGTATATTTTAAAAAGATCAGATTTAAAATAATACTTAATGTTACCGATGAGATACTGACTATGACCGGTGTTTTAGTATCCTGTAAAGCATAAAAAGCCCGAGGCAGCATTAAGATAGCAGCATGGGCAAACATAGCCAGGCTATAAAAAAGCATGGCATAAGCTGTCAAGGCAGTATCATGAGGAGTAAACTTCTGTCCTTCAAATAATATTTTAATAATTGGTTGTCTAAGGACTATTAGACCGACCGCAGATGGAATCATTATAAAAAAGATTGAACGTAAAGCTAAAGCTAAAGTATCTTTATAAGCAATCATCTTCTGTTCTGCTACTAATCCCGAAAGCAACGGGAAAAAGGCCATAGAAACCGCACCGGCAAAAATACCTATCGGAAGCTGAATCATCCGGTTAGCAAAACGTAAGGCTGTAATGCTACCCTCTGGTAATGACGACGCCATAGCATTAGTTACAGCTAAATTAACCTGCGTGGCTGATAAACCAATTAACGCCGGAACCATTAAAAGCAACATTCTCCGGAAACCTTCATTCTTCAAATCAATATAGCCAAATCTATATTTAGCCCCACTTATTCTATGAAGATACGATACCTGAATTAAAAAGTTGCCTATGGCGCCAATTACCACACCAATACCCATTCCTTTAATTCCTAATTTGGGGCCTAGCAAAAAAGCACAAATGATAATTGCAATATTATAAAAGACCGGTCCTAAAGCCGGTGCAAAAAAATGTTTATATGAGTTTAATGCGCCACTCATTAAACCGGCCAAGGCTGTAAAACAAACCGCCGGGAACATAATGCGGGTAAGCTCGATTAATAATTTCATTTTGGCCGGTGGAAACTTCGGCGCTTCAAAGGGAGCAACCCAATTGGCAAAAACTGTGCCAAAAATAGTAAAACAAGCCAACATCAATACAGTGACGTTAATAAAAGTACTGGCTACCTTCCAACCTTCTTCTTCTTTCCCCTTGGTTAAATACTCGGTAAAAATCGGGATAAAAGCGGCTGATAAAGCTCCTCCCACCAGTAGGTAATACATAGTATCAGGAATAATAAAAGCGGCTATAAAAGAATCCGTTTGAAATCTATCAAACAAACGCCCTGAAAGGTTTTCTCTTATAAATCCCAAAATCCGGCTTAATAAAAACATTAAAGATATCATACCGGCTGCTTTGGCGGCATTCGCGGTAGATTTATTATCCATTAAAATCCCCTCTCCAGGCTTAATCATAGACTCTAACAATAAAAACCGGTTTTTTTAGAATTAACCAAGCATTTAGTATTCACCATTCAAAATGAAACTCCTTCTATGTATGATGAAGTATTTGCTTCATCATATTTCATCCCTAATTAGTTGAATTAAAATTTAGCTTCCTTCAAGTTTAGTTTTGAAACGTGATATTAATTAATGGGATTAAAATCAATTTATATAAAACATAAAATTAGCATTCGTTTAACCGAATGCAAATTTTATCCTTTATTTCTTTATTTATTATGGACATTGTGGTTGGTCGATATAAAATTTTTACTCGGTTTAATTTATTTTATTCATAGCTTTCTTCCAGTAAATTCGAAACTTTGGTTTCGTACTTACGGTAAAAACTACCCTTTGACTCTGAAAAATCAAGGCTCCATTCTTTCGGAAAACCTTAATAGGTGTTGCTAAGTTAACCTTTTCAACCCAATCCCCGGTTTTTATTAATAAACCGCTGGAAATATTCCTTATTTGAAAATTAGGCTTACCGGTTGCTAAAAGATAGGATAAATTTGATAACACCAGAAAATAACCGGCTCCGAGTAAAAATGCCGCCATGACCAATGTTATGAATATTTTTAAGAGGTTTTTCATGGTTCTCCCAATTAGCCTTAAGAAGGTTTTATCAATAAAATTAAGAATTCAGAAGCCGGAATATCAATTTATCCTATATGAATTTCAAAGTATCCTTATATTATTGATTGTACTGCATTAAAATAAAAGTTCGAAAGTTGTGTAATTTATTATGTTAAATCGGCTTTCCTTTTGAAACCTTTGGAATCTCCTTATATAAAATTTCTAATAGAGAATTTAATAGTTCCTGGTCCGGACAGTCGGTTTCATTATTGTCAACCCAGCTAAACTCGATTACTCTTAATTTATTACCTAATTGTTTTTGAATTATTAGGTTTGGAAGAATTTCAATATACGTCAGAAAAATTTGTGCTGAAATTGTTCTTAATGATTCTTCCGGGCAGCTTACATATAGTTGATTTTTGAACTCCCGAGAATTATTCGAACCTGATCTTATACGGTTATAACCGGTTAAAATCCAAGGAGTTTCTTGTAGTTTAAAATCTTCATATACTAATTCCAAATTAATCAGGTTATCTACTGTTATTGGAATTATTGACCGGAATTTTTTTGCTAAAGTTGCCTGGATTTTATTTTGAATAAATTTGTTTAAATTGGTGTTTCGCCCGTTTGAATAAATTAAGAATATTATTTGCTGTTGCCGGTCTGCCATTACTGTTGTTTCTTCTGGATGCCTGTCTACCTGAAACAGACCGGAGATATAGTCATTTAATTTTCGATAGTTAGCAACAGACCAACTTTCAATTTTACCTTCGTGTTTTGCCAAATATCCGGTTAGACCCAATAGAAAAAAAATCACCCCATAAAACAGGTAAATCTTAACCCAGCGGTGATGATAAATAGCCATTTACAATCCCCCCGCCACAGAAATATGAACGGGGAACAAATTTTAGAACGAAATGTTTTGTTTTAGTTTATGGTTTACAGTTATTGTATTAGTTGAGAGTTAATAGTTGACAGTTTAGAATTAAAGATTAAAATATCAAAATCTTTAAGAACTAGAACTTAAACTATACACTATAAACTATTAACTAACCACTGCTTTAAGTAAGGTACCTAAATACTTCTTCCGGACTGACACCAGGATGAATTGCTATATTTAGGGCTCCGGAGACCACTTTAGACAGGTCTTCAATCATTACATCGATCTCTTTAGGAGTTACAATCAAGCTATTAATATAAGGAGTTAATACCCTACTTACAATTTCTCTTTGGTCAATGGTTTTGGGATGAATTAAAGCCGGGGATTGTCGGTTAATCTCCACTAAAGCATCATGGATAATCGTTGTCGCCTCAACCACCGTCGGAACCCCGATAGCGATTACCGGAAGTCCTAGGGTTTGGGGGGTAATACCAATACGTTTGTTCCCGATTCCTGAACCCGGATGAATTCCGGTATCGGCAATTTGAATCGTTGCACCCATGCGCTGAGTACTTCTGGAAGCTAAGGCATCAATAACCACAATAAATTTGGGTTTAGTTCTTTGCACCACTCCCAAAACAATCTCCCCGGTTTCAATTCCGGTAGTACCTAATACTCCTGGTGCTATGGCTGCTAATGGCCTTAATCCACCTCTTTTCTCGGGTGGTGAAGTTTCAAACAAATGTCTGGTTACCAGAATATGTTCTACTACTTTAGGACCCAAAGCATCAGGAGTGGCATTCCAATTTCCCAGCCCAACTACAAGACAGGGGTCATTTTCTCCAACCCCGATCCGGGCAATAAAGTCTTCAATTTCTTTGGCAACTAAAAAAGCTACTTCTTCTAATTGATCGCGGTCCCGGCTCCGGAGACTAGGTGATTCCAAAGTTACATAGAAACCCGGTAATTTTCCAATACTTTTTCCGGCTTCCTCAGTTTGGACATGAACCCGGGTGATTAAAGTATTTCCTTGCTTTTCCGTTTGAGTGCCGACTCCCGGGGGTTCTTGCCCATTACTCTGTTCCATTGCCAATTCTCGAGATTCTAAAGCTAAATCCGTATGAATTGCCCCAATTTTTTCTAAATCAACTGTTTCCATCGTTTTTCCCCTCGTTATTTATTTACCATTTATTTTTAACAAGCCGGTTTGGAAGGATAACTTCCAACAAAACGGCTCCGGAATATAGAATTAGTATCCCCGTTATTGTAAGATTAACGCTAATTAAAATAGATTTAAATAACCCCAAAATAATAATAGAGCTTAAAGCGGTTAAAATACTTCTCTCTCTGTAAGACAATTTATTCCCAATATAGTTCCTGATGGTTTGAGCTGAAAAAGCAATAATTAGCGCTTCCAATAATATTAAATACCGACCTCCTAATCTCAAATCCGTTATAACCAAAGGAACCACAATTAATATATAGGTGATAAATACAACTCGTAGCAATAATAATAAGATATTATCGTTGGTTAATTTCCAAAACAATATCAATACCTCTTAATCTAAAGGAGTCTTCATTAGGGAAGCGCTGATTAATCCGATTTCGTGCGAGCAAATATGCGGCATTAGGCATTTGCGAAGCGCAAAATCGTCACTTATTCAATTAATCAGCGCTTCTTTAGGTATTTTCCCCAAAAAAGTAGTTTTTATGGTCTTATACAATTAAAAAACTAAAGAAAAATGGATTGGCTCTATGCATTTTTTTACGTCCGGCTTTAGGGGAGTAATATTTATTAAAGAAATTTAATTCAACTTATATAAAACCTATGTTATAATAATTTTATGATTTAACAGATAGTACCAAGGAGGTTATTCAATTGCAGAAAAATTCATTTGTTTTCCTTATCTTAGTAGTATTAGTAATTGGGATTTTATGCTTCCCTACTTTTGGGGCTAATACACTTTATAAGATAGCTGTGCTGCCTTTCGATGATGGATCCATTCGCGGGCAAGACCGCTGGTGGAATGAAAACTGGGAGCTCGGAAAAGGAGTTTCCGATGAATTGGTTACTGCTCTCCTGGGTACCAAAAAATTCCGTCTGATTGAACGGGAGCAAATTGATAAAGTTCTTCGCGAACAAGATTTTGGGACCAGCGGTAGAGTTGATACCAAGAGCGCTGCTAAAATCGGAAAAATATTAGGCGTACAGTACCTGGTAATGGGAAGAGTAACCGAGTTTACTCTAAAATCTCAAAAAGGCGGCGTTTTGATACCAGGCCAAAAAGTTGGTTTAGGAGTTAAAACAACCACTGCCCGAGTAGTTATTGATGCCCGTTTGGTTAATACAACTTCGGCTGAGATTATTGCCTCCGTTCCAGGTAAAGGTGAGAAAAAGAGTACTAATGTAACAGCGATTGTAGACTGGAATGCTGTTTCATTTGGTAGTGATGAATTTAAGAAAACCAACTTAGGTATTGCGTTAAGGGATGCGGTAAACGATGTTGCCAACGGTTTAGCGGCTCAAGCTTATGATGGAGCCGAAGTAGGGCCTTCAGCAATAGCCGGTACGGTTTACTATGCCAAAGGAGGCAGGGTTATTATTAACATCGGTTCCGGAGAAGGAGTTAAGGTTGGTATGATCTTTGTTGTTGACCATGTAATTGATGAAGTTAAAGATCCTGACACCGGAGAAGTAGTGGATGAAATAACCGAACCAGTCGCCGAGATTAAAGTTACCGAAGTCAAAGAAAAGACTTCAACCTGTACGATTATTACTAAACTAAGCAGTGACTATCAAGTTGCCGTTAAAGATAAAGTAAAACAAAAATAAATAAAATGAAGAAAATTTTGTAACCAATAAATAAAAACTTTTTATGAACAACCTTTACAAACTTCCATAATTCATGGTAAAATATAGTCTGTTGAAAAATTGGTATTGCAGCTTAAGGAGGTGAAAGTATTGCCGAATATTAAATCAGCTAAAAAAAGGGTTTTAATATCTACTGAACACCGTGAACGAAATATGGCACAGCGTTCCTCATTGAAAACATCCTTAAAAAAGGCTGCTTCCTCCATTGCTGCCGGAGACGAAAGTTCTACTCAAAATTTGAAACTGGCAATTAAAAGTTTAGACGAAGCCGCTACTAAGGGTATCATTCATAAAAATCAGGCGGCTCGCCGCAAATCTCGTTTGACTAAAAAATTGAATTCAATGGCAAAATAAGTAATTTTAAAGGGCTGTCTTAATGACAGCCCTTTTCTTATAATCTTACCGGAATATTTTGTTCTGCTAAAAATTCCTTAGCTTGTTTGATAGTATATTCGCGGTAATGAAAAATTGAAGCCGCTAAAACCGCATCGGCTTTTCCTTGTACAATACCATCCGCCAAATGTTTTAAGTTGCCGGCCCCGCCGGAAGCGATCACCGGGATTCCAACCGCTTCTGCCACAGCTTTATTTAATTCATTATCATAACCATCTTTGGTTCCATCCCTATCCATACTAGTTAATAATATTTCTCCAGCGCCCATCTTTTCAGCTTTAACCGCCCATTCTATTGCATCAATTCCAGTGGGAGTTCTTCCGCCGTGAATATAAACTTCCCATCCTTGAGCAGGATCATCTTTATAGCGGCGTCTGGCATCAATAGCCAAAACTACACATTGAGAACCAAATCGCTCCGCACCCTCCGATATAAGTCTGGGATTTTGTACAGCAGCAGTATTAACTGCTGTTTTATCGGCGCCGGCCAGTAAAATCTCCCGCATATCATCAGCACTTGCTATCCCCCCACCAACAGTGTACGGAATAAATACTTGCTCAGCTACATGAGATACCATCTCTACCACTGTTTTGCGGCGTTCATGAGAAGCTGTAATATCTAAGAAAACCAATTCATCAGCGCCTTCTTGATCATAAAAAGAAGCTAACTCTACCGGGTCCCCGGCATCACGCAAATTTAAGAAACCGGTTCCTTTAACAACCCGGCCATTATTCACATCAAGACATGGGATAATTCTTTTTGCCAACATAGCTCTGCTCCTGTAATTCAATTGACAATTGAGAATTGACAATTGAGAATTAATGACTTTCGATGTGGTTTCTATCTAATTATTTAATTCTTACCTCAGCATAATGCATACAATCCTATCTATGTCATTACGGCGTGATGGATATTATTGTTGTTTTAAAAATAAGCTCATATAAAATTTTGTTTTGGTTTTTAATTGTCAATTGTACATTGTCAATTCTCAATTGCTTTTTTCCGCCATTCCACCACTTTCTCAAACGGCAAATCTCCACCAAAAATATCAAGGGCGCTACCAACGGTAAAATCAAGTTTTCCGGCTCCTAATTGCCTAATTTTTTCGATGTCAGCCAGAGATTTGATACCACCGGCATAAGTAGTTGGAATCTTTACCCATGGTCCCAAAGCTTGAACCAGTTCGGTTTCCATTCCCTGACGTAGTCCTTCAACATCAGCAGCATGAATTAAAAATTCATCGCAATAACCCGCCAGTTCCGTTAAGTTCACTTGATTGATCTCAACATTAGTGAATTTTTGCCATTTATCCGTAACAATAAAATATTTGCCGTCCTTCTTCCGACAGCTAAGGTCTAACACCAGTCGTTCTTTTCCAACCACCGATATAATTTGTTTCAAATTATCATAATCAATAGCTCCATTTTTAAATACATAAGAAGTAACAATAACATGTGAAGCGCCATGTTCTATAAAAAACCCGGCATTTTCGGGATTAATGCCACCACCTATCTGTAATCCACCGGGAAAAGCCCATAAAGCTTTTAAAGCCTCATCTATATTACCGGGTCCCAACATTATAATGTGTCCGCCGGTCAAACCGTGCTTTTTAAATATTCCGGCATAATAACCGGCATTTTGATCAGATATGAAATTTTCAACCAGATCTTGCAGAGCGTTATTTAAAGTTCCTCCCACAATTTGCTTGACTTTACCCTGATGTATATCAATACAAGGACGAAATTTCATAATTCCTCCAGCTTTAGTATACAGTTTATAATTTATAGTTTATATTTAAGAGCACAAGGATACAGTTCACGTTCAAGTAGTTAATTAAAAAAATTGTTTTAACTATCAACTGTCAACTATCCACTTTTAACCGAGGAATTTTCATAATTAAAAAATTAAACATTTCGATACAATATATTGATAGTCACATCTAGGTTATTCACTATATATGTATCGAAAACTTAATTAAGGTAATTATGAAACTCCCTTAACTAGAAAGTTTGGCGAAGTTTTTTAATAACTGTAACCCGACCCGGCTGCTCTTCTCGGGATGGAATTGAAAAGCCGCCACGTTTTGATGAGCTATACCGGAACAATAATCCAAACCATAATTGGTAGAACAAGCTGTAAGATCAGAATCAGCCGGCTTAACATAGTATGAATGAACAAAATAAACAAAACTCCCATCTGAAATCCCATGCAATAAAGGAGTTTCTTTGTTCTTTACAATTTGATTCCAACCAATCTGCGGTACTTTCAATTTGCTTACGGGAAAACGTAATACCCGGCCCGGGAATATTCCCAGCCCCCGGTTTACCGATTCCTGCTCACCAAAAATCTCAGCGCTTTCCTCAAAAAGCAATTGCAATCCCAAACAAATGCCTAAAAAAGGGCGACCTGAGTCAATTACTTCCCTTACTACCGGAACCATTCCGGCCGCAGTTAAGCTCTCCATCGATTTACTGAAAGCGCCTACTCCCGGTAAAATAACTTTCTCTGCTTCCATTACTACTTTTGGGTCTGAAGATACTATTGCCTTATAACCCAAGTAAGCAAAGGCTTTTTCAACACTACGCAGATTTCCAACTCCATAATCAATGATAGCAATCATCTTTTAATATTAAAGAGTTCCTTTAGTTGAAGGAACCTCCTTTATCCTTTCATCTATTTTAACGGCCGCCGCTAAAGCCCTTCCAAAAGCTTTAAAAATAGCCTCCGCACAATGGTGTAAGTTATTTCCGTCCAATAAATGAATATGCAAAGTCATTCCTGACTGAAAAGCAACCGCTCTAAAAAACTCTTCCACTAATTCAAGGTCGAAATTTCCTAAATGTCCTTTGCCTAATTGGGCCTGAAATTTCAAATAAGCCCGGCCGCTCAAATCAATTACAACCAATGCTAAAGCTTCATCCATCGGAACATGAGCGCTACCATACCGGCAAATACTGTTTTTCTCTCCCAACGCTTTCTTAATAGCCTGCCCCAAAACAATTCCAATATCCTCTACAGTATGATGGGAATCCACTTCCAAATCCCCTACCGCCGTAATATTCAGATTAATTAGTCCATGTCGAGCTACCTGGGCCAGCATATGATCAAAAAAACTAATCCCGGTCTTGATATCATAAGCGCCGGTTCCATCCAAATTCAATTCTAATTTAATCTTCGTTTCCTTAGTATTTCTACCAATAGAAGCAGTACGCATCCGTGAATTCTCCCTCCTTTAAATTAATAAATCAACAAATGAAAAATCGCTTTTTATACTGACAAGTATCACAGATAAAGTAGTTCAAATGAATGTTATAATTTTAGTAATTACCCTATCCCTTAAAGGGGAATAGTTTAGCGTTGTTAGCCTCCTAAGTTCAATTAAAGATAAGTATCTAGATTTATGCAATCTTGTTTTTCATAAAAAAGCTTCAAAGGTTAGGCATATTCCCTTTAAGGGATAGGGTCATAAGCCTACAATTTATCCGTATATCAATTCTTAATTATTGTCAATTCTAATCTTTATCGCCTTCGCGTGGGCGTCCAGTCCTTCAACTTCGGCTATGGTCATGGCTGCCGGACCGTATTTATTAATACCGGAATGATTATAAGAGATGATACTGGTTTTTTTGATAAAGTGATCGACGTTAAGACCGGAGGCAAACCTGGCGGTACCGTTGGTAGGTAGCACATGATTGGTCCCGGCTATATAGTCACCGATAGGTTCCGTAGAATAAGTCCCCAAAAACACTGCACCGGCGTTTTTTACCATCCCTAAATAGCTCCAAGGATCATTAAGCAATATCTCCATATGTTCCGGTCCGCAAAAATCAGCCAACTCAAATGCTTCCTCCAAATCGTTGGTAATAATTATACCTCCGTTTGCTTCTAACGAAGCTCCGGCAATTCCCTTTCTTGTCAAAGAGGATATTTGATTTTCAACTTCCCTGGATACTGCTTCCGCCAATGTTTTAGAAGGAGTTAACAGAAATGAACCTGCTTCATTGACGGGGCCATGTTCTGCCTGAGATAAAAGATCAGCGGCAATATAAGCCGGATTGGCTGTGTCATCGGCAATTATCAATATTTCACTTGGACCGGCCAACATATCCAAACCGACAAACCCAAAAACTTGTCGTTTAGCTTCGGTTACATACTGATTTCCCGGCCCGACGATTACGTCAACCGGCTTAATACTCTCGGTTCCATAAGCCATTGCTGCAATTGCCTGGGCTCCACCAACCTTATATATTTCATTAATATTACATTCCATAGCGGTTGCCAGCAAATAAGGGTTAATAGTTCCTGCAGCCGTAGGAGGTGTACAGATAATAATCCGCTTAACCCCGGCTACCACTGCCGGTAAAGCATTCATCAGAACCGATGAAACCAATGGAGTAGATCCGGCGATACCTCCCGGAACATAAAGACCGGCCGCCTCAACCGGTTGGATCCGCTGGCCGAGGATTATTCCGTCTTCTTTAATATCAAGCCAATCTTTGGTTAACTGTTTCTGATGAAAAGCAATAATGTTATCCTTAGCTTGGCGTATTGCTGTTAGAAAATCTTCCGATACACTCGCAAAAGCCTGAGCCATCTCATTAGTACTGACTCTTAAACAATCGGAAGTTATGCTTACCCGGTCAAACTTGGCGGTATAATCTATTAAACCGTGGTCACCACGGTTTTTAATATCACTAAGTATCGCTGCTACCTTAGCTGATAACTCATTCTGGGTTTCGCCTTGAAATTTTGAGCGCCGATTTAAAAGTTGCATCGCTGCATCTTTTTGAGCGCTGGTTGCAATAATTCTCATAAGAACTCCCTATTTCATGGTTTATGGAATATTTTATTTAAATTTACCATATGGGGAAATGAAAGTCAATGAAGCCGTGGCTGAACAATATATTAACTTATCATTTTTTCAGTAGCTGCAGCCAATGATTGATCTACTTTATCAATTAGATCTACTAGATTAAATGGTTTATGAATAATTTCTTGAAAACTCCCTTTAGGCGGTAAATCCGACTGGTCAGGAATAGCGCCGGTCATTAAAAGAATCGGGAGATCCGGAAGTTGCAATTCCGCACGAACCTTTGTAATAAAATCACAGCCATTAATTCCAGGCAGGAATAAATCCAGTAAAATAAGTTGAGGAATCAAACCCTGATGTAGTATTTCAAGACCAATTAAACCATCCGGAGCTGTTACAACTTGATGACCTTCATTACTGAGTACTTCAGTAACTATTTCCACGATTGAAGCTTCATCATCAACAATTAAAATAGTCGCCAAAAAAACTCCTCCTTTTGGAAAACTTGGCTAAACTAAACATTTTTTCGACACCCATAATTAATTTCCTGCTTTTTCCCAGATGAAACTAATTGTTCTTCGGTAACCCACGAATCATAGCTATTATTAATGTAAGCACCGGAATCCCCACTACAAATGGGAATGCGTAGATGGGATATATTTTTTGGGCAAAAGCCAGATCGTCGGTGGTATTTTTAAAATTAAATAAGGCAACTATTACCATTAAAATCCCAATAGGTAAAATAAGCGGCCTGTAAGTTCTTAATCCAAGCAATTGAGCGCTGCCTAAAACCGTAATATATAAAACAGTGCTTATTTTTATCAAACCTAACGTTAGAAATCCAATTACCGTCAAAATCTCCAGTCTGGTCAGGAGATTTCCCACATTAATCAAGCGATCGGCTGCAAAAGTTGGATAAACATAAATATTGTTCATTGGCCCCAAAACTCCGATATTCCGGATTGACATCCCGATCAGAAATAACCCCCCTATCAATAAAGCGGTGAGCACTGGAAAAATAACATTACGCTTGCTATTAAGATACGGAATTATCATTGTAAAAACACTAATCTCTGCAAAAGGAAAAATTGACGCTCCATAAGCCGCTAGTAACAGCTTTTTCACCGGAGTCTCCAAGATTGGAAAAAAGTTGCTTATTTGAAAATCCTTTATTAAAAACAGTGATGAACCTAGAAATGATACAATTGCTGCCAATACTAATATAAATCCGCACCGGGCAATTACTTCGATCCCATTTTTAACGGCATAGGAGCAAATCAGAATTAATAAGCCCATCAAAACAATATCAGGTGTTTGTGGTAAGATGGTTGCCGAAAAAAAGTATTTAAAAGCATTGGTCCCTAACGAACCGGTATGAAACAAATACCATAAAAAAGACACTGACACTAACTTACCGAAATAGGGCCCGTAAACAATATCATTTATCTGAATTAGATTTTTGCCTTTGAATCTATTGCTCAGGAAGATAAATATCAATGCAAAAAAAATCCCCATAATCAATCCCAAAATGATCGCAATCCAAGCATCATGATTAGCTTGGTTTCCGGGAACTAAAACTATCGAGGTCCCGAGGATAAAAGCCACCATCAGTAAAATAAGTTGGGAATTTCCAATTTTACCTTGTTCTAAAGACATTGATGTTACCTCTCTTTATTACAAGTCTAATATCTTTTCTATACTTTGCTTAATAATATTGGAAATATACGGTGGATGAAATCCGATGGCAATTGATAAACTCAAACCAAATCCTAAAAGCAACAGGATCGAAAAAGCCACCAGCTCCGGCCAATACTTTTTTTGTATAAGTCCGGGAATCTCAAAAAGAGCAATCATCGTAAATACGATAATGATTATAAATACCATCTATTTACCTCTTACGTCTAAAATTCCAAAATATTTATTTTGGGATAAGGGGCTTAACGGAAAATCCGATTGATCTCAAGCGGCTATTAATCTTGATACTAACATTGGTTGCCAAAAACTGTTGATCCCACACCGGTTTCATTATCTTCCATTCTTTCGGAAATTTACGGTGAATTGCTTCTCCAAAACCAAAAACATCGGTATTAAATAGAAATGCTTTACGTAAGGCGGCCTTAATTTCACCGCGAATAGTTCGGCCGGCAAGAACTTCTATGGTTTCAATAAAATGCAAATTAGTTAAATCCTCTGATTTGGTCTCCCCCGTTAAACCATACTCAACATTGACGGTTATTTTTATTCTAACTTCTTCCGATTGGATTTCCGGAACCATTTTACTACCAGCCCGTAAGATATCTAAATTAAATATTCCCCCTGCGGACTTAACCGTAATATTGCCTCTTTTTACCTTATTAATAACCCACAGTAACCCCCTAGTCTCCTTTTTATCGAATTCTCCAACTAATTTATCCCCTTTGAAAACCGCTGTCCCTACTAAGCTAATTTTCTTTTTTTCGGTAGTTCCAATAACTTGAATAAATGATGTATAGTTTGCTGAAGCCTTACTCATTAATCTGCTTAAAAATTCTTCCTGAGTAGCTGCGCCGGCTTGGGATGCCATCCCCCGGTTTATAATCAACTGGTTTATTTCATTGGCTGGAATTTTTTCTAAACCGAAATTAGTTTCCAAGATTTCTTTTGCTTTGCCTTCCGCAACTAAAATCCAAACATTTTCCCGGGGTTCACGGGTACGCATAAAATAATCAAGATAAGGAAGCACTCCTTTTCGGGCGGCTTCTTTGCCGAAAACAATGATTTGGTTATCTGCGAAATATAATTCCCGGTTAACTTGGTAGACAAAGTTGCGAAAAACCTCGGATACTGTTTCACCGGAGCTACTGACCATTAAATATGGCTGCTTTTTACTAGTTGAAGGCTTACCCTCAGCGCCTCCCGAAGAATCACCTCCTGCAGAGGCTGATTTAATCTCTCCCGGTTTGATAATTTGGATTGTTACCAAAACATGTCTGGGATGTTTTTCGTCAAGATCAATGCCAATTGCAGAGACTAATGCTAAGTTGGCTAATTCCTTAGCATCCCAACAACCGCTAAAAAAAATAATTCCGATTAATAATAAAGAAAACACTATATTGCCGCTTAATCTTTTATAATTCCTCACTTTCCGCCTCGCTTTTTGGAATAATCACGCTTATTTTTTGGAGAAGGTTTGGAGATTAATTGAAACTCTTGCCGCTCCGGGTCATTCCAGCCAAAATTATACGGACGAAATAACATTGCCCACCATGGAGCTCTGACGATAACATCTTTCAAATCGGTTGCAAAAAAAGGTGCTACCGGCGACAAGTAAGGGGCGCCGAATGAACGTAATGATGCAAGATGGATCAACAATCCCAATAATCCAATAATAACTCCGAAAGCGCCGAGGAAACCGGCCATTATCGTCAGGGCCACTCTTAAAAAAGCGCTTGCATCGGCTAAAGCCGGAATAACAAATGAAGCAATCGCGGTTAAAGCTACTACAATTACCATGGGAGCCCCTACCAATCCGGCTGATACCACCGCTTGCCCTATGACTAATGCGCCTACAATACTAACCGCCTGACCGATAGGTCGCGGCAACCTGATACCGGCTTCACGTAGGATCTCAAAGATTAAGCCCATACTCAAAGCCTCAATTACTACCGGAAAAGGTAATCCCTCCCTGGAAGCCGCCAAAGTGACCAACAATGGTGTTGGTATCAACTCTTGATGAAATGAAAGTAAGGAAACATATATCGCTGGTAAAAGCGTACTTAAAACAAAAGCTATATAACGAACCCACCGGACCAGACTGCCGTAATAAGCCCGGGAATAATAATCTTCGGGACTTTGAAAAACCTCGATAAATAATATCGGAACAGTTAAAACAAACGGCGTTCCCGCCACTAAAATGGCTGCTCTTCCTTCTAATAATTTTCCCGCTACCGTATCCGGCCTTTCACTCCTGGCTATGGTGGGGAAGATCGAAAAAGGAGCATCTTCGATAAATTCTTCAATGTATCCTGATTCTAAAATGGAGTCGGTATTAATCCTTTTTAACCGTCGCTTGATCTCGGTTATCAGTTTATCATCCGCTATTCCTTTAATATACGCAATACACACATCCGTATTGGTTCGTTTACCGATGGACATTACTTCAAAGGTCAGATTGGAATTATGTATTTTGCGCCGTATCAGTGAAGTATTGGTCCGTAAAGTTTCGGTAAAACCTTCTCTGGGGCCCCGAACCACTACTTCGGAGGCCGGTTCTTCAATTGCTCTTTTTTCCCAACCTTGGGTACTGATTATTAAAGACTCATCAATTCCTTCAATCAATAAAACCGTATTACCGGATAGAATACTATCAACTATTTTATCGATATTGCTTTTAATTTTAACCTCGCCGACCGGTATTACTTTTCTCTGAACAAGCGTTAACAAGTTTTCCGGTAAAAAAGAATCCGTCTTTTTTGCTTCGGCTAATAACGGGCTTAGAATATCACGGTCAATTTGGCTTTTATCCGTTAAACCGTCAATATAAATAATTGCCGCACTTATTGCTTCTTTTTGACCAAAATTAAACTCCCTGATAATAATATCCGGGCTTTTCCCCAGCCGCTCCGAAATAGAGGCTAAGTTATAAGCCAACTTTTCCCCTAGATTGTCCGGAGATTCATTTTGGGTATTCTCTTCTAAATTTTCCTGGTTCTCAACCATTAGACGCCATAATCTGTACTTTTGCCCAAATAAATGAAACATATTCCTCTTCTTCCTAATAAAAATAAGTTTTTAGTTAGTATGGAAAAAGTAGCTATGAGATATACCAGTACTAAATTAGCCTTTGGATGCCGGAAGTGTAAAAGCTGTAAGATTGGAGGGGAAATTATTTTTGAGATAATATTAAACCAAGTGGAGACTATCATCGATAAATCGCGTTTGTGGTAATATGTTGAGTTCGAAGTTAGAAGTCTGAATCCTAAAGTCCGAAGTCTTAAATCTGAATTTAAAATTTTAACTTTCGACTTTTGACTTTTAACTCTTTATATTAAGCTCTATATTCTATTTAAGTATTTTGGGTCTTCTCCTTGAATCCTTCCCCTAATACCTCGTGAACATCAGTTATGATAATAAAAGCCCGGGGATCGATACTATGAACCAGCTCTTTTAATTTAAACTCCTCAGCCCTGGAGATAACACAGAGAATGACTTCCTTAGTCTGAGTCGAATATAAACCTCTACCGAATAGACCGGTTGCTCCCCGCTGCAAGTCGGTTAATATTATCCGGCTTATCTCCTCTGCATTATTAGAGATAATAAAAGCGGCTTTGGCATAATCAAAACCTTCCAAGATAGCATCCAAAGCTTTACTGGTAATAAAAAGGGTAATAATGGCATATAAAGCCAACTCGGCGCTTTTAAAAACCAATCCTGCCAAAATGATTACCGCACTATCGAATAATAATAAGGAATATCCAACCGAAATACCGGTAAAACGGTTTAAGAGTTGTGCCGCCAAGTCTGTCCCTCCGGTAGTTCCCCGGAAGCGAAAAGCTATTCCCATCCCGATACCGGCGATGACACCGCCATATAATGAAGCTAACAAAGGTTCTTTTGTCAAGGGCATTAGATTAACTACCAAATCCCAAAACTGAATCATAATTGAGATAAAAGCGGCTCCAAACAAGGTTTTGGCGCCGAAACGAGGGCCAAAAACCCAAAGACAAGCTAAAAATAACGGAATGTTTAACATCAACATCGTCCAGGCTACCGGCCATTTCCATAAATAATAAAAAACTATAGCCAATCCGCTAACTCCACCGGCGGCAATTTTATTGGGGATTAACAGCCAGACTAAGGCCAGAGCGGTAATGGTTACTCCAATTAAAATTCCAATATAATCAATGATTTCCCGTCTAATAAAAACCCAATTTAAAACGGTTATTTTCTTGAACATCGATTCACTTCCTTAGTCCATTCTTCTTAAGAACAAATTCCAGAACCGGAACAAATCCGGTAGTAATTTAAATTTCTCGGGATCTTGAAGCATCCGGTAACTCCATTCAATACCAACTCTTTTGGCCCATTTCGGCGCTTCCTTTTTTAATCCACTAAGGATATCAAAGGTTCCACCAACACCAATTCCCATTGTTCCCGGTAAAAATTTTAAAACATCAGCCAGAAAAGTTTCCTGGTCCGGGGTACCCAGACCAACTAATAATAATCTGGGCTGTTTAGATCGAATTTCATCAATAATTTCCAGCCGGTTCAATACACTTTCATAGCCGTCCCTGATACCTTCAATTAAAACTCCCGGCCATGCTACCGGGATAATTTCACATAATTTTTTACTAACCCCCGGAGTACCTCCCAAAAAATAAACTGAATACCGTTTTATTGAACATATATCCAACAAATTTCTGGTTAATTCAACTCCGGTAAACCTTTCCAAATTATCATAACCTCTTTTTTTAAGGGCTAATAAGATTCCATAACCATCAATCATAATTAAATCGGCTTTTTTTATACTTTCTTCCAAGGATAAATTTCGCAAAGCTGTAATCAACATAACAGCGTTTAGAGTTACAACCTGATATGATTTGGACGGTTTCGCCAACCACTCGTTGAGAATTGTCATAATTTGAGAGTTATTTCCCAATTCAATCGGAATATCTTGCAAATAGGCTATTTTTCTCTTCATTGACCAAACTTTACCACTTTACATAATAAATTTTTTCAAAATAAGTTGATTTTCATAAGCCCGGGTTTGCCAAAAAGACAATTGGGCTTCCCATGGTTTCTTTTCATTAGACGGTTGATATAAGTAGGTTAAGATCCGGTTTCCTAAAGTCAACCACTCCATTTTGGTTGCCGGGCGTAGAAACGGAACACCTAGTTGTAAGCAAAAGCCCTCGATTTTGGGATCCATTGCCAAACCATAACAGGGTATTTTCTGAATTACCGCTGCCACCAAACCATGGAGCCTAGCGCTGACTACTAAGTCTAACCCTCCGATAACCTGTTGAAATTCTTCCCACCGGCTTTGAACAGGTAACATGGTGAGATTTAATTGAACGGCCAATTCCTTTAGAAAGGCCGGATCCCGTTTCTCCATCGGTAGCAAATAAAGTTCTACATTTTGATCCCAACTTAAGCATTCAAGTAGTTGCTTCCAAAATTTTTTCTTTAGAAACCCTGTTTTTTGAATAATTAAACCCAATTTTAAACGCTTTTCCGTCTGATAATTGCGCCAAAAAGAATTTACTACTTCCGGAGAAAGCTGATTTAATAGCAGTAAAGGCTCTGCAGTGATAAAAATTTCCGGTTTCCGGACGTTTAATTCAGCCAGAGTAATAATTGACAACCGGTCCCTAACCGTTATCAGATCAACTTTCGATAATACCCATCCCGCCAATAATTTACCGATTTTTGAACGCAGCGGTCCTATACCTTGACCATACATCATTATGCGAACTTTTAACAGTTTAGCAAGGCAGACCAGAGTAGAATAATAAAAGAGACTTCGTAAACTGGTTCGATCCTGAAACAGACTGCCTCCCCCACCAATTAAGAGATCGGCTTCTCTAAGCGAAAGAATGATATCAAAAAAATGAAATTTCCCAACCGCGGATACCTTTAGTTTTTTCTCCGTCTCCTCCGGGGTTGCGGTAATTACGGTAATATCAGCTTTACGATTTAACAGGCGTATATAAGAGACCAATTCCCGCAAATTGGTCTCATCACCTATATTACCACATCCATAATAACCAAAAATAACGAATCCTTTCATTACGACGAGTACTCCTCATTTAAGATTCAGCTTTAAATTAATTTTGAGCCAAGTTCAAAGAGACAGTTAATCCGGCAAAAAGCCAAAAATAACCGGAAATCAACTGGCTTTCAAACCAGCTTTCAAACAATCCGTAGCCTAAGAACATTATCACAATTACCATACAACTCCGGCCTAAGCCCTGAACCAGACTAATTTTTTGAAAAAAATGTTTAACCCAAAATATAAACACACCCAAACTAAAAATACCATTCTCCAACCAAAGTTGCAGATATAATTGATGACTGTGATCTGCCGGTGTTAATCCATTTTGGAACCAGGGATATATTTTAGAAAAACTCCCGGGACCGGCTCCCCATAGCCAAAAAGCCGCTATTGCTTTAATGGTTCCTTCCCATATCCGGAAACGGTACCGTAGTGAGGAATCATTCCATAATAGTAAAGGTAAGCTTCGAGCTTTCAGTGCTTCGAGAGCAAATAACAGTAGTAAAAAGGCTCCTACAATTAACCACTTTTTCCCTGCCGGATTTCTCCAGTATTTAGCTATTAAAAAAAAAGTTCCCAAAATCCAGGCAATCCGGGAGTAAGTTAAATACAGCGATAATAATGTTAAAAATCCTATAAATATCAAAAAGAGCCTTCGATATCCGGTAAACTCTTTTAAAAGAAAGCTGACTAAGATTAAATTAGATAATAAATATAATCCATAAGTATTAGGGTTTGTAAAAAGGGAATAAACACGGAGAGTAATTACCCTGCTCTGCTCTTCACTTAACCAACCTGATGGAGTCGGTATCCCGGCCCATTGCTGCAGTAAACCGAGAACTAACCAAATTAAACTGGAGCAAACTAAGTATAAGATTAATCTACGTGAATATCCGGGAGAAAACTTTCCTACCAACCAAAATAATATTAAATATGTACCATACCTGCTAAGATATAACCAACCGGAGTTTAGCGAGGAGCTAAAAACAGCGCTGATAAGCAAGGCCAACCATAAAAAGGAACTTACAACTGTCAAGGGATTTTGATTCTTTTCCCTGCCTGATAAGTTGATTAAAAAAGCTACCGGTATTAAAATTAGCCATCCCCAAACTTTGAATACCGGAACTATAGCCATACAAATGATACCTATGGCTTCAAAAACCGGTTTCCATCCGGAGATCCCATAATAATTAACTTTTGATTTAAAGGCAAATAATTCTTTTTCGAGAAAATCAACAAACTTCCTTAAGCGCGAAATTTGCCGGATTATGATTACTCTTTGTTTCAACCAAAATATTAGAAGCTTCAAAGTTTGAAACCATCGAAACAATCCTGATTTATAAAATTGTTGCCTTATAAATCTAAAGCTCCCAACAATACGGTTAAAATAAAAAAAAGAAACAACCCTAAAAACTGTACTATTAGCGAACATTGGTTTTTACTTTCAAGTATTCAATCTCACCGGATATTGAGCTATAAAGAGTGTGAGCCCTTAATTTATCCCCGACTCTTACCGCCAGTTTCCCAAGATAAACTCCGGTTCGGGCCGGTCCTGTTACAATCCGGGCTTTGTTTTTCAACATTAATCTTAGATCCAGATTGATCGGTGATTGGGAGATCATCAAACGGTCGTTGTTTTTTAGTATAATCTCCGCTGATATGGCCTTGACGGTATAAATCTTGCCAAGATAAGCGTTTGACCCATCGGCAAATAGATCTTGGCCGACTGCTATACTATTAACTAAATAAGGTGGAATATCTCTTATCAGCAAACCGATAGTTACCGGTGTTTTTTTTAAATCCAGCGGCGCCGGACGATAATCAGCCAATATTTTAATACCTAAAATGAACAAGAGCATAATAACGATTAAATCTAGCAAATTGATTAAACCAAAAAATCTCCCCTGTTCATCAATGAATTTTCCCAAAAACTATCCCTCCCACGGTTATTTTAACCAGAAGAGAGATTTGGCATTAGTATATCAACATTTATTTAGGCACAGAAACTCAGAGAAATTCCTCTGCGTCTCTGTGCCTCTGTGGCATAATTATTAATTTACTTTTTTGAAAGTTCTTTTTTCAGCAATTCATTCACAACCCCCGGGTTGGCCCGGCCTTTGGTCTCTTTCATCATTTGCCCAATTAAAAATTTCAAAGCTTGTTCTTTACCGGCCTGATAATCGGTTACCGATTGCGGATTAGCTTCGATAATCCGGCCGGCAATTGCCTCAAGTTCACCGGTATCGCTGATTTGGACCAAACCCTTTTCCTTAACTATTGTTTCCGGGTCTTTTCCGGTAAAGAACATCTCTTCAAATACAGTTTTGGCGATTTTACCACTGATAGTCCCGGCTTCAATCAACCGTAACATTTTGGCTAATCCGACCGGCTGTATTTTTAAAGCTGAAAATTCTATCCGTTCCTGATTTAGCAACCGGGATAACTCTCCCATTACCCAATTGCCGACTAATTTCGGTTGATTATACTCGGAGACCGTCTCTTCAAAGAAATCAGCCATTTCCCGGCTGCTGCTGATTAAACCGGCATCGTATTCGGGAAGGCCCCAAACTTCCAGATAACGTTTCCGCCGGGAATCAGGCATCTCCGGTAACCGAAGGCGCAATTCTTCAACCCGGTCTTGCTCAATAATCACCGGTGCCAGATCCGGTTCAGGGAAATACCGGTAGTCGCTGGCTTCTTCCTTGGAACGCATAAAGACGGTAACTCCTTTGTTCTCATCCCAAGTCCGGGTCTGCTTGACCATTTTTTCACCGTTATCCAACAGTTTAGCCTGCCGTTCCGCTTCATACTCCAAGGCGGCCTGAACCGACCGGAAAGAGTTCATATTTTTAATCTCGGCCAAAACTCCAAACTCTTTTTGGCCTTTGGGGCGTAATGATATATTGGCATCACAACGTAAAGAACCTTCTTCCATCTTGCAATCGGAAATCCCCGTATATAATAATAAAGTCTTTAACTTCTCCAAATAATCCTTGGCTTCTTTCGGCGAACGCAGATCCGGAGCGCCGACAATCTCGATTAACGGTATACCGCAACGGTTATAATCCTGCATTGAATAATCGGAGTCCAAAATTCCGGTGCCGGAATGTACTGTTTTACCGGCTTCTTCTTCCAAATGCACTCTAATTATACCAACTTTTTTGGTGGGTCCGGATTCCTCATTATCCACCGGAATCTCAATCCAGCCATCCTTACAAAAAGGCAGATCGTATTGGGAGATCTGATAGGCTTTGGGCAGATCCGGATAAAAATATTGTTTCCGGTCAAACTTACTAAAATGGGATATTTGGCAATTTAAGGCCAACCCGGCGATAATCGTATATTCCAGCGCTTGTTCATTTAACACCGGTAAAACCCCCGGTAGTCCCAGACAGACCGGACAAACTTGCGTATTGGGTTCACCACCGAACTCGGTAGTACAATTACAAAAAATCTTCGATTTGGTCTTCAGTTCCGCATGAACCTCCAACCCGATAACTATCTCATAATCCGTTAAAGGCATTTGTAAATTCCCTCCAGATCCCTTGCCCTTTAAAAGGGAAACCACCATCCTTCGCTGCCGAAAACCCACAACGCCAGACTAATACCCTTTAAGGGATAGGGTCGCTTTTAGACATTCATTTCTTCTAAAAGATTCTCCATTCTCAATTGTCAATTCTCAATTTATTTTACAGTTTCGGTCTTTCCTTATGAAAATCCGTAGCTTGTTCAAAACCATAGGCAGCTCTAAGTAAAATTTCTTCCTTAAATGCCGGGCCCATCATCTGAATCCCAATCGGCATTCCCCTATCGAATCCTCCGGGGATGGAGATACCGGGAACACCGGTTAGATTACAGGTTACCGTACAAATATCTTCCAAGTACATCTCCAACGGATCTTGGGATTTGGCTCCTATTTTAAAGGCTACCGAAGGTGTGGTTGGAGTTAAAATCAGATCGCAACTCTGGAATGCCCGGTTAAAATCCTCTCTGATCATAGTTCTTACTTGTTGAGCTTTTAAGTAATAAGCATCATAATATCCGGAACTAAGAGCATAAGTCCCCATCATTATCCGGCGTTTTACTTCAGCCCCGAACCCTTCTTTCCTGGTTTTCATAAACATGGCTACCGAGTCCGACACCTTTTCAGCGGTCCGGTGGCCATAACGGACTCCATCGTATCTGGCCAGATTGGAACTGGCTTCCGCCGGAGCAATGATATAATAAGCAGCTAAAGCATATTCACTATAAGGTAACGAAATATCAACAACTTCGGCTCCCAAATCTTTAAATACCCGTACCGCGTCTTCGACAGCTTTCTTTACCGGTTCACTGATCCCTTCAGCCAAATATTCTTTGGCTAACCCAATTCGTAAACCTTTAGCGCCTTTTTTCATCTCCTCCAGGTAATCAGGGACCGGATAATCAACACAAGTTGAATCCCGGGGATCATATTTGGCGATTGACTGTAACAATAAAGCACAATCAGTAACATCTTTAGCTATCGGGCCAATCTGATCCAGTGAAGAAGCATAAGCAATTAAACCATAACGGGAAACCCGGCCATATGTCGGCTTCAATCCGACTACTCCGCAATAGGCCGCCGGTTGTCTAATCGAACCGCCGGTGTCCGAACCAAGAGCTATTGTAGCTTCATCCGCCCGAACCGCCGCTGCCGAACCACCGCTAGAGCCGCCGGGAACCGTCTCCAAATCCCAGGGGTTTTTGGTTATAAATAATCCGGAGTTTTCGGTGGATGACCCCATGGCAAATTCATCAAGGTTGGTTTTACCGATAAGGACAGCCTTCTCTTCCTTAAGCCGTTCAACCACCATAGCGTCATACGGCGGAATATAATTCTCCAAAATCTTGGATGAACAAGTGGTCCGCAGCTTGGCAGTGGACATATTATCCTTGACCGCTATCGTAATTCCAGCTAAAGGCGGGACATTTTCCCCCTTAGCGATCAACTCGTCCACTTTTTTGGCAGTTTGCAGCGCCTCTTCTTCAGCCAAAGTAACATAGGCATGAACCTGCGGCTCAACTTGCTTAACCCGTTCCAAAACCGCTTCGGTAATTTCAACCGCTTTAATCTCTTTTTTAACTAATAGATCATGCAATTCATGAGCTGTTTTTTGATATAAGGACATAATAAATACCCCCAGATAAATAGACCCCTTGCCCCTGTAAAAAGGGGAAACCACCATCCTTCGCCTTCTAAAACCACAACGCCAAACTAGTTTCCTTTAAGGGATAGGGTCGCACTTAGTCATCCACATTTTTCAACTGTCAACTTTCAATTGTAAACTATTAACTAGATTCACTCTTCTTCCAAGCTCTTCGGTACTTTAAAGAAATTACCGATCTGATCCGGCGCATTGGCTAAAGCCAATTCCGGGTCTAAGGACTCTTCCACTTTGTCCCGGCGGAATACATTGGTCATCGGGACGGCATGCGCGGTAGGTTCAATATTGGCAGTATCAAGTTTATTCAACTTTTCTACAAATTCCAAAATCTCATTTAATTCTCCGGTAAACTCTTCTTTCTCCGCTTCACTAAGTTCCAACCGGGCCAACCGGGCCACATGTTCAACTTCAGCTTTGGTTAAGCTCATTTTGAATCTCCCTTCGATGCAATAATAAAAAAGATTAACTTTTATATAAAGACATAAATTTCAATCAGTGAAAATCCATTTTATCCTGTGCTAATCCGTGTTTGGTCCTTTAACTTATTTATTTTACCATTAAATACCGGAGTACGCACCCTGTTTTTATCATTTACCCTGAAGTATCTCTTCAAAATCGGTTTCGTTAATAATCTTTACCCCCAAAGCCTGCGCTTTCTCATATTTTGAGCCTGGATCATTCCCAACCAGCACAAAGTCGGTATTTTTACTAACGTTGGAAGCTGCTTTACCGCCATGCTTCCGGATAACTTCTTCGATTTCTGTCCGGCCGTAGTTTTTCAAAGACCCTGTGACCACAATCGTCTTCCCGGCTAGAGTTTGGGGACCCATATTTATTGTATCGGCTTGGGTCATATTAACACCCAAACTTTTAAGTTTGTCAATTAATTGCCGGTTATGAGGTTCAGCAAAGAACTTAGCTATACTGGCAGCGATTTTAGGACCGATTCCTTCAACCGCAGTCAATTCTTCGTAAGTTATCGCCATTAAATTATCCAAAGTATTATAATGAGTAGCCAAATCTCTGGCTGCTCCGGCTCCGACATGGCGTATGCCAAGAGCAAATAACAAACGGCTAAGATCATTCTGCTTCGACTCATCAATTGCAGCTAACAGATTTCGGGCTGATTTGTCGCCGAATCGCTCCAAACCAGTTAAATCCTCATATTTTAATTTATATAGATCAGCGACATCATGAATTAGGTTAGCCCCAATCAGCTGAATAATAATCGCTTCTCCTAAACCTTGAATATCCATAGCTTCTCTGGACACAAAATGAATTATCCCTTCCCGCAACTGAGCGGGACAAGTTGCTCCGATACAACGAGATACCGCTTCTCCCGGTTCCCGGTAAACCTCGGCCCCGCACTCCGGACAGGTTCTAGGCATCTCAAAGACCTTCTCCGTCCCATTCCGTTTCTCCGGTAAGGAACGGACCACCTCCGGGATGACATCCCCGGCTTTTTGGATGATAACATGGTCCCCGATGCGAATATCCTTCTCCTTGATGTTGTCTTCATTATGTAAGGTGGCCCGGCTGACGGTAGAACCGGCCACCTTGACCGGTTCCAGTTCGGCGGTGGGAGTTACTGCTCCGGTCCGTCCTACATTTACGGATATATTCCGTACTATTGTCTCGACCTGCTGGGCCGGGAACTTATAGGCGATCTTGGAACGGGGCGCTTTAGCGGTAAATCCGAGTTGCTCCTGGAGACGTAAAGAATTGACCTTCACCACTATCCCGTCAATCTCATATGGCAGATCTTCGCGATGCTCGGTCCAATATTCGCAAAACTTGATGACTTCTTCGATTCCACGGCATAACTTAAGGTTAGGATTGGTTTTCAGTTTCAATTCTTTTAATAATTCAAATCCTGCCGCTTGGGTGTCAACTGCCCGTCCTTCCAGATATAAGATATCATAAAAAAAAGCATCCAAAGGCCGTCCGGCGGTAACTTTTGGATCTAGTTGGCGTAAAGAACCGGCGGCAATATTCCGGGGATTGGCGAATAATGTTTCCCCAGCCTGTTCCCGTTCCCGGTTCAGCTTTTCAAAGTCGGCTTTTTTAAGGTAAACCTCGCCCCGGACTCCCATGTTAACCCGGATGTCCGGTAGTTTTAGCGGAATAGACTTAATAGTTTTTACATTAGAAGTGACATCTTCGCCTTCAACTCCGTCACCACGAGTGGCAGCCTGGGTTAACAAACCGTTTTCATAAGTTAAAGCAACCGTAAGACCGTCAATCTTTAATTCGGCTACATACTCCAACTCATTTGAACCATCAAGACTTCGTTTAACCCGCTGATCAAAAGATCTTAATTCATCAGCCCCAAAAGCATTATCCAGACTTAATAAAGAAATCCGGTGCCGGACCGATTGAAAAATAGCCAATGGTTTTCCGCCAACCCGTCCGGTTGGCGAATCGGGAGTCCTGAGCTCCGGGAAACGCGCTTCCAAGTCACTTAGTTCTCTCATTAACTGGTCGTATTCGTAATCGGTAATCTCCGGAGCATCCATTACGTAGTATAAATAATTATGCCGCTCTATCTCTTCTTTCAGATATTCGGCTCTTGATTTTTCATCCGCCGGGACTGCCATTATAAAATTCCCTCCAAATAAATCCTCTAAATTAATTTCCAAATAGTTATACATTCATATGAAAAATCCTGCCCAAAATAAGGATATTTTAGGCAGGATTATTTATCTTATCAAGATTGGTTTGCTTAATCTTCTTAGTCCAAAGGCAAGCGGTTCAATTTATCCTTTACAAACTCCTTTATTCTTATAGCTGATTGATGGGCCTCTTTTATGTCTTCTTCGTTAAGTTCAATCCAATCCCCGGGGTAACGAACTTCAACGCCGTAATCCTCCAAAATACCGGCAGTTTCATATAGGCTCTCCGGAACATTCTCCCTGTCCGCCAATAAATCTAATAAATAGATTAAACTATGACTTTTTTAACGAACCAGAGTTCATAATAATCCATTTTTAAAGAATCCGGATAATATCTACAATTTTTTTACTTAATTCCTAAATTAAATACCCGGCTTATCTCCAGCTTGATCCCCTTTTGGCATTACTAATATTTTCTGTTGTAGTTCGAATTTTCATTCTTTCATGGAATTATTCTAAAGCATTGGAAATTTATGCCGAATATTTAGGATGAAGAAAATTTTTATCCCAGATTTGCAGGAATGTAAAGATAGTTAAAAAAATTTCTTCAACTTATATAATACCAAACTTTGGAAAGTTATATAATCAATGCATATAAAAATCTATATTACTTAAAGGTGATGAAATGATATTGTTTAAAGATTTATCCGAAGAACAAAAAGCAGTAGTAATCGAGAAAATGGAAGAATTATACCTGCAAAAATATTGTGACCAAGAAATTGCCGAAAACATAAGCAAAATTTTAGGGGACCATTTTCATACAAGTAATGTAAGAAAATGGCGTAGGCTTAATAAATTAATAATGTTTAACATTTTTAATAGTTTTGAATGTCAAGAACGGTTTAGGTTATATAAGGAAAAAGCAGCTAAAGATAAAAAAGATAGCCTATTAATAAAAGAACGCTTTGCCGAACATATTGCTGAAAAAAATAGAATCTGTTTTGACTTGTATAATCAAGGCTATTCCGATAGAGAGATGGCTCGTGTCACAAATACCACTCCGGCAAATATTAGAAAATGGCGCAAGGATAACAAATTATTTAAACACGAAAACAAACTGGTTATTACCGGTACGGTAACCGGAAACCCAATATTTAATCATAGTGATAACGGTGATTTTTATAAGTTTTCTTTTTCTTATCAAGGTTTAAATAAAGTACCGGTAACGATAGAGGTTATAGTAAGAAAACGCGGACTTTTTCCGGCGATGCAAACCATTCGCGAGAAATCAATAATTAAAATTGCTGATGGGGAATTATATTTTGAAAGGGATAATCAATTACTTTCCCCAAAAATAATGGTTTATGATATGGATGTTTTAGCGAGGTAGTTGGTGATGAAATACCATCAAGTCTTTATCTCATAAACATGTTTTAATTTATACTTTATCTTATTCACTTTGATCTTTTAAAAAATTTAAAGTAAAAAGCCCGTAGAAGTTATCCGCAGGCTTTAAATTTTCATTTGATAGTCAACGGAATTCGAACCCGTGTCTCTACCATTTAAAACACTTTGTTTACACAATACTTAATATACATAAAGACAGAGCAATTATTACATGGTAAAATATTCTGATATTGTATTATATACTTTACAGATGATAAGTAATGACTAACTTATTCCAAATAAATCTTTTAATTTAGAATTTATTTCTTTAATCTGACTTTCACTCAAGATGATTTTCCCCCGATTTGCCAGACACTCAGTTAAGAGTGTACAATACTGATCATAAGGAGCTGAACAAAAGAGTGGCAAATCGGAAAATATATTCAAAAGAATTCAAAGAACAAGCAGTAGAATTA
>JAEYRX010000025.1 GCA_023435225.1 Bacillota bacterium
TCGTTATTCCGAAGGAAGCCAGGGATAAGTTCGGGATTAATCCCGGTGATGATTTACTGGTGCTTGGCGATGAAAAAAAAGGTCTAGCCATTGCCAAAATGGATTTAATGAAAGGCTTTGCTTTAAAAATTTTAGAGGGTTTTGGGCCGTTAGATACTGAAACAAAAGAGGAAGACGAAAATGAGTAATACTTTAACATTTTGAAAAAAGAGGAGGTAATAGGATAAGTATGTTATATGTGCTTCTTTTCGCAATGTTACTAATTGCTTCTTTAGGAGACCTAATAATTCCCATTATTATTGGTACGAAATACCCGGGGTACAATCATCTAATTGATACAATAAGTACCCTTGGAACATCGGAAAGCCCGGTTCAAAAGATAGAGAGTATTAATTTAACAGTGGTTGGAATCTTATTTATTATTTTTGCGTTCGGACAATGGTTTACTTTTGAACAAAAGTCCTGGTTGCATAATTGGTATACAATTGGAATTTTGATTTACGCTATCGGGTGTATCTTGGCCGGTATCTTTCCTGAAGATACGGCAGGTGTGGCGGAGACCGGTTTCGGTAAAATTCACGGCATTGCTTCCGGGTTAGGATTCCTTTTTTTGATTATAAATCCGCTTTGGGCAGTTTGGATGAAAGAATTTAGAGACTTACAGTTAATAAATGCAATCTTCTTTGTATTGGCCATCCTTACATTTACCTTATTTTTAATATCGGAAAATAAAAATGTAGGTTTCTTAAAGTATACGGGACTATTTCAGAGGCTTAATTTAATAGTCCTTTATGGAACTTTAATAATGAACTACTTAGGGCTAAATAAGGGATCTTGAAAATTTTATAAAGTAGCGATGATTTGAAATGTGTTGAGCCAGTCATTTTATTGGAATTGCCGGACTCGTTCCATTATCCGTTGTTGAAATTTTCCCTGAAATATTTCGCAATAAGCTTATTTAAAGGCGAAAGAATACCGGGAGAAAGGCGATATAACCGCCAAAAAACTTTATCAAAAGGTTTAACCAAGATGATACCTTTGTTGTTAGCCATACCTTTGAGGATTTTTTCGGCACACTGGACCGGCGATATCGCTCCATGTTCCAAGGTAGCGCTCTTTACTTTTCCCGGATCAACATTGCCTACGAATATTGCCTTATCGAATATTGGCGTGTTAATTACGCCCGGGCAGACGACACTAACATTGACGCCATATTCATGGGCTTCTTCACGCAGTGATAAAGTCAAACCCACTACGGCATGTTTGGTAGTGGAATAAGCTGTCGCCATCGGTTCCGGAATCAAACCGCCCAACGAAGCAACATTTACGATATGCCCGCTTTTTTGGAGGATCATCCGTTTATAAGCGAAAGAGCTTCCATAGATCACTCCCCAAAGATTAACATTAATTAATTTGCTCCATAAGTCAAAGGAATAATTATAAAATTCTCCGCCCGCCGTTATTCCCGCATTATTAAAGACAATGTCAATCCGGCTGTTTTTAGTTATTATATCCTCAAATAACTGCTTCATTTGTTCTTCCGAAGCAACATCAACTTTATAAATATCGGTTTTTACATGATTCGATAGACTATTTTGAATTTTACCAAGCGAATCGTCGTCGATATCGGCTAATATTAGTTTTTTGGGGGAGAATCGAGATATTTCTTGGGATAAAGCTTTGCCGATACCCGAACCGGCGCCGGTTATTAAGATTACTTTGTCACTAAAATATTTTTTTGTTTTCATATTTTCTCCTCCAAAAGAATAGCTGTTACAGATAAAGCCCGCAAATATGCTTTCATTTTTACTAAGTATTTTCGAAATCCGGGGTATTTCAAGTCAGTGTCAAAGCCATTGATAATTAATATTTTCATGTTATTACCTTTACTTTTTAATCAAGATCATTATTTATAGCTTCGAGACGGCTAATTGACTTATGAATCCAATTTACTTCGTTTTGGTAATACTCGATCCCATTATCTAAAATCAGCCTCCAAATTACCTTTTCCTTCTCGTTTTTAGCGATGCTGATTGCTTTTTTAAAGTGCTCGGGGTCATTATAAATTTCTAACTTTTTTAAAATTTGCGCTTCATAGTCTTTTAAGAAATTTATGATTTTTTCGATGTCCAATTCCGCCATGAAAGACAATTGAAGCAATTGAGAATGTCTGATTTCAGGCAAAGAAGCTGGCTGTTGCAACCATTCATCAAGAGCCGTTTTTCCTAATTTAGTAATCCGGTAAATTTTTTTATCCGGTTTACCCGATTGGGGTTCAATTTCAAAGTCTATAAATTTCTTTTCGTGGAGTTTGGTTAACATCCGATAAACTTGAGTATGTTCGGTCGCCCAATAGTGTTTAAGACCATGGTCGACTATTTTTGAAATGTCATACCCGGATAGGGGAAATCTATCCAATAAACCAAGGATGGCAAATTGTAAAGACAAGAGGGTCTCCTTTATATGTGTAATTACACATATGGTATCATAAAAATTTGCAATTGTAAAGTTGAATTAAACTTCATTTTTATCTTTATGTAAATGGTTAATATATTGCGGAAGAGTCGAAAAATTCACTCTTAATTGAAATAACCGCTGAAATAATTTCCAGTTGATAAGGTCGGAGAGGAATTTTTGGTCTTTGTTTATCATGGCTGGCAAGGTATATTTCATCAAGAATGACAATTATTTGTAATAGAAAAGAGGTATAAATCGTAAGATGTTATTTTGAAAGGAGCTAATAAAAATGCCGGAGAAAATTGCTGTTAGATTGGGAGATGTCCAAAAAACTCTGCTGCTCCCATTATGGGGACGGGCTATTGAAACTCAAAAAAAGGAGCCGCTATTAAAAGACCAAACCGCGGCAGAAATAATCGACAAGATAGATTATGATTTTTCAACAATTACCGCTAATTTAAGTGGAATCAGTCAATTAGGCTGGGTCATACGTAGTTTATTGATTGATCGAATTATCAAAGAATTTTTGGAAAAGCATCCGCAAGCAACGGTGTAAATATCGGAGCCGGTATGGATACTACTTTTGAAAGGATTGATAACGGTCGTGTTTATTGGTATGACCTAGATTTACCCGATGTCATCAAGCTGCGAAAAGAGTTCATATTGGAGAACGATCGCCGCTAAGTTTCCGGGAAGCGAGATTGTCTTTGACGTAACTTCGCCGGTGGGTGTTAAAATGGCTAACAAGATGGTCGTTACAAACAGCGGGTTGGATGAGAAGTCGTTTTTGATATGGGGATTGAAAAGCGCTAAAGAGATTCAAAATTGGGATAACCGGATTGAAATCTTGGGGGAGACTTTGTTTTTTAGGAATTTAAAAAGAAATTTAAATTTTGGAGTAAAGATCGGGACTTGGCTGTCGGATATCCTCAAGATGCAGTATTTGGTTCATCTAAAACTGCTAAAATAATAGTTTAACTGATAAGGAGTAAAAACAATGTCTAAAAGGATTGATTCCAAAACGTCGCGAACCGCTTAGTGGGCTTGCACTTGCAGAGTTATATCTTTTTTAGAAACCAATGAACACTACCATAGTTGGTTTTGAGATAGTGAATCATTCAGACTCAAATGATCTGGAGCAAAATTTTTTTAAAGATAAGGAAAAATTACCAGTAGGGTTAACGGGACTCTTGTCTGGCGACGGGTAATTACGACGTGAATAAAAAGTTACCCTTTAAATCTTAGAAATAAAGGGTAAGTCTTATTAATAATTCGTCTTTCAAGAAACCTTGCCCTAATTATTATAGTCCTGCCAACCCAGCGACATGATAAACCAGCAAAGACATTAACCAGGCAACTATTATTGTTGTTGCCAGTTGAAACAGAGTGAACTTTAGCTTGGTACTTTCTTTCCGGATAATGGCAATAGTGGCCAGACAAGGTATATATAAAAGTACGAAAACCATAAAGGCCAATCCAGCTGCTGGAGTAATTTGTCCGGCAATGCCTGCAGATAAAGTTTGAGTACCGGTACTGTAAAGCGTGCCCAGAGTACCAATAATCGTTTCTTTGGCTACGATTCCAAAGAGTAAAGCAACGGTAAAAGTCCAGTGGCCGAAACCTAACGGTTTAAAGATCGGAGTAATTATTTTTCCGACTTGTCCTAACAAACTAGCTTCGGAACCATAGCTGACTCCAACCGGTAAACTGGCTAGTATCCAGATAATCAATACCGAACCCAGAATAATGGTCCCGGCCTTTTTTATAAATTCTCTGGTATGGAACCAAGCGTGCCGTAAAACGTTAACTGCAGTCGGCATCCGGTATGGAGGCAACTCTATAATCAACGACTGTTCTTCCTGGTTTTTTATTAATTTGGACAGAACAAAACTAATGATAAAAGCAATCATAATACCGAAAAGATAGAGCCCCATAACAATATAGCTTGAATATTTCGGGAAAAATATTCCGGCAATCATAACATAAACCGGGAGCCGGGCTCCGCACGACATGAATGAATTGATAAAGATGGCAATGTTCCGCTCACGCCGGTCTTTAATAGTCCTAGTGGCCATAATAGCCGGAACGTTACAACCGAAACCCAAAATCATGGGGATAAAAGTTCGCCCGGAGATACCGAGCTTTTCAAATACCGGATCAACTAAAATAACGGTCCGGCCAAGATACCCGCTATCCTCAAGTACGGCTATCAATAAAAACAGGATGAATATTAACGGGGAAAAAGCGATTACCGAACCTACCCCGCCGATTACACCTTCGGCTAAAAAGGAAGCTATAAAGTTAGGCAGGTTTAAAAACTCGATTAATCTCCCCAACCAATTGAAAAGGTTGTGGATAAGATTAACCATTGGTTCTGAAAACGAAAATGTAGCTTTAAACATCAAAAAGATAATCAGTAAAAAGATTGGAAAAGCGGTGTATTTATTTAAGATGACTGCATCGATTTTATCAGTGATACTCATAGTTTTTTCCGCTGAATAATAGGGAGCCAGTTTTTCATGAAAGAATTTTAACGATTCATCATGATGAATTTCATAATTATCTTTCAATAATTCCGGTAAATAACTAGGAGTTTTAAATTCCTTATTGATAACCCGGAGAATTTCATTTAACAATTTTTCTTTGTTTTCACCTTTATTCGCCTCAACCTTGACGATGGGTAATTGTAAAACTTCGCTGATTCTATCGGTATTTACCTTAATCCCGTTTCGCTCTGCTTCTTTATTGAAATTAAAAGCCAAAACAATTTTCTTCCTTAGAGCTAATAATTCCATAGTCATCATTAAATTACGTTCTAAAGCGTTGACATCAATAGTTTGAATGATAAGATCGGGATTTTCCGTCATCAAATAGTCATGAGAGACCTTTTCTTCTTCACTATACGGAGCAACACTATAAGTACCCGGTAAATCTACAATATTGATTATCCGGCCTTGATATTCGAACCGACCTTCTTTTTTTTCTACGGTCTTGCCCGGCCAGTTCCCCACATGTTGGCTCATCCCGGTTAAAGCATTTAATAAGGAGGTTTTGCCGGTATTAGGATTACCAATTAAGACTACGTTAATTTCTTTGTTCATGTTTATCCGGTACCTCCACTGTTATTTGTTTAGCAATTTCGTTTCGTAATGCCACTAAAGTATTCAAACATTTATATACTCTAGGGTTTCCCAGAGGCGAGTTTCGAATATTTGTAATTGCAACACCTTCAATCATTCCGAGGCTTTCCAATCGTTCTTTAGTTACATAATCAGTATTAATACTTTTGATAAAAGCCTTCTGTCCTATGGGAAGTTTAATAAGTAATTCGGTCATTTTTGTGGACTCCTTCCGGGTAAATTAAATTTTAAGAAAAATGATTATGAATTCCGTTTTCAATTATATTCCAAAAAATTATTTATTACATTCCTGACATATCCCATAAAGCTCCATGCGATGGGATATCACTTTAAAGCCATTCTTTTCAGCCAACCGGTTTTGTAGTTTCTCAATCTCGGGCTCCATAACTTCAATAAGTTTACCGCATTCGATACAGATTAAGTGGTCATGATGTTTGTGCCCGAAAAGATGTTCATAGCGCGAAATACCATCGGCTAATTTTAGCTCGTTAGCCAAACCGCTTTCACAAAATATTTTTAGAGTACGATAAACGGTAGTTAATCCAATATTAGGGTTCTTTTGTTTTAGTTTGTCATACATCTCTTCAGCGGTAAAATGAGTTTCGGTATTCAAAAACTCATCTAAAATAAGCTTTCGCTGATCGGTTAATTTGAGCTCTTTCTTTTTTAAGTAATCATTAAGAATATCAATTTCAGATAGAGGTGTGGACATTTTCATTCTCCCTTTATTGAAAATGATTTTCAACTTCAATTAAATTATATATCCGATTTACTTTTTTGTCAAACTATAGTTACTGTACAAAAGTTTATTTAAAAGGAATCACCTAAATATTGTAGAATTGAGGTAATTATAGAAAATTATTATGGAGTTGACTTATGAGAAATTATTCATATCAAAAGTTCATTGTGCTATTTTTTATAACCCTTATATTAATAAGCGGCAGTACTAAAGTTTTCTCTCAAAATGAACCGTTAGGTATGGAAGATGTTCAAGAAGTTATGGTTAAAGGAAAGGTTATCAAAGTATTAGCTGAGGAAAAAGTGATGGATCCTGTGAGCCGAAAACCCACTAGAGAACAGTTATTAAAGATCCGACTTAGAACAGGACCTTTTAAAGGAAAAGAAATAGCCGTTAAACATATGGAAACCGATAATCCGGTTTTTAATATTAAAGTTGCTCCCGGAGATTCCGTCTCCATTGAATTAACGGTGCGGAATGGTAAAATTACCGATGCGTATATTGCCGATCTGATCCGGGAAACTCAAGTATACATTATGGCCGTATTATTTATAATTCTATTGCTGGCAATCGGCCGGCGCAAAGGAGCCAAAGCTTTATGCGCTTTATTATTGACATTGGTATTGATATGGGGAGTCCTGCTTCCCGGGATTTTACGCGGATATAATCCGGTTATCTTAACTATAACAGTAGCAGTTATCGCCACGGCCATTACTCTTTTGGTGGTCGGAGGGTTTACCATTAAAAGCCTAACAGCAATTTTGGGAACGTTTGGGGGAGTAGCTATTGCCGGTTGTTTAGCTTTGATGGCGGGAAAGGCCGCTCATCTGACCGGTTTCGGTACCGAAGAAGCAGCTATGCTTTTGTATATACCTCAAAATATTAAACTTGATATTCAAGGACTTTTATTTGCCGGTATCATAATTGGAGCACTAGGAGCTTCCATGGATGTAAGCATGTCAATTGCAGCGGCGGTGGAAGAGATTAAACGGGTCTGTCCGGAGTTGAAGACCGGTCAACTTATCCAGTCCGGTATGAATGTCGGACGGGATATTATGGGGACCATGACTAATACTTTGATACTGGCTTATACAGGCAGTTCGCTTCCATTAATTCTAATTTTTATGGCTTATCAGATATCATTCATGAAAATTATTAACTTGGATATGGTGGCTTCCGAGGCGATCCGGGCACTATCCGGAAGTATCGGGATGATTATGGTAATTCCATTAACGGCGGTTATCGCCGGATTGTTATTTGGGAAAAAAAGTGGAACTAGTAGACCGGAGGGCAAAAAAGAAATAAATGAAACAGAAAAAGACTATAATTTCCTAGAAGATTGGCCGATCCGTTAGCATATTGGGTTTTGATGCCGGAGTGCAGGATTGGATCAACACAAAAATTTGATTTAATTAAAAATATTATTGACAAATAGTAATTATTATTATATAGTAATGACATGCAATTAATGGATATTGAAACAGGAATGAAATTATTTTATCAAAAATGTGAAGACCACGGTCTAAAAGTAACGCCGCAACGGGTCTTTATTTACCAGGAACTATTGAAGGCCACTGACCATCCTTCTATTGATGAGGTATATCAGCGGGTAAAGCAAAGTTTGCCTAATATATCTTTTGATACCGTCTATCGTACCGCTCTTTCTTTGGCTGAGCTCGGCATTATCGATATTGTGGAGGGACATAGCGGATCGAGGCGTTTTGACGCCAATACCGCTTCGCACCATCATTTTAGGTGTCTAAAGTGCCACAAGATCATTGACTTTGATAGTGATTATTATGATCAAGTAAAGATACCTGATGAATTACGAAAGAAATTTAAAATACAAAATCAACGGATTATTCTGGAAGGAATTTGTGATGAGTGTGGGATGTAATTTTTTTTCGTAATTAATAGTAATAGTTACTATTTAGTATTAAATATTATTGATTATGGAGGTGAGTGTTTATAACTGACAATTAAAGCAATAAATGAACTAATAAAAAAAAGACCAAAAATACTAATAAAAATCAAGGAGGTTTTAAAAATGAGCAATATTAAAAATGAATTGGTGGTTATGTTAAATCAAGCGTTGGAAAAGGAACATGCAGCACGCATACAATATCTGACTCATGCTGAGAAGATTAACGGTCGTGGTGCTGAGAAACTGATTGAAAGATTACAAGAGCTTGCAGCAGATGAACAGAAACATGAAGAGATGTTTCGTAATTTAATCGGAAGTTACTTAGGAGGGGAACCCTCCATGGGTTTGGACGAAACTCACCGGGCGAATGAAACAGTCGAGATCCTAGAGGTCAATCTCAAGGGAGAAAAAGAGGCCATTGATTTTTATAAGCAGATTTATCAGAAAGTCATCGAGAACAAAAAGGAATTGCCATATATTTTTGAGACGTTGGAACATGAGATCCGCCACATTATTATTGATGAACAGGAACATGTAGTTGAGCTTTCCTTATTACTTGGAAAATAGTCATAAATATAGTTAAAAACCGTATTATTGTTTAGAAAACTAAAATAAAATCTGAAAAGGAGAATAATTATGGAAGAACAAAACAACCAATTTAGAATGCCGTTGATCGGAGATGATGCACCGGGATTTAAAGCTAAGACAACACAGGGAGAGATTAGTTTTCCCGAAGATTACCAGGGTAAGTGGGTTATTTTATTTAGTCACCCGGCGGATTTTACTCCGGTGTGTACGACGGAGTTCATGACTTTTGCCAGTATGCAGGAGGATTTTCGTAAGTTAAATACCGAACTAATCGGGTTGTCAATCGACAGTATTTACGCTCACATTGCTTGGTTAAGAACGATAAAAGAAAAGATCGAATATAAAAATTTAAAAAATGTAGAGGTCCTTTTCCCGGTAATAGAAGACTTAAAGATGGATGTTGCTAAAAAGTACGGAATGGTTCAACCGAACGCCTCTACCACTCAAGCGGTCAGAGCGGTATTTATCATAGATCCACAGGCTAAAATCCGGGCGGTTATTTATTACCCGTTAAGCAACGGCCGGAATATGGATGAAATTAAACGGTTAGTAATTGCTTTACAAAAGTCTGACCGGGATGGGGTCGCTACTCCGGCCAATTGGCAACCCGGAGAAGATGTAATTATCCCGCCTCCAGGTTCCTGTGGATTGGCTAAAGAAAGAGTCGAAAAACCGGAAGAGGGTAAGTACTGTCTTGACTGGTTTATGTGTTTTAAAAAAGATAAATGATTGAAAGTTGTAAATCAATGATTTAAATTACCTAAGGGTTGCTTTCCTAAGCAACCCTTAATTCTTTAGATAATCAAATTGATTCCAAAAGTATTGCGCGACAATTTTTAATTGACAGATTATCTTTTAATTTAAAACCAAGAAAATGACCGGACACATGGCGGCGGGTTAATAAATAAAAAGATAAGATGGTTACTATCTTTGAAACAGTTTTATCTTTCAATAATCTTGAAGAAAATTGTCGCTAAGAAAAGCAATTTGAATTCCCAGTATATGTGGATAAATTAAAACAAAATATTGGAAAGAACAAGAATATGGTTATGGACTAACTAAAAAATCTGCTTTATTAGTAGCCGATTTTTAGGTGTCTTATGTAACAATAAAGAGATATTCTTTTAAAAAAGATATTCAAATGTTAAATTAGTCCCCCGAAGCGAGTGATAACCGATACCAAAACGAGCTTCTTCGGCAAATTTAAATCTTATCCCCCCGGAACAGGTGATTTTAGAGGTGGTTTCCGATGATTGAGTATAGTACCAACCACTGGCATTTGAGCGAACTATTTCTCCGGTATGATGCCAATATAGGCCGGGACCGCCATATAATGTTACATTATTCGAAAGATTAATCATTCCAATAAGGTCAATTCCTACGGTTGAAGCAGTTGTTCGTTCACCTAAAGAAGTGTAATCCCAATGCGGACATTCATAATCGAGTGTTCCTTTTGGAGTATTGGTATCATCAATTACTCCAACTTCAAAACCGATATTATCGAACCCAAAACCGAATGCAAAACTACCATTACCGTCCTTACTGCCGCCGGAGAACCAAAAAGATCCGGATTCGGCATTGGTAATTGTTGTGAAGCCCAAACTCAAAATAAGAACTAAAATAATTGTAATAAATAATCTATTCATATTTATTCCCTCCTGAAAAGTGATATTTTTATTCTAAAGTTTGACAATGAAATAAAGATGAATAAATAATAAAGAAATATTAATTTGAGTTATATTAGAATCTATAACATAAAAGGGTATTTGCCGGATGCGGGTTAAAGCAATTAAAGAAAATCTACGATATATAAACTGAAGGTAATAGTTTAATTGTACCTACCCTGTAACCGGAGTGTTAATTTATGCGTATTATAAAAATATTTATCTGTTTCATTATTTTATTATTAATGGTGCAATTACCGGTCTATGCAGGTGTTTCAGCCGGTTTGGAATGGCGGTATCAAAACGATGAGAGTTCAATGGAAGCAGTTATGTTAAACCTGGATATATCAAAACATTGGACTATAAAAGCAAGTTATGATTGGGAAGTGGAAGATCTTACCGCCGATTTGATTTATAAAACAAAAACCGGCGGTATATTTCAACCATATTATGGATTAGGGGTACGGGATGTATTGCAAAAATCCAATACCGAACTTTCGCTGGGAGATAAAGCAGAGATTATTGTCGGTATGGTGGTTAACTTAAGTTCCAATCCGCAAACCGGAATTTTTCTAACTATGGAAATGAAAGCGGTTCCCAGTACCTGGTTTAAAGACTCATCACCGGAGATGCTGGACCCTATATATGCTGTAACAGTAAATTACCGCATAGATAGTCAGCCTTCCCAAACCCGGAGACCGAATAGTATCAATGAGAGTGATTTTGATCTTTTAATCCGTTTAGTGACGGCCGAGGCCGGTAATGAGCCGTTTGAGGGGCAAGTTGCAGTGGCGGCGGTAGTTTTAAATAGAGTTGTCAGTTATAGTTTTCCCAATACAATTCGGGATGTTATTTATCAAAACGGCCAATTTAGCAGTTTGCCGAAGCTACCAGCTCTTACACCGACTGAAATGAGTAGACAAGCTGTAGTAGAAGCCCTTAACGGCAAAGATCCCTCTAATGGAGCGTTGTATTTTTATAATCCCCGAACTTGCTCCAAAGAAGGGTTGGCTTTTTTCAATTCCGGGAAGTTGAGGGTTACAGCTAGGATTGGGAATCATACTTTTTTGATGGAATAATTTTATAACCCGAAAATAGTAATTATGTAAGTTGGGGAACAGGCGCGAGGCAACAGGTAACAGTCTTGAAAACTGTTCTTTGTTCCCTTTTTAATCATTATTTAACGCAATGGGGTAACCTGGAGAAATTCAGGTTTTTTATTAGTTTCATTATTTTAAGATTTCCAGATTTTCCATTAATTTTATAAATATTTATTGCCTATAAAAGGAAATTAGGTTATAATAAACCCGTCTACTTCTGTAGAGTATATTGAGAGTTTTTGAATTAAGTATGGAGAACGGTATGAATAATATTACTGATAAGTCCATCTATTCTATTACTAAATTTTGGCTTGATTTAAGTTATATTGTTTTAGTCCTTTTAGTTGTATTTTCAGTAGTTGGGCTAATTTGTTTAGGACTGTTTTTCCCCAATTTATTCGCAGATTCTAAAACTGAATCATTAATAATAAAAGCAACCGGTTTAGTATTGAGCTTTAAACAATTAAATATCAATTGGCATAGTCAGTTACTATATTCACTGGGTTTTTGGATGCTTCCAAGGTTGATGGTTTATCTCATTGTAGTTTTATTGCTCAAAAGAATTTTTAAAAATTTTGAGGGAAACAGTTATTTTTCGGCAGAAAACGCCCGTCTAATTAAATGGATTGGCTTAACCGTTATCTTTGGAGGAATACTTATTTCTTTTGCCGAGTCGCAATTAGGAAAGTTTTGGGCGGAGTATATTTCAACAACCGGAATTGAGATAAAACCGGGTAAGTTTCATTTAATACCATTCAACTCAACTTTAATGGGGTTAGTGATTTTAGTTTTTGGAGAAATCTTTAAAACTGGACCACCTTCTCCTGCTGAAGACAATCAATCAAAGAGCCATATAGATATAGAAGTTTAAATAAATTTTACTTATTTCAATTCCCAATGCTTGTTCCAGCAGAAGTGGCAATATTTAATCGCGTTGTCTACTTTCGTAGAGCAGATTAAGGAGAATGATATTATGAAAAAACCATCTTTAGGTAATCAGGAAATGGATTTATTGTTATTTATTGCTGATAAATCACAACCAATAACTGTCCGGCAAATTATTGAGGAATTCGGTTTACCAAGGGAGTTGGCCCGGACGACTATTTTTACTATGTTAGATCGATTGCATAAGAAAAACTACCTTTCCAAAGTCGAGATAGAAGGATTATATCATTATTCTTCGCAAGTGGAAAAGGAAGAGTTACTGAAAAACATGATCGACGAATTTGTGGCACAACGGCTGAAAGGTTCGCTATCTCCGTTTGTAGCTTATTTAGCCGAAGAGGTAAACCTTAGAAAAGATGAATTAGAGGAATTGAAGCAATTGGTTAGAGAGTTGGACCAAAAGAGGAGCGTTGATAATGCTAAATAACGCTACAGAACAGGCGATAAGAAAAATTTTTATTAAAGGTAAACGATTTTTAATCTATTTTGGCTGTTTTTTACTGTGTTGTTTGGGGACCATCATATTCCTAAATTGGAATCCGGCAGCAATTGTATGGTCCGGTTTAATTATTAAGGCTTCCTGGGAAGGAGGATTGGCGCTTCTAATTATATGGTCGGTTATCATGCTATGGCCTTCAATTCACCCCACTATTCAATGTTGGTTGTGGCGGCTGGCTTATCTTAAAATGATTTTTACTCTCTTATTGACAATACCAGTCAGGCTACCATTATTTCAATCACTATTATTAAATAATGTGGCGCTTCCGAAGGCTGCTTTGATCCAAAATACACAATCGGTTCAAGCGATTACTACAAAATTACCGGTAGTAACATTTAGCGATGTTGTTGTAAATATTACTAATCCAGGGATAAGGCAAGGAATTTATCTGCTTTTGCTTACAACTTGGGTATTTGAGATAAGCCTGTTGGGAGTTATTTTGGTGAAGGCTTGGCAAAAGAGGCGCCAATTGATTAGCAAAGCAATGTTTGTTTCAGATCCGGTTATAAACCAATTTTGCCGGGACTTATGCCGCCAAATTAGGGTAACACGGATTCCGCAGATAATGATGACCTATTCGGGTATCAGTAGTCCTTTGTTAATAGGAGCAATTAATCCCAAAATTATATTACCGTTTAAAGTTTTGGTAAAAAATGGAGCTGATGAACTGCGATTAATATTGGCTCATGAATTAGCACATCTTAAACGTAAAGATTTATTTTGGAATTGGCTACCTGAGCTTAGTCGGGTTCTCTTCTTTTTCCATCCGTTGATTTGGTTAGTTCGCCCGAAACTTCAACAAATTCAAGAGACCTGTTGCGACTATTTGGCGATCCAATATTCACAAGCGGGGACACAGGAATATGGTTCCCTTTTATTAAAAACAGCCACTAATTTGACTGTTGATATGTGTGATTGGCAAAACCAAACGGCATTTTACGGACCCAAACCGAAAACTCTCTTAAAGAAAAGGTTAACAGCTTTGAGAAGTTGTTCCACACTTCCACGGAAAACAGCTTTAATATCAGGTATTATTATTTTTTGTATTAGTTTGATATGTATTGTTCCGTGGTCGGTCACTGGTAAGGATTTTACTACAGCCACAAGTTTATTAACTCCGGTGGATGCCAAACGAGCGGATCAAATAAGAAAACAAAGGGTACAAAATGTTTGGCAAAACGCCATTAAGAATTATCAAGCACAACTAAATAGGAATGAGGTTGATTTTCAAGCGAATGAAATGCTTGGCCGAATATATTATTTACTGGGCGAATACCGGAAAGCAATAACTTATCTACAGAAAGTACCTTTATACCGTTCACCCAGGGCTATCCTGTGGCTCGGCTGGTGCTATGACGAATTGGGTGAACGCCAAAAAGCTCTTAATTATTATCAACAGATATGTTGGTGGGATATGATAGGGATGGTGCAAGAATCGGTGGCAACGGCCGCTCGTTCCGGTCGTGAGACACCGCACCATCCAGTTAAAACAATTAAAGCTAATCGGGAAAATATATCTGCTAAAAGACTTCCGGCGAACGGTTGGAAAGTGACGTCTAATTACAAACAAATGCTGGCCCAATTTGCCATTGACGGAGACCCTTTAACTCAATGGGTAACTTATAAGCCACAGAATCCGGGAATGTATTTTCAGATTGATTTGGGAGGTATTATTCCAATAAACGGAGTTATATTAGATGACGATGGCGCGGGAACAACAATATATGTAAATAATTATCCCCGTAAATATAAAATTATTACCTCTACTGATGGCAAAACATGGCATACAGTAATAAAAGAAATGGGAAATCCCAATTATTACGCGGGTGGTTTTTTTAAATCAACTCCAGCCAGATATATCAAGATTGTACAGTTAGGTTACCGTTCTCTCGAATGGTGGTCCATCTCCGAACTTGAGGTCTATACCCCAAAACTGTAAATTTGTGAAAGGAGATATGATGAATGCCTAAAAACGACTGCAAAAGATATTTACACCTGCTAATTGTTCTTTCTATTTTACTTATAGTTGGTTCCGGCTTCTCCCAGTCTCATCAATCGGATAATCAAATTTTGAAACAGACTTCAAAGGATTGGGGCCGAATAGATTTGGGCAACGGGTATGTACTGGTGAATAATGTCTGGAATAAGAAAATCGTTTCTGAGCCTTACAAACAAAGTATTTTTAATAAAATTGCAAAGGGAAAACAAGTTTTCGGTTGGGAGTGGAGTTGGCCGTTCTGCTCTGATTATGTTGCTTATCCGGAAGTTATTTACGGATATAAGCCTTGGGAGGAGCCGAAATACCCGGCTGATTTACCGGTTCGGGTTGGCTCAAAGAATATTATAGCTGATTTTGATATCCAGGTTCAAGCTGACGGTATTTATAATATGAATTTTGACCTTTGGATCACATCAGCCTTTCCGGGTAATAGTGAGAATATTACCCATGAAATCATTGTTCAAATAGATCCTTTTGATGCCATGCCGGGAAGAAAAGAAGATATTGTAACGGTTAACGGCGTACCATTTAAAATTTTTCAAATGTTCACCAGCAAACAACAGGGTGAATATCCGGGAGAAGCTTCAAGCGGTTGGAACACTATTATTTTTGTCGCTCAGAAGTCCATGTTAAAAGGTCCATTGCAATTGAGCGCTTTTACTGATTTCCTTTCGGATAAAGGTGTCTTAAATAAAAACTTATATATTACCAGTGTTGAATTAGGGACTTCAATCCTCAAAGGAACGGGAATGGCTGAGATAAGCGATTATAAAATTAGAGTAGAATAAAAGCTAAATTTTCTTAAAAGTGGCGAAGCAGTTGTTCATGAAAGGAATTTCGGGTGGTTGTAAATAAAGAAGATGGTGAAAAAGAGATAACGCTAAAGAAAGCTCCGTTACTGCCGGAGATTGAGTAATGGATTAAGCGGGGACCTAATAAGGCGAGGAGGTAATGGAAAAGTGCACCAAATTTTTTTGAAGGCTAAAAGTCATCTTATGTTAAGACTGATGCTATTTTTGGGTATAAGTATATTAATTATTAATAATCTTACTTCTGCCGCAACTGAAAACTCTATTTTCAAGCCATATACCAAAGCAACTCTGGAAAATGGGTTAACTTTAATCGTCAAAGAAAATCATTCCGCTCCGATTGCCGCTATTGATATTCGGGTAGCGGTTGGTTCCGTCAATGAGTCTCCCGATCAAGCCGGGATATCCCATTTTGTTGAACATATGCTTTTTAAAGGGACCAAGCGCCGAAAGGTCGGGGAGATTGCCGGGGAGATTAAAGCGGTTGGAGGTGTTCTAGACGGCATGACTTCTTTGGATACAACCCATTATTACGTGGTCGTGCCAAGTGAATATCTCGAATTGGCGCTGGATGTTGAAGCGGATGCAATCCAAAATTCCGTCTTCGCTCCGGAAGAGATTGACCGTGAAAGAAATGTTGTTTTTGAGGATATAAGAATACATCAGGATAGGCCGTCAGGCACTTTAGGTGAATTAATGCTGATTGAGAGGTTATATGCAGGGACTCCATATGCACATAATTTAGTCGGAACTCCGGAGACATTGAATAATATTAATCGAGATGCTCTCTTAGCACATTATCATAAATATTATATTCCAAATAATATGACCATAGCGGTGGTGGGGGATGTTGATACCGATAAAGTTATGAGCCGGATCAAAGAACTTTTCAAAGATTTTAAGCCGCAAAAACTAGTTCCTCCACCGACAGTCGAATTGTCTACAATAACAAAGATTATCCGTTTCGAACTCCAAAAGGATATCCGACAATCTTATTTTTATATTGGTTTTCCGACACCACCATTAAATTCGAAGGATATTGCTACTTTAGGTGTATTAAAAATCTTATTGGGAGGTTGTAAAAGTGCTAGATTAAATTCACTTTACAGTGAGGAACTTATTCGTTCAATATCTGTTGAATATTTAGAATTTCGGGATATGGGAGTATTCAGAATTTATGCTGAAACTCAGAACGCTGAATTACTTGAAAAGAGAATTCAAGCTATTTTACGGAAGGTTGTTGAAGAAGGAGTTACCGATAAAGAATTAGCTATGGCAAAAGCTGTTTTACAGACCGGTTATGCCTTGGATACTGAAAGAGTCCTTAATTTGGCATTTATGATGAGTTCTTTAGAGAGCTATGGCTCGATTGAAGACGGGGTGGAATATGAGCGATGCTTGCAGGAAGTTACTAAAGAAGATATTCAACGTGTAGCCGGAAAGTATATAAATTTAAATGCTTATAAGGCATTGATCATAAAACCCATGGAGGTGAAATGATTGAGAGGTTTTATTTATTTATTATTTAATAGAAAAATGAATTTATATTTGGCGTTGACTATGGTGATTATTTTGGCGGTTTTTCCCGGTTACGCGCAAAATCTCGGAAAAGAAGAATTAAAGTCAAGTCGAGTTTCCCTAAGCGCTGATGTGATTAGGAAAGTATACCCTAATGGATTAACTTTGCTGATAAAACCTAATTGTGACAACGGCGTTGTCTCGATAACCCTTTTAGTAAGAATGGGAACCTTATATGAATCACCAAGTCAAAAAGGGATATCTTCTTTAATGCAACGTTGTTTACTCTATGGCGGAACAGCTACTAGAGATCCTCTTACAATCTATGATGAACTTGAGTCGGTGGGAGCTTACTGGAATTCTGCTTCCGCTTCCGATTATGGAAATATTTGGTTAATAGTAGCCAAGTCCGGCTTGGATAAAGCATTAGAGGTATTCTTTGATATTATCAGGAATCCTCGTTTTAATACCGAAGATTTGGAAATAGGGAAAAATGAGAAGATTCAAAACATTAAAACTCTGAAAGATCAACCACTTAACACTGTATCGTTGGTATTTAATGAAAGTTTTTATGGTAAGCACCCATATAGTTGGTTAACTGAAGGCAGCATCGAAACAGTTGGCTCATTACAGCAGGAGGATTTATTTAAATGGTATAAAAAGATTTATATTCCTAATAATATGGTTTTCACTGTTGTCGGTAATGTCAATTCCGAACAAATTGTAAAGAAATTCAATAATGCTTTTGGAATGATGATAAAGAGACAATTACCTAAAAAAACATCTCAATCAATTCCGAAATTAAAAAAGGATCGAACTACAATTGAATATCAAAACACTCAAGGAGTTTATTTAGTTCTCGGTTATCCGGCCCCGGGTGTTTTAGATGACAATACTCCGGCAATGATTATTCTTAATAACCTTTTGAGCAACCGTCTTTATAAGGAATTAAGAGACAAAAGAGGTCTTGCTTATTTAGCGGCTTCTTCATATCAACCATTAGTCGGTTCCACAGCGATTGGCGCTGTTTTGATAACTGCACCGGAAAATTACCGGGTAGCGCGTGAGGGAATCATAACTGAATATAAAAAATTTTGTGATGAGCAGATATCTTTGGAAGAGTTACAAGCCGCTAAAAAATATCTTATAGGAACTTATATAATGTCGTTGGAAACCGGTATAGCCCAGGGAGGGTTATTAGGTTTATCCGAACTTAACGGGCATGATTATCAGTATCTTGATCGTTATCCGGAGTTAATCGAGAAGGTAACAGCCGAAGATATTCAACGGGTAGCCAAGAAATATTTTAAGCATTACGTATTGGCGGTAGTTGCTCCGGAAGGGACGGTTGAAGAATAAAAAATGACCCGGGCAAGATACCCGGGTCATTTTTTATTCATACTTCTTCAGCACCACACAAGCATTAGTCGACCCAAATCCAAACGAATTGGAGATACCTACTTTAACATCAGCCTTCCTGGCTTTATTGGCCACATAATCCAAGTCGCATTCGGGATCGGGGTTTTCCAAATTAATGGTCGGTGGGACCATCTGATTATATAAAGTCATAGCCGTGTAGGCGGTTTCAATTGCTCCGGCAGCGCCCAGCAGATGTCCGGTCATCGACTTAGTCGAACTTACTAAAAGTTTATTAGCATGCTCACCAAAGGCTAACCGTATCGCTTTCGACTCCATAGAGTCATTGACCGGGGTGGAAGTACCGTGGGCATTGATATAATCCACTTCATTCATCTTGATTCCTGCCGATTTCACGGCCAGTTCCATACAACGGGCCGCCCCGGAACCATCCGGAGCCGGAGAAGTTATATGATAGGCGTCGCTGTTCATTCCAAAACCGATAACTTCGGCATAGATAGTTGCGCCGCGTTTTTTAGCATGTTCCAGTTCTTCGAGGATAACTATTCCAGCACCTTCACTCATTACAAAACCATCCCGTTCGGTATCAAAAGGCCGGCTGGCTTTTTCCGGTTCGTCATTCCTGGAAGAGAGGGCTTTCATATTAGCAAATCCGGCGACGGCAACCGGGACCACTGTTGCTTCTGTTCCGCCGCTAAACATAACATCCGCTTCACCACGTTTGATAATATGATAAGCATCACCAACAGCGTGGGTACCGGTGGAACAAGCAGAAACCGATGAGTAATTTGGACCTTTAACGCCGTATCGGATGGAAATCTGTCCGGGTGCTAAATTTAGGGCCAATGCAGGGACAAAAAACGGAGAGACCCGAGAGGGACCTTGCTCGTTGCAAACATGGTCATAATAGACAATGGTTTCAAGACCACCCATACCGGAACCTACTACTACTCCTGCATTTTCCGCATTTTCAGGAGTAATCTTCAAACCGGAGTCTGCCATTGCCTGATCAGCAGCAGCGATAGCATACTGAATAAACCGGTCCATCTTTTTAAGCTCTTTCTTCTCTAAATACTGGGTCGGGTCGAAATTTTTAACTTCGCCGGCGATTTTGGTGCTGAATTTGGAAGTATCAAAACGGGAGATAAGAGTAATTCCGGAACGTCCAGCCATCAAAGCATCCCAATTTTCAGCAGTGGTCAAACCAATGGGAGTAACCAAACCAATACCTGTAATAACAACTCTACGATTCAAATTGTTCACCTACTCTTTAAAGTTTATAGTTTACAATTGACAGTTTATAGTTAATGTTTAAGACTTTTTTAATTACTTATTTACTTATTTTAAATTTCTCCTGGCTCCTGAATACTGATTTCTTAAGATATTTGCTTCCCTATAACCGCCAACACTCGGCGGAAAGTTTTAATTTCTTCAGGAGATAAGGCTTCTAGTAATTTCCGATCAAGTTGGTCTACCAACGATTTAATATCTTCCCTAGCGGCTATTCCGTTGGGAGTTAAAAAGATTAAAATTCCCCGTCTATCGTCAGGATCCGGTCTTCTTTCGATAAGCCCTTTTTTCTCCAATCGATCTAATAGACCGGTCATACTGGAGCTTTCTAGGTCAAGTTTAGCTGCCAAAGACTTTGGGTTTTCTCCACTGCCGGGAGCGATCTCTAAAAGCAGAAGCGCTTTGGGCACAGTTAGATCATGCCCGCTTAAACGTTGGTTATAATAGCGGGATAATTTTTGCCAGGTATTTTTTATTAATAAGCAGAATAATGGAGCAGTTTGATTTTCCATAATTCCGTAATACTCCTTTATTAGGCAATAGGCATTAGGCATTAGGCATTAGGCAACAGTAAATGTTTGATATGCCTTTGTAGCCAAAATTCACTTTTATGTCTTGTAAATTAAGAATCTATAGTATATATAATAAAACTATCTCGTATACGAATTATTTGTATACGAAAAATATAACATGGAGGTTTTTCGAAGTCAAGCCTTAAATGTATATCTATGAAATAATATATCTATACCTGCTTATATTTTTAACCTAAAATTTAATAATTCGTAAAGAAAAAGGCTTTATTTCAACAGGGATTTTAGAGTAACATCTTAAATGTAAAAGAAGAATGTTTATATATAAATTAATTTTATTAATCCGAATTAATCAGTGTTAATCCCGTCTAAATAAAATATTTTGGACAGGATATTGTGTCTAATTTTAAATAGGAGATTAAGTTATGACTATAAAAATCGACGAAAGAGCCCGGGGGTTTATTTTTGATATTGATGGGACGTTGGCTAATACTATGCCGATTCATTATCAAGCTTGGTGTGAGATAGCCGGAAGATACGGGTTTGATATGACGGAAGCATTACTTTATAGGTTGGCCGGGATGCCGACCGGAGAAATTGTTAAGTATATCAATCAGCATCAGGGTTATAATTTAGAGGTGGAGAAAATTACTAAAGTTAAGAACGAAACCTATCTTCGATTGGCTACCAGTGTTCAATTAATTGGTCCGGTTTTTAAAATTGTTGAACAATATTATCAAAAAATGCCTATGGCGCTTGGAACCGGAGAATACCGGGATATTGCCATGATGAATATCAAAGCGACCGGATTGGATAAGTATTTTGATATTATAGTTACGGCGGATGACGTTAAAAATTCCAAACCGGACCCGGAGACATTTCTCAAATGCGCCGAGTTTATAGGGGTTTCGCCGGAGTATTGTCAAGTGTTTGAAGATGCTGAGCCGGGTTTGGAAGCAGGACGTAAGGCCGGAATGATTGTAACAGATGTTAGACCTTTTCTTCGAAAAGATATGATTGCCTAAAAAGGGGCTTCCCGAATTTAAAATAAAATGTACCCTGTAAAATAGACAGCCAAAAAAGAGGCGTCAAGCCAAATTAATGACTCTGGTTTACAGGGTCATTTTATTTCAGGGCAGCTCCTTTATTTTGATTAGGGAAGGATATAAATTAAAATTATTGACAATAGTTTGATATCAAACTATAATACAAGTATGAACACGGGAGATGTAATTTCACTAATATCATCAATCCGGAATAAGGCCAATCAATTCATCATATCGGAAATGAATAAGCGGAATATCAAGGATTTGGCCACTTCACACGGGGATATCCTCAGGTTGCTTTTCTATAATTCGCCGGTATCGATGAAGGAGATCGCCGGGAAGATTGACCGGGATAAATCTACCGTTACCGCTTTGGTAGATAAATTAGTTAATATCGGATATGTTACCAAAGAAAAAGACGAAAATGATAGTAGGGTTATTTTAGTTTCGCTTACGGAGAAGGGTAAACGGCTCCAGTTCGACTTTGAAGATATTTCGAACAAGTTATTGGTAATCGTATATAAAGGAATTGATGAAAAAGAACAAGAACAGCTCCTTAGCACGCTTTTAAAAATTAAAGCAAATTTATGATTTTTTTTAACTAAAAAGTTTGATATCAAACTATTAGATAATTTAGGAGGTAACAATTATGGAGTACCAATTGCACGGAATGAATATCTATTATGAATCAATAGGTTCCGGTCTTCCGATAATCATGATTCACGGATGGGGCCCGGATCACAGGTCTCTTAAAGGATGCCTGGAGCCATTATTTGCAGATTATAACGGATTTTTTAGACGGATATATTTTGATCTGCCGGGTTTGGGGAAAACCAAGGGGAACGAATGGTTGTCAAGCACCGACAAAATGTTGAAACTGATAATTGAGTTTATTGAAGGAATTATTCCCAATCAAGACTTTCTGTTGGTTGGCGAATCATATGGAGGATATCTGGCCAGAGGCATAATCAAGAAAAAACAAGCACAAGTCAAAGGCTTATTATTGAAATGTCCTTTGGCAAAGTTTGAGACCCAATTTCAGAACGCTCCCGAACATTGTGTTTTGGAAAAAGACGAGTCATTACTGGAGAGCTTGTCGGAGAAAGAGAGATCATATTTTGAACCGGTTACCATCAGGCAAATCAGAGATGTCTGGAACCGATTTAAAGAGGAAGTACTACCGGGACTTAAAATTGCCGATTATACTTACATAAATAATAATTGGGGTAAGCAGGCAGCTTATTCTTTTGATGTGGATAGTTTGGAGCAGCCATTCGGAAAACCAGTTTTGATATTGATGGGAAAACAGGATGCGATGGTGGGGTATAGCGACTCGTGGAATTTCTTGAAAAATTATTCGAGAACCTCATTTGTGGTCCTTGATAAGGCCGGTCATAATCTTCAGATCGAACAGCCGGAATTATTTAATTACTTAGTTAAAGAATGGTTGGGAAGAGTTATCAATAATGAGTTGGTTTATCCAAGATTATAATTTGGCTCCTATAAATAAAAGCACTTGTTTTCCGGCTATTGCCTTATAAAGCAAAATCCGAGGTCCTTTCGGCAATCAATGACAAGATTTCAATTGAATTATCAGTTTATAATAATCTTCCGCTGCAATTGTGACAGAAAAAAAGTTGGGAAAAAACCCACATTTAGAATGGCGGCTTTAGGGAGTAAATTCGCCATAGTACGATTATTGATAGATATTTCAGGTATTAATATCATTGCCTGGGCTTTAAATCGAATGATATCAGCAAAGGAGAAGGAAGATATCTATCGAAATGCCGAAAATATTTAAGATTGATTATGAAACGTCCTTAATTGGATGCTAACAAAGTTTTAAATCTGCCGTGATTCATATAGGTTGCCGATAAATTAAGCCTGTGAAAATACTTTACAGGCTTTTTTATTCTTTAGGGAAGCGCTGATTAATCCGATTTTGTGCGAGCAAATATGCGGCATTTGGCATTTTGCGAAGCACAAAATCGTCACTTATTCAATTAATCAGCGCTTCCTTAGAATAAAAATTTTTTTACCACTAATACCTAAATAAACACAAATATAATTTATTAATATCGTACATTCCCTTATTCGTGTTCAATTGTGGTTTACAAATAAGTCTGAAAGTAACATTCTACAGCAAGTGGAAGAAACAGCTAAAAATAATTAATTGGTATAACTATTAGTTAAAAAGAGGGATAGGTGTTAAATCGTTGATTTAATGTATAAATTATTATAAGCTAAAGATAAATAAGCTGCATAATCTGGATTTTTGAAGATTTTCGCAGTAATAACATTGAAGAAAGGTGGAAAAAGCTATGAAACTCTTTTCCAAGCTGGCAGTAGTATTGGTGATAATCGGGATGTTTTTTTTGGCGGGTTGTTCCGATAAAGAAAAAGCAATAGGTACTGCGGTAGCCAATGGTGACACAGCCAAAGTAGAAAGTTTGCTCGATGAGGGAGTTAGTCCGAACTCAAAAACCGATGACGGAAAAACTCTGCTGATGTTGGCGGCCTATTTAGGCCATACGGATATTGTCAAGTTGTTGATTGAGAAAGGCGCCGATGTTAATGCCGTGGATCAAGACGGTAAGACAGCTTTAATGTATGCCGCTGAAAAAGGTAATGTTGAAGTTGGCGAGATTCTTTTGAAAAACGGGGCTGATCCGAATATCGCCGACAATAACGGTAGAACTGCCTTAATGTATGCTTCTGAAAAAGGTTATGTTGACTTTGCCAAGCTCCTATTAGAGAATGGAGCCAATCTAAATGCCGTCGATAAAAATGGTAAAACTGCGTTGCAAATAGCTCAGGATAATAATCAAACCGCCATGGTTGACTTTTTAAGCAATTGGGGAAAGACTGCCGCGACGGATACTCCTGCTCCAGTTTCGGAAACAACGGAGACTCCAAGCCAGGAAACTATTGCTTCACTTAATGAACAATTAGAGTCAATCTTTTTTGATTTTGACAAATCGGATATCCGGGCTGACCAGATTAAGGCTTTAAATGATAATCTGGCAATTTTAAAAGCTCATCCGGAACTTTATGTTATTATGGGCGCTCATGCTGATGAACGCGGCAGCCGGGATTATAACATTGAGTTATCCGCGCACCGGGCTGCTTCGCTTAAAGAATATTTGACCAAAGCGGGGATTGCCGAGGATCATTTTATTGTCTATGCTTACGGTAAGGATCATCCTTTGAAACAAGGACATGACGAAGCTTCCCGGAGTTATAACCGGCGGGTGGATATTTTAATGTGGGATACCAAACTTTCCAGTGAGCAAGTATTGGCCGAGACGATAAAATAAATAATTTTTAAAAAATCTTTTCTCTGTATCTCCGTGTCTAATTAGAGAATGCTATCGATGCTTGTCATTCACGTCAATACCATTTTGATTTCACACTGGTCAAATGGAAATTGACGTGAATGACTTTATGGCTAATATAAAAAAAGCACAGAACACAGTTTTAAGTTTGGAGAGTGCAAATGAATTTTACGGAACAGAAAAATTATATTATAGCCGTATTTGTTTCGTTAATATTTCATTTTATGGGATTGACGGTATATTTACCGGGTATTATGGCTCCGAAAAAACCGGTCTTAGAAACATTCCCGGTAGGTCTGGTGGAAATCCGGCCTGAAAATAAAAGCCGACGGATAACAGTGGCCCTGAATACCCCGGGGAAGAGGCAGCCGGATGAAAGAAAAGTGGAAACAAAATCCACTGAAAAACCGGATCAATCTCCAAAAGATGCTGTTATAGTTCCTAAAAAGGAAGAAGCTGCGGCTGCCGATGCCCCCGTAAAAAAGCCGGAGAATAAAAACGCCTCCAACGAGAAGAAGGAAGATAGTACCCCAGCCAAAGAACTTAAAAATCAAAGTTTAACTAGTGGGGATGTCGGGGAAACAAATGGTTCCGGAAATGAAGGTACCGGCGAACCACATAGTTTTGGAACGGGAGAGGAATTGGTTAAAATAGTCGGGCCCATGCCGACTTATCCTTCGGCCGCTCTGAAAGAAGAAAAAGAAGGAAAGGTAGCTGTACGGATCCTGGTTAATGCCGACGGTAAATTGGATTTGGTGATAGTAACCAAATCATCCGGAGATATCAGGCTGGACTATGCGGCTACCTCATCGATCGAACGAAAGTGGAAATTTTCATCAATAAACAAAGGCTATTACATTGATCTCACTTTCTCTTTCGATATTGATATAGGGGCTTCAGTTAAGTTTACAGGTTCTAAAACCCGTTCTTAGGAGAGGTAGTTATGAGGTCGTTATGAAACAGAAGATAATTAATTATGTTATGTTTTTGATGTTAATCAGCTGTTCGGTCATACCGGTGATTTGGGCCGGACCGGAAGATCAAACCACCACCATCATACCGCCGGAGTTTAACCTGGGAGTTGCTATGCACCCCAGTTCGGATATTAAACCTAACAATTTAAAAAAGGATAATATTAATCCCAAGAGTAAGGTCAGCGGGGCGGCCAGGCTCGGTTTTAAAAGTTCGGGCCATTGGTTTATGGGGCAGATTGTTATTTTGGATTTATATGCCTATAATTTGCAGGACGCCCGAAAGTTCAGGATGGATGTAAAATATAATCCCAAACAGCTTCGGTTGGTTTCGGTTTCGCGGGGCGCATTTTTGGTGGAGGATCAAGGTATGGCCGAGTGGAAGAACGGCGATATCGAAGAGCAAAACGGTTTAATCGCGGCTATTTCAGGTATCCGTCAGCAATCTTTCAGTGGTGAAGAAACTACTTTGGTACAGTTTAACTTTATCGTCACCGGCGTAGGAAGCGGGGAGATATTGCTGGAGAATCCCAAGATTGTGAGCGCCAAGGGAATTGAGAGGGGTTTTGAGTTTACCCCGCTAGAATATCAAATTGAGCGGGAAAAATGAGATTCTTATATATAAACCACTAATAACACGAATGAACACTAATAACATCATATAATAAACCATATTTTAATAGTATTCATTAGTGTCTATTGGTGGCTCCTTAAATGCTTTTTTTAAATACAAGGCATCGAATGAATCATTAATCCGGAATTAACATCTTTGTAACCCTTTTTTACGTATATCTACTGCGGCAAAAAACTATACTGTTTAGGTATTTTAATTTCATTTAAAAAAAGGGGGAAAAAAGCTTGATATGTCCGGATTGCAATACGCCTCACCGCAGTTTTGACGAATATTGCTCGAAATGCGGGGCAAATCTTAATAGGTTAAAACGAAAAAAGAATATAGGATAATGAATAAAGCCCCGTTATTATTTTTATAGCGGGGCTTTTTCTTTAAACCACAGATATTCCATAAATCGTAAAAAAAAATAAAGTTTCTCATGGTTCTTCGATCACTTGAATTTCGTCCCATCCTTCCGCTAAGACGGGCGGTTGTAGATGATTGTACATTTTTGAGATAATCTTTTCCGGTACGACTCTTTTTCGATGGGCATTTCTTATTAGGGCGGTCCGGAGGCCGATTTTCTTATAATAACATTTTTTTACGGTACCGGCAGGAAGCAGATTTAATATGCGTTTACGGTCTTTCGGGGTTATATTGGTGGCATCGTAAATAATATTATGATCATCCATCAACATCTCCCGGATCTTTTGATGAGCGGCGGCAAAGACTAAATTATCTTTTGATTGGTCTGCTTCGTTTCCGGTAATGAGATAACGGAGTTGATCAGTGGAAATTACGGCGGCCTGATACTTTTGTGCCAATGTCTCCGCTAAAGTCGATTTCCCGCTCCCGGGTATCCCGACCAACATGATAAATAAAGCCATCTTTTCACCTGAATAATTCAACTTTCTCACTTCAATATTCTTCTCCAGTTAAGTCGATCAATCAATATCGATTTTTGAAAATATCGAAAGCTTTAACGATTTTTCGAAAATCAATGTTCCAAAGTGTTGACTTAACTGTATAATTTTAGGGTGAGAAAGTTGTATTAATAATTTTTTTTTATTTTGCGTCAGGGATTTGAATTTAAACGTTTATTTCCCGATTGAAATTAAAAATCACTTCCAAAATTCTAATTCTTCATATCCCAGACGCCACAAGGCTACTCCGGCTAACTTATACTCTTTCGCCAAAGCTAGTTTTTCCTTCATCCCCCGGGCTCCTTCCCACCAAATATTGAAGGCCCCGTTTGCTGTTTTGAAATTTATATGCTCATTTCCCGTCTCCGGATGGTAGGTATCTTTAAACCCCAATCTTTGGGCTTTCGCCCGGCAATACCAGGCAGGGAGGGCTGTTCCTTTGTTTTTGTCGCTTTGCCATTGATAACCGTATCCGGCGATCCCGAGCCAAAGTTTCCGGTTATCGATCCTGGTAAGCAGATAATCTAAATTCGCTTTCACCCAAAGCCCGGCTGCAACCGGCCCCGGAGTATCTTTTGGACGGTGTTGATCATAAGTCATAACAATAACGCCATCGGATAGACGGCCTAAACTCTGGTAATCATAGGCTTCCTTCGTCGGTTCCTCCCAGTTTACATAGGGGAAAACGGCGACCAGTAATTTTTTCTCCATCATCTTTGCTTTTAGATCTTTTACGAATTCAGTGAAAGTTTCTCTCAAAGTAGGCTGAATATACTCAAAGTCCAGACAAATCCCATCCGCCTCCACATTTTTGAGATAGGTATATATGGAATTAACAGCATTTTGACGGGATGCTTGGCTTCCAAGGATGGCGGTGCTGTTTCGCCCGGAGCCGGCAGTAACGAGTACCAGAAACTGAAGTTTATGTTTTTTAAAAAAGGAAAGCGCCTCGGTATTGGTTTTATCCCAATTCACCAGCCCGTTGGAGTTTAGCCCAAGCCAAACCGGACTAACAAGATCGACTTTTTCCTTGACCTCCTGGAGTCTACTCCAGGAACCTACGTAGATTCCTCCCCAACCTTCTTCACAAAAAGTTAGTATTTTAGGTTCTACCGGAACTTGGGGCGGTGGGGAGGTTTTAGGTCCATCTATAATGACTTGCTGTAATCCATATAAACAGATTATGCTTACAAGTATAATGATAAATAGGAAATGTGGTTTTTTGATAGACATATTGAGTTTCTCCGATATACTCCGTATAGGATGAAGTATATTTCTTATATCGGTATTTGTAAACAGTAATAAACTTCAGATAATAACCCACATGCTCTAATTGGTGGTCATTAGTTCACCTTTTATATTTTCTGATTTTCGGCAAAAAGTTGGAGGAATTATGAAAGATTTATAAAATTCTTGATTGGAGTTGAGTTTGCGATATCCCCTTTATTGACGCGAATTCATTGCAATGCAGGTTCAGTGAATTTGTAATTTTTTTCAATTGATTGGAGTTGCCGTTTATGGTTTATTCTTTTCCCTCCGAATGCTATACATTATTAAATACAGCTTCCGATCTGGTCTTTTTAGAGACTTGCCGCTTTGACCGGGAAAATTACCGGAGTTGGCTGTTTATGAATCCGTTAACCGTACTTCAGATTTACGCTATTTCAGAATTACCCAAGCTCTTTTCGGAGATAGAAGCCTATCTATCCCACCAGTATTATGTAGCCGGATATTTTAACTACGAATGCGGTTATCATTTCGAAAATATCAGTGCATCACCTTGTCATTCCAACAAACCATTGGCCTGGTTCGGTGTTTATCCCGCGCCGGTGGTTTTCAACCATTTAACTGGTGAGTGGGAGCAGGGTTTCCCCGGTTCCGCTCCGTTCAATTCCTGTCAATCGTTAACGGAAGGATATACGATTAATAATTCTGAATTCGTCTTTTCCGCCGCCACTTATCATCAGAAAATTGACCGGATTAAGAAATATATATTAGCCGGTGATGTTTATCAAGTCAACTTTACCGGCAAATATCATTTTCTATTTGAAGGATCATCTTCGGCTCTTTACCATTCTATTCGCGCCAAGCAAGAAGTCTCCTATGCCGCTTATATTAAGGCTGACGATTTAACCGTTTTATCTTATTCTCCGGAACTATTCTTCCGGCGGGACAATTCGTTGATTATGACCAAACCCATGAAGGGGACTGCTCCTAGAGGTAAAACCCTTGAAGAAGATTTCCGTTTGACGGAGCAGTTACGCCGGGATTCCAAAAATCAAGCCGAAAATCTGATGATAGTGGACCTGCTCCGTAATGATCTGGGGCGGATCGCCGCTACCGGTTCGGTTAAAGTACCGGAGCTATTTTCAATTGAGAAGTATCAAACTCTCTTGCAAATGACCTCAACCATTACCGCCAAACTCCCGGCGGAAGTTTCTTATTATGAACTATTTCGTAGCCTCTTCCCCTGTGGTTCGGTGACCGGCGCGCCGAAAATAAGAGCGATGCAGATTATTAACGAGTTGGAAACGGAGCCGCGCGGTATTTATACCGGGGCCATCGGTTATTTTGGGCCGGACGCCCAAGCGGTTTTTAATGTTCCCATCCGGACACTGGTATTATCAGGTAATCAAGGCGAGATGGGTGTTGGTAGCGGAGTGGTTTTTGATTCCGATCCGGATAGCGAATACCGGGAGTGTAAGTTGAAGGCTAATTTCTTCATGGTGAATCAGCCGGAGTTTCAATTAATCGAAACCATGCTTTGGGACCAGGGATATCCATTTTTAGATAAACATCGGCACCGTTTAAAACAATCAGCCGAATACTTTGATTATCTTTTGAATTTGGATGAATTGGAGAGCCGGGTTAATGAGGTCACCCGTTCATTTGGACCGGGGCGGAAGTATAAAGTCCGGCTAACTTTAGGTCAATCCGGCCGGATAAATATCACCAGCGGGGAAATTACAGAGGAAAAGCAGCCAGTAAACCTGTATGTGAGGTTGGCCGATATTCAAACGGATTCCCATGATCTTTTTCTCTATCATAAAACCACCAATCGTTTGCTTTATGACCGGATGTACCGGGAAGGAGTTCAACAAGGTTTAACTGATGTCATTTTTATGAATGAGCGGAAGGAGATCACCGAGGGTGCAATCAGTAATGTTTTAATTGAACGGAATGGCCGGTTACTTACTCCGCCGCTGGTTTGCGGTTTGCTAAACGGCGTCTACCGGAGGCATCTTTTAGAGACACTGCCGAATATTGCGGAACGAGTCATTACCGAAAATGATCTTCATCATGCCGACGGTATTTATATCTGTAATGCCGTCAGGGGGTTGCGAAAAGTAATTCTAAAATATTAAACAAATATTGATTTAACCGTTTACTCCCAAAAATCTATTTCTTCATATCCCAGACGTCTAACGGTATTTACGAGGAGGTCCGGGAGTTTGTCAGGGGAAAGAGTGTTTATCGGTTTGAAAAAACCTTTAACCCCGATCCGGAAAGCCGGTTTCAATATAATTTACGGGAGATTAAAGTACCCCAAAGATAATATAAGCATAGGATGGTTTTATAAAAAAGTCAGACCCCCGGCCAATAACGGACGGGGGTTTTTAACATTAGCCGCGGTCATATTGTTTCGGTTGTTTTGGGTGGTATTATAGGCGGATTATTACCAGCCAACTGGACAAAGTTCACCGCTAGGTTTTATGGGGTTCGGTTTTTGGATTTTACGGGGAGTATTATCTATATTAGCCACCTGCGGTCTAATAGTTCGAAAAGAATTAATACGCCAAGCAGATCACTAATTAAAGATCCCTCAAAAAACGGCGGAAAAAATTGTTCCGCCTGATAATCGGAATTACTTGGGTTTTGTTCCGAAGACTTTATGGCCTGGTTTTGCGGTTGATTGGGATGCATTTTTACTACTTGATCATATACTCGTTCCAATATAGCGTTATACATTCCTTGGGTTGGATAAGCAACCGACATATCGTCCATCTCCGCTACAATACTACTTACCGTGGGCCGGATTACATAATAGTAAGTCTCCGGAAACCTGGCAGATCTATTTATATTACAATTATCCATAAAAATACCTCCCTTTGGTAACTATATATGTTGCAATAAATTTTTTGGATAAAAAATCTTACTGCAACATATATTCCTTGATTCATTTGTTGAAAAAAACCAATAATTTCGCCATTCACATCCGGCTTTTGGGATGTGAATGCATACTCAAGACTTTTTTCAACATATATATTTTATGTATATTATTAGAGAATGTTACAGGCAGGTTGCATTACCGACTTTTGAAACATTAAATGAAAAAAGCCCCAACTCCGGGCTTTACCTTAATCTACTTAAATTAAACTTCGATCCGGCAAGTAAGTAAAATTATGGCAATTTTTTCGCCTATGCTCTCGGTGAATAAAAATCAATTCACTTGCCGCATAGCTAAAAAATTGGCCGGATCGGGTTTAACGATAGCCTCCGGCAAGTCTGGATTTTATAAAATCTTTAAAAGGTTACTTGCCGGATGCAGGTTAAATAAAAGCAGGGGGTAAACACCTTATTTCCCGATTGAAATTAAAAAATCACTCCCAAAATTCTAATTCTTCATATCCCAGACGCCACAAGGCTACTCCGGCTAACTTATACTCTTTCGCCAGAGCTGATTTTTCCTTCATCCCCCCGGGCTCCTTCCCACCAAATATTGAAAGTTCCGCTTGTTGTCTTGAAATTTATATGCTCATTTACCGTCTCCGGCTGGTAGGTATCTTTAAACCCCAATCTTTCGGCTTTCGCCCGGCAATACCAGGCAGGAAGCGCTGTTCCCTGCCGTTTTCCGCTTTGCCATTGATAACCGTATCCGGCGATCCCGAGCCAGAGTTTCCGGTTATCAATCCTGGTAAGCAGATAATCTAAATTCGCTTTTACCCAATGCCCGGCCGCAACCGGCCCCGGAGTATCTTTAGGACGGTGTTGATCATAAGTCATAACAATGACGCCGTCGGACAGACGGCCTAAACTTTGGTAATCGTATGCTTCCTTCGTCGGTTCCTCCCAGTTTACATAGGGGAAAACGGCGACCAATAATTTTTTCTCCATCATCTTTGCTTTAAGATCTTTTACGAATTCGGTGAAAGTTTCTTTCAAAGCAGGCTGAATATACTCAAAGTCCAGACAAATCCCATCCGCCGCCACATTTTTGAGATAGGTATATATGGAATTAACAGCATTTTGACGGGATGCTTGACTTCCAAGGATGGCGGTGCTGTTTCGCCCGGAACCGGCAGTAACAAGCACCAGAAACTGAAGTTTGTTTTGTTTGAAAAAGGAAAGCGCCTCGGTATTGGTTTTATCCCAATTCACCAGCCCGTTGGATTTGAGTCCAAGCCAAACCGGACTAACAAGATCAACTTTTTCTTTGACTTCATGGAGTCTACTCCAAGAACCGGCGTAAATTCCTCCCCAACCTTCTTCATAAAAGGTTAGTATTTTAGGTTCTACCGGCACTTGGGGCGGTGGGGAGTTTTTAGGTCCTTCTTTGAGGACTTGTCGAAATCCATATAAACAGATTATGCTTACAAGTATAATGATAAATAGGAAATGTGGTTTTTTGATAGACATATTGAGTTTCTCCGATATGCTCCGTATAGGATGAAGTATATTTCTTATATTGGAATTTGTAAACAGTAAAACCATATGCCTTTATTCGTGTGCATTAGTGTCCATTCGTGGTTCCTCAAATGATTTTTTATTAACAGGGACACTAAATATTTTCTATGTTTTTGGATATTTTTTTATTAAGAAAATAACAATAAAATTGTTCATTATTATTAAAAGGAGTCCTATCAATAAGTATGAAACCGGTAAAAATCAAAGATTTCTTTTTTGCGGGATTTGTATTAGGAATAGTTAGCGGTTTGTTCTTCTTCGGGCTGGTGTATTTATGGAATCTGTTCGGCGTAACGACCCGTACTCCATGGGGTGACGCAACGGCAATTTTCTTTAATCCTCCGGAAGTCTACATGTTTTGGGCGGAATTACTAGGTTTTATTTTAGCATTGGTCGGTCCGGTAACCATCGCTATTCTGCTTTGCCTTTTGGTAAAGCTGACTGGAAAAGATTATATATATGTAAAAAGTATAGTAATCTCCGAAGCGCTCGCATTTTTTACCTTCTTAATATTCTACCCCGCGGTAGGGTTGAAATTTCAAAAGCATTCAATAACTACCAATTACAGCGCTTTTATTAATTTGCTCATTTTCGGATTGGTTTTAGGCTATTTGGTTAAACGGTTTACGGATTTTAATACTTCATATAAACCTTAACTTAATGCTTGGCTGTTTTTCTCCTTGGCCTATCAAGTAATCTTGCTTAACAACAATAACCGGGGTAGTCGTATGACGATCCCGGTTTGGTACTTGATTTATTATGAACTTTTCATCAAATATTAAATTACAGTAATTACTATATCCCCAGTAATTGTATTGATTTCAGCTAAATAATTAACAACAATGTTATTGTCGATATTAAAGGGTAAATGGTAAAAGGTTAAATTCCCGTATAATAACTTGATTTCAGAAAAGATATTTGTTATTATGATTGTATAAAATAATTATTTTTGTCATATGATAATAACAAAAAGCGGTGATACAAATGGAACAGGTTGGTTATGGACAATATATTGCGGATATGATTTTTCGCTTGCCTGTTGGTGTACCTATTTATACGGAAGATATCGCCGAAAAGTTAGTCAAGCAATTTGAGATTAATTTTGAAAAAGCGAAAGGCCTTGCTAATGTCAATCTTAAACGGATTGCCGACAACAATGATTTGGAACGATATCAAAAAGGAGTCTATTACAAAGCTCAAATAACGCCATTTGGTAAAACCAAACTTAATCCGGCTATTCTTGCCCGGAACGCCTATATCCATAAAAACAGTATAACCATAGGCTACGAAACCGGAGCATCATTTATGAATAAAATCGGGCTTACCACCCAAATTGCCAAATACAAATATTATGCTACGAATGTATTTAAACAAAACGGCAGCAGAGTTGATGAAAAGTTGAATGTAGTAATCCGAAAACCAGTAACTACAGTCACTGAAGAAAACTACCGGTATCTGCAACTTTTGGACGCTATTGAAAATAAGGATAAGGTGCCTATTGACGCTTCCCATCCTGAAAAAATCATTCTTTTCTATATTAAAAACAACAGTTTGGATTTTATAAAGTTGGTGGCTTATGCGAACAAGTATTACAGGAAGGAGACACTGTTGCGTATCGGTGAGATCGCAGCAAGTGAACTGGAATGAAACTACACTTGGATCCATCAGCATTTGAAACCCTATTACTGGGCATCTTTGAAAGAACCGGTATCAGAGCGGATATTATTGAAAAAGACTATTATGTCACGCTATTATTGAAGGAGCTTGCGAAAAAACAAAATGATCTTCCCGCATACTTCAAAGGAGGTACTGCTTTATATAAAGCGCTAGGCAGCATCAGACGGTTTTCGGAGGATATTGATTTAACGGTATCGATAGACGGATGTTCCAACAGTCAGGCTAAAAGAAGGTTGGAACATGCCGCTTTAGAATATTCCTGTCTAACCAGAGACAAAGAAGATCAAGACAATGACAATCGTAAAGGTAGTATTACCAGCGTTTATAGATACAATTCCGTTGTGGATATTGACAATGAAGATGCCTTACAAAGATTTGGCCGGGTTAAAGTAGAAGCCACCTCATTTACGGTTAGCGAGCCTTTCGAGCCGATGCCGATAGCTCCCATCATTTTTAATATGGCTACGGAAGAGCAGCAGAAGACATTAACGGATACTTATGAAGTCGAGCCCTTTATGATAAGCACCATTAAGTTGGAACGGATATTTATTGACAAGGTATTCGCAGCAGAATTTTACTATTTACATAAAAGCTATTTTGATGTGGCAAAGCACCTCTATGACTTGGTAGTGCTATTGCAGAATGAGAAAATAAGAGCTATGCTTTCGGATGAGGATTTCCTGGAGAAAATGATCGGCTATAAACGCGAGGAAGAGCAATTACGGATCGGCAGTGAACTCGCCGAAAAGCCTATTAATCAATTCAGCTATTTGCAGATAGGAATGAATAACGAAGAGCTGCTTAGAGAATTTGTTCGGATGCAGGGAATTTATGTTTTTAATGATGAGCATATGATTAAAATAGAAGAATTAGAAGAAAGTATAAAGGTGTTAGCTGGAGTTTTTAAGTAATAATGTTTTATAAGTCGGGAAAAATCAAGCCTGTGAAATATAATCCACAGGCTTTTTTGCTTTATATCAATTCATCTTCAACATTCAACTCTATCCGTTATTTGCCGCTTGCTTCACTTGGGCCTTCGGCGTGGTCCTAGCCAATATCCCCAGCTTCTCCAGCATTTGCGGGCTTTCATCCAGGGCCACTTTGGCGACGGCCCGGAGGCCGGAGACGCGTATGGCCAGTTCATCAAGTTTTTTGTCCCGGTTTTGGGTGGCCTCCTGGGCTTCGCCGATCTCTTTCTTTTGGGCCAGGTGTTTGGTGGTGACCTGGTCGATCAGCGCCGCTTCTTCCCGGAGTTTCTCCGGGAGATAGCCGTATTCGCCGATGGTTGCCAGCATACCAGGGTCGTTTATGATATTGGAGTAAAAGGCTCTGGCCTGCTCCAGCCAACCGGAGAGGCTTTGCTTGCGGTCTCCAAATAACATTATCGCTTTATCAGCCTTGATGTTATCCTTAAAGGCCACCCGGGCAATTTTTAGGGTCTTCATATACTGCCGGTCGGCCGTATCCCAGATGTCGTTCAACTCGGAGGTGGCCGCCACCTGTTCGCCGTATTCCTTCTTTTGGACATTATGCAAGGCTGCTACTTCTTCGTACAAATTTTTTATTTCCGTCAATTTAGTCTCAGTAAAGCCGTAAGCTGCCAGCGCGGTTTTTACTCCGTTGTCTGAGATGGAATTTTCGATCATGACTTGAGCAGCCAATAGAAATTCGTCAACCCGGTTTTTGGATACACTTATAATTTATTTGCTCCTTTTTTTGATTTTTTGATTTTCAACATTTTTCTACGGTTTGATGGTTTTTTCGTGCGGTTCCATGATTATTTTCTACGGTTCTGTGATTATTTCATGGGGTTTATTGATCTTTTCGCGCGGTTTGATCGTTTTTCGGTGCGGTTGTATCATTCTTTCGAGCGTTTTTATCATTTTATCATGCGGTGGAACGATTCTTCGTTGCGGTTTAATGATTTTATCGTGCGGTGGAACCTGTTTTGCCAACGGTTGGACTAATTTTCCTTGGTTTTTTTTGTTCATACTGTTAACAGATGGGATTAGTATTCGTAACTAGTTTCCAGTTTTCCTGCAAGAGTTGGAAAATTTTTTGAAGGAAATGTAAAATAGTTGGGAGGGGATGAAGGGCAAAAAAGCGTTATTAGGGAGAAAAGCGGTTGGTTGCTTTGAGGGAGTGCGGAGTGGGGATGGAAATGTATTTGGGGGGCATGGGTGTGAAAGTGGTCTTTTTCGACGATAATGTGGGGCGTTTAGGTGAAAAATGAGCAATCGGCTCTAGGAAAGGGGTCTCCCGGTGGGGAATACACTGCCGACTGCTTTGTGTTGGTTAAATTGTATAATATGCGGTACACGATTGTCAAATTTTGAGATCCGGATACCGGATAGGTACACTAACTAACAAATTTTTACTATAATTAAAAACTTAAGGTTTACTTGTTAGTGTTAAGTATTCGGTATTATGAATGATAATTGAACATATGTATTAAGCATTTTATGGAGATATCCGTTTTGTAAAAGGATGGTAACTTAACTTAAATAATCATTTATATTCCTTCAACCCAAGCAGATAATCAGTTGACACATTAAAAAATTGAGCGATTTTAATAAGGGTAGCATATTCCGGTTCCCGCTGATTATTTTCATATCTACTAATGGTTTGTTTTTTTGTTCCTAATTTAACCGCGAGTTGTTCCATGGTAAGATTGGCTTCTTCCCGCAATTGTTTAAAACGTTCCCCGAATTTTGTCTGAACTATCAAAACCAGCACCACCTGCATCTTAATATTGCCTAAAAAAGTTATTGAAAAAATATAAAACATTCTTGACAGTCACCCATCCGGAGACTATAATAAAATTGTCACCTGATAGGAAACAAAACATTTAATACTTTAGTTGTTGATATAGATATGATTTAATACCTTCTAAAAAAATTTGACAGCTATTTTTTTGTAAACTAATTTCATTATACACGAAGTTTGCTTCTTTTAAAAAGAAGTTCTTTTGCGTGGTTGTTTTTTTATTATTGGTTTGAGTACAGCTTCGGAGTCAAACTGGCCGGAAATTGGGGTTAGACCCCTCCTCTTTTGTCTCCTCCCCGCTCGGAGAGGAGATAACCATCACGCTACGGTGTTTTTAAAGCTGCGGAGCCCGGCTATTCCTGTCCCCGAGCGGGGAAAGGTGGCCGCCAGGCCGGATAGGGGTAATTACCCCAATATTCGGCAAACAAAAACTAGGCACCCTCGGCACATCATTCACCACTCATGCCTCGTGCCTCACGCCTATCCCAGGAGGTAAGAAGTTTGAAGTTAGAAGTGTGAAGTGTGAAATAAAAAAATTTGAAGGTGGGTTTGAAATGAAGAGTGATTTACCGGAAAGGACTTTTAAGTTTGCGGTGGAGATAGTCAAATTATGCAGGTTACTCGATGAAAAACCGGGAGTTTCGCGGACGTTGGCAAACCAATTGCTGCGTTCCGGTACATCTATTGGAGCTATATAAGTTGAATTAATTTCCTAATCTGCATCAAGTCCCTAAAGCCGGACATGATGGAAATAATGACGATATTAATTCAACTTATTACAGCTGTAATAGGATAAAGTAAATACTTCTTTATATAAAATTTGCATTCGGCTTTAAGAATGCAAATCTAATATATGAATTTACTTTATCCTATGTGGAAGAGGGGCAGTCGAGCCAAAGTGAAGCGGATTTTATTGCGAAGTATAGTATCTCATGCAAAGAAGCCCGGGAAACTCATTATTGGCTAAGACTTTTAGTTACTTCAGGAATTGTTACTAAAGAGCAAGTATCTGGGTTGATGGATGAATGTGATCAATTAATCTCAATTTTAACAACGATAATAAAAAAGTTGAAGGCGAAAAAGGTTTGAATTTCAAACTTCAAACTTCACTCTTCACACTTATTGAGAACGGAGGTCTACATGCTTAGCGATAACAGCAAAGGCTTTCAAAAATTAATCTTCGACCGCATCTGCCAGATCCAAGACGAAATTATTATCCACGACCCCGAATATAAAGAACTGGGCAAGGTCCCGTCCGAACTATTCCGGCAACTCTTTACCAAACTTCCGGACGAGGACAGAGAAACCATGGATAACTATAGTTCCGAATACATGAGACAACTAAGCCGCAGTGATGAGATCATGTACAGCCAGGGGCTGATGGATTGGATTATTTTGTGCAAGTGGATTGAGCGGATCGGGAGAGGCGAAGTAAAGAGTATTGTGTAAAAGCTAAAACCAAAAGGAAAATATCAAGGTTGGATAACCAGTGGGCTAAAGGGGCTGATGGATTGAATTATTGAATGGATAACCGGTATAATCGGGCACAAAATATCGGATAGTTCGGTTCGATTTCTGCTATTCTATTGGTGGAAGGAGGCCTGGTGAAGTGAATTTATTGGAAAACATGAATGAGGCCATGAATTATATTGAAGAAAACCTCACAGGTGATATTGACTATAAAGAGGCGGCAAGACTCGCCTTATGCTCGGAATATCATTTCAAAAGAATGTTTTCTTCGCTGGCCGGAGTAACGTTGTCGGAGTATATCCGCCGTAGACGCCTGACTTTGGCGGCGTTTGAGCTTATTAAAAACAATGCCAAAATCATTGATATTGCAGTTAAGTATGGATACGGTTCAGCGGACTCTTTTACAAGGGCGTTCCAGAGTCTACACGGCATAACACCGTCGGAAGCCAGAAATAACGGCCAATCTCTTAAAGCTTATCCCCGGCTGACCTTTCAACTAACCATTAGAGGAGGAAATGAGATGAATTATCGCATCGTAGAAAAAGAAGCATTTCGGATAGTCGGTATCGAGAAAAGAGTTCCTATTATTTTTAACGGGGTGAATCCGGCGATAGCCGCGATGTGGAAAACCTTAACTGCTGAAACCATCGATCAATTGAAGCGACTTTCAAATGTTGAACCAATTGGACTGATTCAAGCCTCCGCTAACTTTTCCGAAGGCCGGATGGAGGAAAAAGGGGAACTTGACCATTATATTGGAGTGGCGACCACCAAAGAACATCCGGAGAATTTAGCTTCATTGGAAGTGCCTGCTTCAACCTGGGCGGTATTCGAAGCAGTCGGACCGTTTCCGGAAACGTTGCAAAATATCTGGGGACGCATCTACTCCGAGTGGTTTCCGTCATCCAATTATCAATCGACCGAGGGGACGGAGATTTTATGGAACGAAAATAACGATTTCTCTTCGCCGACTTTTAAAAGTGAAATTTGGATACCGGTTGTAAAAAAGTAGCCTAAATTTGAAATTGTTTTTTCTTTTACACCTGGGAAAAGAATATAATTTTGTTATATGTGATCGTTTCCCTCTCCCAAAATCTTTAACTAGGCTGGTTTCTAAGGGAGAGGGAAAAACCACGGAGTTCCGGGTATTTTAAATGTAGCTCAAGGGGCGAAACGCTGGACGTTTTTTCATTTTGAACTTACACTCTTCTCCTCATGGGAAAAAGAGAGTTTCGGAAATCCTACGAAACCCTCTTTTATAACAAATATTTATTTGTTTTTATTTTTCTTCCCTTTGTTTTTTGATTTTTCTTTAATCTTGGCATTATGACTGTGAGCTTTACCCTTTAAAGCCTTAAATTCAGCAGAACCCGGTTTTATTCCAAGTTCTTTGGCGATTTGCCCCCAGCCTTTTCCTTTGTTTGCTTGATAAGTTACAATTACTTTATCAATTGGAGTTTTTGTTATCATTGAAAGCTCGGCAGCCATATAAATATCAGCCGGTTCCATCTTAATCGTACCGGAAAAGTAATCAAATTTAGACTCCGAGATATTATAACCAAGACAAATCTCTGTTTTATAGTCACCAAAATCCATTTTAGCATTAACATTCAGTTCCGAAAGCGCCGAATCCAGATCCCTATCACCGGAAAAAGTAAATCCTACTAGTAATGCTGAAAAGATAAGAATAGAAACAATGGCGCACACACAATTTTTCTTATTCTTCATGCTCATTCTCCATTTCATTTAAATAAATTTAGCGACTACTAAATTTTAAATTTTTTTCGGGAACTTCTTTACCTTTTCCTGCATTTCAAAGGATGTCTTTTTTTTCAATGACCTGATTTTTGTTGGAAAAATCAATAAGGAAATCATTATTATTGTTACAAGCCGAGAACCGGGAAAAGTCGGTGGGAGCTTTCCCGGTTCTTTATTTAAAAAAAGTAAAAAATGGATATATATATGTTGAAATAAGTTTTTTATATTTCAACATATTTTCCGAAATTCATAAGTTGAAGAAATATCTTTGATTTTTTCTTTACATTCGGCATTAGGAATGTAAAGATAGTTATAAAACTTTCTTTAACTTATACCTAAGGAAGCGCTGATTAATTGAATAAGTAACGATTTTGTGCTTCGTAAAATGCCTAATACCGCATATTTGCTCGCACAAAATCGGATTAATCAGCGCTTCCCTAAAACAAATTAATAGACAGGAGTCTTAAATTTATGACCGCAGAAACCAAAAATAAAAAACCTTCAAATTTCTTTCAGAGGTTAATAAAGAGCAAGGTATTTTGGCTGATTATCGCTTTTTTTATTTTCTTGTGGCTCAATAACACCTCACTCTTTGTCAACCGTAGCGGAAAAAAAGCTACCCTTATTGCCCACAGAGCTCTAGGACAGACCTATGATCTGGAAGGGATAAAGTGGAATACTAATACCGCCGCCATTATTCATAAGCCGGAATACCCATACATAGAAAACACCTTGCCTTCTATCCGGGCTGCTTTTGATTACGGCACCGAAATTGTTGAGTTTGATATCCGGATGACTGCGGATAAGCAATTGGCTGTTTTTCACGACTATACGCTGGAATACCGGACTAACGGCAAAGGAAATGTGTCCGAGCATACGATGGCTGAATTACGTCAGCTGGATGTCGGATACGGCTATACGGCGGATAACGGCAAAACCTTCCCGTTGCGAGGAACTGGGATTGGTTTGCTGGTTTCCATCGAGGATGTTTTTCGGGCTTTTCCGGATAAAAAATTTCTGCTCCATATTAAAGATGAAGGAAATGAGGTGGGGCCGGTATTGCTGGAGTTCCTGAAAACCCTGGATCAATCGGAAATAAATAATCTTTCCGTTTATGGAAATGATTTGGCTCTGGATCTCCTGCGAGAACACTATCCCAAAATGAAGGTACTGACTAAATCCAGAATGATTGATGCCTTATTGAGTTATATGTTTATCGGTTGGACCGGGTACATACCAGGTAAAGCACATAACATGGAACTTCACCTGCCGGTTCGATATGCGAAATTTTTATGGGGCTGGCCGGATAAGTTTTTGGAGCGGATGGAGCAAGCAAATACCCGGGTGGTTCTGGTAAGATACGTAAATGGCTGGTCGGATGGGTTTGATTCGCAAGCCGATTTAAAAACATTGCCCGCAAATTATACCGGCGGTATTTGGACGGACCGGATCGATATCATCGGTCCGGTGTTGAAGAAATAATTTATTTTATGTTGATGAAGCCAAGCTAAATAACTCAAAATAGTTTTCCCTTTTCATTTACTCTTTACAATTTATCTTATTAACCAGCCGGCCATATCCCCAAGTGGCAATAGGAAACCAAATGGCGAAAGGAATTATGGAAGTAATAAGACCATGGGCTAATTCTAAAACCCCCAGCCTGGTAATCAGTTGGCAAAACAGCATGCTGTAGTATATCCCGACAATTGTATATATATAGCGATACCACTTAGACACCGGCAAGAAATAAAAGTAAATAATAAAGAATATGGTCCAGGCTATCGGGGCCATGAAATGAATGCCAAATTGTCCGAAAGGCCCATAATTAATATATCTAAATTCACCGATTAAATTGCCAAATCCAACTGTAAGGATATCAAATACTCCGCCAAATATTAATCCGTAAATAAACAAACGGTGGATTTCCTTTTTAGGCACGACAGCTACTAAAATTACGCCAAAAATACTTGCATAGAGAAAAGGAATCATATGGATCGGCATAATAACTCCGCTAGTAAATTTTTTTACAATATGAAAATATTGTGCCACTAGTATGCTGATTTATCCACACAAATAAGAATTTAAGGCTATGGTAGTAAGTCCTTCGACAATTCTTCGCTTTCAACATAAATGATCAACTTTAGCCGTTAAATATGTAATCCGGCAAATCTCTTAAATTATCTTTAATCTCTCTTTGACTTTCCCCCATCCTATAAGTTACAATAACAAACGGAACTTTAAGAAAAGGATGATCTTTAACTAATGAGTATTTTAACGGTAGAAAACGTCAGTCATGGCTTCGGAGCTAGAAAAATATTGGAGAACGCTTCCTTCCGGCTTTTAAAAGGTGAACATGTCGGACTGGTGGGGGCCAATGGGGAAGGGAAGTCGACTTTTTTAAATATCATTACCGGGAAATTGATGCCCGATGAAGGCAAGGTTGAATGGTGCAACCGGATCACCACCGGCTACCTTGATCAGCATACGGTGCTCACCAAAGGTAAAACCATCCGGGAGGTCCTCCGGGAAGCTTTTCAGCAAATGTTTGACTGGGAACAAGAGATGTTACAGATATACGAGAAAATGGCCGAGGTGTCGGAAAGCGAAATAGCGACCATGATGGAAGATGTGGGTGATATCCAGAACGCTTTGGAGCACAATGGTTTTTATAGTATTGACGCTAAGATTGAAGAGGTTGCCAACGGACTGGGATTAGGAGAGATCGGGCTGGACCGGGACGTCTCCGAGTTAAGCGGCGGTCAACGGTCCAAGGTACTGCTTACTAAGTTGTTATTGGAAAATCCGATGATTCTGATTATGGATGAACCAACCAACTTTCTGGATGTAAATCATATTAACTGGCTGAAGAATTACCTGAAGAACTATGAAAATGCCTTTATCCTGGTTTCCCATGATATTCCCTTCTTAAATGAAGTCGTAAATGTGGTTTATCATGTGGAGAATGCGGTGTTAACTAGATACACCGGTAATTACGATGAATTTCAGCAGATGTATCAGCTTAAAAAGGAACAAAATCAGAAAGCTTTTGAGAAGCAGCAAAAAGAGATTGAAAAGCTGGAAGACTTTGTGGCCCGTAATAAAGCGCGGGCGGCCACGGCCAATTTGGCTAAAAGCCGTCAGAAAAAGCTCGATAAAATGGATATTATCGAGAAGGACCGGGAACGAATCAAACCGGTGTTTAAATTCCGCGAGGGCCGGACTCCCGGGAAATATATTTTTGAAGCCCATAACTTGGTGATCGGGTATGATGAACCATTAACCAGGCCGTTAAATTTGGTATTGGAACGGGGCAAGAAGATCGCTATTAGAGGAGTTAACGGTCTGGGGAAGTCCACCTTATTAAAAACCTTGTTGGGTATTCAACAACCGGTAGCCGGTGAGGTGAAATTGACCCAGTTTTTGGAGCCCGGCTATTTCGAACAAGAGTCGGGCCGTTATAATAGTAATACGGCGTTGGAAGAAGTTTGGAACGAGTATCCGGGTTTATCCAATGCCGAGGTAAGAGGAGCTTTGGCCGGTTGCGGTCTTACCCGGGACCATATAGCCAGTCAGATGATGGTGTTAAGCGGCGGTGAAAACGCCAAAGTCCGCCTCTGCAAACTGATGCTGAAAAACATTAACTGGCTGGTTTTGGATGAGCCCACCAATCACCTCGATACTGATGCTAAGGAAGAACTGAAAAAAGCCATAAAAGATTTTAAGGGAACCGTGGTGATTGTCAGCCACGAGCCGGAGTTTTACGAGGATTGGGTTTCCGATGTTTGGAATGTGGAAGATTGGACGACGAAAGTGGTTTAAGATATACTGCTTATTTTTTAAGAGAAGAAAAAAATTTCTCCCGCCTTTATTATTAAGGGCGGGTTTTCTTTACCTCTTTTACTATATTTTTAAAGCTTTTTCGATTTCTAATTCCGGCGCTTGAGTTTAAATTTACCCTATTGTTACCAGGGCTTAATCTAAGCTAAATTTCCTTTTAAATATTCAGTGGTATTTTAAAAATGACGGTATGTGAATGCATCGCGATTATACTAAACCAGGAAGCGGAGCGATATGGCGATGATAAGTTATTACCGGTGGCGACACTAAACCGAAAGTCCCCTGAAGCCAAAGGGATTGGATCTATCCTAGGTTTATCAAAGAGAGATTCATTATTTTTTATATTTTATAGAAAAAGAAAATTAAATAGAGGAGGTGAATAGTATGGTTTGTCCTGATTGTCAAACCAAAGCCATGAGTTTTGCCGAGTACTGTAAAAAATGCGGAGCACAGTTAATCAGGGAAAAAGGCAGAAGAAATCAAAAAAATATTCTTTATTGGACTTTTTAAAAATGAAGTCCTTTTTCATTCCTTAATATACTCTTAATATTCGGTTCAAATAGGCTTAATTTTTTTGCCCTATCATAAAAATGTAAGGGGGCGGAAAAATTGTTGAAATATTTTAAAGCATCAATTGTTGTCTTAATAGTGATTTTAGTTACTGCCGGATGTGGAGCCGACAGCGCCAAAATAAATATTGTGGGTTCGACTTCGGTCCAACCGATAGCTGAATTATTAGCGGAAAAATATATGCAGCAAAACCGTAACGTTAATATTAATGTCCAAGGCGGCGGTTCCAGCGCCGGTATTAAAGCGGTTTTGGATAAAACTGCCGACATCGGGGCCAGCTCCCGGGAGCTTAAACCTTCGGAAGAACAAAAATTAACAACGGTGGAAATTGCTTTGGATGGCATCGCTATAGTTAATAATCCTCAAAATAAAGTAAAGAATTTGACTAAGGAACAATTAAAGGGTATTTTTTCCGGAACTATTACCAATTGGTCCCAAGTCGGCGGAGAAAACAAACCGATTGTAGTAGTAAACCGTGAAGAAGGTTCAGGCACCAGGGGCGCTTTTACGGAACTGGTTATGGGTGAAACAAAAGTATCCGCTAAAGCTATAGTCCAGGGTTCTACCGGGGCGGTCCGGCAAACTGTATCGGGTAACCCGGATGCTATCGGTTATATTTCCTTGGCTGCTTCCGATCAATCGGTTCAAAATCTGAAAATTAACGGTGAAGAATGTACCGTAAATAATATTAAACAAAAGAAATATCCGATCGTCCGACCTTTCCTGTTTATTTTAAATGGTGAACCATCACCGGAGATTCAGAAGTTTATCGATTATATTCTCGGCGACGGTCAAACAATTATTGTGGAGAATGGCTTGATTTCAGTCAAATAGATTCCAAAAGGGATCTATTTATTTTTGATATTACTGATTGTGAGGAATAGAATGGAAGCTCATTTAAGGATCAAAAGGAAAGAACAATTTATCTCCGGAGTATTATTTGCGGCTGCTTCAATTGCAGTGACCGGAGTTTTACTTATTACTTTGTTTGTCTTAAAAGAAGGTTGGCCGGTTTTGGTTAAATTCGGGCCAAGGGCTTTGGCAACCGGGACTGAGTGGCTGCCTACTTCCGGCAAATATGGGTTGTTACCGTTAATCATCGGTTCCGGTTATGTAACTTTGTCGGCTTTAGTATTAGGCGTTCCTTTGGGAGTTGGTTGTGCTGTGTTTATGGCTGAAATCGCCCCCAATTGGATAACCAAGTTAGTCCGGCCGGCTATTAACTTATTAGCCGGAATACCATCAGTAGTATATGGTTTTTTTGGATTAGTGATTTTAGTACCGGCCCTTCGCAATTTAATTGGGGGAGTTGGCTTTAGCTTACTGGCCGGAGGGGTAATCCTAGCCATAATGATCCTACCAACCATCATTAGTATCTCCGAAGATGCTCTCCGGGCAGTTCCCAGAGATTATAAAGAGGCGTCTCTGGCGTTAGGGGCTAACCACTGGCAGACTATTTACAAAGTTTTAGTACCCGCTGCCAAATCGGGAATTATGGCTGCCATAATACTGGGGATGGGCCGCGCTATAGGAGAAACAATGGCCGTTATAATGATTACCGGAAATACCCCGCTTATTCCGAAATCAATGTTTGAACCGGGGCCGACTTTAACCGGTACTATCGGTCAGGAGTGGTCATATGCTTCGGGTGAGCATGCCCAGGCATTATTCACCGTAGGAATTTTCTTATTCGTTTTAATCATTATTATTAACTCGACCGCTTTATTGTTTACACAGAAGAAGGTGAGATCCTAGTGCATTTTGTGACAAAATTATCACAAAAAATAGCTTTTGTACTTCTTTGGTCGACTGCGTTTATTACTATCGGATGTTTATCACTAATTATTATCTTTATTTTAAAAGAGGGGCTTCCGTCCGTAAATTGGGAGTTTCTCACCGGTTTTCCGGAGGCAATGGGCCGTAAGGGTGGAATTTTTCCGACAATTATCGGTTCTTTATATCTTACGGTAGTATCACTTATTATTGCCGCACCTATTGGGGTTGGAGCTGCCGTCTATTTAACCGAATATACCCGGGAAGGCTGGGTTACTAAAATTATTCGGTTTGGAACCGAAACTTTGGCCGGTGTTCCTTCTATTATTTTTGGATTGTTTGGATTCGCTTTTTTAGTCACTTTTCTCCATCTTGGTTTTTCAATTCTTTCAGGGGCAATTACTTTATCTTTAATGTTGTTGCCTACGATTATCAGGACTGCTGAAGAAGCAATCAAAGCGGTGCCCAATTCTTACCGGGAAGGAAGTCTGGCTTTAGGGGCTACTAAATGGACTACTATAGCTAAAGTGGTAATACCGGCGGCTTTGCCCGGAATCGTAACCGGTTTGGTTCTGGGAGTAGGAAGAGCCATCGGTGAAACAGCGGCGGTTTGGTTAACGGTCGGTGGAGCTTTACGCGTGCCTATATCAATAATGGATTCGGCCCGGCCGATGACTTTGCACTTATATACTTTAGCGGCTGAGGGGCTTTCTTTACCTAGGGCCTATGCTACAGCCAGTATCTTAATTATTGCAATCTGGATCATCAATACCGCTGCCAATCTTTTGATGACCCGTTTTTCGTTGAAGCTGAGAGCATAAGTAGGGCAGGAGACAGTAGTTTAGGAGCCAGGAGCCTTAAAAACAGAATACATCCTGACTCCTGAATATTATAGGCTCAAATATTAATACTTATTATAGCAATGGTTGGGGGCTTTGTAATGGAAATTGCGATCAAAGCGGAAAAATTTAATTTATTTTATGGAAACTTTCAAGCTTTAAAAGAGATTAATATGGAAGTTTACGCTAAAAACGTTACTGCTTTAATTGGCCCTTCAGGGTGTGGCAAAACCACCTTCCTCCGGTCATTAAACCGGATGAATGATTTAATCGAAAATGTCAGGATTGAAGGCGAAATTACTTTAGACGGAGCGGATATTAATGATCAGAAAACAGATGTGGTAGCTTTACGAAAACGAGTTGGAATGGTTTTTCAAAAGCCCAATCCTTTCCCGATGTCCATCTACGATAATATCGCTTATGGGCCCCGAATTCACGGAATTAGGGATAAGGCGCGGTTGAATGAAATTGTCCAAAAAAGCTTAATAGGAGCCGCGCTCTGGAATGAAGTTAAGGACAGGCTGCATTCTCCGGCGTTAAGGCTTTCCGGTGGACAACAACAACGGTTATGTATTGCCAGGCTATTAGCGGTGGAACCGGAAGTACTACTCATGGATGAACCGGCTTCGGCCCTAGACCCGATCTCCACCGGTAAGATTGAAGATTTAATCTCCGAACTAAAAAAAGATTATACTATTATTATTGTTACCCATAATATGCAACAAGCCGCCCGTATCTCTGATTATATCGGATTCTTCCTCTTAGGACGCTTGGTAGAATATGGGCCAACGGAATCGGTAATGACTAATCCGCAACAAAAAGAGACCGAAGATTATCTGACCGGAAGGTTTGGATAAGAATAGTTGATAGTTGACAGTTGATAATTTATAGTTGATATTAAGGCTAAGGGATTTTCATAATTTAAAAATTGTCTAAATAATTATTTAAACAGTAATTGAGGGATTTTCATAATTAACAAATTTAACATTCGGATACGTTTGTTTAGGTCTTGACTGGGAACTGTCAACTCTAAACTGTAAACTGATTCTAAATTGGGGTGATATCATGACACGTGAAGGGCTTGATAAATCATTAAGCGAGTTGCAGCAAGAATTATTGCTAATGGGAAGTATGGTTGAGGAATCCATTCATATGGCAGTAGAATCTTTAGCCAAACAAGACTTGGGAGTAGCCCAAAAAATTATCGACGGTGACGATCTGATTGATGATTTGTCCCGAAAAATAGAAGAAGACTGTATCCGGTTAATTGCTTTGCAACAGCCTATTGCCCGTGATTTACGGGTTATTACTACTGTATTAAAAACGGTTACCGATCTTGAACGGATCGCTGATCATGCTACCAATATTGCCGAAATTACTCAACGAATCGGGAATACTCCGTTAATCAAACCATTAATTGATATCCCCAGGATGGCCCGGATGGCTGAAGCTATGGTAAAAGATAGTTTAAAAGCTTTTATCGACCGTGATGTCGATTTTGCCAAAGCTACTTGTTTACGCGACGATGAAGTCGACAAGTTATATGAAGCTTTATTGAATGAACTTACCGGATTTATTATGGCCGGTGGTGAAGCCGAAAGGGTTGCTCAATCGATGAATTTATTATTTGTAGCCCGTTATCTGGAAAGAGTGGCCGACCATGCCACTAACATTGGGGAAAGAGTAATTTATTTGGTAACAGGAAGGTCGGAACGGTATTAACTGTAAACCTCAAACAGGGGTGAATTAAATGGCTAAACAGATATTAATTATCGACGACGAACCGATGATTGTTGAATCGGTTAGTTATAACCTTAAGCAAGAGGGTTATGACGTCATATCCGCCTATAATGGTGAAGTAGGGCTCCAACTTGCCCAGACTAAAGATGTCGATCTGATTTTACTGGATTTGATGCTTCCCGGAGTTAATGGGTTGGAGTTATGCCGGCAGATACGGCAACAATCCAGTGTGCCGATTATCATGTTAACCGCCAAAGAAGGCGAGATCGACCGGGTCTTAGGTTTGGAGCTCGGGGCTGACGATTATGTAACTAAACCTTTTAGTATGCGTGAGTTGATGGCCAGAATCAAATCGGTTCTGAAGAGAACTTCTCCCAATGGTCCGGGAATGGCTGAACAAGCCAAGGTTATTGTCTCCGGTGATTTACAAATCGATTTATTAGGGCATGAGGTTACCAACAAAGGAGAGGCCGTTAGTCTCTCCAGTAAGGAATACGAACTCTTGCGAATATTGGCCAGCCATCCCGGACAGGTTTTATCAAGAGAACAATTACTCAATCTGGTTTGGGGCAATGACTTTTATGGTGATAACCGGACCGTCGATGTTCATATCCGTTGGCTACGTGAAAAGATTGAAAAAGACCCCGGTGAACCTCAATATATCTTAACTGTCCGGGGAGTGGGGTATAAGTTTAAGAAGTAGTTGACAGTTGACAGTGTACAGTTTACAGTTAAAATATTAAATACTTGGATATTATTTGACTGTCAACTGACAACTCTTAACTCGTGACTTATTTAAAAGTGTATAGTGTATGGTTTACAGTTTATAACATAGTTGTTTTGAAGGATGTTAACTGTCAATTGTCAACTGTAAACTGATAACTAATAAAGGGGGCTGCTATGAAATTTAGGACACGGCTCTTTCTTTTTTATATTATTGGCGTTGTTTTAATGACCTTCTTTTTAGCGGCATACTTTGTTAATTTTGAGGAAAACAGAGTCCGTAAATCCTGGTATGAGAATCAATTGATCCAGGCCAAATTAATTGCGGCGCATTTTACGAATGAGGCTCAATTACGGGACCCAAGAGTAGTTTCCCAAACAGTAGCCCGCCTTGCTAAAGTTAATGACGGTAGAATTACTATTATCGATGCCGGCGGGAAAGTACTGGGCGATTCTATGTATGATTATAAGAAAATGGCCAATCATCTGAACCGGCCGGAGATTCAAGATGCGATTTCAGGTAAAACCGGTAGCGCCAGCCGTTATAGTCAGACTATCGAACAGGACTTGATTTATGTTGCTTATCCAATAAAAATTAATGATAAAATTGTCGGCGTTGCCAGGGTCGCTAAAGAACAAATTGCTTTAAACCAATTATTTTTACGATTAAAAATATTAACCGTCGGCAGCATATTGTTAACAGCCGGACTGGCACTGTTTTTCGGCGGATTTGCCATGAAAAGGCTTACCGAGCCGATATTGGATTTAATCAGAATGGCCCAGCGAATCACTAGTGACGATTTGTCGGCCCGAGTGCGATATTTTGGACGGGATGAACTAGCCGAATTGGGTTTAGTCTTTAATAGCATGGCGGAGAGATTGGAGACTTCCTTTGGAATCATTAAGGACGAAAAACGAAAACTGGAAGTAATTCTGGAGAATCTGGTCGATGGAATTTTAGTGTTGGACCGGGAATTGAAGGTTATTTTAGCTAACCCGGCCGCCCAAAAAATTCTTGGTCTTAATCCGCATAACATTCATGGTAGGCCTATTTTAGAAGCAGTATTGAATTATCATTTAATGGGGTTGATTCAAGAAGTCAATAAAGCTAAAACCACCTTTGAAAGCGAATTATCGCTCTACTATCCCCAGAATAGACAAGTACAAGTATTTTTAGCCCCATTAAAAGATGATTACGGAAAATTAGTGGGTTCAATCGTAGTTCTGAATGATTTAACCCAATTGCGCCGTTTGGAACGGGTAAGACAAGATTTTGTTGCTAATGTTTCACATGAGCTGCGCACCCCGATTACGGCAGTTAAAGCTATGACCGAGACTTTACTAAGCGGAGCCTGGCAGGAACAAGAAATGTTATTACGATATCTACGGGCGATCGATCAAGAGAGCGACAGACTTACCAACTTGGTTAATGATCTGCTGGAACTGGCTAAACTTGATTCCAAAGTTGCCGATAATCATGAAGCATTTGACCTGACCGGATTAATCGAAGAGGTGCGGGAACGGTTTGTTCCGGTAAGTGGAAATACTCCAAATCTGCAAATCCATTATCCGGACGGCAATCTACCGTTAATCGATGCCAGCCGTGACCGGATTAAACAAGTATTAATCAATTTATTGGATAATGCTTTTAAATATACTCAACCCGGCGGACAGGTCAGTATATCAATTCAATCGGATGGGTCATATTTAAAAGTAGCAGTTGCCGATACGGGTATTGGAATCCCCCAGGATGACTTGGGGCGGATCTTTGAACGGTTTTACCGGGTAGATAAGGCCAGATCCCGTGATAAAGGCGGTACCGGCTTGGGATTATCCATTGTTAAGCATATTGTAGAGTCGTATGGCGGTAAAATTGAAGTTGAGAGTGAATTAAATAAAGGTTCAGTATTTACTTTCACCTTGCCGGTTAAAAACATAGATTGAAAGCAAAAAAATATTTGCCACAGAGGCACAGAGACACAGAGGATTTTAATAATATTTTTCTCTGTGTTTTTAGTTTTTTACTCCGTGTCTCAGTTCCTCAGTGTTGAATTATTATATTTCTCCAGAGATTATTCTCTGGTTTTTTAATTTTTTCGGCATAATTTGAAGACATAAAAGCAGTTTAGCAGGAGTGTAATAAAAATTGTTTTTTTTGGGAATGCTGCATAGTGGAGGGAGAATTATTTGCAGTATAAAAAAACGGTATTATTTGGCATATTTCTGATTGTTGTTTTTATGATTGGCGGTACTATTGGTTATGGATTTGATATTAATGCTCGTTCGGCGATCTTAATGGAAGCGTCAACCGGGAAAATATTATATGCCCAAAACGAACATCATAGAGTTCCTCCGGCTAGTGTTACTAAAGTTATGACTATGCTCTTAATTATGGAAGCAGTACATAATAAACGGATCAGCTGGGACGATAAAATACCCACGTCAGCCAATGCGGCGGGAATGGGAGGCTCACAGGTTTATTTAAAAGAAGGGGAAGAATATCCATTAAGAGAGATGTTTAAAGCTATATCCGTAGTCTCAGCTAACGATGCCAGCGCCGCTGTGGCCGAATATCTTTACGGTTCAGTTGAAGAATTTGTGGCAGTCATGAATAAAAAGGGTCAAGAATTGGGGTTAAAAGATACCCATTTTGCCAATGAGACTGGTCTTCCTGATCCCTATCATTATAGCAGCGCCTATGATTTGGCGATTATCTCCAGAGAGTTGTTAAAATACCCGGAAGTATTAAAGTTTACTTCAATCTGGCTTGATAATTTTCGAAATGGCGAATTTGTTTTACGAAACACCAACGAATTAATCAAAGTATACCGGGGAGCCGATGGATTAAAGACCGGTCATACGGATGAGGCAAAGTTTTGTCTGTCGGCTACTGCTAAAAAAGGTGACTTTAGGTTACTAAGTGTAATTATGGGAGCTGACAGCGATCCCCAAAGAGTGTCTGAAACTAAGCGCTTACTTGATTACGGTTATCGAAATTACCAATGGGATATGGTTGAAAAAGCCGGCGCCAATGTGGGTGAAATATCCCTTAATAGCGCTCAACCCCGGGATATTCCGGTTAAAATATACTCCAACTTGGGAGTGGTGGTTGAACGGGGAACCGACCAATTAATAAAGACCAGACTAATACCTAAAAATAATGTAAAGTTGCCTATTAGACCGGGGGAGGCTATTGCTTCCTTTGAAGCAATTATTAATGGAAAAGTGGTTGGAAGTACGAATGGATACTCCACTATAGATGTTAAACAAGCTAATTTTATTGTGCGTTGGTGGAGATCCTTTGTGGGTTTTATCGGACACTTGTTTACTTTCAGAGTTCAGAAGTAGGAAGCTATAATTCAGCATAAAAGCCGAAAATTCGAACTTATTTTATGAAGTTATCTGAATTCCGTCTTCTGTATTCAATTTACATACTTAATATCTTAGTTAAAGAAAGGAAATCGGTTATGTTTAAATTCTTAAAGTATATTCTGATAGTTGATCTATGTGCCTTAATGTTGGGAATTATTCCGATGACAGCCTCGGCGGCGGACCTTTTGCGGATTGGTTCCCGCGGTAAAGCGGTGATCGAAGTTCAAGGATATTTATATCGCCTGCATTATATGAGAAGAAGGCCTGATGGGTATTATGGCAGAATGACCGCAGAAGCCGTTAAATCATTTCAACTTGAACAATCGCTAACTCCCGACGGAATAGTTGGAATAATAACTTGGACCGCCTTAAAGGAAAGTATTAATACCAAAAAACAGGTGATTGAACATACGGTTGCACCGGGAGAAACTTTAGCTGAAATTGCTGAAAGATATAATTCGTCAATTACGGCTATTATGATAAAAAATAAACTATCCGGTAACGAAGTAAAAGAAGGTCAGGTATTAATCATCCCTACCGGATTGGATGTTACCCGGATTTCTTCCCGGGGAAGAATAGGCGGGGTTCAAGTAATTCCTTGGTCGATTGTTAATCAATTATGGGAAAGAGGCGAAAATGCCACTGTTATTGATGTAGAAACCGGACAATCATTTAGAGTCCGGCGGTTGTATGGTATTTACCATGCTGATATAGAACCTTTGACCAAAGAAGATACGGAAATTATGAAAACAATATACGGGGGGAAATGGAGCTGGTCAAGGAGATCGGTAGTAGTTCAATTACGTAACCTACACATAGCTGCTTCGATAAACGGTATGCCTCATGGGGGACAATCGATATTTGACAATGATTTTAACGGTCAGTTTTGCGCTCATTTTTTAGGAAGCAGAGTGCACCAGAACGGCAAAGTTGACCCGGACCATCTGGCTATGATTAAAAAAGCGGGGAATGTGAATCTTGGTATCCTAATAACCGGATCTTATCAAAAGGGGATTACACCTATCCAAACCGTCAATAGTATAAGGACTTATAATTTACCAATTAATAAAAAATATTGACTCCGTGAGTTGATAAAAGGCTTAAAGTAATTTTGCAGAAATGTTCATTTATCATATCTTGATCTTTTATATCTTTTTTTAAGTGTGGGCAGAAATCCTATAGATTCTGCCCATACTTATTTTGGTTAAAAAATCTGCAAAAGTAAACTGATTTTTAATATTAATACAACTTTCCCACCTTAAAATTATACGGTTAAGTCAACAGTTTGGAACATCAATTTTTAAAAAATCGTTGAAACTCTCGATGTTTTCAAAAATCGATATTGATTGTATGACTAAACAGAAAGAGATTATTGAAGTGAGAAAGTTGAATTATTAAGTTTTACCGAATTTAATTTAAAAGGTTAGCGCAGGATTTTTGGGTGTTTTCGAGAATAAACCGAAGTAAAATTAGATTAAATATTGGGGGATAGCGTGAAAAATACCGGATAAATAAAAAAGGGCGTGCGAAACTAAAGCCTTTAAGCAGTCTAAAAATCAAGACATGATTTAAGCCACGGAAATATCGTCGGTCTTTATAAGACCATTAGAAATAAG